>NZ_JEOE01000077.1 GCF_000708885.1 Cellulomonas sp. HZM | reverse complement strand
GGGGGGTGAATAAGGGGCGGGGGGGGGGGGGGGGGGGGGGCTCGGAGCGGTCAGACCATGTAGCGGAGCATGTACTCGGTGTTCGTGTCGCGGCCGGCGTACGGGTCGGGGGCGTCCTGCGTCTCGACGGTCGCGACGGTGTCCTCGAGGCGTACGGGCTCGGGCAGTGCGCGGAAGCGGGTCACGGCCGCGAGCGCCCCCTGGGCGTCGTCGTCGCGCAGCGAGTCGTCGTGCGCGTCGTCGTGCGAGTCGGCGTGCATGCCGGACCTCCAGGGTGGTCGCCGAACCGCGGGGGTCGTCGGTTGCCTCGAGTGTCGCCGCGGCTCGCCCACGTGTCGAGAGCCTTGTGTGAAGCGTTGGTGCGCTGTGGGACACCAAACGCTTCACGTAGCGGGCGCAGCGCGTG
>NZ_JEOE01000076.1 GCF_000708885.1 Cellulomonas sp. HZM | reverse complement strand
ACGAACGTGCCGACGACGCCCCGCCCCGCGGGCGAGAAGTCCTCGAGCACCGCGTCCCCGAGCGACGCGAGCCGCTGCAGCGCCGCGCGCGGGTCGAAGCCCGACGGCGTGAACGCACCGCGCGCGACCGCCGCGGGGTCGAGCAGCGCACCGCGTGAGCGCAGCGCACGGGCGAGGACGGGGTTGACCTCGAGCGTGGGCTCGAGCGCGAGCTCGTAGTCCGCCTCGCCGGTGCCGCGCGCACGCAGGGTGACCGGTCGCAGGAGGACGGGGGCACGGACGGTGCGGGGACCGGTGGTCGCGTCGTCGTCGGGAGCGCTCGACGACTCGGGGCGCGGTCGCTGCCGCGTCACGGACGCGAGGGCCGCGACGTCGTCCTGCGCGACGTCCGCGACGCTGCGCTCGGTCCACGTCGCGACGCCGATCGCGAGCGACGTCGGCGCGATCCCGTACTGCTGCTCGTACGCGGCCGAGCGCGCACCGACCGCCCGCGCGCGGCGGCGTGCGGTCGACAGCGCGGCGCCCTCGCGCACGAGGTTGGACAGACGCGTCTCGCGGCCTGCGAACAGCTGCGCCATGCCCGAGGGGTGCGCGGCGGACAGGTCGAGCGCGGCCTCGCCCAGCAGCTCGACGTCGACGAGCGTCGACCCGCCCGCCGCCTCGACCAGCGCGGCGCGCCACGTCGCGACGGCGCCCTCGACGAGCTCGACCGGCGACGGCGGCTCCACGAGCACGACGCCGGTGGTCGCGGGGCCGCTCGTGGCGGTCGTCGTCGTGCTGCCGGCAGCGCGGTCGCGCGCGCCGACGCGCGTCGGGGCGCCCGACGGGTCGCCGGAGGTGGTGTCGACGGGAACCTGCGGGGCTCCCGTGCCGGGCACGCGCGCGGGAACGGTCACCCTGCGACGGTAACCGCGAGCCCGCCGCACCCCGTGATGACGCGCCGAGAGCCCCGCGAGCGGCACCCGCGCGCCACACCCCGCGAGCGACCCCACGTCGGTCCGCCCCGACCC
>NZ_JEOE01000075.1 GCF_000708885.1 Cellulomonas sp. HZM | reverse complement strand
CGGCGCGGCGCCCGGCGCGGGGGCGTGTCCGATCGCGGCAGGCGCGGGGGGGAGGGCGGGGGCGGGCGCGGGGGGGGGCGGCGGGGTGATGAGGCGCGGGGGGGCGGGGGGCGCGGCGCACGCGGGGGAGCAGGGGCGCGGCGTGCCGCTCCATCCGCCTGCGCGTAGCGCCGTCGCGACCTGGGCCGCGGTCGCGCACGCGTCGGAAGCGGCGTGCCGCCAGCGGTAGCGCAGTGTCGTCTCGCCGTGCGCGATGAGCACCGCGTTGTCGCGCCACACGTCGCGGTCGGTGCTGCCGAACGGGTGGGCGAGCTGTCCGTCCAGCTCGACCCGCACCCCGAGGCCGGCGTAGCGGCGGTCAGAGCGGATCCACCGGCCGCCGAGCCGCTCGCGATGCTGCGCGACGGCGCGGGGGAGCCGGTGCGCGCGCTCCACGCGGTCGACGTAGCGCAGCTCGAGCGGTGACTCCACGCCGTCGGCGACCTCGTCGAGCATCGCGAGGAGCAGCGCGCGCCGCGGCACGCGTGCACGTCTCTCGGCGTGGAGCAGGACCCGGTCGGCGGAGACCCCCGCGCGCACCGCGTCGCACAGCAGCGCGACCACGTCGTCGTCGGACCGTACCGCGGTGAGGAGGTCGAGCACGGTGTCGTGCGGGTCGACGGCGCGCAGCGAGCCGCGGGAGAACGGCATGGCGCGACGGCGGTGGACGACGAGGCCCGGCTGGGGCCGGACCGCACGTCGCGCCGGCACGCTCACGACGAACGTCCCGCCCGGCTCGCGCGCGAAGCCGTGCACGTACGCCGCGCTGGTGTGCGAGAGCGCGGCTTCGTCACCGCAGTACAGCAGCGCCGCGCGAGCGAGCTGCCGCCACGTCGTCGCGCCGGACTGCAGCACGACCACACCGCGGAACGGCCTCCGCCAGGCGCCGGTGCGCACCCGATGCCCGACGACGGCCGGCGAGAAGCCCGCCGCGCGGAGCTGGCGCGCCGTCGCGACACCGTCCTGACGCACGAGCGCATCGCGGACGTGCGGCGGCACCTCCCGCAGCGCGGGCAGCGCGAGGACGGCAGCCGGCTCCGCGGGTGCCGGCCTGCCCCGTCGATCCATCGCCCGATCGTGCCGGGATCGCCGCCCCGCCGCCCGACCCCACGGCCCCGCCGACGGAGCCCACGGACCCGCCGACGGTGCCGCCGGCCCCGCCGACGG
>NZ_JEOE01000074.1 GCF_000708885.1 Cellulomonas sp. HZM | reverse complement strand
ATCCCCGACCCGCCGCCGGTCCCACCACCACCACCAGCCGAGCAAGCACTTGGTTGCGGTCAGCGGCCGTTTCGCGCAACCAAGTGCTTGCTCGAGGTTCGCCGCCAGCCGTGCAGGTCGAGCGCGGCGCGGAGCTGGGTCGTCAGGCGGCCCGTTGTCGCGTCCGACGGGGCGAACCGGAAGAGCTCGACGCGACGGCTCGCGACGAGCCGGTTCTGCCTCTCCCGGTCGGCGAGTACGGCAACCGGGGTGTCATGGAACTGCCGACCGTCGATCTCCGCGATCAGCCACCGCCCGCCGGGGAGGCGCCAGCCGAGATCGCCGCGTGCCACGAATCGGCCGTGGTCGTCCCGGATCACCACCTGCAGCTCGTCGGGCGGGATGCCCGCGTCATGGCACGCGACCCGCGCGACGGATTCGGCCGGGGACTCGGCGCACGGGTCTGCGAGGTCCCAGACGTCGGCGGACCGTGCCGCCCCTCGACGGCCGCGCGTCGCCCGGCGAAGCTCGTCGAGGTCGTCGGCGTCGATCCTGCGCCGCGCCAGGAGGCCGTCGAGCACCGCGACCGCATACGGACGCGGGAGCAGCGGGACAGCGTGCACGAGCGACATGCGCAGCCCTGTGGTCCGGCCGATCACCAGCCGCCGCCACGACAGTGCCGTCGTCGGGCCGAGCTCGTCGTACTGACGGACGACGATCCCGGCGCGCGAGTGCACCATGCGTCCGTCGTCGAACGCGACCTCGGGCCGGATCCGCAGCGGCAGTCCCGTGACGCCGAGCAGGGCCAGTGCCGCAGGCCCGACCGCGACCGAGCCGGGGTGGGCGACGAGCCCCAGCCACGCGGCACGTCGACGCGACTCGTCCGGCCCCAGCTCGGAACCGGGTGGCCGCAGCTCGACGACACCGCGCGCGGGCCGGGTCCACGCCTCGGCACCCACGCGGCGCGAACGAGCGGCGCGATCCACGCCGGCGGCGTCGCACTGAGCAGCCGAGAGCAGTCCCGCCTGCGCGCGAGCGAGCTCCGCGAGCGCCTTGGGGATGTCGTGCAGTCGCGAAGCCACGCCCTCATCCGACCGCCCCGTCGTTCCGCGAACGGTCGGGCGAGACCGGCCTGTGGACGCCGACACTCCTGCCCCCGCCTGTGGACGCCTCGACACAGCCGACCGACCGCGACCGCGAGCCGCTCTCGAGCAAGCACTTGGTTGCGCGAAACGGCCGCGGACCGCAACCAACCGCTTGTTCGCATCCCTGGGCGGGGTGGATCCCCGGGGGGGTCAGCGGG
>NZ_JEOE01000073.1 GCF_000708885.1 Cellulomonas sp. HZM | reverse complement strand
ACCCCAGACCCCGTCGAGCCCGACCAACCCGCACCCGTCGAGCTGCCCATCGCGCCAGCCGCCGGGCCCGTCGTCACTGACGACACCCTGCTCATCGAGCGCACGATCCGCGCCGCCGCCGCGGCCTTCGACGCCGCCCGCTTCGCGATCCGCTCCCGTCGGGCGTGGCTCGTCGAGGACACCCACCGCATCCGCCTCGAGATGGGCCGCCTCCGCTCGCGGGTCGACGAGCGCGACGCCGACCTCGCGTACATCGAGGCACAGATCGCCGACCTCGACCGGATCCTCGCGCAGCTCGACGCCGACGCGACCCCGACCGGCACCCCCTGTACGTGCCCCGACCCCTTCGACGCCCGCCTCACCTGGCACGACGACACATGCCCGCTGTGCGTCGAACCCACCACGAAGGAGACCCACCCGTGACCGACCAGCAGCGGGAGGCGGTGGCGCGGGCACTGACCGAGCACCAGTGGGCCGCCGACGACAAGGGCCTGTGCTCGTGCGGGTGGGAGCCCGACGAGTACGGCGACTGCGACGTGCCGGAGCAGTGGGACGAGTGGACGCGCGAGTTCGTGGCGCACCAGACGGACGCCCTGGCCGCTCTCGCCCCGGTGTGCGGACACCCGAACCACGGGGCCGATGACCACTCGTGCATCCCGTTTCTGCCCCCCATCCCGGTGCAGCCGGACGGCGACGAGCACCACACGATGGACGAGTTGTACGAGTACCGGATGCTCTACAACGCCCACGCCGCGCACGGGTGGCTCGCTGCTGGGGTGCCGGTCGTGAAGTCCTGGCAGCACTCGGACGGAGAGCCGTGCTTCGGCGGCGGGTGGTTCATCGTCGTCGCCACCCTCCCCACGGGGCAGGTGTCGAACCACTACGCGGCCGAGTTCTGGGACCTGTTCACGGTGCCCGCCGTGGACCTGCCACCCGAGTACGACGGCCACACCCCGCAGGTCGCCGCCGGTCGCCTGCGAGATGCTCTCGCCACCCCGGTACGGCCGGACCCTGCCCGCATCCTGCCAGACCCGACCGCAGGGTGTTGCTGTATCTGGCACGACCAGGACGCGGGCGGTGGTTACACCGAGACGGTGGTCGAGTACGAGCCCGCCTGCCCCGAGCACTCCGAGCACCTGTACGACCCCCGCACGGGGACGTGGGTGCTGCAGCCGGACCCGCTGAGGGCCGGGGTGGAGGCGCTGGCGGACGAGTACGACGACCGCACCCGCGACCGAGTGGCGCGTCTTGCGCCCGACGTCGTCGCCGCCCGCCTCCGCGACCTCCTGGCAGAGACGGAGGTGCCCCGTGGCTGAGCAGATCACCACCGCTGAGGCGCTGCACGCGCTGCCTGTGGGGAGCGTCGTGCGGAACCACTCTCGGGGCATCGTCGCAGAGCGCACCGCCGAGGACGCGGGCATCGTGCCAGGCAGCGCCCGCAGCGCCCCCTGGGCCGATTTCTGGTCGCCGGGCTCGCTCATCACCGTCCTGTACCGCCCCGACGCCCCCGTGC
>NZ_JEOE01000072.1 GCF_000708885.1 Cellulomonas sp. HZM | reverse complement strand
GTCGAGGGGGTCGAGGGGGTCGGTCCGAGGCGTTCGAGCGCCTCGACGGCCCGGCGGGCGTCGTTGAAGGACGGGCGCGGGTGGCCGCGCGAGGTGCAGGTGGCGTACGCGGACGGGCCGACGAGCGCGCGTGCACGCTCGGCGTCGGCGGGGTCCGCGAGGTCGACGCCGTGCCGGGCGAGGCGCACGGTCGCGGTCTCGCGCAGGCGGCGCAGCGCGCGCTCGCCCAGCCGGCCGTCGCGGCCGACGGCACCCCACGCGAGGTCCTGCACGTCGCCGCGCACGCCGTCGACGCGCGTGCGGCGCTGGTGGGTCAGCAGCGGCTCGTCCTCGGAGTCGATGCGCGTGACCACGACCGCGACGCCCGCCGCCGTGAGCGCGAGCAGGGCTGCGGACCCGAGCCTCATCCCGCCGGAGAACACGACGACGCCGACGACGAGCCCCGCGGCCAGCGCCGCGAGGAGCTGGCGGCGCGTCACGAGCCCACCGCCGTCCCGGGTGCGTCGCCCTTCCCGGGTGCGTCGCCCTTCCCGGGTGCGTCGCCCTTCCCGGGTGCGTCGCCCTTCCCGGCTGCGTCGTCACCGCTGTCGTCGGGAGCGCCGTCGCCGCTCTCGCCGCTCTCATCGGACGCGTCGGACGCGTCCCGCACGCGGCGCAGGCCATCGGCGAGCGTGGTCAGCGCCGCACGCGCCGCGGCGACGTCGGCGCGCGTCACCCCGTGCTCGCTGTAGCGCGCCGCGAGGTAGAGCCCCAGGAGCGTGCGGGTCGCGCGCGGGTCGGCGCGCGTCTGGTCGAGCACGTGCACGGTGAGCTCTGTGGCGGTCTGCGAGCGCTCGCGCACCACGCCGCTGCGCTCGGCACCGGCCTCGAGCTCGACCCACGCGGCGACCACCGCGTCGGCGGGCGGCGTCCGCTCGTCGTCGAGCAGCGCGATCGCCGCGGCGAGGCTGTCGCGCACCTCCTGCACCACGGGACCGGTGTGCTCGCTGCCGACCACCGCGCCCGGGACGACGTCGTCGGGCGGCGAGAGTCGGATCGCGCGGTCGGCGAACCAGCGCAGCACCGCGGGCACCACGTACCGCCCGAGGACCGCGATGACCACGAGGAGCAGCAGCGCCCACAGCCACACGGGGAAGTGTCCGGGCTCCTGGTCGTGCGGGAGCTGCGTGGGCTTCGGGACGGGGCTCGGCGGGGCGGCCGTCTCGGGCGGCTGCGTCGGGAGGCTCACGTGGACCGGCCGCGACGCGAGGTGCAACGGTCCGGCGAGCGCGGCACCGATCACGACGACCGCGACGAGGCCGGTCACGAGTCCCGCGGCGCGCCGTGCGGCGCTCGCGTCGGGTCCGCGCCCCTCGTCGGACCGACGACCCGCACCGACCGCCCGGCGGGCGTCGTCGGGCACGCCGGGAGCTGCGGCCGTCGCGCCTCGCACGTCGCCACCGGTGTCCCGCACCCACGCCCCCTTCGTCGGCCACTGCGCGCCTGTCACCCCAGGCTCGGCAAGACTAGCCACGCACTCCGACATCGCGGCGGTCCTTCCCCCACCTCCACCC
>NZ_JEOE01000071.1 GCF_000708885.1 Cellulomonas sp. HZM | reverse complement strand
TCGTGGTAGGCCCCGATCAGGGCGCCGAGGTCGACGAGGTCCTCGGGCTGGGCTGGGGTTCCGGCGCGGGGGTGCATACGACGATCCTGCCCACCCGCGCGCCGGAACCCCAGCCCAGCCCGAGGACCTCGTCGACATCGACGCCCTGATCGGGGCCTACTACGACCTCGAGCCCGACGTCACCGACCCCGGCCAGAAGGTCGTGTTCGGCACCAGCGGCCACCGCGGCAGCGCGTTCAACCGGGCGTTCAACGAGGCGCACATCGTCGCGATCACCGCGGCCATCGCCGAGTACCGCCGCAGCCAGGGCACGGACGGGCCGCTGTTCATCGGGCGGGACACGCACGGGCTGTCCGACCCCGCGCAGCGCACCGCGATCGAGGTGCTCGTCGCGGCGGGCGTCGAGGTGCACGTCGACGCGCGCGACTCGTGGACCCCGACGCCGGCGGTCAGCCTCGCGATCCTGCGCCACAACGGCGCCGCGACCAGCGAGGGCGTGCGCACGCACGGGCCGGGGCTCGCGGACGGCATCGTCGTGACCCCGTCCCACAACCCGCCCACCGACGGCGGGTTCAAGTACAACCCTCCGCACGGCGGCCCCGCGGGCTCGGAGGAGACGACGACGATCGCCGCGCGGGCCAACGAGATCCTCGCGACCGGCTGGCGCGCGATCCCCCGCGTCCCGTACGAGCGCGCGATCTCCTCGGAGCTGGTGCGCCGGCACGACTACCTGACCTCGTACGTCGACGACCTCGCGAACATGATCGACTTCGACGCGATCCGCTCCGCGGGCGTGCGGATCGGCGCGGACCCGCTCGGCGGCGCGGCGGTCGAGTACTGGGGTGCGATCGGCGAGCGCTACGGCCTGGACCTCACGGTGGTGAACCCTGAGGTCGACCCGCGCTGGCCGTTCATGACGCTCGACTGGGACGGCAAGATCCGCATGGACTGCTCGTCGCCGTACGCCATGGCGTCGCTGGTCAACCGCATGACCGCGGGCGACGGTCCCGCGCCGTACGACATCGCCACGGGCAACGACGCCGACTCCGACCGGCACGGGGTCGTCACCCCCGACGGCGGGCTGATGAACCCCAACCACTACCTCGCGGTGATGATCGACTACCTGTACGGCGGCGCGCGCCCGGGCTGGCCGGCAGGTGCGGCGATCGGCAAGACGCTCGTGTCGTCGTCGCTGATCGACCGGGTCGGTGCGCGGCTGGGGCGGCAGGTCATCGAGGTGCCCGTCGGGTTCAAGTGGTTCGTGCCGGGGCTCATCGACGGGTCGGTCGGGTTCGGCGGCGAGGAGTCCGCCGGGGCGTCGTTCCTGCGCACCGACGGGACCGTGTGGACCACCGACAAGGACGGTCCCATCGCGGCGCTGCTCGCCTCGGAGATCCTCGCGACGACCGGCAAGTCCCCGTCGCAGCGGCACCGCGAGCTCGTCGAGGAGTTCGGCGAGTCCTGGTACGCGCGGGTGGACGCCGAGGCGACGCGCGAGCAGAAGGCGACGCTCGCCAAGCTCTCGCCGGAGCAGGTCGCGGCGACCACGCTCGCGGGCGACGAGATCACGGCCCGTCTCACCGCGGCACCGGGCAACGGCGCGGCGATCGGCGGCCTCAAGGTCACGACGAAGAACGCGTGGTTCGCCGCGCGCCCGTCGGGCACCGAGGACGTCTACAAGATCTACGCCGAGTCGTTCGTCTCCGCCGAGCACCTGGCCCAGGTCCAGTCCGAGGCCAAGGACGTCGTCTCGGCCGCCCTCGACGCCTGACCCCACCCCACACC
>NZ_JEOE01000070.1 GCF_000708885.1 Cellulomonas sp. HZM | reverse complement strand
GGGGGAGGGTGTGGGGGTGCTGATGCTCGTGGCGCCCGGAGGGGGCGGTCCGCCCGCCGGCTCCGGTGCGCGCCGTGACGCCTCCGGGGGTGCGGGGGCCGAGGTCGTCGTGGGAGCGGTCGGGTCACGGGCGTTCGACGGGGAGACGCCCGTGCGCTGGGTGTGGGACGACACGTGGCGGTGGTACCCGCGGCTGCTCGCCGACGGTGTGCGCGTCGAGCGGTGCCTCGACCTGCGGCTCGCGCACCGCGTGCTGCGGGGGTCGGCTGCGGTCGCCGGGGGATCCGCGCTGTCGTCGGCCGCTGCGTCGGCGCTTTTCGACGGGCCACCGGTCGCGCCCGACGAGCCCGTCGCGGACTCCCTCTTCGAGGTCGCGCCGTCGGCGCCGCAACCCTCGCTGGACGAGTGCGAGTCCGAGCTCGCGGCGCAGGACGACGCGGTCGTCGGATCCGCCCAGCCCGCGCGGCTGCGCCTGCTGCTCGTCGCAGAGTCCGCGGGCGCGCTCGCGGCCGCCGAGATGCGGCACGCCGGCATGCCCTGGGACCGGGCGGTGCACGACGAGGTGCTCACCGCCCAGCTCGGACCCCGACCGGCCGGCGACGCGCGCCCCGCACGCATGGCCGAGCTCGCCGCACAGGTCCGCTCGGCGCTCGACGCGCCGCGCCTCAACCCCGACTCCCTGCCGGACGTCCTGCGCGAGCTGCGACGCAACGGTCTCGCGGTCCGCTCGACCAGCAGGTGGGAGCTGCAGGGCCTCGACCATCCCGCGGTCGAGCCGCTGCTCGCGTACAAGAAGCTGTCTCGCCTGCACAGCGCCAACGGGTGGGCGTGGCTCGACCGGTGGGTGCCCGACGGGCGGTTCCGGCCCGAGTACGTCGTCGGCGGGGTCGTGACCGGGCGGTGGGGGTCGTCGGGCGGCGGCGCGCTGCAGATCCCCAAGCAGGTCCGGTCCGCGGTGCGGGCCGACGAGGGGTGGCGGCTCGTCGTCGCCGACGCCGCGCAGCTCGAGCCCCGTGTGCTGGCGGGCCTCGCGCGCGACGAGCGGATGGCCGAGGCCGGGCGCGGGCGCGACCTGTACGCGGGCATCGTCGACGCCGGGGTCGTCGAGACGCGCGAGCTCGCGAAGGTCGGGATGCTGGGCGCGCTGTACGGCGGGACCACGGGAGCGAGTGCGGCGGTGCTGCCTCGGCTGGCGCGTGCGTTCCCTTCGGCGCTCGGCCTCGTCGAGGCGGCCGCGCGCGCGGGCGAGCGGGGCGAGGTGGTGAGCACGCTGCTGGGGCGGTCGTCGCCGCGGCCCGGTGCCGCGTGGTCGGAGCTGCAGTCGTCGGCGTTGGACGTCGACGCGGGTTCCGCGGCGGAGTCGCGTGCCCGGGCGCAGACGCGGGCGTGGGGGCGGTTCACGCGGAACTTCGTCGTGCAGGGGACCGCGGCGGAATGGGCGCTGTGCTGGATCGCGGACCTGCGGCGGCGGCTGTGGGCGATGGGTGCTTCTGCTGCACCCGGCTCGGCCGCCGCCCCTTTCGCGGGGCGGCCGCACCTCGTGTACTTCCTGCACGACGAGCTCGTGGTGCACACGCCGGCGGCTATGGCCGATGCGGTGGCGGAGGCCGTCCGCGCGGCCGCTGCGGTGGCGGGGCGGCTGCTGTTCGGGGAGTTCCCGGTGGACTTCCCGCTGACGGTGGCGAGCGTGGAGTCGTATGCGGAGGCGAAGGGGTAGGGCCCGTTTCTTGTGTCTTGCCGCCTGGTCGAACCGTCCACAGGCACCTGATTCGGCGATGCCGTCCACAGAGTGTTTTCGCAGATCAGGTGCTCTTTTTGGGTTGACCCTCGGTGTCCGTTTCGGGTAGATTGATACGCATGTTCGATGACCCGCGAGGCGAGGCGCGACCGGCTGCGGCCGGTGCTGGTGCTGCCCGTGGCGGTCCGGACGAGATCGTTGGTGCTGTGGAGGCGTTGGGTGCTGCGGTGGCGGTGGTGCTGGCGTTGTCCGAGCGGGCGGCGGGGTGGTCGCCTGCGGTGCGCTCGGCTGTGCTGGAGGGGTTGGACGGGGCGACGGCGCGGGTGCGGGTGGCGCATGGTCGGGTGCTGCGGGCGGAGCAGGTGGCGGGGACGTCGGTGGGGCCGGGTGATCG
>NZ_JEOE01000069.1 GCF_000708885.1 Cellulomonas sp. HZM | reverse complement strand
TCCCCGGACCCCACGCCCGACGTTGACACGCTCATCGAGACGCGGGCCGGGCTCGCGCTGGCGCACGGGGCGTGGGCCGAGGGTGCGGGTGCGATGAACCGGTTCCGGTCGCACGAGGAGCACTGCCCCGGTGACGTGTGGTCGCGGCCCGTGAACCCGTACTCGGCACCGCTGCTGCGGGCGATCCGGGACGCCCCCGCGCCCTCCCCGTCCGACGAGGGCCGGGAGGCGCTGGCCCGAGTACTCGACCCCGATGCGTTCGACTTCCCGGAGGAGTGCGCAGGCGACATCGAGATCGCGCGTTCTCGTGCAGGTGACGCGCTCTCGTGGTTCGCCGCCCGCTCGTCCCGGCCCGCACTGCCTGACGAGGACCGGGAGGCGCTGATCGAGCAGGTGTCCGACTGGCTGGCAGACGCCCCCGGTGCATCGCACGGCATCGACATCACCGACGAGGGCCACTCGCAGATCGAGGTGTACGACGAGCGGACGTGGGAAGCGCTGGCGGCACATCTCGCTGACCGTTTCCTCGCCGCCCGCTCGTCCCAGCCCGCACCAAGCGTGACCACCGACCAGGTCGAGGTGGACGACGACCTGGTCGACACGCTGCGGGTCGCGATCGAGGCACTCGAGGCGGCATGGATCCCGCGCACCGCGGAGCACGTCGCGCGGCTGCGCAACCTGCTGGCCGCGCTCGAGCCCGAGAACACCCCGACGACCGTCGACCCTGCCGAACTGCGACCCTGGGACCACGACGGGCACCGGCCGGTGCAGCACCGCGACGGCAAGCCGCCGTGGTGCAACGACTGCGGCTGGTCGACCCCGCTCCCGGCTGTCCCCGCCACGCAGCTCAAGGTGATGAACGAGGGTGACCGGTGACCGGCCGGTACGCGGAGGGCACGACGGTCTCGCCGGAGCGCTCGCAGGCGGAGATCGCCGAGCTGCTGCGCCGCTACGGCGCGACCGGGTACACCTACGGGTGGGACCAGGACACCGACGGTGTGCAGCGCGCGGCGATCGCGTTCAAGGCGCACGGCCGCATGGTCCGCTTCCTCGTCGACCTGCCCGACCCCGAGTCGCGTGTGTTCTGGACGACCGAGAGCGGCCGCTCCCGTGACGCCGCCGGCGCACGAAAGGCCCACGAGTCCGAACTGCGCCGCCGCTGGCGCTGCCTCGCCCTCGCGATCAAGGCGAAGCTCGAGGCCGTCGAGACCGGCATCGCGACCTTCGAGGACGAGTTCCTCGCCTACACCGTGCTCCCGGACGGGTCGACCGTCAGCGAGCAGGTGCAGCGCCAGGTCGAGGACGCGTGGAAGGCCGGCGGCCACCCGCCCCGCCTGCAGATCGGCGGCGTGTCATGAGCGACCTGCTGCTGACGGGCGTCGCGCCCACGCCTCCGAGCACTGACGAGCGGTACACCCCGGCGTGGGTGTTCCGCGCGCTGGGTGAGTCGTTCGACTTGGACCCAGCGAGCCCGGAGAACGGCGGGGACTGCGTGCCTGCTGCCCGCAAGTTGACCGTCCTCGATGACGGGCTCGCCACCGCGTGGCCGGGGGGGGCGTTCGTCTGGCTGAATCCTCCGTTCAGCAACGCCACCCCGTGGGCGCGCAAGTTCATCGCGCACGGGTGCGGGCTGTGGCTTGGCCCGGTCGCGAACGCGGCGTGGTTCAACGAGCTCGCGGGCGTCGCGGATCGGCTGTGGCTCATGCGTGACTTCGCCTTCACGCATCCGACCCACGCGGGCAAGCGGTCGTCGATGCCGCTCGCTATGGCCGCTCTCGGTGGGCGCGCGGCAGCGGCGATCGATCGCGCTGGCCGCGCCACCGGCCCAGCGACCGGGGTAGTTGTGGCCCGGGTCGGGGGTGCGGCGTGACCGTCGACTACGCGCACACCCGCAAGGCCGAGGAGAACCGGGAGAAGAAGGCTGGCGCGCTCGCGGCCGCGGCGCGGCGCCTGTCCGTCCCGGCCGCGGGGCTCGCGGTGGGGACGGGGAACCGGCGCCGGGTCTGGAAGGAGGCCGGCCTCGCGCATGCGCCGTCGGTCGAGACCTGGCACGTGGCGGTGCAGATGATGGGCGAGGGTGAGCCGCCCGCGGCAGGTCCGCGGCCGCGGTCGTGCGTCTACCACCCGGACCGGCCCGGGCGCCTGTACCTCGAGGGGTGGCGCTGCGACCCGTGCTCGCCCTGGGCGCGCCGCACCGGCTCCTACCCGACCCCACCCCCGGGCACGACGCTCGACGACCTTCGCGCCGCCCGACCTCCCGCGGTCGTCATCGAGCTCGACACCCGGATCGAGGCCGCGAAGCGCCACGCGGACACAGCGGCCGCACGCGCCCGGGTCGCCGAGGTCGCTCACCGCAAGTACGGGCACGGCGAACACGCCCGATCGCGTCCGCCCTGACGGGCAGCCCGAGCCCGCACCCGACGACACCCCGAGGAGCACCACCGCCTGTGTCATGGCAGAAGAGCAGCGACGGCGCCGCGACGCACCCGAAGCTGATGAAGATCGAGGCGTTGCCGGAGGCCGACGAGCGGCTCCTCAACGAGGCCCGCGGCTGGCTGTGGGCGCTGTCGACGCAGTCGGCGCAGCACGACACCGACTACTACGTCGAGGTCGGTGTCGCGCGCATGTTCGGCGGCTCGCGCACCGCGGTGCTGATCGAGGTGGCCAAGCGCGTCGGCCTGCTCACCGAGCACGTCGTCGACGGGCTGCGCGTGTACAAGCTGCTCGAGGACGAGAACCTCTGGCACATCCGCCTCAAGGCAGAGAAGGAGTGGGAGGCGCAGCAGCGCGACGACGTGAAGGACCCCGCGCTCAAGGTCCCCGTCGTGCGCCGCGACGGCGACAACTGCCGCTACTGCGGCGTCCTGACCCAGTGGCGTGGCCCGCGCCACCACGCCACCTTCACCCTCGACCACCGCGTACCAGGCCAGGCCGCGACGGTCGACACGATGGTCGTCGCGTGCTGGCGCTGCAACACCTCGCGCTCCAGCAACCCGCAGTGGGACGACGACCACCCGCTGCGCCCCGCACCCACCCACCCGCTCTACGGGAAGTGGGCTGCGAGGTACCTCACCGAGAACGGCTACCGGACCGCGCAGAACGTGCAGCGCGAGGACGACGACGAGCGACCCGCACCGGCGCTCGCGGACACCGCACCCCAGAGCGTGCGACCCGCGACCGCCCCGAGTGCCGGCCCCGCACGCTCGCCTCGCAGCGCCGTATCGCCGGAGAGTGCCCGCGAAGTCGAGTCGGACTCGAGTCCGACTCACAAGGGGGCTACCCCGGGAGTGACTCGCGTCGGGTCGGGTCAGGGA
>NZ_JEOE01000068.1 GCF_000708885.1 Cellulomonas sp. HZM | reverse complement strand
GTCCCACCCCAGGTCCCGTCGCTCGAGCGCACCGGCCTGACCACGTGGCCCGGGGACCTGCCCGCGCTCCCCGAGCAGGTCGAGGCGACCGCCGCGGGCGTCACCGTCCGCGCGTACCCGACGCTCGTCGAGGAGGGCCGCGGACCGGCCGCCACGGTCGCGGTCCGCACGCTCGCCGACGCGTCCGCCGCGCGCGCCGCGGCGCACCACGGCCTGCGCCGCCTGCTGGTCCGCGACGTCGGCCTCGCGCCCGCGCGCGTGACGACGCGATGGACCGGCGCGCAGGCGCTCGCGCTCGCGGCCAGCCCGTACCCCAGCACGGAGGCCCTGGTCGACGACGTGCAGCTCGCCGCGGTCGACGCCCTGGTCGGCCGCCCGGCCGCCGATGTGCGCACGGCCGACGACTACGCGCAGGTGCGCGGGCTCGTGCGCGCCGGGCTCGAGGACCGCGTGCACGCGGTGGTCGGTGACCTCGTCGCCGTGCTGGGCGCGTGGCGCGAGGTGCAGGCGGACGTGCGCGGCACGACGAGCCTCGCGCTGCTGTCCACCGCGCAGGAGGTGCGTGCCCAGACGGAGGCCCTGGTGCACGAGGGCTTCGTCGCCGAGACCGGTGCGGCGCGGCTCCCCCGGCTCACGCGCTACCTGCGCGCCGCGCGCCACCGGCTGGCCAAGGCCGCCGAGAACCCGCAGCGCGACGCCGACCTGGCGTGGCAGGTGCGCGACCTCGAGGACCAGCTCGCCGACGCCCTCGCCCGGG
The DNA here is from genome assembly GCF_000708885.1 of Cellulomonas sp. HZM. Classification (GTDB taxonomy): domain Bacteria; phylum Actinomycetota; class Actinomycetes; order Actinomycetales; family Cellulomonadaceae; genus Cellulomonas. The sequence continues at coordinate 3,251 of NZ_JEOE01000068.1, read as the reverse complement.
CCCGCGCTGCGACGCCCGACCCGGCCCGGGCCCGCGCGCTCGACGACGTCCGGTGGCAGCTCGAGGAGCTGCGCGTGAGCCTGTTCGCGCAGCAGCTCGGCACGCCGGTCCCGGTGAGCGCGACGCGGATCCGCAAGGCGCTGGCCGCGATCGGCTGACGCCGACCCGCACGAGGAGGCACGCATGGACACCGACGAGATCCGTACCGAGCTGGCGGACGCCGAGAGCCTGCTGGGCTCGACGCAGCTGTGCCACCTCGCCTACACGGGCACCGACGGCACCCCGCGGGTGGTGCCCGTGGGCTTCTGGTGGACCGGTGAGCAGCTCGTCGTCTCCACCGCGGCGACCGCACCGAAGGTCGCGGCCCTGCGGGCCCGGCCCGAGGTCGCCGTGACGATCGACGCCGGCGGCACGCCCGAGCAGGCGAGAACGCTGTCGGTGCGCGGGACCGCCGACATCACGATCGTGGACGGCCTGGTCGAGGAGTATCTGCTGGCGGCGCGCCGGAGCATGGGCGAGGGGGCGGCCGCGCAGTTCGAGGCGGCGTGCCGCGAGCTGTACGACAGGATGGCGCGCATCGCGATCACACCGACGTGGGCCCGGTTCTACGACTTCGGGTCCGGGCGCGTGCCGCGGTTCCTGCGCGAGCTCATGGAGCGCTGAGACGGCTCACGACTGCGGCTCGACCGGCCCGTCCTTGCCCGCGACGAGCGTCCCGCAGCTGACCTCCTGAGCCGTCGTGACGACGGCGTCGTCCTTGCCGGCGCCCGTCGCGACGGTCTCCTTCTCGCCGTTCGTCGCGTGCCGCCCCTGTGCGTCGAGGTCCACCCACGTGCGCGTCACGTCGAACGTCTTCCCGTCGTCCTTCGACACGGCGTCGAGCCCAGCGAGCCGCAGCACGCCGTCGTCCTTGGTGCACCCGACACCGGTCCCCTGGTCACCGAACCCGCGGTCGAACGTGTAGGGGTCGCCCTGCGCGTTCTGCACGGGCGTGACCGCGCAGCCGGCGAGCGAGAACAGCAGCGCCTCGCGGCCGGTGTCGACCAGCGCGATCGGGATGCGGTCGGCCTGCACGCGCTCGACGACGGCCGAGGCCCGCTCGGGGCTCGCGCTGTCGATCGGCGCGGAGAAGGTCGCGCCCGACGACGTCGTGATGCCGAAGCGACGGTCCGCACCGGGCGTGATCCAGGCCTGGTCCTCGTGCCCGTCGTCGTCGATGTCCACGATCTCGTGCACGTCGGCGCCCGCGGGCGGCGACGTGCACGAGATCGTGGACATCGACGACGACGGGCACGAGGACCAGGCCTGGATCACGCCCGGTGCGGACCGTCGCTTCGGCATCACGACGTCGTCGGGCGCGACCTTCTCCGCGCCGATCGACAGCGCGAGCCCCGAGCGGGCCTCGGCCGTCGTCGAGCGCGTGCAGGCCGACCGCATCCCGATCGCGCTGGTCGACACCGGCCGCGAGGCGCTGCTGTTCTCGCTCGCCGGCTGCGCGGTCACGCCCGTGCAGAACGCGCAGGGCGACCCCTACACGTTCGACCGCGGGTTCGGTGACCAGGGGACCGGTGTCGGGTGCACCAAGGACGACGGCGTGCTGCGGCTCGCTGGGCTCGACGCCGTGTCGAAGGACGACGGGAAGACGTTCGACGTGACGCGCACGTGGGTGGACCTCGACGCACAGGGGCGGCACGCGACGAACGGCGAGAAGGAGACCGTCGCGACGGGCGCCGGCAAGGACGACGCCGTCGTCACGACGGCTCAGGAGGTCAGCTGCGGGACGCTCGTCGCGGGCAAGGACGGGCCGGTCGAGCCGCAGTCGTGAGCCGTCTCAGCGCTCCATGAGCTCGCGCAGGAACCGCGGCACGCGCCCGGACCCGAAGTCGTAGAACCGGGCCCACGTCGGTGTGATCGCGATGCGCGCCATCCTGTCGTACAGCTCGCGGCACGCCGCCTCGAACTGCGCGGCCGCCCCCTCGCCCATGCTCCGGCGCGCCGCCAGCAGATACTCCTCGACCAGGCCGTCCACGATCGTGATGTCGGCGGTCCCGCGCACCGACAGCGTTCTCGCCTGCTCGGGCGTGCCGCCGGCGTCGATCGTCACGGCGACCTCGGGCCGGGCCCGCAGGGCCGCGACCTTCGGTGCGGTCGCCGCGGTGGAGACGACGAGCTGCTCACCGGTCCACCAGAAGCCCACGGGCACCACCCGCGGGGTGCCGTCGGTGCCCGTGTAGGCGAGGTGGCACAGCTGCGTCGAGCCCAGCAGGCTCTCGGCGTCCGCCAGCTCGGTACGGATCTCGTCGGTGTCCATGCGTGCCTCCTCGTGCGGGTCGGCGTCAGCCGATCGCGGCCAGCGCCTTGCGGATCCGCGTCGCGCTCACCGGGACCGGCGTGCCGAGCTGCTGCGCGAACAGGCTCACGCGCAGCTCCTCGAGCTGCCACCGGACGTCGTCGAGCGCGCGGGCCCGGGCCGGGTCGGGCGTCGCAGCGCGGGCCCGGGCGAGGGCGTCGGCGAGCTGGTCCTCGAGGTCGCGCACCTGCCACGCCAGGTCGGCGTCGCGCTGCGGGTTCTCGGCGGCCTTGGCCAGCCGGTGGCGCGCGGCGCGCAGGTAGCGCGTGAGCCGGGGGAGCCGCGCCGCACCGGTCTCGGCGACGAAGCCCTCGTGCACCAGGGCCTCCGTCTGGGCACGCACCTCCTGCGCGGTGGACAGCAGCGCGAGGCTCGTCGTGCCGCGCACGTCCGCCTGCACCTCGCGCCACGCGCCCAGCACGGCGACGAGGTCACCGACCACCGCGTGCACGCGGTCCTCGAGCCCGGCGCGCACGAGCCCGCGCACCTGCGCGTAGTCGTCGGCCGTGCGCACATCGGCGGCCGGGCGGCCGACCAGGGCGTCGACCGCGGCGAGCTGCACGTCGTCGACCAGGGCCTCCGTGCTGGGGTACGGGCTGGCCGCGAGCGCGAGCGCCTGCGCGCCGGTCCATCGCGTCGTCACGCGCGCGGGCGCGAGGCCGACGTCGCGGACCAGCAGGCGGCGCAGGCCGTGGTGCGCCGCGGCGCGCGCGGCGGACGCGTCGGCGAGCGTGCGGACCGCGACCGTGGCGGCCGGTCCGCGGCCCTCCTCGACGAGCGTCGGGTACGCGCGGACGGTGACGCCCGCGGCGGTCGCCTCGACCTGCTCGGGGAGCGCGGGCAGGTCCCCGGGCCACGTGGTCAGGCCGGTGCGCTCGAGCGACGGGACCTGGGGTGGGAC
>NZ_JEOE01000067.1 GCF_000708885.1 Cellulomonas sp. HZM | reverse complement strand
CGGGGGAGTGGACGCCGGCGGGCACAGTGGTGGGGAGGGCCGGCACGTCGAGGCCGAACGCGAGCAACGTCCCGCCGTCGACGACCCGGTCCTCGCGGTCCGGGAGCCGGGCGAACCCGAGCCGCTCGTACAGCCGGTGCGCCGTCGTCATCCGCGGGCCCGAGTTCATGACGACCCGCTGCGCACCGCGCTCGCGCGCGAGCTCGACGACGTGCAGCGTGAGGAGCGCGCCGACGCCGCGCCGCCGGGCCGAGGGGTGGACCGCGAGCAGGCGGAAGTCGAGCTCGTCGTCGCGTGCCAGCGGCGACAGCCGACCGCCCGGTCGGGGCGTGGCGACCGTGCCGAGCAGCTCGCCCGTCGTCCGGTCGGCCGCGACCCACACCTGGTGCTCGCGGGCCCGGGTCGCGACGTCGGCGATGTTCGACCGGTACTCCTCGCTCACCGGGCCGTCTGTCGTGTACGCGGCGACCGAGAGCGCCGCGACCGCGTCGTGCTCGTGCGGGTGGACGAGCCGGACGACGACGTCCGGCCGGCTCATCGAGCGGCGCCGACGAGCTCCGGCGAGGCCTCGTCGGCCCCGAGCCACGCGCCCGCCAGCAGCTCGTACGAGCGCAGCGTGTCCGCCGGGTCGTGGGTCTGCGTCGTGACGAGCAGCTCGTCGGCGCCGGTGACGCGCTGCAGCGTCTCGAGCCGTTCGACGACGGTCGTCGGGCTGCCGACGACGCGCGTGTCGACCCGGTCCCGCAGCAGGGCCTGGTCGTCGGGCGACAGCTGGTCCCACGGAGTCGTCGACCCCGGCCGCGGGTACGTCCGGGCACCGCCCCCCTTGCGGATCGACCACACCCAGGCGGCGAACCCGTCGGCGAGGTGCTGCGCCTGCGCGTCGGTGTCCGCGGCGAGGACGTCGACGGACACGACGAGGTACGGCTCGGCCAGCACCCCGGGGCGGAAGGCCTCGCGGTAGGACGCGATCGTCTCGAGCACCGTCGACGGGCTCACGTGGAAGTTCGCCGCGAGGGGGAGCCCGAGCTCACCGGCGACGCGGGCGCTCTCACCACCGCTGCTCGCGAGGACCCACAGGTCGAGGTCGGCGTGCTGCACGGGCGGGCTGACGAACGCGCGACCGTCGTCGACGAGCTCGCCCGCTCGCAGCGCGAGGACGGTCTCCAGCTCGGTCCGGAACGGGCCCGGCGCGCGACCCGTCGCGAGCACGCGTGCCTGCGCGAGGAAGCGTTCGCGCAGCTCGGGGTCGCCGAAGTCGAACGGCGGGCTCGCCGGCACGTGCAGGCCGTCGACGTCGCGCGCCGGCGTGGCGGTGCCGCGCCGCGGGGACGCGCCCTCGGGCGGCGGCGTGAACGCCCGACCCAGGCCGAGGTCCACGCGTCCGGGGTGAGCGGCGGCGACGGCGCCGAACTGCTCGGCGGCGACGAGCGGGCTCGTCGTGCTGAGCAGCACGGCGCCCGAGCCCACCTTGATGCGCCTCGTCCTTGCGGCCGCGAGCGCGGCGAGCACGGCGGGCGAGGACGAGGCGACCCCGGGGGCGAGGTGGTGCTCGGCGAACCAGATGCGGCGGTAGCCGAGGTCGTCGGCGGCGACGGCGAGGTCCAGGCTCGCGCGGATCGCGTCCGCGCCGCTGCGGCCGTCGCCGACGACGGCGAGGTCGAGGATCGACAGCGGGACCCGGGAGAGCGGGGGCGGCGTGGTCATGGTGGCTCCTGTCAGGCGGCGGTGCGCGCTCGGTGCAGCGCGAAGCGGGGGCTGGTACGGGTCGCCTCGTCGGTCGCGAGGTCGGCGAGCAGTCGCCCGACGGCGGGCGCGAACTTGAAGCCGTGCCCGGAGAAGCCGGCGGCGACGACCACGCGGCCGGTCCGGTCGAGCACGAAGTCGTGGTCGGGCGTGCTGGTGTAGGTGCACGAGATCGGCTCGAGCCGGTCGGGGTCCGCACCGGGGAGCCACTGCTCGACGTAGTCGCGCAGCCGCGCGAGCTGCTCGGGCTCGGGTCGGAAGGTCCGGCGGTCGGGGTCGGTGACGGGTCCGACGGCGTGGAAGCCGACCTTCACGCCCTCGGGGGCGAGCAGGCCGTACGTGCCGCTGGGCCACGGGTGCGGCGAGGCGGGCTGGTGCGTGAACGCGGGCCAGCTCGCGGCGAAGCCGTCGCGCAGCGCGGCGTGGACGGGCTGCTCCTGCGTCACGACGAGCGGGGGCAGCGTGATCGACGGGTCCAGGACGCGGGACGTCCAGGCACCCGCGGCGACCACGACGGTCCGCGCGCGCACGACGCCGGAGTCGGTGTCGACGAGCACGTGGTCGCCCCGGTCGCGCACCACGTGCACGGGCGACGAGTGCCGGACGACGGCTCCGTGCGCCACCGCCGCGCGCTGGAACGCGTCGACGCTGCGATCGGCGTCGAGGCGGCCCGCCGTGGCGATCTCGTGCAGCACGTCGCCCTCGAACCGCAGGCCCGGCCAGCGCTCGTGCGCCTCGTCGGCCCCGAGCCACTCGTGCGGCACGTACCGCGCCTCGAACGCGGCGGCGATCGCGGACAGGTCCGTGCGCCCGGCACCGTGGCTGACGGCACCCGTGATCGTCAGCAGGTCGGACGACGTCTCGTCCTCGAGCCGGCGCCACAGCCGCAGCGCCTCCTGCGCGAGGTCGAGGTAGTCGTCCGACGCGTACGTGGTGCGGTAGATGCGCGACGAGCCGTGCGACGCCCCGTTCGCATGCCCGGGGGCGAACCGCTCGAGCAGCAGCACGTCGCGGCCACGGGCCGCGAGCCGCCAGGCGGCGGCCGAGCCCATCACGCCGCCTCCGACTACCACGTGGTCGACGGTCGTCGTCATGTCGCTCCTCTCGTCGTGCTGCCCCGTCTCGGTTCCGAATCGGGGACGTGCTGCGCCGCGCCCGTCGGCACGCGCCCCCGCACCCCCGTGCGGGCGCGGCGCAGCAGCTCAGGGGGTCAGGACTGCTTCGGCAGCCCGGGCGGGTTGGTCTCGGACTTCTCGATCGACTCGGCCGTCAGGCCCCAGCGCTCGAGGACCTTGGCGTAGGACCCGTCGTCGAACGCGTGGTTGAGGGCTGCGGTGACCGCGGGGGCCAGCTCGCTGCCCTTCTTGGTGCCGACGGCGATCTGCGCCTTGTCCGGCCAGCCGCCGTTCAGGGTCCCGATGACCTTGAACGTGTCGGGGTCGACGGCCGCCTTGTACGCGGCCGTCGCGTTGGGGCCGAACGACGCGTCGATGCGGCCGGACTGCAGCGCGAGGATGGTGTCGGCGTCGTTCTGGTAGTACTCGATCTTGACCGGCTTGAGCCCCGCGGCCTGGTTCTGCTTGTCCCAGGCGAGCAGGATCTTCTCCTGGTTGGTGCCGGAGCCGACGGCGACCGTGAGGCCGGCGACGTCCGCCGGCTCGGTGATCTTCGCCGGGACGTTCGTGTTCTTCGTCGTGACGAGCCAGCCCAGCTGGTCGTTGCGGTAGGACGAGAAGTCGATCGTCTCCTTGCGCTCCTCGGTCACCGTCACGTTCGAGATGACCGCGTCGACCTTGCCGGAGGACAGCGCGAGCGGCCAGTCCTCCCACGCGGTGACCTGCAGGACCAGCTTCTTGCCGAGCGCGTCCGCGACGAGCTGCGCGATGTCGGGCTCGTTGCCGATGGGCGTCTTCTCGTCGTCGGCCAGGAACGCCAGCGGCGCGGTGTAGGCGCTGACCGCGACCGTGAACGTGTCCTTGTCCTTGGCCGCCGCCGGCAGGAGCGCGATCGCGGCGTCGTCCTTCGTGGTGTGGATGCGGTCCTGGTTCGCCGTGGTGTTGACCTCGAGGCCGGCCTTCTTGGCGGCGGCCTGCAGATCGGTGTCGGAGTCGCCGTCGGCCGAGGCGGACGAGCAGGCCGCGAGCCCCGCGAGCAGCGGGAGGACGGCGGCAGCGGCGAGCAGCCTGCTGCGACGGCGGTCGGTCGTGCGGAGCATGAGAGTGCCTTTCGGTGGGTGTGCGAGTGGTCCGGCGGGGGGCCGGGTGGGTCACAGGACCTTGTCGAGGAACGCTCGGGTCCTGGGGTGGGT
>NZ_JEOE01000066.1 GCF_000708885.1 Cellulomonas sp. HZM | reverse complement strand
CGCCGATCGGGAGCACGCCCCACAGCTCGTCGTCGGGAGCGGCCAGGGCGGGCCCGGACGGCTGGGGCGGCGCGGCGCCCCGTCGGCCCCGACGGGCCCGGGGGGGCGGTCGGGCCGGGCCGGGTGGGGGCCGTGCTGGGCAGCGCGCTGCGGTCCGCGGGGCATCCCGTGGTCGCGGTGAGCGCGATCTCGCGCGAGTCGCGCGACCGTGCGGAGGCGATGCTGCCCGGCGTCCCGGTGCTCGACGTTCCCGAGGTGGTGCGCCGCGCGGAGCTGGTGCTGCTCGCGGTGCCCGACGACGTCCTGGGCGGTCTCGTGCAGGGGCTGGCCGACGTCGGTGCGTGGCAGGGCGGCCAGATCGTCGTGCACACCTCCGGCCGGTACGGGGTGGACGTGCTCGCCCCGGCGCGTGCGGCGGGGGTCATCCCGCTCGCGCTGCACCCGGCGATGACGTTCACGGGGACCTCGCTCGACCTGTCCCGGCTCGAGGGCTGCTCGTTCGCGGTGACCGGTCCGGCCCCGGTGCTGCCGATCGGCCAGGCGCTCGTCGTCGAGGTGGGTGGGGAGCCCGTGGTGGTCGACGAGGAGGCCCGCGGGCTCTACCACGCGGCGCTCGCGCACGGCGCCAACCACCTCGTGGTGCTCGTCGCGCAGGCCGCGCAGGCACTCGCCGCCGCGGGGGTCGTCGACCCGGGCCGCATGCTCGCCCCGCTGCTGGAGGCCGCGCTCGACGGCGCCCTGCGCGCGGAGCAGCCGTCGTCGCCCGACGCCTCCGAGCAGACCGACCGGGGCGCGGGTGCGATCGGTGCGCTCACCGGGCCGGTGCGGCGCGGCGACTCCGGGACCGTCCGCGAGCACCTCGAGGCGCTCACCGCGTTCGCCGGTGCGAGCGGGGCCGCGGACGTCGTCGAGGGGTACCGTGCACTCGCACGTTCCGCCGCCGGCCGTGCCCTCGCGGCGGGACTCGTCTCGTCCGCCGCGGCGACCGGCGTCCTCGACGCGCTCGCCCCCGGCACCGCTCCCGGGACCGGCGCCGCGGGCCACGACGGTCCGGGCCGCGAAGGTCCGGGCACAGACGACGCGGCGGGGCGGTTGCACCAGAAGGAGGAGCAGCGGGACGACGCCGACGCCCCGTACGACCCCGACGGCCAGGAGGACGACGCATGAGCCCGACCCTCGCGCGCTCGCGCGACGACCTGGCCGCGGCGCTCGACGCCCAGGGCCCAGGGCGTCGCGCGGTCGTGATGACGATGGGGGCGCTGCACGCCGGCCACCTCTCGCTCGTCGAGCAGGCACGCGCGCTCGCGGACCACGTCGTCGTGACGATCTTCGTCAACCCCCTGCAGTTCGCGCCCACCGAGGACCTCTCGCGGTACCCGCGTGACCTGCAGCGTGACCTCGACCTGCTCACAGGCCCCGGCCTGCTGCGGGACGGCGACGTCGTCTTCGCCCCCGACGAGGCCGTGATGTACCCGCAGGGAGACCCGGCCGTGCGCGTCACGGCCGGACCGATCGGGGACGTGCTCGAGGGCGCGCACCGGCCCGGGCACCTCGACGGCGTGCTGACCGTCGTGCTCAAGCTGCTTCACCTGACGCGGCCGGACGCTGCACTGTTCGGCCGCAAGGACGCGCAGCAGCTCGCGGCGGTGCGGCAGATGGTGCGGGACCTGGACGTGCCGGTCGAGGTGGTCGGCGCGCCGCTCGTGCGGGACGCCGACGGGCTCGCCCTGTCCAGCCGCAACGCGTACCTCTCGGCCGACGAGCGTGCGCGCGCGTTGGGGCTCTCGGCGGCGCTGCGGGCCGGGGCGGCCGCCGCGCCCGGAGGCGTCGACGCCGTCCTCGCGGCGGCGCGCGGCGAGCTCGGCGCGGTCGACGAGCTCGACTACCTGGCGCTCGTCGACCCCGAGTCGTTCACCCCCGTAGCTCCCGGCGCGACCGGCGACGCGACCCTCCTGGTCGCCGCGCGCGTGGGGACCACGCGACTCATCGACAACACGGCGCTCGTGCTGGGCGCCCGACCCACCGCGCCCGCACCGGGCGCCGATCAGGACGCGTCCGTACCGGGCGCCGACGGAACGGAGCGCGCATGACCTCCCTGGTGCGCACCATGATGACCGGCAAGATCCACCGCGCGACCGTGACGCAGGCGGACCTGCACTACGTCGGCTCGGTCACGGTCGACGCGGACCTGCTCGCGGCCGCGGACCTGCTGCCCGGCCAGCAGGTCGACATCGTCGACGTCACCAACGGCTCGCGGCTCACGACGTATGCGATCGCGGGCGAGGCCGGCTCGGGCCAGATCTGCATCAACGGCGCCGCTGCGCACCTGGTGCACCCGGGGGACACGGTCATCCTCATCGCGTACGGCCAGCTGTCCGACGAGGAGGCCCGCACGTACCACCCGCACGTCGTGCTCGTGGACGGCGAGAACAAGATCGTCGACCTGTGCGAGGACCCGGGCCAGGTGCCGGAGGAGTGGACCCGCACCTCGGGGCTGGTCGGCAGCGGCGTGCCGTTCGAGCGGGGGCGCGACCTCGTCGAGCACCCGCACCCGCACGCGCGCCACGCGGACGCCGGCCCCACGCGGTGACGACGACCGCGCCCGCGCCGGGCACGACGGCGCCCGCGACGGCACCCCGGCTCGCGACGCACCTCGCGGCGCCCGCGCCCGGCTGGGTGGCCGAGGCCGACGCGGTCGTCGTCGGCTCCGGGATCGCTGGCCTGACCGCCGCGCTCGAGCTGCGCACGCGCGTGCCTCGCGTGCTGCTGGTGACGAAGGACGCGCTGCTGTCCGGCTCGACGGTGTGGGCGCAGGGCGGCATCGCGGCCGCGCTCGACCCGTCGGACTCGCCCGCGGCGCACCTGCAGGACACCCTCGACGCGGGTGCCGGCCTGTGCGACCCGCGCGCGGTCGAGGTGCTGGTCACCGAGGGCCCGGCACGTGTGCGCGAGCTCGTCGCGCGCGGTGCGGTGTTCGACACCGGGCCGGACGGCGCGATCTCGCTGACCCGCGAGGGCGGCCACCACGCGGACCGGATCGTGCACGCGGGTGGCGACGCGACCGGTGCCGAGATCGCACGCGCCCTCGTCGCGCAGATCGAGGCGGTGCGCGACGACCCGGGCATCGAGGTGATCGAGCACGCGCTCGTCGTCGACGTGCTGACCGGCCCGCCTGGACCCGACGGCCGGCCCGGCCCCGCGTGCGGAGTGACGCTGCACGTGATCGGCGAGGGCCAGCGCGACGGCGTGGGTGCGGCGCTCGGGCGCGCGGTGGTGCTCGCGACGGGCGGCATCGGGCAGGTCTACCGCTCGTCGACCAACCCCGCGCAGGCGACGGGCGACGGCATCGCGGCGGCGCTGCGGGCCGGCGCGGTGCTGGGCGACGTCGAGTTCGTGCAGTTCCACCCGACGGTGCTGTGGCTGGGCTCGGGAGTGAAGGGTCAGCTGACCCTCGTGTCCGAGGCGGTCCGCGGCGAGGGTGCGCTCCTGCTCGACACCGACGGAGTGCGGTTCATGCCCGACGTCCACCCGATGGCCGAGCTCGCGCCGCGTGACGTCGTGGCGCACGCGATCGTGCAGCGCATCGCCTCGACGGGGTCGGACCACGTGTGGCTGGACGCCCGGCACCTCGGTGCGTCGTTCCTGCGGCAGCGCTTCCCGACGATCTTCGAGCGCCTCGCGCAGCACGGCATCGACATGGCGACCGAGCTCATCCCCGTCGCGCCCGCGCAGCACTACCACTCGGGCGGGGTCGTCGCGGACATCGTCGGCCGCACCACCGTGCCAGGCCTGTACGCGGTGGGCGAGGTCGCGTGCACCGGCGTGCACGGCGGCAACCGGCTCGCGTCGAACTCGCTGCTCGAGGGTCTGGTGTTCGCGCACCGGGCGGCGCGGCACATCTCGTCGCGCCTCGACGACCTGCCGCAGCTCACGCCCACGCCACGTCCGGGCGACGCCGCGCTCGTCACGGCGGCGTCGCGTGCACGCATCCAGCGCATCGCGACCGACGGGCCGGGCGTCCTGCGCACGGGTCCGGGGCTGTCGTCGGCGCTCGCGGCGCTGGACCGGGTCCCGACCGACGCGCACGCGCGCACCGACGACGGCCGCCTGCTCGCCGCGCCGCAGGTCGCCGAGTGGGAGACGACGAACATCCACCAGGTCGCCACCGTCATCTCGTCGGCCGCGCTGACCCGTGAGGAGACCCGCGGCGGCCACGTCCGCACGGACTTCCCGCTGACCGACGAGGCCTGGCGCCTGCGCCTGGAGCTGTCCCTGGACCCGGACGGCCACCTCACGACGACCCGCACCCCCCTCGCCTGACCACCCGCCGTCGTCTGACCACCCGGTGCCCGCC
>NZ_JEOE01000065.1 GCF_000708885.1 Cellulomonas sp. HZM | reverse complement strand
ACCAGGTCCGCCCTGCCCGGACGACACGCTCGGCCCGGCGGTCACGATCGACCCGGTGTGCGCGGTCGAGGCGGTCTGCACCGTGTACGCGGCCGGCCCGGCGAGCCCCGCGACGAGCGATGCCGCGGCCCCGCCCACGAGCACGGCCTGTCCGGCGATGCGACCGACGAGCAGCAGCGTCGCCCCCAGCACGCCCGCGACGACCACGGCCCACCGCAGCCACGGCAACCAGTCGCCCGACCGGCTCAGGAGCGTGAAGGACCACCACGTCGTGATCAGCGTCGTCGCGGCGAGCACGACGAGCGCCGCGATCGACGAACGCCGCCGCCACAGCTCGCCCGCACCGATCCCGACGAGGGCCGCGACGGCCGGGGAGAGGGCCACCGTGTAGTACTGGTGGAAGATCCCGCCCATGAACGAGAACACGAGGCCGGTGACGACCAGCCAGCCGCCCCAGACCACGACCTCGGCGCGGCCGGCATCGGTGCGCGGGTACCGCCGGCGTACCCACAGGGCCGCCGCGCCGAGCACGAGCGCGGCCGGGACCAGCCATGCGATCTGACCGCCGATGTCGGTGCCGAGCAGCCGCCCGAGGCCCACGGTTCCCCACTGCGAGGACCGTCCGCCGCCGACCGAGCCGGTCTCGTCGCCGGTGATCCGGCCGAAGCCGTTGTAGCCGAACGTCAGCTCGAGGAACGAGTTGTCCTGCGAACCGCCCACGTACGGCCGCATCGAGGCGGGCACGAGCTCGACGAGCGCGACCCACCAGCCCGCGGCGACCACCATCGCGAGCACCGCGACCAGGCCGTCGCGCACTCGTCGGCCGAACGAGACGGGCGCCGCCCACAGGAAGGCGAGCGCGACGCCCGGCAGCACGAGGAAGGCCTGCAGCTGCTTGGTGAGGAACGCGAACCCGACGAGCGCGCCCGCGAGGACCATCCAGCGCGTGGTCCGCGGACCCTCGATCGCGCGCATCGTCGCCCAGACGGACCCGACGAGCAGCAGCACGAGCAGCGCGTCCGGGTTGTCGAACCGGAACATCAGCGCAGCGACCGGCGTGAGCGCCAGCACCGCACCCGCGACCAGCGCGGCCTGCGCGGTGAACCGACGCCGCACGCTCGCCCACACGAGCCCCACCGACGCGACGCCCATGAGCGCCTGCGGCGCGAGCACCGACCACGACGACAGCCCGAACAGTCGCACCGACAGCGCCATGGGCCAGATCGACGCGGGCGGCTTGTCCACGGTGATGGACCCCGCGGCGTCGGACGCGCCGTACAGGAACGCCTTCCAGGACTGCGACCCCGCCTGCGCGGCGGCCGCGTAGAACGAGTTGCCCCAGCCGGACGCGGACAGGTCCCACAGGTAGAGCGTCCCGGTCCCGACGAGGAGCGCGACGAGCGCGAACGGCTCCCAGCGGGCGCGCGGGGTGCGGCCGGGTGCGCTGAGGTCGGCGGGGGCCGGCGTGCGGTCGGCGGGCGGGGGGCCGTCCACGGGCGCGGCGTCGGCGGGCAGGTGCATCGGTGCGTCGGTGCGGTGCGTCGTGGTCATCGGGGCGTCCCTTCGGCAGGGGTGGTGGTGAGGGCCAGGGCCGGGGCTTGGGCCGGGTCTGCGGGGGAGCGGAACACCCAGCTGCGCAGCAGCACGAACCGCAGGACGGTCGCCGCGAGGTTCGCGACGACGAGGACCGTGAGCTCCGCCGCGCGTGGCGCACCGGGCGCGAGCGCGTGCAGGAGTGCGAGCGAGCCCGACGTCAACGACCACGCGAGCGCGAGGACGGCCAGCCCCTGCCCCTGGTGCCGCACCGCGCGCTCGCGGCCCCGCACCCCGAACGTGAGCCGTCGGTTGGCGGCCGTGTTCGCGACCGCGGTGACCAGCAGCGCGGTGACGTTGGCCGCCTGCGCGCCCCACGGGCCCGCGAGCAGCAGGTACAGGACCGCGTACGCCGCGGTGCACGCGACGCCCACGGCCGCGAACCGTACGAGCTGGCGCAGCAGCACGTTTCCGGGCTCGACGGGGGTCGTCGGGGAGTCGCCGACGAGCGGCAGGTGCGCGCGCACGTCGGCGAGCGGGATGCGTCCCGCGGCCAGGTCGCGCGCGACGCGCACCACGCCCCGCAGGTCGTCGCGGGCCGTCGCGAGCACGTCGACGCGTGAGTCGGGGTCGTCGACCCAGTCCACCGGGACCTCGTGGATCCGCAGACCCGCCTTCTCCGCCAGCACCAGCAGCTCGGTGTCGAAGAACCAGCCGGTGTCGGCGACGAGCGGCAGCAGCTCGCGCGCCGCGTCGGCCCGGATCGCCTTGAACCCGCACTGCGCGTCCGAGAACCTCGCCGCGAGCGCACCGCGCAGGACGAGGTTGTAGCACCGCGAGATCACCTCGCGCCGGGGCCCGCGCACCACGCGGGACGCGCGTGACAGCCGCGTGCCGATCGCGAGGTGCGAGTGCCCGCTGACCAGCGGCGCGACCAGCGGCAGCAGGGCCCCGAGGTTCGTCGAGAGGTCGACGTCCATGTACGCCTGCACGAGCGCGTCCGAGCCGAGCCACGCGGTGTGCAGCGCCCTGCCGCGCCCCTTGGCGCCGAGGTGGACGACGCGCACGCCGTCCAGGTCGTCGGCCAGCCGACGAGCGATCGCGAGCGTGCCGTCGCGCGAGGCGTTGTCGGCGATCGTCAGGCGCGCGGGGTAGGGGAACGAGGTGTCGAGGAAGTGGCGGGCGGCGCGCACCGAGCGCTCGAGGCCCGCCTCCTCGTCGTAGACCGGGATGACAAGGTCGAGCACGGGTGGTGCTGCTCCTTCGGTGCGCGCGTGGGCGGCACCGGTCGACGGGGCGTCGGTCGTGTCCATGCGTACGACGATGCGCGCGGCGTCTCGTCGTCCACCGTGCAGGGCCTGGGCGACGGCTGTGCGTCGTCGTCGGTGGCGTGGTCCCCGACCAGGGCGCCTGCCGTCGCTAGGCTGCCTGCAGACCGGCGCGGCGACGTGCGCGCAGGGGGCGACGGAGGGGATGACCGATGAGCGAGCCCGAGCAGCCCGGCCCGACGCCGAACGTGCCCGAGTGGGCTGCGACGCCGATCGATCCGGCCGGCGAGGCCGCCGCGGACGCTGGCATGGCTGCCGCCCCCGACGAGGCCGGCGCGGCGACGGGCGACCAGGGTGCACCGACCACCGCCGACGAGCCCGCCCGCACGCGGCCCGCGTGGCTGTGGCCCGCTGTCGCGGGGGCCGCGGTGCTGGTCGTCGCGCTCGTCGTCGTCCTCGTCGCCACGCACGGCTCGGACGACGCCGCCGCGGGTCCGGTCGTGACCCCGACCGTGGTCGTGCCGAGCCCCACCCCGACCGTCTCGCCGGTCGCGCGCCAGGACGAGACCGCGTTCACGTCCGCGCTCCCGACGACCGTGCTCCAGTACGCGCTCGTCTCCGAGAAGCCGCAGGACGGCTGGATCGCCGCGGGTGCGCTCGAGGCCGTGACGGACACGTACGGCGACGGCGGCTCGGGGCAGCTCGTGGTCGACGCCGGCCAGTGGGCGACCGCCGGCGCGGCCACGTCGTTCGCGAAGAGCCTGCTCGACGACATGCAGGTCCAGCCCACGTCGCCCGCGGCCGGCCTGCCGCAGACCGGCGACGTGATGGCCGGCGGGCAGAAGGTCGGGACGTTCGCGGTCGTCGACTCGGGCGACGGCCAGGGCACCGCGGTGTGGACGAACGGCACGTCGGTGTTCCGGATCGTCGGCCCGGTGTCCGACGTGCTGAACGCCTACAAGGCCTTCCCGCTCTGAGTGCCCGGGCCGCCCGTCGTCAGCCGGCGGCGGTCCTCGCGGCGAGCACGAGCACCACGGCCCCGCCGACGAGCGCGGTCCATCGTCGTCCGCGCGGCCCCGTGAGCCAGCGCCCCGCGGCCGCACCCGCACCGGTGAGCGCGACGCCCCACGACGCCGACGCGAGGAACGCGCCGGCGACGAACGCCCCGCGCTGACCGGCCCCGACGAGCTCGCCGAACGGCTGTCCCGCGACGAGCGCCGCGAAGTACACGAGCGTCGCGGGGTTCACCGCGGTCAGCCCGAGCACGGTCAGGTAGGCCCGCGCGGGCGACCAGCGCTGCGCCGGCGGCCCGTCGGGGTCGGCGGGCCGCCATGCGGGCATGGTCAGCCATACGCCCACGACGACGAGCACGACGGTCGAACCCCACCGCAACGGCTCGCGCCAGTCCGCGATCGCGGGTGCCAGCACGGCACCCGCCACCACCGCGAGCAGCGCGTACGTGCCGTCGACCGTCGCGGTCCCCAGCCCGCCGGCGGCTCCCACGCGCCACCCGTCGCGCGCGCCGAGCGTCACGAGCAGCGCCCCGATCGCGCCCACCGGCACAGCGATCGCATACCCCGCCGCGACGCCGGCCAGGAACGCGCTCATCGACGGATCACGGCCGGGAGGCTACCCGCCCCGTGCCCGACCACCGACCCGATCCCGCACCAGGGGCCCGGTTCGTCCCGCCCTGCCCGTTCTCGAGCAAGCAGTTGATCACGCTCGGAGGCCTCCCAGCGCAACCAACCGCTTGCTCGGCGGGTCGACGGGGAGTGATCGAGTGGGTCAGGCC
>NZ_JEOE01000064.1 GCF_000708885.1 Cellulomonas sp. HZM | reverse complement strand
GAAACAGAAAGAGCCACCCCGGATGGGGTGGCTCTTTCTGAATGGTGTCCGGCGGCGTCCTACTCTCCCACACCCTGGCGAGTGCAGTACCATCGGCGCTGTGGGGCTTAGCTTCCGGGTTCGGAATGGGACCGGGCGTTTCCCCCACGCTATGACCGCCGTAACGTTGTCGAGTTGTCAAACGGGTTCCCGTTCGTCTCTCGGGAACCGCACAGTGGACGCGTAGCAATGAATGAGTGGTGAAGTTGTCGGCTTATTAGTACCGGTCAGCTGCGAGGGTCGTTGGTCCCCTCTTCCACATCCGGCCTATCTACCCAGTGGTCTAGCTGGGAGCCTCTCGGGCATCGAGTGCCCGTGGAAACCTCATCTTGAAGCAGGCTTCCCGCTTAGATGCTTTCAGCGGTTATCCCTTCCGAACGTAGCCAACCAGCCGTGCTCCTGGCGGAACAACTGGCACACCAGAGGTTCGTCCGTCCCGGTCCTCTCGTACTAGGGACAGCCCTTCTCAAGTTTCCTGCGCGCGCAGCGGATAGGGACCGAACTGTCTCACGACGTTCTAAACCCAGCTCGCGTACCGCTTTAATGGGCGAACAGCCCAACCCTTGGGACCTACTCCAGCCCCAGGATGCGACGAGCCGACATCGAGGTGCCAAACCATGCCGTCGATATGGACTCTTGGGCAAGATCAGCCTGTTATCCCCGGGGTACCTTTTATCCGTTGAGCGACGGCGCTTCCACAAGCCACCGCCGGATCACTAGTTCCGACTTTCGTCCCTGCTCGACCTGTCGGTCTCACAGTCAAGCTCCCTTGTGCACTTGCACTCGCCACCTGATTGCCAACCAGGCTGAGGGAACCTTTGAGCGCCTCCGTTACATTTTAGGAGGCAACCGCCCCAGTTAAACTACCCACCAGGCACTGTCCCTGATCCGGATTACGGACCGAGGTTAGATGTCCAGAGCGACCAGAGTGGTATTTCAACGATGACTCCACCGACACTGGCGTGCCGGCTTCACAGTCTCCCACCTATCCTACACAAGCCGCACCGAACACCAATACCAAGCTATAGTAAAGGTCCCGGGGTCTTTCCGTCCTGCTGCGCGTAACGAGCATCTTTACTCGTAGTGCAATTTCGCCGAGTTCGCGGTTGAGACAGCGGAGAAGTCGTTACGCCATTCGTGCAGGTCGGAACTTACCCGACAAGGAATTTCGCTACCTTAGGATGGTTATAGTTACCACCGCCGTTTACTGGGGCTTAAATTCTGAGCTTCGCCTTGCGGCTGACCCGTCCTCTTAACCTTCCAGCACCGGGCAGGCGTCAGTCCGTATACATCGTCTTGCGACTTCGCACGGACCTGTGTTTTTAGTAAACAGTCGCTTCTCCCTGGTCTCTGCGGCCCTTCACGCTCCCCGGGCAAGCCGGTTCACGCTTCAGGCCCCCCTTCTCCCGAAGTTACGGGGGCATTTTGCCGAGTTCCTTAACCACGATTTGCTCGATCGCCTTGGTATTCTCTACCTGACCACCTGAGTCGGTTTGGGGTACGGGCGGCTAGAACCTCGCGTCGAGGCTTTTCTTGGCAGCATAGGATCACCGATTTCGCGCATACGCGCTACCCGTCAGCTCTCAGGCATCATGAGGTGCGGATTTGCCTACACCTCGCCCTACGACCTTGGACGTGGACTACCATCGCCACGCTCGGCTACCTTCCTGCGTCACCCCTGTTAATACGCTTACCTACTACCGGTTCGGGTCCCGTGCTCCCCGACGCGGTGCGACCCGAAGGTCACGGTGCGCCGGCTCGGACGGTTAGCATCACCGGGCTCGGTATGGGCGGTTCTTCGCCGGTACGGGAATATCAACCCGTTGTCCATCGACTACGCCTGTCGGCCTCGCCTTAGGTCCCGACTTACCCAGGGCGGATTAGCCTGGCCCTGGAACCCTTGGTCATTCGGCGGACGGGTTTCTCACCCGTCATTCGCTACTCATGCCTGCATTCTCACTCGTGTGGCGTCCACCGCTGGGTTCCCCCGCGACTTCACTCGCCACACGACGCTCCCCTACCCATCCACACGCCTGAACCCACAAGGGGCTGAGCTGATGTGTGAATGCCACAGCTTCGGCGGTATACTTGAGCCCCGCTACATTGTCGGCGCGGAATCACTTGACCAGTGAGCTATTACGCACTCTTTCAAGGGTGGCTGCTTCTAAGCCAACCTCCTGGTTGTCTGTGCAACTCCACATCCTTTCCCACTTAGCATACGCTTAGGGGCCTTAGCTGGTGGTCTGGGCTGTTTCCCTCTCGACTACGGAGCTTATCCCCCGCAGTCTCACTGCCACGCTCTGGCTTACCGGCATTCGGAGTTTGGCTAACGTCAGTAACCTGGTGGGGCCCATCGGCTATCCAGTAGCTCTACCTCCGGCAAGAAACGCGTGACGCTGCACCTAAATGCATTTCGGGGAGAACCAGCTATCACGAAGTTTGATTGGCCTTTCACCCCTAACCACAGGTCATCCCCCCGGTTTTCAACCCAGGTGGGTTCGGTCCTCCACGCGGTCTTACCCGCGCTTCAACCTGCCCATGGCTAGATCACTTCGCTTCGGGTCTAGAGCACGCGACTGTGACGCCCTGTTCGGACTCGCTTTCGCTACGGCTTCCCCACACGGGTTAACCTCGCCACGTACCACTAACTCGCAGGCTCATTCTTCAAAAGGCACGCCGTCACCCCTGCTAGGGAGGCTCCGACGGATTGTAGGCACACGGTTTCAGGTACTATTTCACTCCCCTCCCGGGGTACTTTTCACCTTTCCCTCACGGTACTTGTCCGCTATCGGTCACTAGGTAGTATTTAGGCTTACACAGTGGTCTGTGCAGATTCACTCCAGGTTTCTCGGGCCCGGAGCTACTTGGGATCCCTCTCGGGAGGCCACGCCATTTCGTCTACGGGGGTCTCACCCTCTGTGCCAGGCCTTCCCAGACCTTTCGACTATAACGCGACTTTCTGACTCCCTGCTGGATCGGCAGACCCAGCTGAAAGGTCCCACAACCCCGCATGCGCAACGCCTGCCGGCTTGAACACGCATACGGTTTGGCCTGATCCGCTTTCGCTCGCCACTACTCACGGAATATCTCTTCCTGCCGGTACTGAGATGTTTCACTTCCCGGCGTTCCCTCCACACACCCTATATATTCAGGTGCGGGTCACACGACATGACTCGTGCGGGGTTTCCCCATTCGGACATCCTCGGATCACGGTTCGTTTGCCAACTCCCCGAGGCTTATCGCAGGCTACAACGTCCTTCTTCGGCTCCTAGTGCCAAGGCATCCACCCTGTGCCCTTATAAACTTGACCACAAAGATCATTCAAAGATGCTCGCGTCCACTGTGCAGTTCTCAAGCTACGACCGGTACCCGAACCCACCACCGGCGCCGTCCCCACCACAGTGGAGCGGTACGACCGACCAGGTCCGACCCGCAGGCCGAGACCCGAACCCGCCCCCCACAGGGAACCGATCCGGGCCCACGCCCCGAGACAACAACCTTCCGGCTGTTCCCTCAGGACCCAACAGCGTGCCAAGCCGACCCAACACCCGATGGACCTTCGTTCCCTCCCCACAGCAAGCTGCAGGCGTACTAGAAGCCACCGACCCTCGAGCCGGCCATAGTCGATGTTCCACCCTCGAGCACCACCCCCGACGCGTTCGGCCGAGGCATGGGCCTGGACAACCCCCACCACCCATGACGGGCAAGCGTGGCTGCCAGATGCTCCTTAGAAAGGAGGTGATCCAGCCGCACCTTCCGGTACGGCTACCTTGTTACGACTTAGTCCCAATCGCCAGTCCCACCTTCGACAGCTCCCTCCACAAGGGTTGGGCCACCGGCTTCGGGTGTTACCGACTTTCGTGACTTGACGGGCGGTGTGTACAAGGCCCGGGAACGTATTCACCGCAGCGTTGCTGATCTGCGATTACTAGCGACTCCGACTTCATGGGGTCGAGTTGCAGACCCCAATCCGAACTGAGACCGGCTTTTTGGGATTCGCTCCACCTTGCGGTATCGCAGCCCTTTGTACCGGCCATTGTAGCATGCGTGAAGCCCAAGACATAAGGGGCATGATGATTTGACGTCATCCCCACCTTCCTCCGAGTTGACCCCGGCAGTCTCCCATGAGTCCCCGGCATAACCCGCTGGCAACATGGGACGAGGGTTGCGCTCGTTGCGGGACTTAACCCAACATCTCACGACACGAGCTGACGACAACCATGCACCACCTGTACACCGACCTTACGGGGAGCACATCTCTGCACTTTTCCGGTGTATGTCAAGCCTTGGTAAGGTTCTTCGCGTTGCATCGAATTAATCCGCATGCTCCGCCGCTTGTGCGGGCCCCCGTCAATTTCTTTGAGTTTTAGCCTTGCGGCCGTACTCCCCAGGCGGGGCACTTAATGCGTTTGCTGCGGCACGGAACTCGTGGAATGAGCCCCACACCTAGTGCCCAACGTTTACGGCATGGACTACCAGGGTATCTAATCCTGTTCGCTCCCCATGCTTTCGCTCCTCAGCGTCAGTTGCGGCCCAGTGACCTGCCTTCGCCATCGGTGTTCCTCCTGATATCTGCGCATTCCACCGCTACACCAGGAATTCCAGTCACCCCTACCGCACTCTAGTCTGCCCGTACCCACTGCAAGCCCGAGGTTGAGCCTCGAGTTTTCACAGCAGACGCGACAAACCGCCTACGAGCTCTTTACGCCCAATAATTCCGGACAACGCTTGCGCCCTACGTATTACCGCGGCTGCTGGCACGTAGTTAGCCGGCGCTTCTTCTGCAGGTACCGTCACTCTCGCTTCTTCCCTGCTGAAAGAGGTTTACAACCCGAAGGCCGTCATCCCTCACGCGGCGTCGCTGCATCAGGCTTGCGCCCATTGTGCAATATTCCCCACTGCTGCCTCCCGTAGGAGTCTGGGCCGTGTCTCAGTCCCAGTGTGGCCGGTCGCCCTCTCAGGCCGGCTACCCGTCGTCGCCTTGGTAGGCCATTACCCCACCAACAAGCTGATAGGCCGCGAGCCCATCCCCCACCGATAAATCTTTCCAGACACTATCCATGCAGATGCGTCTCGTATCCGGTATTAGACCCCGTTTCCAAGGCTTATCCCAGAGTGAAGGGCAGGTTGCTCACGTGTTACTCACCCGTTCGCCACTGATCCAACCAGCAAGCTGGTCTTCACCGTTCGACTTGCATGTGTTAAGCACGCCGCCAGCGTTCGTCCTGAGCCAGAATCAAACTCTCCGTAAATGTCAACTGGCACCCACCCATCGAAACAGGCAGGCAACCGACACAACGAAACGACCAACCCCCACGCTGACGCTAGGGCCGGCCAATCCAATTCGGCTGTATCTGAGAACCCAGCCCCACGGAGGTAGGACCAGATCCCCGTCTCAACCAAGACCCATCAAAGATGAGCCATATGGCATCGACTACTTGGCACACTGTTGAGTTCTCAAGGAACAGACGCGCATCCGATTCAGTCTCTCGACCTGCCCGGAGGC
>NZ_JEOE01000063.1 GCF_000708885.1 Cellulomonas sp. HZM | reverse complement strand
AACCGTTACGGCGGCGGACGGGTGCGGCGTCGTCGCGGGCGCTGCGGCCCGAGGTGCCCGCGTTCCTCGCGGCGCGCACCGAGCCGCAGCCGGTCGCGCCGGCCCGATGACCTGACCGCACCTCCCGGCTCCACCCGCACGTCCCGCACACCCTCCGAGACCCGTCCGCCGACCGGCGGAAGAAAGTGACGCACGCCCATGTCCACGTCCCACCTCCGGCGCAGGGTCGCCGGGATCGTCGTCGCCGCGCTGGCGACCGCACCGCTGGTCGCGCTGACCGCACCCACCGCGGGCGCCGCGCCGGGATCCCCGGCGATCACGTCGTCCGTCGACTTCGACTACCTCGCCGACGTGTTCCCGGCGCTCGCGTCGCAGCGCGGCGAGCACGTCTTCGAGCCGATCGGCATCGAGCGGCTCAAGTACCTGCTGCGGTTCAAGGCCGGCAAGTACGCGGTGCTCGTCGGCGACCCGAAGGACCCGAGCATCCAGGCCGAGATCGGCTACATCAACGACGCCGCGAAGAGCATCGGCGTGCGCAAGATCTACGTGTTCGACCCGCGCATCGACGGCAACGACCTGAACATCTTCGACTGGGACGAGCTGGGCACGCACCTGACCGGCGCCGGCCTGACGTACTGGAAGAACGAGGGCGTCGCCGCGACGACCGGCGGTCCCCTCATCGACCTCATCAACGGCAACAGCCCCACGCCGGAGTTCGTCCGCACGGACGGCAAGGTCAGCGGCCCGTACCTCGTCGTGCTCGACAAGGACCGCAAGGACGCCGACGGGTTCGACGACCGCGTCGTGTCCTCGCTCGCGGGAACCAGCACCCCGGCGGACCTCGACACCCCGGCGGAGCAGGCCGCGTACGAGGCGACCGTGAAGCAGACGCTCCTCGACGGCGGGACGGTCGCGTCGCCCGACCTCGCCGTGAGCACGCAGCTCGAGTTCTACAAGGACGAGGTCAACCGTCGCCACACGTCGTCGTACACGGACGCCACCAAGTACGGCGGCGACATCCTGAGCGACGCCGACGGGACCGACGGCTGGCGCATCCAGCAGCTCACGTACCCCGAGGCGATCGACCTGCTGAGCAACCCGCGCTACGCGGGCAGCGACGTCCCGTTGCTGTTCGGCGGCACGTGGTGCCACAACACGCGCGCGGTGATCGGGCACATCAACGCCGACGCGCAGGCCAGCGGAATCAAGACCGTCTACAACCTCGACTTCTCGCTGTTCTCGGCGGGCAACGGCGGGACGACGTACGACCACATCCGCACGAGCGGCACCCCGGCCGTCACCGACGGCAAGACGCTCGCGCCGGGCTACCTGTACGGCGACCTCGTCAACACCTACCTGCCCAACGCCGTGGCCGAGTACGCGAAGGCCGGCGAGCCGGGCGCGAGCCCGAACTGGTACTACCCGGGTGGCGACACCACCGGGACGCTGCAGTCGGCCCGCCGGCTCCAGGTGCCTGCGCTGCTGGTCTACTCGCAGGACCACAAGGACGCGCTCGGCAACCCGGCCCCGGTGGTCGACGAGGCGATCCGCACCAACGACGACGGCACGTACACCGAGTACATGACGGAGAACTGGTACGTCGCGGGCCACGCGCTGCCCAACACGCCCGACACCACGCTCAACGGAACCCTCGCGGCCGGTGGTGACCGCCTCACCAACGCCCGCGACTTCGCGAGCGAGGCGCTCGACGCGTACGCCGACGTCCTCGGCTCGCTCGGCTCGACCCGGTACACGAGCACGACGTCGGTCACGGTCGACGGCGCCCAGTCGACCGACCTGGTCCCCGGCACGACGCCGACCCTGGCCGTGAAGGTGACCGCGGCCGGCTACGCGCCGTTCATCACCAACAACAAGAGTGCGGCCGACGTGCCGCGCAGCACGGCCACGGGCAGCCCGGCCGGCTCGGTCGTGGTCCTCGACCAGGACGGCCACCAGGTCGGCGCACCGGTCGCGCTCAAGCGCGACGGCTCCGCGGTCTCGATCACGCTGCCCGCGATCACGTCGGACCAGATCGGTGACGTGTGGAGCGTGCGGTACCTCGGCCGCGGGTACTCGATCGGCGCGTCGAGCGCCGACCTGCGCGTCGGCAAGCGCTCCACGGTCACCCTCGCGGGTGCCGCGTCGGCCTCGTTCGGCACCGCGGTCACCTACACGGCCACGGTCTCGGCCGGCGCGACCGGCACGGTCCAGCTCACAGGCCTGCCCGGCGGCGCGCGCACCGCGACCGTCGTCGGCGGTACGGCGACGTTCACGGCGCCGGCGACGCTCGCAGCCGGCTCGTACACGCTGACCGCCGCGTACTCGGGCGACGCGGTGTTCGCGTCGTCGTCGTCGGCCCCCGTGCGGCTGACGATCGCGCGGCTGGGCACCAAGGCCACGGTCTCGGCGCCGACGAGCACCACGTACGGCAAGGCCGCCAAGATCACGGTCAAGGTCGTCGACGCGCGCGGCAAGGCCGTGAGCGGCAAGGTCACGCTCGCGGGCGCCGGGCCGACCGTGACCGCCACCCTGGCCGCAGGCCAGGCGGTCGTGACGCTGCCCGCGTCGCTCGCCGTCAGGTCGTACACGCTCAAGGCGGCCTACGCCGGCACGGCGGACGTCGCCGGGAGCTCGGCCACGGCCACGCTCAAGGTCGCCCAGGGCAAGGTGTCCAAGGTGACGACGAAGGTGACCACGCGCCCGACGTCCAAGAAGAAGGGCAAGGCCACCGTGACGGTGACCGCACCCAAGGGCCTCGCGACGGCCTCCGGCAAGGTCACCGTGACGCTGACCAAGGGCAGCAAGAAGGTCGTGAAGACCGTCACCCTGAGGTCCGGCAAGGCGACCGTCGCGCTGCCGAAGCTGGCCAAGGGCACGTGGAAGGTCTCCGCGCGGTACGCCGGCTCGACGACGTACGCCGCGGCGAGCGCCACGACCGTGAAGATCGCGGTCAAGAAGTAGCACCCTGACCGGGCCCGGGCGGTGACCCCTCGAGGGGGCACTGCCCGGGCCCGACGTGCGCCGTCCGGGTGACGACCCACGCGGTCGTCGCGGATTCACAGGCTCGTCCCAGCGCAGGCTCCTACCGTCACGCAGGTAGCCGTGACCAGGGAGGGACGATGGAGCCCGAGACCGCACCCCCGAGCGCCGACGAGCCGCACGCGGCCGCGCCGAAGCCGACGACCGCGCCGACGACCGCGCCGACCCCTGATCCGTCCCCGGCACCCCAGCAGGCGCGCACCAGCCCGTACCCGCGGCCCGAGCGCACGGCCACCGACGGCCGGTATCCCACCGCGATCGGCTGGGTGATCGCGGCGGTGATCCTGTTCTGGCCGACAGCGCTCGTCGCGCTGCTCGCCTCGCACCGGGCCGCGCGGGCCGCGGGAGCCGGCGACGCCGAGACCGCCGAGCGCGAGTCGGCGACCGCCCGGCGGTGGGGGATCGTGAGCGTGTGCGTCGGTGCCGCGCTCGTGGTGCTCTCGCTCGTGATGTCCGTGGCGTGGGCGCTGCTCGTCGTCGCGGGCCACGCGTGGCGCGGGCACGGATGGGAAGGGCACGGGCGCGGGGACCGCTCGTTCGTGCTGCCGTACGACCGTGGTCAGCAGGACGGACGGCAGTCCGGCCCGGGGACGGGGCGGCAGCGCGGCGGTCAGGACGAGGGCCCGGGCGGCACGTGGACGGGCCCCCAGCGCGGTGGCGGGGACGGCGGCACGCAGGGCCGGAGCGGTCAGGGCGGACGGCAGGGAGCACGGCCCGGACCGAGCCAGCAGCCGCGGCCGTCGCCCACGTCGTGAGCCGGCGCGGTCGACCGTGCGGGACGCGTCAGGCGCTCACGGCGAGCACCTCGTCCCGCACCACGCGGCGGAGCACCTTGCCGAGGATCGAGCGCGGCAGCTCGGGCACGACGACCAGGCCGCGCGGGACGGCGTAGGACGCGAGCCGCTGCGCGCACCACGCGCGGACGGCGGAGAGGTCGACGGGTGTCGCGCCGTCGGACGCGCGATCGTCCAGCACGACCGCCGCGACCACCTTCTCGCCGAGGTCGCCGTCGGCGGGGACGCCCACCACCGCGACGTCCCGCACGCCGGGCATCGCCCGCAGGTGGTCCTCGACCTGTGACGGGTACACCTTGAAGCCGCCCGTGACGATGACCTCCTTGATGCGGTCGACGAGCACGACGAAGCCGTCGTCGTCGACCCGCACCACGTCCCCGGTGCGCAGCCAGCCGCCGGGCAGCAGCTGCTCCGCGGTCTCGTCGGGCCGGCCCCAGTAGCCCGCGAAGACCTGCGGGCCGTGCACCAGCAGCTCGCCCTGCTCGCCGTGCGGCACGTCCCGCGTGGGGTCGGCGGGGTCGACGACGCGGATGTCCGTGCCGGGGAACGGCAGCCCGAGCGCACCCGGCCGGCGTGCGGGGGACAGCGGGTTGCCGAGCGCGACGGGGGCCGTCTCGGTCATGCCGTACCCCTCGATCACCAGGCCGCCCGTGGCGTGCTCCCAACGTTCCGCGGTCTCGCGCGGGAGCGCCATGCCGCCGGAGAACGCGTACCGGATCGAGCCGAGGTCGGCGCCGCGCTCGTCGGCCGCGCTCGCGAGCCGGTCGAGGATCGGCGGCACCGCGGGCAGGAACGTGCACGGGCGACGGCGCTGCGCCGCGAGCACGAGGTCGGTGTCGAACCGGGGGAACGGCACGATCGTCGCCGCGATGCGGACCCCGTACAGGAGGCACAGCGTGAGCCCGAACGCGTGGAAGAACGGCAGCGCCGCGTAGACGGTCTCGGTGCCGGGCCGGGCGTCGGTCCACGCCTGGCCCTGCACCGTGTTCGCGACGAGGTTGCGGTGGCGCAGCGCGGCACCCTTGGGCGTGCCCGTGGTCCCGCCCGTGAACTGCACGAGCGCCAGGTCGTCGGCCTGCGGGTGCGGGTGGTCGGCGGACAGCGGGTCCGACGACGCGACGAGCGCGTGCCACCGCGGCAGGTCGCGCGGCGCGTCGGCGCTCATCGCGGCGCGCGCCGTGCGGGCGGAGCGGACCGGCGCCCGCAGCGCCCATCGCTTGGTCGCGGGGAGGTCCGCGGTCAGGTCGACGACGACGACCTCGCGCAGGTCGGTGCCCGCGCGCGCCTCGAGCACGGCCGCGACGGCCTTCTCCCAGACCAGCGCGACGCTCGCGCCGGAGTCGGCGAGCTGGAGCCTCAGCTCGGTCGCCGAGTAGGTGGGGTTGTGCTCGACCACGACGGCCCCGAGGCGCAGGGTCGCCAGGAACGCGACGACGTGGGCGGTGCAGTTGGGCAGCACGAGCGCGACGCGGTCGCCGTGACGTACGCCGAGCCCGTGCAGCGCGTGCGCGGCGCGGTCCACCTGGTCGGCCAGCTGGGCGTACGTGGTGGTGCGGCCGAGGAAGTCGACCGCGACGCGCTCGGGGAATGCTGCGGCGGAGCGTGCGAGCGCCGCGGTCAGGGGCTCGTCCGGGATCGCGACGTCCGTCGGGACGCCGTCGGCGTACGAGTCGAGCCACGGGCGGGTCACGCGGTCACCGTAACCTACGGTTCCGTAAGTTACTAGTGAGTAGCCATCGGGACCTTGGTCCTGTCGGGTAAAGAGATGGTCAACCTAAGATCGACGGTCCACCTGGACGAACGTCCGGGTCGTCGATCGCGACGAGGGCCGCCGCGCGTCACCGAAGGAGGCACCATGTCCCACCACCCCATCCGAGTCGCAGGGACCGTGCTCGCCGCCGCGGCTGTCGCCCTCGTCCCCTCGGCCGCAGCGGCCACGACCGTCGTCGTGCAGGCGGGCGGCCCCGTCGTCGCCGGCGGGGGCTCCGACGCCGCGCTGCCCTACCTCGTCGACCAGACCGGAGTCACCCTCCTCGGGGGCGCCGTGTTCGAGGCGCACGGGCACGTCAACATCACCCTCGTCGACGGCAGCCAGCGCCACATCCACCTCGACCCCGACAACGGGCAGCCCGGAGGCGTGTGGATCGGGAGGTCCCACATCCCGTGGTCCGCGTTCGGGCTCGAGCCGCCTTTCGCGGTGACCTGGGTCCAGGTGGCCGGCTACGACGAGCACTTCGGCGAGGGTGGTCAGCCGCCGGTCGTCGTCGCCCCGCCGACCGAGCCCACGGGCCCGTACTAGATCTCGTATGCCGTCTTCTGCTTGAAAAAAAAAGTAAGCTTCATAAGTAGCCTTTGCAACTGGAGCTGTAAAAGA
>NZ_JEOE01000062.1 GCF_000708885.1 Cellulomonas sp. HZM | reverse complement strand
GGACAGCACCACGAGCGCGACGACTGGCCGGGCCACCCGCAGCGCAAGGACTACCCCCTCGGCGGCATCCCGCCCTTGCCGCTCGTGCCGCCACCCGAACCACCGGACGTCCCGCCCGACGAACCGCCGCCCGACCCACCCGACGCAGGCGAGCCCGCCGCGCCGCCGGTCGGACGGTCGCACTGCTCGGCGCCCTTTTTGTCGCAGTCGCTCGGCTGCGGTGCGTTCTTGGCGAGCGTGTTCGAGCCGTCGGCCGAGAACGTCGGGTTGTGGCACTTCGTGATGTCCACGGAGACGTCGGCCGCCCCGGGGATCTTGCCGACCTGGTCGAGCCCCGCCTGCACGAGGTTGATGGGCAGCGGCGAGTAGCCGAGCACCTCGGCCTGCTGCTGGCCCTCGCACAGGAAGTAGTCCGCGAACGCGCCGAGCGTGTGGCCCTTGGCCGCGGTGAACCCGTTCTGGGTGCTCGTCGGCACGACGATGTAGCTGTAGGACGACAGGGGGTAGGCGCGCCTGTCCTTGTTGGCGTAGACGCCGGTCAGGTCCTGCGTGAGGTAGCTGGGCGAGGACTGGTCCTTGTTGATCGTCGCGCCGAGCAGGCCGACCGCGACGTTCGAGGCCGTCGGCTCGACGTAGTACCCGGCCTCGTTGAGCACCTTCGCCACCGGGTAGCCGGTCTTGAGCGCGTACGAGTACTCGACGTACGTGATGGTGCCCTCGTTGCCTCGCTGCGCGACGTAGCCCGCGACGCCCTGCGAGTTGGGCTGCGCGACGAAGCCCTTGCCGGGGATCGTCGGGTACGTCGACGTGACGCCGCACGGCGTGGAGCGGCCCGCGGCGCGGCAGTACGCGTCCCAGGGCGCCTGGTGGCGCGCGGCCATCCAGGTGGTGAGCTGCGCGGTCGAGCCCGAGCCGTCCGAGCGCACGACCGGCACGATCTTGCGCCGCGGCAGGTTCAGCCCGGGGTTGTCGGCCTTGAGCTGCGGGTCGTCCCAGCTGGTGATCGTGCCCGTGAAGATGCCCGTGATGACGTCGCCGGACAGTCGCAGGTTGGTGACGCGCTTGCCGCCGACCGTGAGGTTGTACATGAACGACGTGCCGCCCGCGACGATCGGCATGTACACGAACCCGCGCGCGGGCGGGGTGTCGAGCACGCCGCCGTCCTTGAGCCCGTACGGGATCTCCGTGATCGCGAAGTCGACCGTGCCGGCCTTGAACTGGTTGCGGCCGTCCGACGAGCCGGTGCTCGCGTAGTTGATCCGCATGCCGTACTGCTCGACGTTGCGACGCCACTGGTCCACCGCGTTGGAGCTCCAGCTGGAGCCCGCGCCGTTGACGGGGACGAACGAGTCGGCCTGCGCGGGGGCTGCACCGGCGACGAGGCTCGTCGCGAGGGCTGCCGCGGCGAGCAGGATGGACGGGCGCCTCATGGCTGCTCCTGGTCAGGGGTAGGGGTCTTCGGGTGGACCGGCTCGTCGTCGATCAGCTCGTCGAGCCGGCTGAGCGGCCGACGACCGCGCGGTCGGTGGCGCGAGGTGCGCTCGAGGCGGGCCTCGTCGCGGGCGGCCCGCCGGGCGGCCTTGGCACGTCGTCGCGCGTCGACCTTGAGCGGCGTGCGGCCGCCGACGACGCGCGCGGTCACGAACAGCGCGAGCACCAGCAGCATCAGCACGGCCGCGGTGCCGAACCCGCGCGCGACCATCGTCGGCTCGGGCGACTTCACGAACTGGAAGATCGCGAGCGGCAGCGACACCATCGGGCCGTTTGTCGGGTTCGTGTTCATCGACGCCGTGAACCCTGAGGTCAGCAGCACGGGAGACGTCTCGCCGATGCCGCGCGCGGTGGCCAGGATGACCGCGGTGGTCAGGCCCGAGCGTGTCGTCGGGAGCACCACCTGCCACACGGTGCGCAGCTGCCCGGCGCCCAGCGCGTAGGACGCCTCCTTGAGCGTCGACGGCACCAGCCGCAGCACCACGTCCGACGAGCGGACCATGATCGGCAGCATCATGATGCTGATCGCCGTCGCGGCGGCCACGCCCGACTTCGGGATGCCGAGCGCCAGGATCAGCGTCGCGTAGACGAACAGGCCCGCGACGATCGACGGCAGCGCGGTCATCGCCTCGACCACGGTGCGCACCAGGCGCGCGAAGCGGCCGGGCATCTCCGTGAGGAACACCGCGGTGAGCAGGCCCAGCGGGACCGTGATGGCCAGGGCGATCGTGATCTGGACGAGCGTGCCGACGATCGCGTGCGCGATGCCGCCCGTGCTCAGAGGGTCGAGCGGGCCGGCGAGCGACATGTCCTGCGTGAAGAAGTTCAGGTGCGGCAGCGCCTTCGCTCCGCGCGCGAACGTGAACGTCACGACGAACACGAGCGCCGCGAGCACGGTGAACGCGAGCCCGTGCACGACGACCGTGACGAGGCGGTCGCGCACCGCGACGCCCGGTGACGTCATCCACACGAGCAGCGCGTAGAGCGCGAGGAACGCGCCGAGCGCGATCGCGACGAACGCGAGCGGGCTGGTGATCGGCGCGAGCTGCGTCGAGACGAACGCGGTCATCGCGAGGGCCGCGACCGCGGAACCGCACAGCTCGAGCAGGTCGCTCACGCGCACGCCTGTGAGCTGGCGGCGGGTCTCGCGGGGCGTCGTCTCGCGCGCGGGGGGCTGCGCGGCCGTCGTCGGCCGGTCCAGGACCGTGGTCATCAGCTGCTCGCCCCCGACCGCGAGCGTGCGACCACCGACGACGCGGCGAAGTTGATGACGAGGGTCATGAGGAACAGCGCCAGGCCCGCGGCCATGAGGGCCGACATACCGAACGGCGTCGACTCGCCGTAGCGCAGCGCGATGAGCGACGAGACCGAGCTGCCGCCGTTCGCCAGCACGTGCCACTGGATGGCGAACACGGGCGAGATGATCATGTAGACGGCGATCGTCTCGCCGAGCGCGCGGCCCAGGCCGAGCATGGTGCCGCCGATCATGCCGCCCTTGCCGTAGGGGAGCACGACGCGGCGGACCATGCCCCACCTCGTCGACCCGAGCGCCAGCGCGCCCTCGCGCTCGCCCACCGGGGCCTGCGAGAACACCTCGCGCATGATCGACGCGACGACCGGCGTGATCATCATCGCGACCACGAGGCCCGCGATGAACGTCGACGACGTGTACACCGTGGCGGTCGCGAGCGGGTCGTGCGGGTCCGCACCCGGTACCTGGAACGGCGGGAACCAGCCGAACGTCGTCGACAGCCACCGCGCCAGCCCCGTGATGTGGCCCTGCAGGAAGAAGAACCCCCACAGGCCGAACACCACCGACGGGATCGCGGCCATGAGGTCGACGATGCTGACGAGCGTCTGGCGAACCCTCGTCGGCGCGTACTCGCTGATGTACAGCGCCGTGCCGGTCGCGAGGGGGACCGCGACGGTGACCGCGACCGTGGCGATGAGGACCGTGCCGACGAGGATCGCGGCGATGCCGAAGTTCCCCGAGTCGGGCTCCCACGCCTGGGTCGTGAGGAACGACCAGCCGGCCCTGCTCAGCGCGTCCCACGCCCGCAGCAGCAGGAAGCAGCCGACGAACCCCATCGTCGCCAGGACCGCGCCGCCCGCGGCGAGGAGCACCGCGCGGAACGCACGGTCGCTCGCCGAGCGGCGGGTGCCGATGCGGCGCGGAACGTCCGCGTCACCCGTGCCGGCCGTCGGGGGCGGCGGCGCGGGCGCGTCGATCTCGAGGATGCTCACCGTGCTCCGTCTCACGTGCTGCATGGCCCGTCGTGCGGGGGTCCGCGACGGGTCTGGCTGCGTGCCGCCGGTCGTGCACCGTGGCCCGCGCAGAACGTCCCGCGGCGCGGGATACGGCGGATTGCGGCCGGATGTCGGCTGGTCGTCGGCCGGATGAAGAGGTCACGAGAATCGGACGCTCGACGCGCGCGCGGTGCTTGCCCGTGGCATCCGTGCACGTCGGTCGCGACCCGATGTGGCCGGATGCCGCTGCGGTGCCACGGTCGGACCGGCGTCCGGGCCTGGTGCGCTGCGGCGCGTGTCCGGCGGTGGCGGTACGACACCGATGTCACCAGGAGGAAGACGCGGGACGGGCGGCGCGACCAGTTGTCTGTGATTCACCCATGAGATGTGGCTGGACGTTTGACCAAGTGCCCTCCCGTGCCGCAGACTCATACCCGACGGTGCGCATCGCCTGCCCCCTGCGCGGTGCGCACCGTCTCTGCTTCCGAAGGGGCGGGACCGCGTGGTCCCGCCCCTTCGGAAGCAGAGACGGTGCGCACCGCGCAGGGGGCAGGCGATGCGCACCGTCGGGTATGAGTCTGCGGCACGGGAGGGCACTTGGTCAAACGTCCAGCCACATCTCATGGGTGAATCACAGACAACTGGTCGCGCCGCCCGTCCCGCGTCTTCCTCCTGGTGACATCGGTGTCGTACCGCCACCGCCGGACACGCGCCGCAGCGCACCAGGCCCGGACGCCGGTCCGACCGTGGCACCGCAGCGGCATCCGGCCACATCGGGTCGCGACCGACGTGCACGGATGCCACGGGCAAGCACCGCGCGCGCGTCGAGCGTCCGATTCTCGTGACCTCTTCATCCGGCCGACGACCAGCCGACATCCGGCCGCAATCCGCCGTATCCCGCGCCGCGGGACGTTCTGCGCGGGCCACGGTGCACGACCGGCGGCACGCAGCCAGACCCGTCGCGGACCCCCGCACGACGGGCCATGCAGCACGTGAGACGGAGCACGGTGAGCATCCTCGAGATCGACGCGCCCGCGCCGCCGCCCCCGACGGCCGGCACGGGTGACGCGGACGTTCCGCGCCGCATCGGCACCCGCCGCTCGGCGAGCGACCGTGCGTTCCGCGCGGTGCTCCTCGCCGCGGGCGGCGCGGTCCTGGCGACGATGGGGTTCGTCGGCTGCTTCCTGCTGCTGCGGGCGTGGGACGCGCTGAGCAGGGCCGGCTGGTCGTTCCTCACGACCCAGGCGTGGGAGCCCGACTCGGGGAACTTCGGCATCGCCGCGATCCTCGTCGGCACGGTCCTCATCGCCACGGTCGCGGTCACCGTCGCGGTCCCCCTCGCGACCGGCACGGCGCTGTACATCAGCGAGTACGCGCCGACGAGGGTTCGCCAGACGCTCGTCAGCATCGTCGACCTCATGGCCGCGATCCCGTCGGTGGTGTTCGGCCTGTGGGGGTTCTTCTTCCTGCAGGGCCACATCACGGGGCTGGCGCGGTGGCTGTCGACGACGTTCGGCTGGTTCCCGCCGTTCCAGGTACCGGGTGCGGACCCGCACGACCCGCTCGCGACCGCCACGGTGTACACGTCGTCGACGTTCATCGCGGGCCTCGTGGTCGCGATGATGATCACGCCGGTCGTCGCGTCGATCATGCGCGAGGTGTTCTCGCAGGCCCCGGTGGGCGAGCGCGAGGGCGCGCTGGCGCTCGGGTCGACGAGGTGGGGCATGGTCCGCCGCGTCGTGCTCCCCTACGGCAAGGGCGGCATGATCGGCGGCACCATGCTCGGCCTGGGCCGCGCGCTCGGCGAGACGATCGCCGTCTACATGATCATCTCGCCCGTGTTCGCCATCCAGTGGCACGTGCTGGCGAACGGCGGCAGCTCGGTCTCGTCGCTCATCGCGCTGCGCTACGGCGAGTCGACGCCGTTCGGTATGTCGGCCCTCATGGCCGCGGGCCTGGCGCTGTTCCTCATGACCCTCGTCATCAACTTCGCCGCGTCGTCGGTGGTCGCACGCTCGCGGTCGGGGGCGAGCAGCTGATGACCACGGTCCTGGACCGGCCGACGACGGCCGCGCAGCCCCCCGCGCGCGAGACGACGCCCCGCGAGACCCGCCGCCAGCTCACAGGCGTGCGCGTGAGCGACCTGCTCGAGCTGTGCGGTTCCGCGGTCGCGGCCCTCGCGATGACCGCGTTCGTCTCGACGCAGCTCGCGCCGATCACCAGCCCGCTCGCGTTCGTCGCGATCGCGCTCGGCGCGTTCCTCGCGCTCTACGCGCTGCTCGTGTGGATGACGTCACCGGGCGTCGCGGTGCGCGACCGCCTCGTCACGGTCGTCGTGCACGGGCTCGCGTTCACCGTGCTCGCGGCGCTCGTGTTCGTCGTGACGTTCACGTTCGCGCGCGGAGCGAAGGCGCTGCCGCACCTGAACTTCTTCACGCAGGACATGTCGCTCGCCGGCCCGCTCGACCCTCTGAGCACGGGCGGCATCGCGCACGCGATCGTCGGCACGCTCGTCCAGATCACGATCGCCCTGGCCATCACGGTCCCGCTGGGCCTGCTCACCGCGGTGTTCCTCACGGAGATGCCCGGCCGCTTCGCGCGCCTGGTGCGCACCGTGGTCGAGGCGATGACCGCGCTGCCGTCGATCGTCGCGGGCCTGTTCGTCTACGCGACGCTGATCCTGGCGCTCGGCATCCCGAAGTCGGGCGTGGCCGCCGCGACGGCGATCAGCATCATGATGCTGCCGATCATGGTCCGCTCGTCGGACGTGGTGCTGCGGCTGGTGCCGTCGACGCTCAAGGAGGCGTCCTACGCGCTGGGCGCCGGGCAGCTGCGCACCGTGTGGCAGGTGGTGCTCCCGACGACACGCTCGGGCCTGACCACCGCGGTCATCCTGGCCACCGCGCGCGGCATCGGCGAGACGTCTCCCGTGCTGCTGACCTCAGGGTTCACGGCGTCGATGAACACGAACCCGACAAACGGCCCGATGGTGTCGCTGCCGCTCGCGATCTTCCAGTTCGTGAAGTCGCCCGAGCCGACGATGGTCGCGCGCGGGTTCGGCACCGCGGCCGTGCTGATGCTGCTGGTGCTCGCGCTGTTCGTGACCGCGCGCGTCGTCGGCGGCCGCACGCCGCTCAAGGTCGACGCGCGACGACGTGCCAAGGCCGCCCGGCGGGCCGCCCGCGACGAGGCCCGCCTCGAGCGCACCTCGCGCCACCGACCGCGCGGTCGTCGGCCGCTCAGCCGGCTCGACGAGCTGATCGACGACGAGCCGGTCCACCCGAAGACCCCTACCCCTGACCAGGAGCAGCCATGAGGCGCCCGTCCATCCTGCTCGCCGCGGCAGCCCTCGCGACGAGCCTCGTCGCCGGTGCAGCCCCCGCGCAGGCCGACTCGTTCGTCCCCGTCAACGGCGCGGGCTCCAGCTGGAGCTCCAACGCGGTGGACCAGTGGCGTCGCAACGTCGAGCAGTACGGCATGCGGATCAACTACGCGAGCACCGGCTCGTCGGACGGCCGCAACCAGTTCAAGGCCGGCACGGTCGACTTCGCGATCACGGAGATCCCGTACGGGCTCAAGGACGGCGGCGTGCTCGACACCCCGCCCGCGCGCGGGTTCGTGTACATGCCGATCGTCGCGGGCGGCACGTCGTTCATGTACAACCTCACGGTCGGCGGCAAGCGCGTCACCAACCTGCGACTGTCCGGCGACGTCATCACGGGCATCTTCACGGGCACGATCACCAGCTGGGACGACCCGCAGCTCAAGGCCGACAACCCCGGGCTGAACCTGCCGCGGCGCAAGATCGTGCCGGTCGTGCGCTCGGACGGCTCGGGCTCGACCGCGCAGCTCACCACCTGGATGGCCGCGCGCCACCAGGCGCCCTGGGACGCGTACTGCCGCGCCGCGGGCCGCTCCACGCCGTGCGGCGTCACGTCGACGTACCCGACGATCCCCGGCAAGGGCTTCGTCGCGCAGCCCAACTCGCAGGGCGTCGCGGGCTACGTCGCGCAGCGAGGCAACGAGGGCACCATCACGTACGTCGAGTACTCGTACGCGCTCAAGACCGGCTACCCGGTGGCGAAGGTGCTCAACGAGGCCGGGTACTACGTCGAGCCGACGGCCTCGAACGTCGCGGTCGGCCTGCTCGGCGCGACGATCAACAAGGACCAGTCCTCGCCCAGCTACCTCACGCAGGACCTGACCGGCGTCTACGCCAACAAGGACAGGCGCGCCTACCCCCTGTCGTCCTACAGCTACATCGTCGTGCCGACGAGCACCCAGAACGGGTTCACCGCGGCCAAGGGCCACACGCTCGGCGCGTTCGCGGACTACTTCCTGTGCGAGGGCCAGCAGCAGGCCGAGGTGCTCGGCTACTCGCCGCTGCCCATCAACCTCGTGCAGGCGGGGCTCGACCAGGTCGGCAAGATCCCCGGGGCGGCCGACGTCTCCGTGGACATCACGAAGTGCCACAACCCGACGTTCTCGGCCGACGGCTCGAACACGCTCGCCAAGAACGCACCGCAGCCGAGCGACTGCGACAAAAAGGGCGCCGAGCAGTGCGACCGTCCGACCGGCGGCGCGGCGGGCTCGCCTGCGTCGGGTGGGTCGGGCGGCGGTTCGTCGGGCGGGACGTCCGGTGGTTCGGGTGGCGGCACGAGCGGCAAGGGCGGGATGCCGCCGAGGGGGTAGTCCTTGCGCTGCGGGTGGCCCGGCCAGTCGTCGCGCTCGTGGTGCTGTCC
>NZ_JEOE01000061.1 GCF_000708885.1 Cellulomonas sp. HZM | reverse complement strand
GGAGGCGTTGGCGGACCCGGTCGCGCAGGCGAGGTTCACTGAGGCGGTCACGGGTATGACACCGGTGCAGACCCGCAGGACGATCCTGGAGTACGCGGCTGTCTTCGACCCGGGCCGGGTGCAGGACGAGCACGACCAGGCCCGGCGGGACCGGTTCTTCAACCTGTCCGGTCACGGCGCCGGGGTCAAGGTCACCGGGTTCCTGGACGCCACCACCGGGCACGCGTTGCGCCTGGCATTGGAGGCGGCCTCGCCGCGGGTCGAGGGGGACGAACGCACCGGCCAGCAGCGCCGCGCGGACGCCCTGGGCACGATCGCCGGCCACGCCTTGGGTTGCGGCACCGGCGAGGGCGGTGCAGGAAGCGTTGTTGGTGGCGGTGCGGGCGAGTACGTGGGCTCGGGCGGTGCCTCGAGCTCAAGCTCTGGTGCGGGTTCAGCCGTTGGCGTGGGTGCGCGTGCTGGTCGCGTCGGTGGTGGGTTGTCCGGGGTGCGTAACCGTCCGCACATCTCGTTGATCGTGCCGGCCGAGACGATGGTCGAGCTGCACCGCGCCGGCCTCGCCGGCGAGCAAGGCCGCATCCACCACGCGCGCCGTGAAGCGGTAGTCGAGGGCGAGGTGAACGGCGGGGACTCGTTGTTCGCAGATCTGCCCGGACCGCGCACCGCAGACGGTGAACTCATCACCACCCGGTCTGCTGCTGGGCACCTGGCGGCCGGGTTGGCCGGGGTGCCAGCGCCGACGTTGGAGGACGGGACACCCGTGCCGTTGTCGGAGCTGGCGAAGGCGTTGTGCGACTGCGACATCACCAGGATCGCGATCACCGCAGACAACGTCCCCGTCGACCTCGGGCGCACAGCCCGGGTCTACACCGGGGCGCACCGGCGTGCCGTGACCGTGCGGGACCAGGGGTGTGCGTGGAATGGGTGCGAGACACCAGCCCGGTTCACCGAGATCCACCACATCCGCTGGTGGGACCGGGACCGAGGAGACACCTCCATCGACAACGCGGTGATGCTCTGCGAGTACCACCACCACCGCGTCCACGAACACAACCTCACCATCGAACGACACGTCCCACCGCCGAGACCCAGACCCGGGCGGCGGCGACCACGCATCGAGAACGGCGACATGCCACCCGACCAACCAATCGGAGCTGGCGGTCAGGTCGACGCGCCCAGCGGACGGAACGGTCAGGTCGACGCGCCCATCGGCGCGATGGTCGGCGATCTCGACGCGCTCATGCCAGGCGCTGACGCGACCGCGGGAGGGTTGCCGCCGGTCGGCAGGCCGCGGGCCAGCTACACGTTCCGGCGCACCAGCGACGGGACGGTCATCAACGAACCGCGACGCATCGATGCGGCCGCCTGACCGCGACCGAGGGAGCGGGAGTACGCGGCCCGCGGGCTCGTCGCACCCGTCGTGGGGCACGGGCTCGTCACACGACGCTGCCGCCGATGGGCTCGTCAGCCGAAGCGGCCGTTGACGTAGTCCTCGGTGCGCTTGTCGCGGGGGGAGTCGAAGACCTGCGCCGTGGCACCGTGCTCGACGATGCCGCCCGGCGTGCCCTGCTCCGCGAGGAAGAAGGCGCACTGGTCGGAGACCCGCGCGGCCTGCTGCATGTTGTGCGTGACGATGACGATCGTCACCTCGCCGGCCAGTGCCTGGATGGTCTCCTCGACGCGGCGGGTGGACGTCGGGTCGAGGGCCGAGCACGGCTCGTCCATGAGCAGGACCCGCGGGCGCACGGCCAGCGACCGCGCGATGCACAGCCGCTGCTGCTGGCCGCCCGACAGGCCGCCGCCGGGTGCGCGCAGCCGGTCCTTCACCTCGTTCCACAGCCCGGCGCGGGTGAGGCACTCCTCGACGAGGTCTGCCTTCTCGCGCGCACCGATGCGCACCCCAGTGAGCGACAGCCCGGCGGTGACGTTGTCCTGGATGGACATCGCGGGGAACGGGTTCGGCTTCTGGAACACCATGCCGATGTGCCGCCGCGCGTCGGTCACGCGGCGCGCGGGGTCGTAGATGTCCTCGCCGTCGAGCAGTACCTCACCGGCCAGCGCGGCCGACGGGATGAGCTCGTGCATCCGGTTGAGGATGCGCAGGAACGTCGACTTTCCGCACCCGGACGGCCCGATCAGCGCCGTGACGCGACCCGACGGCATCGACAGCGAGACGCGCTCGAGCACCTTGTGGCTCCCGAACCACGCCGACACCGCGCGCGCCTCCATCGCGGGACGCTCGACGACCGCGGGGACGGGAGGCAGCAGGTGGGTCGGGGCGTCGGGCAGCGCAGGGGGCTGCGGCGCGACGACCACGAACGAGTCAACGCTCATGGGAGAACCTTGGGGGATCTAGGTGGCGGACAGATGAACGAGCGGCATCCGGTGGCCGACGGTCACACAAGGTTCGGCAGCAGCACGAACACCTGCTGCGCCACGAGCACGGCGCACAGCAGCACGAGCGGCACCCCCACCACCCACGACTGCCATCGTCCCCACCAGCGCCGCAGCACGGTGGTCAGCACGGCGCACCCGGTGAGCGCGGCGAGGGCGAGCAGGAGCAGGGGCCACGCGTCGGCGTCGCCGCTGAACGCGGCCTCGTCGTCGCCGAGCATCCCCGACTGCAGGGGTGTGAGGGGCGTGGCGAACGCCTGCCCGCTGAGCGTGGCGTCGACACGCAGCACGCCGTCGGGCAACCATCGCGCCCCGGTGGCGCTGACGAGGGTCAGCCGCCCCTCGCCCGCGGCGAGCGGCTCGGGCAGCGGGTCGCCGGCTCGGCGCAGCCCCGTGACGGTGTAGGTGGCGGTCCCCTGCCCGGTGACGGTGCGGATCACGTCACCGGGCCGGAGCCGGTCCAGGTGGCCGAGCACCGCGCCGTACGCGCCGTGCCGGCCCATCACCACGCTCGCGCCGGCCTGGCCGGGGAGCACGGTGTCGCGCCGGTGGCCAGGTCCCGACTGCGTGACCTTCGACGACGTCCCTTCGAGGACGACGTCGTCCACCCCGAGCCGCGGGATCTGCACGATCGCCACGGGTGTGCCCTCGGGGAGGAGTCGGTCCGCTGTCGTGACCTGGCCGACCGGCGCGGTGCCGTTCGCCAGCTGGGACCGCAGGTCCCAGTACGCCACGGTCTGGTCCCGCTCGTACCGCAGCGGGGAGATCACCACGGCGTTGACGACGATCCCCAGCGCCAGGGCGGCGACGATGGCCAGGGTGGTCCCCGCCAGGCGAGCGCGCTCGCTGGGAGGGGCCGGCCGGATCGTCGTGTCCAGGCGGGGCAGGGTGGTCGTCATCGGCGTCGGCTGTGTTCCGGTGGGCGAGGTCAGCGCTGCGTGATCGTCCGCGAGGACGACGACTTCGCGCTGACGGTGGACGAGCCGGTGTAGGTCACGACGATCTTGTGCTTGCCCGCCTTGAGCTTGGGCAGCTTCACCGTGGCCTTGCCGGACGTGAGCGTGACCGTCTTGATGGTCTTCTTGCCGTCCTTGACGACGACCTTGCCGGTCGGCGTGACGCCGGTCGCGGAGACCTTCACCGTGAGGGTGCCGGTCTTCTTCTTGGCGATCGTCGACGAGCCCGAGACGGACACCTTGGGCGTGGCCTTCGCGACCTTCACCGCGACGGCCGCCGAGGTCGACGACTTCACGGTCGAGGTGGACGAGGACGCGAACGCGGCCTTCACCGAGTACGACGTCTTGCTCGCCTTGACGCCGAGCACGGCCTTGCCGCCGTTGACCTTCGCCGTGCCGAGCTTGTGCGTGCCGTCGTAGAACGTCACCGAGCCGGCGACGGACTTCGACGCGGAGACCGCGGCCGTCACGGTGAACGACTTGCCCACGACGGGCTTCGAGCTGACCGTGACCTTCGTGGTCGACGCGACGGCGGCCGGCGGCGTGACGACCGCGGGCGTGACCGTGAGCGGGACCTCGGCGGAGGTCGACGACGCGACACCGAGCAGGTTCGGCAGGAACACGGCCTTCACCGAGTGCGAGCCGACGACGCTCGACGACACCTGGCCGGAGCCGGAGGTGGCACCCGCCGCGACGGCGAACGAGCCGAGCAGCGTCGTGCCGTCGTAGAGACGCACGGTGCCGCCGCCCTTGCCGTACGAGTCGACGGTCGCGGACGCGGTCACCTTCGCACCGGCCGTGACCGACGCGGCCGAGAGCGTCAGGGACGTCTCGCTCGCCGACGCCTTGTACGCGCGCGTCGTGGTGTCACCGCAGTGCGTGCTGCCCGAGAGCAGGCCGAAGCCGAACGCGGTGATCGTCGACGTCTGCTGGCACACGCGCGAGCCCGTGCCGACGAACGTCTTGGCGATCTCCGAGGTCGGGTCGTCGGCGAGGGTCGACGGCACGATGTTGTACACGGGGCGCGTGTACGCGTTGTACGACGGGTTCAGCGCGAACGCGGTGCCCGAGCCGGTCGTCGCGGCCTGGCCGTCGACACCACCGATGTTGGCGCCCGCACGCAGGTCGGTCGTCTTGCCGTTGGCCTGCGCGACCCACTGCGCGATCGAGAACGGGGCGATCGCACCGGCGTTCTGCGTCGCGCTGCCGCTGACGAGCGCAGCGCCCTGGTGCTCCTGCACGGCGTTGCCGGCGAAGTCGAGAGCGGTCAGGTTGGGGTACTTGCCCGTCGAGATGTCGGACTCGGTGATGCCCATCTGGCCCAGCCAGTAGGAGCGCGTACCCGAGCCGGCCGCCGGCAGGAACGTCTTGATGTCCGTGACGACGTCACCCGAGACCGCGACGTAGTCGGGGCCCTTCAGCGACGTCGTGCCGCCGTTGACGACGACCTTCGTCAGCTCGCCCTTGTAGATCGAGACGACCTGCGCCTTCGAGAGGTCGGTCGGGATCACGCTGTTCGGCGCGGTGGCGTAGGAGACGGCGTCCACGGCGAACGGGATGTACGTGAGCACGCCGTCGTCGGCGACGTCGGTGCTGCTGGCGCCGCTCGAGCTGCGCGCGAACTGCACCTGGCCCGCGACGTCGGAGGTGGCGACCGTGACGGGGGAGGAGTTGAACACCGGGATCGCGGCGGTCTCGATCTGGCCGATCGCGACGCGCAGCAGGTCGCGCCCGCCGCCCGAGTTGTTGGCACGCGGGACGGCGAAGCCGCCGGGGTGCGTGACGACGCTCGCGGAGCCCGTGGCGTCGTACGAGGCGAGCACGTTGCCGCCGATGGCGGTGGCGAGACCGCCGACCACGGCCTGCGTGGTGTCGGAGCCGAGGCCGACGAGCGTGCCGAACGTCCCCGTCGCGGGGTCGGCCTGGGCCGGTGCGACGATCGCACCGAGAGCGAGCGCCGTGATACCGGCACCGAGCCCGATCCTGGCGAAGGCGTTGACCTTCATGGTGGTCCTCTCGAACAGAAGCGTGAGAATTTCCGACGCGAGGCGCGTCGCATTCCGAAAACTAGGATTTCGCGGCCAACACCGGGTGTCCGGCAGTGGAACGCCGGACGCTGCTCACGGGAAATCGATGGCGTCTTCGGGTGATTCGAGTGCGGCCAGGGTGCGCGACCGTCGTACGAGCAGCGGACCCGTCACGGCGCACGCTGCGCCCAGGCCCATCGACCCCGCGACGCCGAGGCGCGCGGCACCCAGCGGGGCGGCCCCGGTGAGGTGCGGGTCGGCCGGCGAGGCCGTGCCGGTGTCGGGGTCCTTCGGCGGCTGCGGGGTCGACGACGGGGTCGGTGAGGGGTCGGTCGCGGGCGGCGCGACCGGCGGCGCGACGGCCGGGGTCGTCGGGTCCGCGGCCGGGGGCTCGGTCGCCGTCGGGGTCGGCGTCGGCGTCGCCGTCGGCGTGGCGCTGGTCGTCGGGGTCGGGGTGGGCGTGGCGCCCGTGCCGCAGCGCCGCGCGACGGCGGCCTCGTCGCTCAGCTGGTCGGCGGCGGCAGAGGTCGCCTCGGCCTGGGCCGACGACAGCGGCAGGTACCCGCGCGGGAGCATGCCCTTGGCCTCGCCGAGCCGCTGGCCCGTGCCGGCCGCGTACCGCAGGAACGTCGCGTAGTCGTCGCGTTGCTGCTGGTCGGCCGCGCACACGGCGGCCGCAGCGTACTCGACGACCGTGAGCGGGTAGGCGCCGAGGGTCCGGTCCGCGGGGTCGGTCGCGACGACCCCGTCGGCGACGGTCCGCATCGCGGCGACGGCGGCGGTCAGGCTGTCGTCGTCGGCTCCCACGGCCTGTCCCGCGGCGTTCACGAGCCGCGCGGTGCGCAGGCCGTAGCGCTGCGCGGAGGCGAGGTCGGTGAGCGAGATCGAGAACCGCTGACCGGGGAGCTGGGCGCCCGACGACACGAACCCGGCCGGCACCTTGTTGGGCTCCCAGACGATCTTGTTGCCCGAGTTCGCCTTCTGCGTCTTGACGGCCGCGTCGGCCATGTCGGACGTGTACGGGCGCAGGTCGAGCGTCCCGTAGCCCGGCTCGGGCACGGTGTCGTCCTGGCGGTAGGTGCTCAGGTCGGCCTTCGGGAAGCTGTCGAGCGTGTCGTCGTGCGCGAGGTCGAGCGACTTGTACACGGGGTTGATGCGCATCCCGTGCTCGTCGGGCTCTCCCTCCAGGAATGCACGCGCATAAGGATCGGCGACGATCCATCTCCACACCGCCCGATAGGCGTCCGAGGTGCCGAGCCCGACCATGAGCCCGTCGGGTGCCGCCGTCGCCACGAATTGTGCGATCTCGGGATTCAGGGCGACGAATTCCGGGTCGTTGACGATGCTTCTCGGGTTGTCCTTGACCGCGCCCGTGCCGCCGCCCGTGCCGCCGCCTGGGACGTCGGCGCGGTACGACTGCGTGAGCAGCTTCGCCACCAGGCGCGCGTTGAGGGTCAGGTCCTCGAGCGCGGTGCCGTCGCGGCCCGCGAGCGTGCTGCCCAGCCTGTACTGGCGGTCGATCGTGTAGCCGACGACGAGCGCCGTCTGGGCGACCGGGGCGTACAGGACGTCGGCCGACGAGTCGGTGGCGGCTGCGTCGCCGTCGCCAGCGTCACCCTCGTCGTCCGCCGAGGGCTGCGTGACCGGACCGTTCACCACCGCGAGCCGCGACGCCCCCGGCACGGAGCTCGACAGCTGCCCGCGCGCCTCGTCGTCGCCGACCTGCGAGAACCCGTACGTGGTCCCGGTCCCGCACAGCGCCGACTGCCACGACGTCATCGCGTCGGAGAACAG
This sequence comes from Cellulomonas sp. HZM, assembly GCF_000708885.1. Lineage (GTDB taxonomy): Bacteria > Actinomycetota > Actinomycetes > Actinomycetales > Cellulomonadaceae > Cellulomonas. The sequence goes on along the minus strand of NZ_JEOE01000061.1, from coordinate 1,402 downwards.
CTCGTTGCCCACGATCCGCTGCTCGGCGTTGCCCAGCGCGCACGACGAGCCGATCGCCGCGAACCGCAGCGGGAACACCATGCGGTGCGACCACGCGGTGGCCGACAGCGGCGAGCCCGAGATGCTGCCGGCCGGCGACTGCTCGGCGGCCGTGCCGTCCGCGTCGAGCTCGCCACGCGGCACGACCACGAGCCAGCACGCGCGCGGCGACCCCGACGGCAGCGTCGCCCCGCAGCCCAGCTGCGGGGCCTCGAGCGCGGTCTGCACCTCGAAGCTCGCGGTCCCGGTGCCGTCGCTGCCCGTGCGTGCCGCGGTGATCTCGTTGCTCGAGGTCGGTGTGAAGTAGTCCGAGACGTCGGTCGAGGACTCGCCGTCGACGGTCGTGAACGGCACCGCGTACGCCTTGAGGTTGGGGTTCGTGATCGGCGGCGGCACCTGGTGCGCCTCGTCGTACGCCTGGCGCGGGTCCTCGCCGCGCTTGAGGGACCGCAGCGCGACGCGGTCGCCGAGCAGCGACGTGAGGCTCGGGTTGGGTGCGCCCCACTGGCACTGCTCGGGCGTCGGGCCGTCGGAGGCGTCGCCCCAGCACTGCATGACCTGGAGAAAATCGGTCGAGAAGCGGCCGGCGGACGTCGGGCGGGCGCCCTTCCAGTCGATCGTGATGCCCTGGTGCGACAGGTTGCGCGTCTGGCTGACCGAGACCTCGAGGTCCTTGAACGTGGCCCAGTCCTGGTCGGCACGGTCGCGCTCGCCGACGAGCGACGGGTCGGACCACGCCTGCACGACGCCCGAACCGCCGTCGAGCTGCTCGACGACGTCGCCGCCTCCGCTCGACCCGGACTCGGCGCCGGCCGCGCTGCCCGACGTCGCGAGCACCGACCCGCCGACCGCGACGAGCGCGATGCCGAGTGCGGTCAGCGCGGCGCCGACGGCTCGCAGGCGCCGCGCGCTCTCCCGAGCGGCAGCCCGGCCGGTCGTCGGCCCGCCTGTCGTCGGCCCGCCTGTCGTCGGTCGATCCGCCGTACGCCGGTCCGCGTCCCGACCGGGCAGGACCCGGCCCCGCAGCGCGCTCACCGGCGCGCCCGACGAGCGGAGCGACGCGTGCGTGCGGCCACCGGGACGCCGCGCGACAGCAGCGGCGGCACGACGACGAGCGCGAGCGCGAGCACGCACGCGGCCACGACCACCCACGGGCTCATGCCGTCCTGCCGCGCACCCGTGTCCACGGGCTCCGCGACGACGTTGGTGCACTCGCCGGTGTCGTCCTGGCACACGACGGGTCCGCCGCCGCTGACGGGGCCGCCGGCGACGACCGTCGTGCCGGTCCCGCCGGATCCCCCGTCGGTGCTCCCGCCGCCGCTCGTCGCGCCGTCGGTTCCGGACGCACCGTCCGTGCCGGACC
>NZ_JEOE01000060.1 GCF_000708885.1 Cellulomonas sp. HZM | reverse complement strand
GGGGAGCGCGTGCCGCACGTGTGGGGCGGGGAACCCGCAGCGGGCTCGGACGACGACCTCTTCGCGCTGGTCGACCGGGCCGATCCCGCGGCGTTGCCGCGGCTGCTCGTCGCGTGCGGCCGGCAGGACGAGCTGCACGACGCGAACGTGCGCCTCGTCGACGCGCTGCGCGCACGGGGTGTCGACGTCCGCGACGACCTCGCGCGGGACGGGTTGCACGACTGGGCGTACTGGGACGACCGCATCCGCGACGTGCTCGCGTGGCTGCCGTTGCGCGAGGCGTGACGCCGCCGCCCTCACAGGCGGCGCACCAGGGCGGCCCAGCCCCCGCTCGGGGCCGCGCGATGACATGAGTCCTGCCGGCATCAGGGTGGTGCGGGCAGGAGGGCACGACGATGTCGCAGGAGCGGGACGACGACAGGGCTCGGGACGAGCGGGCGCGCGACGGGGCGGCAGCCGGTATCGGGACGGGCGCGGGCAGCGGCGCGAGGGACGACGCCGCGATGACGGTGTGGCGAGCTCCCGGGGTGTCGTCGGTGGCGGTGTCGGTGCACGGCGGTGCGGCTGGGTACGGCGGTGCGGCTGGGCGCGGCGGCGCGGCTGGGCATGGGTACGGCGCCGCGGCGGCGGCGGTGGGGCATGGACGGCGGTGGCTGCTGTGGGTCGCGGTGCCGACCGCGCTGGCGGCCGCGCTCGCCGCGTCGATCGCGGGTGCGGCACGCGACGACGGGGCGGCCGCGTCGACGACCGACTCGTCGAGCGTCTCCGGGGCCTCGGGCTCCGCGTCCGTCGGAGGCGCGGCGTTCGCGCGGCCCGGCTGGGGAGGCACTGAGGCGCCGGGAGCATCCGGCGGGGGCGGCGCGGCGCAGGGCGGCACAGGGGCGCAGGGCGGCGACGGGACGTCGGCGTCGGGTGCGACGAGCGCGACCGCGGCGACCGACGAGCAGCAGGGCGGCGTCGTGACGATCACGAGCACGCTCGGGTACGAGGACGCGACGTCGGCCGGCACCGGCATGGTGCTGACGTCGGGCGGCCTCGTGCTGACCAACAACCACGTGATCGACGGTGCGACGTCGATCGAGGTCACGGTCGAGTCGACCGGCACGACCTACGCCGCGACCGTCGTGGGCACCGCGCCGTCCGACGACGTCGCGCTCCTCCAGCTCACCGGCGCGTCGGGGCTCGCCACGATCACGGCCGACGAGGACGGAGTCGCGGTCGGGGACGCGATCACGGCGATCGGCAACGCGGAGGGCACGGGTGACCTCGTCGCAGCCGCAGGCACCGTCACCGCCACGGACCAGACCATCACCGCGTCGACCTCGTCGTACGGCGACTCCGAGACGCTCGACGGTCTGATCGAGCTGCAGGCCGACGTCGTGTCGGGCGACTCGGGCGGCCCGGTGCTCGACTCCGACGGCGAGGTCGTGGGGATCACCACCGCCGCGTCGACCGGTGGCTCGTCGGGCATCTCGTCGGGCACGAGCACGACCGTCGCGTACGCGATCACGATCGAGCACGCCATCGCGATCGTGCACGAGATCGAGACCGGCGGCGGCGACGGGATCGCGCTCGGGTACCCGGCGTTCCTCGGGGTCCAGGTCGCGTCGACGAGCTCGGGTGCGTCCCTCGGTGCGGCCGACAGCACGAGCGGCAGCGCGTCGGGTGGCGCGGTCGTCGGGGGAGTCGTCGCCGGGACCGCCGCGGCGAAGGCAGGGATCACCGCCGGTGACACGATCACGGCCGTCGGCGGCAAGGCCGTCGACTCGTCGGCCGAGCTGTCCAGCGCGATCGCGGGCTACGCGCCCGGAGACGCGGTCAAGGTCACCTGGGTGTCAGGGACCAGCGGCGAGACGTCGTCGGCCACCGTCACGCTGACCGCCGGACCGGCCGACTGATGCCCTCGCTCGGACGGGCTCGTCGCGTCCGTCGTCAGCGGATGCGGACGTCCGCCCACTGGAGGTTGTGGTCGGAGCCGCGGTAGCGCTCGTCGAACTTCCCGGACGAGGTCAGCACCATCTGGTTGACGAACCGGTCCACGCCCGAGCCGTTCTTGACCAGGACGTAGTCGATCCTCGTCCCGGTGTACGCGTAGCGGTACGGCTTGGTGGGGTAGCCGTCGTCGGCCGAGCCGGTGTGGTGGTTGGACGTCGTGTCCCACCGCCGCACGGTGTGCGCGGCGTTCGTCGCGCTCGTGTAACCGGCCTTGACCATGTCGACCTGCGGCCCGTTGACCCAACGGGTGTCGGAGTTGAGGTCGCCCATCACGACGATCGGGACGCCGGCCAGGCCCGCGGCCTTCGCCTTCGACTCGACGTAGCCCCGCACGCCCTTCATGGCGGCCTTGCGCATGCCCTGCACGGTCGACGACGTGCCCTGCTCGAGGTGGGTCGAGACGGCGTAGAACTTCGCGCCTGTCGTCTTGGACTGCAGCAGCGCCCACGTGAACCAGCGGTCGAACTTCGACGAGTCCCACTTCACGCCGCCCGAGACGGTGTAGGTCGAGTGCACGCCGGAGTCGAGGATCTTGACCGCCGACGTGCGCACCAGCAGGTGGTCGGACTTCGACGCGCCGGCCGTGCGGCTCGACGCGGTCGCCTTGGCCTCCACCGTGGGGATCGGCACCGCCGACGCGTAGGTGCCCGAGAGCTTCCGCGCGAGCTCCTGGTACTGGTAGCCGCTCGCCTTCGACGCCGCGGCCTCCTGGACGGCCACCACGTCCGCGTCGGCGTACCGGATGCCCGCGACGACCGCCGCCTTGCGGTCGTCCCACGTGCGGTCCGGCCGTGCGCCGCCGTACGTGAACCCGGCCGAGGCGGTCGAGCTCTCCACGTTCCACGTCGCGAACCGGACGTCGTCGCTCGCGTGGCCCGTGCGCGCCGGCGCGCTCGGGTACCCGAACGCGGTGACCGACTGCGCGCTCACCGAACCGTTCTTCGCGTACAGCCGCACGAACACCGGCGCGGTGCCCCGCGAGCCCATCAGGGCGCGCCACTTCGCGGGAACGGTCAGCACCGCGGACGTGCGGGTCACGGGCACCGAGGTCGTCCACGTGCGGCTCGCGCTGATGCCGGACGTGCCGGCCTTTCCACCGTTGTAGACGTAGGAGTTGTCCCACGACGCGACGATCTTGAGGGACGTGGCCTGCGCGTAGCGGGGCCACGTCAGCTTGACCTTGTCGGTGCCGGCGCCGACGACCTTGACGCCCTCCTTGTAGCGGGGCGACCTGGTGGTCGTCGTGACCGACGTCTTCGTCGACCACGAGCCCGAGCCGGCGCGAACCCGCACCCAGTACACCGTGCGCACCTTGAGGCTCTTGACGGTCGTGCGGGTGGACGTCGTCGAGACCTTCTTGGGCTTCTTGAACGACTTCGACGTCGACACCTGGACCTGGTACTTCGACGCCCCCGAGACCTTGTGCCACTCGACGGTCACCTGCGTCACGCCCGGGACCGCCACGACCTTGGTGGGGGCCGCCGTCGCCGCGGATGCCGGAGCGGCGGGCAGCAGGCCGAGGGTCAGGACCGCGGCGAGGAACGCGGCGACGAGGGCGGGGAGCGAGCGGCGACGGGGCATGACCATCCTGGGTGCGGTGCGATGTGAGACCTGAGAAGTATCGGCTCAAGTGTGCGCTGGGTGTAGCGCGGTCGCGATCTGGGTGCTGCTTCCGGTGCTGTCGGGGGTGGTTTGCCGAGCCGTCCACAGGCTTGTGGTTGTGGATAACCCTGTCGATGTTTGTGCTGGTCAGGTGCCATTTTGGGGTTGACCCGGGGTGTCCGGTTCGGGTAGATTCATACGCATGTTCGAAGTCCCTGGATCGCCTCGTGAGGGCGTCGCTGATGACCGGCTGGTGCTGGTCGACGGCGACGCGCCCCGGGGTGCGGACCGGGTGCGGGTGGCGTTGGCCGACGCGCGGGCGGGACGTGCGGACGAGGTCAGCCCGGGCGGCGAGACGGGCCCGGTTGGCGAGACGGGCCCGGTTGGCGAGACGGGCCCGGTTGGCGAGACGGGCCTGGTTGGCGAGGCGGGTCGGGCGGGCGGCCCGGGTCTTGGCGATGAGTTCGCCTCGCTGGTCGCGGTGGCGCGGCGGGCGTTGAGCGCGGTCGACGGCGTGTCGGGGTGGTCACCGGCGCGCCGCTCGAGGGTGCTGTCCGAGCTGGACCAGGTGATGAGCCTGGTGCGGGTGGCGCATGCTCGGGTGCTGCGTGCCGAGCAGGTGGCGGGCACGTCGGTGGGTCCGGGTGATCGTTCGTTCGTGGACGCACGGGCCCGGGTGTCGGGTGCGGGTGCTGCGGAGGCGCGTCGTCAGGTGCGTGCTGGGGAGGTGTTGGATGCGATGCCGGTGCTGGCGGGTGCGGTCGCCGACTCGCGGGTGGGGTTGGCGCAGCTGGACGTGATCGCACAGGTCACCGCCGAGGGGCCGCAGGGGTTGCGGGAGGCGTTGGCGGACCCGGCCGCGCAGGCGAGGTTCACTGAGGCGGTCACGGGTATGACACCGGTGCAGACCCGCAAGACGATCCTGGAGTACGCGGCTGTCTTCGACCCGGGTCGGGTGCAGGACGAGCACGACCAGGCCCGGCGGGACCGGTTCTTCAACCTGTCCGGTCACGGCGCCGGGGTCAAGGTCACCGGGTTCCTGGACGCCACCAGCGGGCACGCGCTGCGCCTGGCGTTGGAGGCGGCCTCACCGCGGGTCGAGGGGGACGAACGCACCGGGCAGCAACGCCGCGCCGACGCCCTGGGGACGATCGCTACGCACGCGCTCGGATGCGGCACCGGCGACGGCGGAACGAGCGAGGGCGGTGCGGGTGCCGATGGCCGTGGCGGTACAGGATCGGGTGCTTCGGTCTCGAGTGCGGGTTCAGGTGGTGGCGGTGGCGCGCGCACCGGCAAGCCCGGTGGCGGACTGTCCGGGGTGCGCAACCGCCCGCACATCTCGTTGATCGTCCCTGCCGAGACCATGGTCGAGCTGCACCGCGCAGGCCTGGCCGGAGAGACCGGCCGCATCCACCACGCCCGCCGCACCGACGGCCGCGGCCAGCCGCAGGACGACACACGTCCCGCGCCACGCGGCAGCAGCGGCGGTGGCGTGAGCGGCGTGCCCGACGTTGCGGGCGAGACCAACTCGTTGTTCTCCGACCTGCCCGGTCCGCGCACCGCCGACGGTGAACTGATCACCACCCGCTCCGCGGCCGGTCACCTGGCCGCCGGGCTCGCGGGGGTGCCCGCACCGACCCTGGAGGACGGGACACCGGTGGCGCTCTCGGAACTGGCGCGGGCGTTGTGCGACTGCGACATCACCCGGATCGCGATCACCGCGGACAACGTGCCCGTCGACCTGGGACGGACCGCGAGGGTCTACACCGGGGCGCACCGACGGGCCGTGACCGTGCGGGACCAAGGATGCGCGTGGAACGGGTGCGAAACACCAGCCCGGTTCACCGAGATCCACCACATCCGCTGGTGGGACCGCGACAACGGCGAAACCTCCCTCGAGAACGCCGTGATGCTCTGCGACTACCACCACCACCGCGTCCACGAACACAACCTGACCATCGAACGACACCAACCACCGCCCCCACGGAAGCCCGGGCGGCGACGGCCACGCATCGAGAACGGCGACACACCACCCGACCACCCGGCCCGGAACCCCGACACGCCCGACGCGGCGCAGGACGGGCAGTCCGACGCGCCCGGCACCGCGCACGGCGGGCAGCCCGACGCGCCCAGCGCTGGGCACGGCGGGCAGCCCGGCAGACCCAGCGCCACGGACGATGGGTCGCCCGGCACGCCCAGCGCCGCGCGGCTCGAGACACACGACACCGCGCGAGGCGGGCAGCGCGACACGGCCCGCACCTTGACCGGCGGGAACATCAACGAGCGCGGTGCGGTGCAAGACAGCAGGCCGAGTCCAACCGAGGAGCTGCTCCCGCCGCTCGCCCGACCACGAGCGACCTACACGTTCCGACGCACCACCGACGGCACGATCGTCAACGAACCACGACGGCCCGGCGCCGCAGCCTGAGGCTGGCGACGCACCACGAGAGGCTGCTCTGCTGTGTGTCGTCGGCGTCGGCGTCCGGGTCGATTCGAGGTCGATGACGAGGTCGAGATCCAGACGACCGGTGTGCTGGACCTCGTCGTCGAGATCAACCACGGCGGCTGGATCGGCCTGGCCACCACCCGCGACAAGCAGGCGGGACGCGGCATCGGCCCGTCGCTTCCGCGCCTCGGCCGGCCCCGAGCGGTCAGCCCGCCATCGCGCGGCGGCGCTGGACCGCGGCCGGCCCGGGGGACCACGTGTGCGGCACGACCTGGTTGGTCTGGATGTCCGTGAGCTCCGCGGCGTACACGACGGCCTCGTAGACGCCGGCCTCGACGCGGTCGAGCTGCAGGTGCTCCGCGCGGTCCAGGTCGTCGCCCAGGTGGGAGATGCGCGCGACGACGTAGCGCTGCGCGTCCTGCCACTGGTCGACGACGCGCACCGACAGGCCGTTCCACGTGGCCGTGAGGTCCAGCTCGAACAGCTCGGTGACGTCCTCGCGCGCCACGCGGCGGTACCAGCGGCCGTTCGCGGACTGGCGGAAGCCCGTCTCGGAGAGCGGAGGGTTGGCGAGCGCGAGCACGACCGTGTGGCCGTTGTCGACGACGTCCGCCTCGAGGTACGCGCCATGCCACTTGGCGACAGGTCCGACGCAGCGGGACAGCGACGCGAGCGCGGGCCGTGGACCGCCGAGGTGCGTGAGCGACCAGCCGGTGCCGACGTCGCCGTACCGCGCGAGCAGCGTCGTCGTGCCGTCCGCGTGCACGCGCACCAGCTCGGCGCCCGGGGGGATGCGCGAGTGGCGCAGCCACCACAGCGGCACGATGAATCCGGGCACGTCGCGGTACTGCAGCTGCGGGGAGGACTCGAAGCGCAGCAGGTCGATGTGCTCGTCGTCGGCCCGGAACGGCGATCCCGGGTAGCCCAGGCCGTGCACCTCGAACAGCTGCGACGGCGTCGTCGCGAACGACACGTCCTCGGCGCGCACCACGTAGCCGGCCACACGGTCGTGGCCCTGCTGCACGTGCGCCCTCGACGTCGCAGGCGTGACCGCCTTCTGCATGAGCGTCACGTGGGCCTCCTCCCGAGATCGATGCGGGAGGGGGCGCACCGAACCGGACGAATCAGACGGGGTGCGCACGATTGTGCAGACAAATCGGGCGCGTGTCCAGATCGTGTCCGCGCCCGGCCCGCCGAGGCCGCGGTCAGGCGTCGAGGAAGTCGACCAGGTCCGCCGCGAGGCCGGTGTACGAGGCCGGGGTGAGCTGCTGCAGGCGCGCGGCCACGTCGGCCGGGAGGCCGAGGCCCCCGATGAACTCGCGCATGTCGTCGGCCGTCAGACGGCGACCGCGCGTGAGCTCCTTGAGCCGCTCGTACGGGTTCTCCATGCCCTCGACGCCTGCGACCGACGCGGCGCGCATCGCGGACTGCACGGGCTCGCCGAGCACCTCCCAGTTCTCGTCGAGCTCGCGCGCGAGCAGCGCGGCGTCGACCGACAGGGCGCGCAGGCCGCGGCGCACGTTGTCGATCGCGAGCAGTCCGTGCCCGAACGCGGGGCCGATGTTGCGCTGTGTCGTCGAGTCCGTCAGGTCGCGCTGCAGGCGGCTCGTCACCAGGGTCGCCGCGAGCGTGTCGAGCAGGGCCGACGAGATCTCGAGGTTCGCCTCGGCGTTCTCGAACCGGATGGGGTTGACCTTGTGCGGCATCGTCGAGCTGCCCGTCGCGCCCGCGACCGGGATCTGCGTGAACACCCCGCGCGAGATGTACGTCCACACGTCGGTGGCCAGGTTGTGCAGCACGCGGTTGAAGCGCGCGACGTCCGCGTACAGCTCGGCCTGCCAGTCGTGCGACTCGATCTGCGTGGTGAGCGGGTTCCACGTCAGGCCCAGGTGCTCGACGAACGAGCGGCTGACCGCGGGCCAGTCCGCGCCGGGGACCGCGACGACGTGCGCGCCGAACGTGCCGGTCGCGCCGTTGAGCTTGCCGAGGAACTCGTCGGCCTCGATGCGGCGCAGCTGGCGGCGCAGGCGGTGCGCGAGGACCGCGAGCTCCTTGCCGAGCGTCGTCGGCGTGGCCGGCTGGCCGTGCGTCAGCGCCAGCAGCGGCTGGTCGCGCAGCTCGACGGCCAGCGCCGCGACCTCGTCGGCCAGCGCCGACGCCGCAGGCGCCCACACCTCCTGCACCGCACCGCGAACCATGAGCGCGTACGACAGGTTGTTGACGTCCTCGCTGGTGCACGCGAAGTGCACGAGCTCGCCGACGGCGTGCAGCGCGGAGCCCTCGGGGGCCGCGGCCAGGCGGCGCTTGAGGAAGTACTCGACGGCCTTGACGTCGTGCACCGTGGTGCGCTCGATCTCGGCCAGCTCGGCGACCTCCTCGGCCCCGAACGTCGCGACGACGTCGCGCAGGTATGCGACGTCCGCGTCGGTGAGCGTCGGAGCGCCCGGGACGACGTCGTTCTGCGTCAGGTGGATCAGCCACTCGACCTCGACGTGCACGCGCTCGCGGTTCAGCGCGGCCTCGGAGAGGTGGTCGACGAGCGGCGCGACCGCCGCGCGGTACCGGCCGTCGAGCGGGCCGAGGGCGATCGGCGGGGTGACATCGGCCAGGCGCACGCGGGCAGTCATGCGGCCATGATCCCATCGCGCGCGGCGTCGTCGGCCAGGCGCCCGCGTGCCGGACGCCCGTGCCGATGCCCTCGGTGCCCGGGCGTGAGGGGAGGGCGGCGTGGCGATCGGGTGGAGGTGGGG
>NZ_JEOE01000059.1 GCF_000708885.1 Cellulomonas sp. HZM | reverse complement strand
CGAGATCTAGTCGGGCCTGGTGGGCTCGGGGAGGTGTAAAAGAGACGGGTGCGCGGCGCTCAGGGGGTGCGAGCGCCGCGAGCCGTGCGGCTGCTGACGACGAGCGTCAGCCCTGGCCGCCCTGCTGCTGCTGCTGCTGCTGGAACCACTGCCACAGCTGCTCGGGAGTCATGCCGTTGAGGTCCTGGCTGCCGTTGCTCGAGCCGTCACCCGAACCGTTGCCCTGACCCGAGCCGTTGCCCTGACCCTGGTCGTTGCCCTGGCCGCCGAACCCGAACCCGTCACCGGACCCGTTGCCCGAGCCGTCACCCTGGCTCTGACCGTCGCCCTGACCCTGACCGTCGCCCTGGCCGTTGCCCTGGTCGTTGCCCTGGCCGCCAAACCCGAACCCGTCACCGGAGCCGTTGCCCTGCTGGTCGCCCTGGCCGTTGCCCTGCTGGCTGCCGGAGCCGCCCTGCTGGCTGGTCGAGTCCTCCTTCGTCGCGAGCGTGACGTCGACCTCGAGCGCCTTGCCGTCCCGCACGAGCGTCAGCTTGGCCTGCTCACCCGAGGTCATCGCCCGCACGAACGCGGTGAGGGACTCGGCGCCGTCGACGGGGTTGCCGTCGATCGCGACGATCGTGTCGTTCTCCTTGAGGTCGGCCTTCGCGGCCGGCGAGCCCTCGCTCACGGACTTCACGACGGCACCCTTGCGGGTCACGCCGTCGGCGGTCGCGGTGCCGTCCGAGAGCGTGACGCCGAGGAACGCGTGCTTGGCGGAGCCGGTCTCGACGAGCTGCGCGGCGACGTTCTTCACGAGGTTCGACGGGATGGCGAACCCGAGCCCGATCGAGCCGGTCTCGCTCGAGAGCTGCGCGATCGACGAGTTGATGCCGATCACGCGGCCGCTCGCGTCGAACAGCGGGCCACCGGAGTTGCCGGGGTTGACCGCGGCGTCGACCTGGATCGCGTTGGTGACGGTGGTGTCCCCGCCGTTCTCGCCCTGGGTCGAGACCGGGCGGTCGATCGCCGAGACGATGCCGGTGGTCACGGTGCTCGCCAGGCCGAGCGGGTTGCCGACGGCCATGACGGGCGCACCGACGACGACGGTCGACGAGTCACCGATCGCCGCGGGCACGAGATCCGACGGCGGGCTGTCGAGCTTCACGACCGCGAGGTCGGTCGTCGGGTCGGTGCCCACGACCTTCGCCTTGAAGATGCGGCCGTCGGTGAGGGTCACGGTGACCTCGCCCTGAGCGCCGGACACGACGTGGTTGTTCGTGACGATGTGGCCGGTCTTGTCGAGCACGACGCCCGAGCCGAGCGCGCTGCCCGACGACGTCGTGACCTCGATCGCGACGACCGACGGCTGCACGGCCTTCGCGACCGCCTGCCAGTCGGGGTCCGACGAGGTCGAGCCCGAGACGGGGACCGCGTCGTTGGTGTCCTGCCCGATCGTGGCGATCGACGCGGGGGTCGCGCTGCCCGACGTGTCGTCGTCGTGCAGCACGCCGAACACCGCGGCACCGGCGACGAGCACGCCCGAGGCCGCGGCCGCGGTCACGGGGATCCACGTGCGGCGCTTGCGCGGCTTGGTGGGCGCGCCACCGGCCATCGCATCCGCGGGCACCGACTGGTCGGCGGTCTGCCAGGGGTTGTAGCCGGGCGTGAGGTACGGGTGCTGCGCCTCGGCGGCCGCGGGTGCGGCGACGGGCAGCGGCTGCGTGACGTCGCCGGCCGGTGCGGCCGGGGCGACCGTGGCGGTCGGGATGATCTGGGTGCCGGCCTGCGCGGCACGCTGAGCGGCCTCGTACTCGGCCTGGCGCTGCGCTGCGTCGCGGGCGGCTGCCTGCTGCGCGGCGACCTGGGCCGCGTGCTGCGCGGCGGCCTGCTGGGCCGCGGCCTGCTGCGCTGCCTCGTACTGCGCCCGCAGCTCCGCGGGGGCCGCCGGATGGGGCGGCAGGAAGGGGTTGGTCGGGTGGACGGGGATCGGCTGCGTGGGCGCGGCCTGGGGGTGCTGCTCGTTCTCAGGGGTGCTGGTCATCTCGCGTGTTCCTCCTCGGTATGGAAGACATCCAACGCGACGCCACTGAAGGCACCCTTCGACCAACCTGGACGTTTGCTGCGAGTTTTCGTTGGATCCTGCTCGGGCTCGGACGAGCACGTCGCCGACGCGACGCCCACGCTCAGCCGACGGCGTCCCGCACGGCCGCAGCGATCCTCTCGCCGAGCTCTCGTCGGCCCGTGCGGTCGACGCGCACCTCGACGACGCTGACCCCCGTGCCCGGCGACATCAGGGCAGGCAGCAGTCCCTCGACGTCCCCGACGCGGGCGTGCCGCACCCCGTAGGCGGCGCAGAGCGCTGCGAGGTCGACACCGTGCGGGGTGCCGAAGACGCGCTCGAACGCGTCCGCGTGCGCAGCGGCGCCGGGCTCGAGCGTCGCGAAGATCGAGCCCCCGTCGTCGTTCGCGACGACGAGCTGCAGGTCCACCGCCGGCTCGATCGGCCCACGCAGCAGGCCGCCGACGTCGTGCAGGAACGTCAGGTCCCCGAGGTACGCGCGCACCCGCCGTCGCGGCAGCGCGAGCGCGACCCCCGTGGCGGTCGAGACCAGGCCGTCGATGCCTGCCAGCCCGCGGTTCGCGACGACGAGCGGCGGCTGCTCCCACCGCGCGACGAGGTCGAGGTCCCGCACCGGGTTCGACGATCCGACGACGAGCGCGTCGCTCGCTGCGCTGACCTCGGCGACCGCGCGAGCCAGCGAGGGACCGGTGACGCGCGAGCCGGCTCGTGTGCGCGGACCGCGCTCGCCGGGGTCGATGACGGCGTCGATCGCTGCCGCCGCGGCGTCGTCGGCCGACTGCCACGCATCCAGCCAGCCGGCAGGACCACGCATCCGACCCTGGCGCATGCGTACGGGCGGCTCGAGCAGCACCTGGTCGGCCGACCGGACCGCGTCGGTCCAGCGAGCGCCGTGCGGTGCGAGCACGACGACCTCGACGTCGTCGCGCGCGAGGAGAGCCTGGACCGGGCGGCTGAGCGTCGGACGGCCCGCGACGACGACGCGCCGCACGCGGGCCCCGAGGTCGGTGTCGAGCAGCAGCCGGTACGCGGCGATCGCGTTCGCACCTCCGCGCGCTCCCGACGACGGCTCGGCGAGCAGGGGCCAGTCGTTCGCCTCGGCGAGCCGCCGGGCACCGGCCCCCGCTCCGTCGCCGGCGACGAGCACCGTCGCGACCCCGCCGCGACGCGACGTCGTCCCGGCGGACGCGTGCGCGGCTGCGCCCCGCGGGACGGCCGGCGACGCGGCACGTGCCCCGACGCGCCCCGTCTCGTGCGCCGCCTCGATCACGCCCGACGCCGGCCGCGCGGCGTCGACCGCCGCACCACCGGGACGCGGGGCGACGTGCGCGAGCCCCGCCGTCGAGGGCTCGGGCCAGGCGTCGTCGCCCGGCTCGGTGCCGGGCACGAGCGGCTCACGGAAGCACAGGTTGAGGTGGACCGGCCCGGGGTCACCGGTGCGTGCACCGGTCGCCGCCGCGACGGCGCGCACCGCGAGCGCGCGGACGTCCCGAGGCTCCGAGGCCAGCCCCACGGGCGCGGGGACGTCGGCGACGAGTCTCACGGCGGACCCGAAGATGCCCACCTGCTCGGTGGTCTGGTTCGCTCCGGTGCCGCGCAGCTCGTGCGGGCGGTCCGCGCTGAGCACGACGAGCGGCACGCCGGCATGGTCCGCCTCGAGCACCGCAGGGTGGAGGTTGGCCACCGCGGTGCCCGACGTCGTGACGACCGCGACCGGCCGGGGCGCGTCGGGCGTCGCACGCGACAGTCCCAGCGCGAGGAAGCCCGCCGAGCGCTCGTCGATGCGCACGTGCAGCCTGATCGCCGGTGCGTGCGCGGGTCGCTGCTGCGCCGGCCGGGCTGCGTCGGCCAGCGCGAACGCGAGCGGTGCGCTGCGCGAGCCGGGCGCGAGCACGACGTCCTCCACCCCGAGTGCCGCCAGCGCCTGCAGCAGCACGCGCGCCGATGCCGTCGACGGGTTGGCGGCCCCCGCCGGACCTGCGTCGCTCGCGCCGTCGACGGCGCGACCGGACCGGCTGCCCTCGCGCGCCCGTTCCGCGGGGGCGACGTGGGTACCGGCCTCGGAGCCGGTCTCGGAGCCAGTCACCGGGCCATCATGCCTGGTCTTCGGGGTGCGCGAGCACGGAGCGGACGCGCTCGCGCCAGCGCGCGGCCAGCTCGTCCGGCGCGGTGACCAGGGCGCGGTCCGGCTCGGGACGTCGCACGGGCAGCGCGCCGTCGACGGGGAGCAGCGGGTCGGGCACCACGTCGGCCGTGAACAGCTGGGCGGTCGCGAGCCCGCACGCGTAGGGCAGGTCGGGAAGCGCGGCGGCGAGCGCGACACCCGCAGCGAGACCCACCGACGTCTCGAGGGCCGACGACACGACCACGGGCAGCCCGATCCGCTCCGCGAGGTCGAGGCACGCCCGCACACCGCCGAGCGGCTGGACCTTGAGCACGACCACGTCGGCGGCGTGCGCACGGGCGACCGCGAGCGGGTCCGCGGCACGGCGGATCGACTCGTCCGCCGCGATCGGCACGTGCGTGCGCCGCCGCAGCGCCGCGAGGTCGTCGACCGTCGGGACCGGCTGCTCGGCGTACTCGAGCCCGCCCGCGGCGCGGTCGAGCAGCGCGAGGCGGGCGACGGCGGTGTCGACGTCCCACGCGGCGTTCGCGTCGACCCGGATCGCACCGTCGGGCCCGATCGCGTCGCGCACGGCCTCGAGCCGCGCCTGCTCGTCGGCCGCGTCCTGTCCCGGCTCCGCGACCTTGACCTTGGCGGTGCGGCACCCGCCCGAGGCGAGCACGATCGCGTGCGCCAGCTCCGGGGCGACCGCCGGCACCGTGACGTTGACCGGGACCCGGTCCCGGACGGGCGCGGGCCATCCCTCGTCGGCGGCCTCGCGCGCCGCGCGCCACCAGGCCGACGACTCCGCTGCGTCGTAGTCCCAGAACGGGCTGAACTCGCCCCACCCCGCGTCGCCGCGCAGCAGAACGCCGTCGCGGCGCAGCAGGCCGCGGAACCGGGTGCGCAGCGGCAGGTCGTAGACGAGCACGGGTTCACGGTAGGTCACGGACGCGACCCGCTCGTCGTGCCCGGGAGAGCCGCGTCGAGCAGCGCCGCGACGTGCTCACGGACCGGTCGGCCCTCGGAGAGGGCGGACAGCGCGCCGCCGTCGACGAGCGCGACCGCGACCGTGGGCGCGACGGGGAGGCCGAGCCGTGCGACCTCGTCGTCGAGCAGCGTGCGCTCGCGCGCGTACGCGGCGGCGAGCACCGGGAGCCGACCGGCGGACGCGAGGTGCTCGTAGTGGGCGCGGATCGCCTCGTCGTCCCCGGTGGGGAGCACCGCGTCGGCGAGCGTCCGCGTGCCCTCGCGGCCGAGGCCGAGGCCGTCACGTACGACGGAGCTCGCGTGCTCCGCCCAGTGGCGCGCGGCCCGCTCCCCCGCGGCGGCCAGCAGGTCGTCGAGGCCCGAGAAGTAGTAGGTGGTGGACGAGAGCGAGGCACCCGCGCGCTCCGCGACCGCACGGTGGCTCACCGCGGCCGGGCCGCCCGAGCGCAACAGGTCAGCCGCCGCGTCGACGAGCGCCGCACGCCGCCGCGCGCCGCGCACTCGCCGACCGTCGCCCGCACCCGCGTCCACACCTGCTGCCGGCACAGCCCTCTCCCCTGCCGTCTCCCCGGCCCTCTCGCTTACCGCCTCCCCCGACGAACGGTTCGTCGCCGGCCGCACGTCAGTGGCCCCCGCCCGCGAGGTTGAGGCCGACGACGCCGCCGATGATCAGCAGGATCGAGACGACCTTGAGCACCGAGACGGACTCGCCCAGGAAGGTCATCGCGAGCACGGCCGTCGTCACCGCGCCGATCCCGACCCACACCGCGTACGCGGTGCCGACGGGGAGGGTGCGGAGCGCGAACGCGAGACCGCCCATGCTCGCGACGAGCAGCACCGCGAACGAGATCGTCGGCCACACCCGGGTGAACCCGTGCGACTCCTTGAGGGACAGCGCCCAACCGGCCTCGAGCAGACCGGACACGACGAGCACGAGCCATGCCATGACACACCTCCGCGCGCACGCACCGGGTGGCAGTGTCCGCCGTCGCGCATGCTTGATGGTACGACCGTACCACTAGTGGCGCGGACTAGGGTTGCCGCGTGACCGCACCGCTGCCCGACCGCGTCTCCGACACCTTCGACCCGACCCGCTGGCGCACGGTCGACGGGTTCGACGACCTCACCGACCTCACGTACCACCGCGGCGTCGAACGGTCGGCCGACGGCGCCGCGGCGCGCGACCTGCCGGTCGTGCGCGTCGCGTTCGACCGGCCCGAGGTCCGCAACGCGTTCCGCCCGCACACGGTCGACGAGCTGTACCGCGTGCTCGAGCACGCGCGCACCACGTCGACCGTCGGGACCGTGCTGCTCACGGGCAACGGCCCGAGTCCGAAGGACGGCGGCTGGGCATTCTGCAGTGGCGGCGACCAGCGCATCCGCGGGCGCGACGGGTACCGGTACGCCGAGGGCGAGACGTCCGAGGGGATCGACCCGGCGCGCGCCGGCCGCCTGCACATCCTCGAGGTCCAACGGCTCATCCGGACGATGCCGAAGGTCGTGGTGGCGCTCGTCAACGGGTGGGCCGCCGGCGGTGGGCACTCGCTGCACGTCGTGGCGGACCTGACCATCGCGTCGCGCGAGCACGCGAGGTTCATGCAGACCGACGCGAACGTCGGCTCGTTCGACGGCGGCTACGGCTCCGCGCTGCTCGCACGGCAGGTCGGCCAGAAGCGTGCGCGGGAGATCTTCTTCCTGGCACGCGAGTACTCGGCCGACGACGCGCTCGCCTGGGGCGCCGTCAACGACGTCGTGCCGCACGAGCAGATCGAGGAGGCAGGGCTCGAGTACGCACGCATCGTCGCGACGAAGTCCCCGCAGGCGATCCGCATGCTGAAGTTCGCGTTCAACCTGGCCGACGACGGCCTCGCCGGGCAGCAGGTGTTCGCGGGCGAGGCGACACGGCTCGCCTACATGACCGACGAGGCCGTCGAGGGTCGTGACGCCTTCCTCCAGCGCCGCGACCCCGACTGGTCCGGCTTCGGCTACGCCTACTGAACCAGCGTCGATCCGGCGCTGATCCGGCGCCGATCCAGCGCCGACCCAGCCGAGCCGGGACGGCGCCTGGGACCGAGCCGAGACCGATCCAGACCTGATCCGCTGATCCAGACCTGATCCGCTGATCCAGACCTGATCCGCTGATCCAGACCTGATCCGACCGATCCAGTCCTGATCCAGAGCGAGGCACGGCCCTGGCGACGGCAAGACCGCGCTCGACAGGCGGCCGACCGGTCGGCCGAACGCCCTGATGCGCCCAGCATCAGGCGGCGGCGCCGGGTCGTCGTGGTTCGTTGACGATCGTGCCGTCGCTGGTGCGCCGGAACGTGTAGGTCGCTCTGGGTCGGGCGAGCGGCGTGAGCTTCTCGGGTGGACCCGGGCTGTCGACGGCCGCCGTGCCAGGTAGGGCGACGTTCTCACCCTGCGCTGCTCCGGCCGCGTTGAGTCGCCCACCATGCGCGATTCCGGTCGCGCCGGACGACCCGTCCTGCGCCGCGTCGGGCGTGTCGGGGTTCCCGGCCGGGCGGTCGGGTGGTGTGTCGCCGTTCTCGATGCGTGGTCGTCGCCGCCCGGGCTTCGGTGGGGGCGGTGGTTGGTGTCGTTCGATGGTGAGGTTGTGTTCGTGGACGCGGTGGTGGTGGTAGTCGCAGAGCATCACCGCGTTCTCGAGTGAGGTTTCGCCGTTGTCGCGGTCCCACCAGCGGATGTGGTGGATCTCGGTGAACCGGGCGGGTGTCTCGCACCCGTTCCACGCGCATCCCTGGTCCCGCACGGTCACGGCCCGCCGGTGCGCCCCGGTGTACACCCGGGCGGTCCGTCCCAGGTCGACGGGCACGTTGTCGGTGGTGATGGCGATGCGGGTGATGTCGCAGTCGCACAACGCCCGCGCCAGCTCCGAGAGCGCCACCGGTGTCCCGTCCTCCAGGGTCGGCGCGGGCACCCCGGCGAGCCCGGCCGCCAGGTGCCCGGCAGCCGAGCGGGTGGTGATGAGTTCACCGTCGGCAGTGCGTGGACCGGGTAGCTCGGAGAACAACGAGTCGGTCTCGCCCGCAACGCCGGGCACGCCACCGCCGCCGCTGCCGCGTGGCGCGGGACGCGTGTCGTCCCGCGGCCGGCCGCGACCGTCGGCGCGGCGGGCGTGGCGGATGCGACCGGCCTCTCCGGCCAGGCCCGCACGGTGCAGCTCGACCATCGTCTCGGCAGGGACGATCAACGAGATGTGCGGGCGGTTACGCACCCCGGACAACCCGCCGGCGGGCTTGCCGGTGCGCGTCGAGCCACCGCTGCCCGCACCTGCACCCGCGCCGGCGCTCGTGCCCGTGTCATTGGTGCCGCATCCGAGTGCGTGGGCGGCGATCGTCCCCAGGGCGTCGGCGCGGCGTTGCTGCCCGGTGCGTTCGTCCCCCTCGACCCGCGGTGAGGCCGCCTCCAGGGCGAGGCGTAGCGCGTGCCCGGTGGTGGCGTCCAGGAACCCGGTGACCTTCACCCCGGCGCCGTGACCGGACAGGTTGAAGAACCTGTCCCGCCGGGCCTGGTCGTGCTCGTCCTGCACCCGGCCCGGGTCGAAGACAGCCGCGTACTCCAGGATCGTCCTGCGGGTCTGCACCGGTGTCATACCCGTGACCGCCTCAGCCAACCTCGCCTGCGCGACCGGGTCCGCCAACGCCTCC
>NZ_JEOE01000058.1 GCF_000708885.1 Cellulomonas sp. HZM | reverse complement strand
CGCGGCGGGGCACGGCGGCCGGGGGCTCGAGCCGTGCACAGGCACGACGACGCGCGCGACGATCCACAGGCCGGCGGCGTCGCTCGTCGTCGGCAGCCGACAGCGGAGCAGGCTCGCACCATGTCCCGCCGCCCCGGCTCGCACCGATCTCCCGACGACGTCATCCCTGACGTCGTGCTCGCCAGCAGACTCGCGCCCTCCGCTCTCCGGTCACGGATCCGAAGCGGCGAGGTCCGGCGCATCTCGCCCGGCGCCTACGCCACCAGCGACCTCGCGGACCCTCGTCAGCTCGCGCTCGCGAGGATGCGTGCGCACGCCGCACGCACGACCCGAGCATTCGTGTTCAGCCACGCGTCGGCGGCGATCCTGCACGGGCTCGCCCTGTGGCGGGTCCCGTCGGAGACGCACGTCCGGTCGTCGTCCTCGTCCGGTCGAGGTTCCGACTCAAGCGTCGTGCGACACCGGCCGTACCCCGATGCCGACGAGATGGCGGTCGCTCGTCGTCTCCCGGTGACGTCGCTCGAGGTGACCGCGTGGGACTGCCTGACCACGATGCGTTGCCTCGATGCTCTCGTCGTCGCGGACGCAGCGCTGCGTGCGGGAGCGTCGCTCGACGAGCTCGTCGAGCGAGCCCGCCGACGACAGGGCCGACGGGGATCCACGCGCGCACGGACGATCCTCGAGCACGCCGACGCCGGAGCGGAGTCGCCCCGCGAGACCTACCTACGGCTGGTGCTGCTCCGCGCCGGGCTGCCCGCGCCGCAGACGCAGGTCCCGGCGCGAACCGGACGAGGGACGTACTGGGGCGACCTGGGCTGGCCGCGATGGCGCCTCCTCGTCGAGTACGACGGGCGCGACAAGTACCGCGCGACCGACGGCACCGATCTCTGGCGGGAAAAGCTGCGGCGAGACGCGCTCGCCGACGCCGGCTGGCGCACGGTCCACGTCACCAAGGAGGACCGACCGTCCGACATCGTCCGACGTGTAGTCACGCACATCCCCGTCGACGCTCGCGTGGCTCTCACCGTGCGGCGGGAGCTGATGGGCTGGTGAGTGCGCCGGTTTCGGACGAGAGCGCGCGTCTGGACTTCGACTCTGGTCCGAAACTGGCGCACTCGCCGGACGGGATGGGCGGACGAGGACGGGGAGGTGCGGACGGATGGGCAGCCGAAGCGAGCGGCGGGCTCGGCGGACGAGTGGGCGGGGGGTCAGGGGAGAAGGGAGCGGAGGATCGCGACCGCGCCGTCGTCGTCGATCGTGCCCGTGACCTCGTCGGCCGCCGCGTGGACCTCCGGGGCCGCGTGGCCCATGGCGACGCCGCGGGCCGCCCAGCGCAGCATCTCCAGGTCGTTGCCGCCGTCGCCGATGGCCACGGTGGCGAACGGCTCGACGCCGAGCTCGCGCCGCACCGCCTCGAGCGCGGACGCCTTCGTCACGCCTGCGGGCGTGAGGTCGAGCCACGCGGTGTACCCCACCGCGTACGTCACCTCGTGCAGGCCGACGCGCTCGACGAGCTCGTGGAACTCCGCCTGTGTCGAGCCGGGGTGCCGGATGACGACGCGGGTCGTCGGCCGGGACGCCAGCTCGGCGAACGGCAGGCGCGTCAGCTCGCCCCCGATCTCCCCCGGCGGGAAGTCGCCGGACACGAAGAACCCGCGCCCCACGTCCTCGATCGCGAACAGCGCGTCGGGCACCTCGAGCGCGATCGCGCGCAGCGCCGGCCCGGGCTCGAACGTCACGGTGTCGACGATCGACACGCCTCCGTCCGGGTCGAGCCGAGCCGTCACCGCGCCGTTGGAGCAGAC
The DNA here is from genome assembly GCF_000708885.1 of Cellulomonas sp. HZM. Taxonomy (GTDB): domain Bacteria; phylum Actinomycetota; class Actinomycetes; order Actinomycetales; family Cellulomonadaceae; genus Cellulomonas. Next base: position 10,084 of record NZ_JEOE01000058.1, on the reverse strand, counting down.
GAGCCACGTGTCGGTCAGCCCCAGCTCGCGCGCCACCGGCGCGGCCGAGTGCACGCCGCGCCCGGTCGCGAGCACCACGTGGATCCCCGCCTCGTCGACCGCCCGCACGGCCGCGTGCAGCTCGGGCGAGAAGTCGCCGTCGTAGGAGACGAGCGTCCCGTCGACGTCGAGGGCGACCAGCTGCGCGCGGCTCATCGGGGCTCCAGCACCTCGAGGCCGCCGAGGTACGGCCGCAGCCCGGCCGGGACGCGCACCGATCCGTCCTCGAGCTGGTGGTTCTCGAGGATCGCGACGAGCCAGCGCGTCGTCGCGAGCGTGCCGTTGAGCGTCGCCACCGGGCGGACCACGCCGTCCGAGGTCCGCTCGCGCACGCCGAGCCGCCGCGCCTGGAACGTCGTGCAGTTCGAGGTCGACGTGAGCTCGAGGTACCGCTCCTGGCTGGGCAGCCACGCCTCGCAGTCGAACTTGCGCGCGGCGCTCGAGCCGAGATCCCCCGCGGCGGTGTCGATCACGCGGTACGGCAGCTCGACGAGGCCGAGCATCTCCTTCTCCCAGCCCAGGATGCGCTGGTGCTCGGCCGCGGCGTCCTCGACGGTCGTGTAGCTGAACGCCTCGACCTTGTGGAACTGGTGCACGCGGATGATGCCGCGCGTGTCCTTGCCGTACGAGCCTGCCTCGCGCCGGTAGCACGCCGACCATCCCGCGTACCGCAGCGGGCCGTCCGACAGGTCGACGATCTCGCCCGAGTGGTAGCCCGCGAGCGCCACCTCCGAGGTCCCGACGAGGTACAGGTCGTCGGCCTCGAGCCGGTAGATCTCGTCGGCGTGCGCACCGAGGAACCCGGTGCCCGCCATGACCTCGGGCTTGACCAGCGTGGGCGTGATGACGGGCGTGAAACCGGCCGCGAGCGCACGGTCGACCGCCGCGTTGAGCAGCGCCAGCTCGAGCCGCGCGCCGATCCCGGTGAGGTAGTAGAACCGCGCGCCCGACACCTTCGCACCGCGCTCGGTGTCGATGGCCCGCAGCCCCTCGCCCAGCGAGAGGTGGTCGCGCACCGTGAACCCGTCGCCGTACTCGGCGGCGAAGTCGCGCGGCGTCCCGACGTGCTCGAGCACCACGTAGTCGTCCTCGCCGCCCGCGGGCACACCGGGCTCGACGACGTTGCCGATGCGCCGCGCGAGCTCGGTCGCCCGCTGCTCGGCGGCGTCGGCGTCGGCCTGCAGCGCCTTGACGCGCTCCGCGAGCGAGCGCCCGTGCGCGAGCAGCGCCTGCTTCTCGTCGCCCTGCGCGGCGGCCACCAGCTTGCCGTGGGACTTCTGCTCGGCCCGCAGCGTCTCGAAGTCGGTCAGGGCGGCGCGACGGCGGGCGTCGGCGTCCAGCACCTGGTCGACGAGGTCGGGGTCGTCCCCCCGGGCCACCTGGCTCGCGCGGACCACGTCCGGGTCGTCGCGCAGCAGCTTGAGATCGATCACGGCACGACCCTACCGACCACCGACGGCACCGGCTCACGTCAATAGGACGGACACCGGCGCCCCGGGCACCGTAGATTGCGCGTGTGACCTGGGCGGGGTGGGTGGCGGTTGTCGCCGCGGTGCTGGCTCTCGTCGCGCTCGGTTTCGCCGTCGCGGCGTGGCGCAGCCAGACGCGGATCCACCGTCGTCTCGCGGGTCAGTCGGCGACGGGTGAGCGCGCGCGCACGCTCGCGCAGCAGGTCGACGACGAGGGGGACACGGTCGCGTTCGTCGCGAACCCCTCGAAGCCCGACGTGGCCGCGCTGCGCGAGGCGATCCACCGCGTGGTCGCCGAGCTGGGCCTGCCGGACCCGCTGTGGTTCGAGACGACCGTCGAGGACCCCGGGGTCGGCCAGACGCGTGCCGCGCTCGCGGCGGGTGCCGACGTGGTCGTCGCGATCGGCGGGGACGGGACCGTGCGCGCCGTCGCGGAGGCGCTCGTCGGGACCGGTGTGCCGATGGGGCTGGTCCCGCTGGGCACCGGCAACCTGCTCGCCCGCAACCTCGACATCCCCGTGGGCGACCCGCTCGGCGCTCTGCGCACCGCGCTCACGGGGAGCGACCGGACGATCGACGTCGGCTGGCTGCGCGTGCTGCGCTTCGAGCACGAGGTGGTCGACGACGTCGCGCGCGCGGCGGACCCGCAGCCCGAGGGCTCCGACGCCCCGCGCGACCACATCTTCCTGGTCATCGCCGGCCTCGGGTTCGACGCCGCGATGGTGGCGGACACCGACGACGCGCTCAAGGCGAAGGTCGGCTGGATGGCCTACTTCGTCTCCGGCTTCAAGCACCTGCGCGGCAGCCGCGTGCGCGTGCACGTCCGGGTGGACGACGAGAAGCCGACGACGACCCGCCTGCGCAGCCTGCTCGTCGGGAACTGCGGCCGGCTCCCGGGCGGCCTGACGCTGCTGCCCGACGCCGTGGTGGACGACGGCTGGCTCGACCTGGCCGCGATCGACACGCGCGCCGGCATCGCGGGCTGGGCGCAGCTGTTCGGCGAGGTCGTGCTCCAGGGCTGGGGCATGCGCAACCCCGCGCAGCACAAGATCGGGCGCATCGACCACCGGCGGGCGCGCGAGGTGCGCATCGTCGTCCCCGGCGGCGAGCACGCGCAGGTGGACGGGGACGTCGTGGGGCGTGTCGTGGAGGTCACGGCGCGCGTCGACCCGGGCGCGCTCGTCGTGCGCACGGCCTGAGCCTGGACGCACCGGCCGACGTGGCCCGACGACGGCGCACGGCTGACGCTCAGGTCGCCGAGCCGTCCCGCAGCGCCCGCAGCCAGTCGCGTGCACCGACGAAGTCCGCGTCGGCGGTGCCCACGTGCACGGTGGGCTCGAGCTCGTCGGCCCGCGGGTACGACCCGAGGTACCGCACGTACGGGCAGCGCCGGTGCAGGCCCATGATCGCCTCGCCGACGCGCTCGTCGGTGATGTGCCCCTCGGCGTCGATGGAGAACGAGTACCGCCCGAGCGCGTCGCCGATGGGGCGCGACTCGATCCGCGACAGGTTCACGCCGCGTGCCGCGAACTGCTCGAGCATGGCGAGCAGTGCGCCGGCCTCGTTGTCCGGCAGGTGCACGACGAGGGTCGTCTTGTCCGCCCCGGTGCGCTCGGGCACGGAGCCCGGGTGGCCGACGACGACGAACCGGGTCACCGCGGTCGCGTTGTCCGCGACGTCGTGCGCGAGCACCTCGAGCCCGTACGTCGAGACCGCCGGGGGCGGCACGAGCGCCGCGTCGAACGGCAGCGGACCGCCCTCGGCGATCAGCGCCGCGGGGGCCGTGTTGGACGTCGCGGGCACGTGCACCGCGCCGGGCAGGTGCGCCGCGAGCCACCGGCGGCACTGCACCCAGGCGTGCGGGTGCGCGGACACGCGCCGCACGTCGGCGAGGCGCACACCCGGTGCGGCCGCGAGCGTGAACTGCACCGGGACGAGCATCTCGCGCAGGATGACGAGCGGCTCACCGCCCGCGAGGGAGTCGAGCGTCGCGGTGACGCCCCCCTCCACGGTGCTCTCGATCGCGACGACCGCGTAGTCGGCCTCGCCGGACCGCACCGCGGCCAGTGCCGAGGCGACGTCTGTCTGCGGGAGGTAGGTCGCCTCGTCCGGGCCGGCGACCTGCCGCAGCGCGGCCTCGGTGAACGTGCCCGCCGGTCCGAGGTAGGCGTAGCGCGGGGTCGTCATGGGCCCTCACGGTACTGGCGCACGGCCGCGGACCCGGGGAGCGGCTCGTCGACCGGCCCAGCGCGCAGCAGCAGCGAACCCATCGCCGGCAGCCACGCCGCGAGCACACCCGTGGCGATCTTGATGCCGTAGTCGTTCACCACGGACCCGCCGACCGCGGCCACCAGCAGCGCGAGCACCAGCGGGTGCACCAGGGGCCACCGACCGACGAGCGCGTCCCAGTCCCGCCACCGCACCCACGCGGCGCGCCACACGAGCAGCACGCCGACGACGAGCAGCGCCATCGTCAGCCACGACGCCCAGCCCGCGTTCACCGTGCGCAGCGCGTAGTCGAGCTTGCGCGAGATCGTCTGCCATGCGGTCCCGTCGACCACCGACTGCACGAAGATCCCCAGGTGCGTGCGCTCCGCCGAGGGCCGCCGCCAGTCGAGGTAGCCGATCGCGGCGACGAGCAGCACGCCCGCGACCGCTGCGAGCCCGAGCCGCACCCAGGTGACGCGGATCCCCGCCACCGCGAGCACGACGATCGCCCCCGCGGGCAGCAGCACCAGGCCGCCGCCCACGTCCGCGCCCAGGCTGGGGAACAGGTCGACGACGAGCGCGACGCCGCAGATCGCCGCGGCGGCGCCCGCCGCGAGCCAGCGCCACCGCCGCAGCGCGGTCCCCACCACGCACGCCGCGAGGAGCGCACCCACCACGTACACCGAGTACGTCGGGTTGCCGAACCCGTAGAACCGCCCTCCGAGCGTGGGCGCCGGGCCGAGCAGCGATCCGCGGTGCAGCGGCGTGCCGAGCACGGCGTCGAGCGTCAGGAGCGCGAACGTGACCAGGCCGGTCGCTCCCGCCGCACCCCACACGGGCCGCCAGGGCAGGAGCAGCGCGAGCCCGGTGACCAGCAGCGTGCAGCCGACGACCGCGACCCACATCACGGTCGTCGGGGACGAGAACCGCCACCACGACGTCGTCGTCATGAGGAACACGCCCGCCGGGAGCGCGAGCAGGAACACCTGGAGCGCGTCGAGCACCCGCCGGAGCGTCGCGCCCGTGCGCGGGAGACGCCGGGCCAGCGGCGGCACGACGAGCGACGCGAGCACGACGAGCACGAGCGAGACGAGCATGGGCGTGGTGGTCACCCGGCCCGACGTCCCGCGCAGCGCCTGGTCGCGCGTCGTGAGGTCGGCGAGCTGGCGCACGGTCGTCGCGGAGTCCGCCGGCCGGTCGACCCCGACGGTCATCGGGGATCCCGTGAAGACGTCGGGCGTCGGCAGGCCCACCGCGGTCAGCACCGTGGACGGCAGGTCGAGCAGGCGCACGACGCCCACCCACCGCGTCGAGGGGGTCGACAGGAACGTGGCGCCGTCGAGCTCGTCGGAGTCGAGCAGGCCCACGCCGAGCGCCGCGCGCGCCGACGCCGGGTTGCCGGTGTCGACGACCATGACGGTCGACGACGCGGGCACCGCCTGCAGGATGCGGCGCAGCTGGTCGTCGAGCTCGGCGAGCATGGTCGCGCGCGTCGCGTCGTCGATGCCCCGCGCGTGCGGCGCGTCGCCGGCGTCGACGAACGTCACGGGGCACGAGAACGCGTCCGCGGGCTCGGCGACCGCCTGGTCGACCGTGCGGTAGCGCGGCACCGAGCCGTCGGGGCCGGCGAGCGCGAGCGCCGCGTCGGCTCCCACCGCGGTCGCGCACACGCCACCGTCCGCGAAGGTGGCGCCGAGCGTGCCGAGCACCGGGTGGTACTCCGAGCGGGACTGCAGCGCGACGAGCCGCGACCAGCCGTCGACCTGCGCCGTCCCGTCGCCGAGCGTGACGTGCCACGGCGCGCACACCCACGTCCCGTCGACCCGCTCCCCCGTGACGGGCGCGACGCCTGCCGACAGGGAGAGCCAGCCGCCCGCGTCGCACGAGGCCGGCGCGCCGGTGACCCCGGGCGCGACACCGCCCGCTGCGGCCCCGTCGCGCAGCAAGGACCACAGCGTGGGCGTCGTCGTCCGGTCGACGTCCGCCCAGGTCAGGCCGCCGGTGCCGACGACCACGACGGGGCGGTCGTCGGGCACCGCGGCGGCGCCGACGCCGGACGTGACGCCGCCCGCGACGGGCGCCGTGGGGAGCAGCACGGACCCGACGAGCAGCACCGCGAGCAGCGCGCCGCCGGTCGCGACGACCACCGCGGGCATCCGCCGCACCGGGGAGTCGAGGTCCCGCACGCCCGCGGGCAGGCCCTCCCACGCGTGCCCGAGCGCCGACAGGACGAGCATCGTCCCGGCGACGCCGAGCACGGCGACCGCCACGACGACGCCCGAGTCGTTGAGCAGGGAGCCGAGCACCGCGACGACGACGACCGCGAGCAGCACCGGCCGCAGCACCGGCCACGCCGCGTACGCGCGGCGCACGAGCGCGGGCCGCCAACGGTCCGGGCCGACGAGCAGCACGCACACCGCGATGCACGCGAGCGCCGCGAGAGCACCCAGCGGCGCGTCGACGGTCGACCAGGCACCGCGCGCCTTGCCCGAGAGGATCGCCCACGAGTCGCCGTCGAGCACGTGCTGCACGAACAGCCCGAGGTGCGAGCTGCGTCCGGGCCGCGCCCAGTCGACGACCGCGACGAGCGCGACGGCGAGCAGCGCGAGCGCCGCGACGAGCAGCGCGCGCCGCGGCGTCACCCGCACGCCCGCCACCGCGAGCGCGAGCACCGCGAACGCGGGCACGAGCGCGAGCACGCCGCCGAAGTCCGCGCCGAACGTGGGCCACCCGTCGACGACGACGCTCACGGCTCCGAGCGCGACGACCGCGGCGAGCGCCCCGCGCCGCCGGCCGAGCCGGATCAGCCACGCGGCGACGGCCCCCGCCAGCACGAGCGCGCTGGCGGCGTAGATGCCGAACGTGGTGTTGCCGAAGCCGTAGTACCGGGCGCCCAGGGTGGGTGTGACGCCGAGGATCGAACCCTGCTGCAGCACCGTCCCCGTGACGCCGTCGACCGTCAGGACGAGCCACGTGATGCCCGCCGCGGCGCCTGCGAGCGTCCAGCGCCCGCGCGGCAGCAGGCGCGAGACCAGCCAGATGACCAGCGCGACGACCACCGCGGCTAGCGCGTACCACGCGATCGCGGCGAACAGCGGCGCGGGCGAGCCCCACCAGCGCGAGAGCGCAGCGAGGTGCGCCCCCACGGGCGTGCTCGCGCCGAGCAGCAGCACCGCGAGCACCGCGCGCCGCGCCGCCGGTGCCAGGAGCGCATCGCGTCGTCGGGCCACGAGCACCACGCCGAGCGCGACGGCGACCGCCGCGCCCGCGACGCCCAGCACGAGCGGCATCACCTTGGGCGTGATCGTCGTCATCTGGACGAGGTAGCGCCGGTTCTCGACCGTCCGGTCAGCGCTCATGCGGCGCTCGGAGTCGACGACGACCGGCGAGCCGTCGAGATCGGCCGTGCTCGCCCCGGCGGCCTGCGCGAGCGTCGCGCCCAGGTCGGCGAGCGTCACGATCCCCGGGTACCGCGTGGATCCCGACGAGAGCCAGCCGACCTGCCCGCCGCCCCGCTCCCACTCGACGACGGCCTGCAGCCCGGCCTCGCCCGAGGCGCTGTCCGACACCCCGGCGACGAGCACGCGCGTCCCCGCGGCGACCTGCGACGTGAGCCGGCGCAGCTCGTCGTCCAGGGTCGTCAGCGCCTGCGCGCGCTCGGTCCGTGCGGCCGGCAGCTCGCCCGCGTCGACGACCGTCACGGGGCACTCGGTGACCTGCGGCGCGGGCAGCGTCGCGGCGTCGTCGACGTACCGGTCCAGGTGCCCGCGCTCGTCGGCCAGCGCGATCGCGGCGCCCGGTCCCGCGCCCGTGCTGCACGCCGGCACGTCGTCGATCCGCTGCCCCACGGTCCCGGGCACGCCGAGCGCCTCGGGCCCCTGGTCGGTGAGGCCCTTCCAGCCGCGCACGGTCGCGGGCAGGGGCGTGCCGAGGGCCGACGAGGCGCCGCCGATCGTCGGCAGCGGCGCGCACCCGTCGACGTTCGCGGGCTCGTCGTCCGTCCCCGCGGAACCGTCGTCGGACCCCGGACCGTCCGCCGCGACCGCGACCCGGCGTCCCGCCGAGACGGTGAGCCACGCGTCGAGCGGGCACGAGACCGGGCGCGCCGTGTGCACCGAGATCGAGCCGACCGAGCCCTCGCCGACCATGCGCCACAGCGTCGGCGTCGCGGACCGGTCGACGTCCGACCACTGCAGCCCGCCGACCCCCACGAGGACGACCGGGGGTACGGGAGCGCTCGGCGCGTCGGCGGCGGCCGGCCCCGCGACCGACATCCCGGCGAGCGCGACCAGCACCGCCGTGACCAGCACGTGCGCGAGGCGGCGGACGGAGAGGGGCACCCGCACAGGGTACGGGGACGGCCTGGCACGAACCGGACGCCAGCCGCGCCCTCGTCGGCCCCCCCGCCGCGACCGCGCGGGTTCTCCGTGAGAGCCGCACCAGCAGGCCGCCCGGTCACGGGGAACCCACGCGGTCAGCGAGGCAGGTGGCTCATGGCGCGGCGGGACCGGCGCGGGGCCGGTGCGGCGCGGGTGCGGTGCGAGGCCAGCGCGGCGAGGTCAGCGGTGCGTGCGCGGCGTCGGCGTCACGGCGTCCTTGACCGCGCCCGCCACGCGGCGCACCCGACGAGCGTTCACCGCGAGCTGCACGTCCCGGTACTGCGCCGCGCGGTGCAGCTGGCCCTTGAGGTCCGAGCCCGACGGCCGGTGCCGCAGGTCGCACGGCACCTCGACCACACGGAAACCCTGCCGCAGCAGGTCGATCGTCATGCCGGTCTCGACGCCCCACCCGTGCGCGAGCGGCGTCGCGGCCTCGAACGCGTCGCGCGTGAGGCAGCGCATGCCGGACAGCGGCTGGCTGGGCGTCCAGCCGGTCATCGACGCGATGGCCCGACGAGCGGCGCCGACGACGATGCCACGGCCGCCCGCACCGGGCTGCGGGGGCAGCAGCGCGATCGCGAGGTCGGCGTGCCCCTCGAGCACCGGGGGCACCAGCGGTGCGGTGTTGACCGCCGTCTCGCCGAGGTCGCCGTCGACGAACAGCAGGATGCGCGGCAGGCGGTCCGGGGAGTCACGCATCGCGACGACCTGCGCCCCGGTCTCCATCGCGGCGGCCTTGCCCCGGTTGTGGGAGTGACGCACGACGACCGCACCGGCTGCGCGCGCCACGTCCTGGGTGTCGTCCTCGGAGCCGTCGTCGACGACGAGCACGAGGTCGACGTGCGGGATCGCCTTGGCCGAGCGCACGGTCGCCGCGATGCGGCGGGACTCGTCCTTGGCGGGGATGACGACCGCGACGCGCTGGCGCAGCGCACGGCCGCGGGGCGCGCGAGCGGGGACCGGCGCGGGCGACGGGCCAGGCGCAGAGGAAGGCGCGGGGTCCGACGACGACGTGGGTGCTGGAACCGCTGCGGACGCGGACGCGGGGGCCGCGGGCTCGTCGGCCGCTGGTCTGCCCTTGCGCATCACGCCGTCAGCCTATCGACGTCCTGGGCGGTCCCGCCGCTCAGCGGAGGGTGACCTGGCGCGCGACGAGCCCGGCCCGCGCGCGGCGCTCGTTCGCGTCGAGCGGAGCGGTCTCGGCCAGAGCGGCCTCGAACTTCGGCGCGAACGCCACCACGGCGTCCTGCACGTCCTCGGCCTCGGACCCGCGCGGCAGCTCCCACACGGGCACGACGATCCCGCTCGAGCGGAAGTAGCCGACGAACTTGGCGCCGTCGAAGCCGGACTCGCGGCGCGCGTGCAGGCGGGCCAGCGCGTCGAGCACCACCTGCTCGTCGTGCGGCTGCGCCCAGCGCAGGAACTCGCGCGCACCCATGCGGCACCAGTACGCGGCCTCGACCCCGTCGAGCTTGACGGTGTCGATGATGCCGGCGTCGGCGTCCTCGATCGCGGCCTGGAGGTCGTCGGTGCGCTCCACGTCGTCGGCCAGCCAGTAGGCGAACGACTCCTCCACGGTGACCTCGAACGGCACCGACGGGTCGAGCACGTCCTGCAGGCGGGGGCCGGGCTCGGGCAGCTCGAGCATCTCGATCGCGGTGCCGGGCTCGGAGTCGATCGCCTCGAGCAGCGCGGCCGCGAGGTCACGGCTGGTGTCGCCCGAGCTGCCGACCGTCTGGAGCGCGAGCAGGATCACGCCGTCCGAGCGGTGCAGCGCCGGCCACGACTGCGGCAGGACGGTCGTGACGAGCACGTCCTTGGCGCCGTGCTCCTTCGTCGTGCGTGCCTTGGCGGTCGCCGCGGGGACGACCTCCTTGAGCGCGACCCAGTCGGGCTCACCCGGCAGGCCCTCGAACGGACGCAGCACGAACGCAGGGGAGTTCTTCGCCATGCGCGCAAGGCTACCGGCCGCATCCCCTCCCCCCGACC
>NZ_JEOE01000057.1 GCF_000708885.1 Cellulomonas sp. HZM | reverse complement strand
CAGGTCACCGCTGAGGGGCCGCAGGGGTTGCGGGAGGCGTTGGCGGACCCGGCCGCGCAGGCGAGGTTCACCGAGGCGGTCACGGGTATGACACCGGTGCAGACCCGCAGGACGATCCTGGAGTACGCGGCTGTCTTCGACCCGGGCCGGGTGCAGGACGAGCACGACCAGGCCCGGCGGGACAGGTTCTTCAACCTGTCCGGTCACGGCACCGGGGTCAAGGTCACCGGGTTCCTGGACGCCACCACCGGGCACGCGCTACGACTCGCCCTGGAGGCCGCCTCACCGCGGGTCGAGGGAGACGAACGCACCGGGCAGCAACGCCGCGCCGACGCCCTGGGTGCCATCGCAGCCCACGCCCTGGGGTGCGGCAGCGACGGGGCCGGGACGGGCTCGCTGGCGGGCGGTGCGCATGGGGTAGCCGCGGGAGGTGTCGCGGGTCCGGGCGAGACTCCAGGTGCGGTCGGTGGCGCCGCGAGGAACGGCGCCACGGGCGCGGGGAGCGGGTCGCGCGGTCGGTCGGGCGGGTTGTCCGGGGTGCGCAACCGCCCGCACATCTCGTTGATCGTCCCGGCCGAGACGATGGTCGAGCTGCATCGTGCCGGCCTGGCCGGAGAGGCCGGCCGCATCCACCACGCCCGACAGGCCGACGGCCGCGGCCGGCCGCAGGACGGAACAGGCCCCACGGCGGATGTCGCCCGTCGCGACAGCAACGACACCGGGCACGCGCGCAACACCGACAACACCGGCGGCACCGGCCGCGCGGGCGGCATGGGCGGCACGGGCGGCGCGGGCGGCATGGGTGGCGTCACGGGTTCCGCGGGCGGCAGAGGCGACACAGTCGCCGCCGGGGGCAGAGGCGACACGGTCGCGGGTGTCGGGGACACGCTGTTGTCCGACCTGCCCGGTCCGCGCACCGCCGACGGTGAGCTCATCACCACCCGCTCCGCGGCCGGGCACCTGGCTGCCAGGCTCGCGGGGGTGCCCGCACCGACCCTGGAGGACGGGACACCGGTGGCGCTCTCGGAGCTGGCCAAGGCGTTGTGCGACTGCGACATCACGAGGATCGCGATCACCGCGGACAACGTGCCCGTCGACCTCGGCAGGACCGCGAGGGTCTACACCGGGGCGCACCGACGGGCCGTGACCGTGCGGGACCAAGGATGCGCCTGGAACGGGTGCGAGACACCCGCCCGGTTCACCGAGATCCACCACATCCGCTGGTGGGACCGAGACAACGGCGAAACCTCCCTCGAGAACGCCGTGATGCTCTGCGACTACCACCACCACCGCGTCCACGAACACAACCTCACCATCGAACGCCACGTCCCACCGCCAAGACCGGCACCCGGTCGGCGGCGACGGCCACGCATCGAGAACAGCGACACACCACCCGACCACCCGGCCGGGAACCCCGACGCGCCCGACGCGGCGCACGACGGGCCGTCCGACGCGCCCGGAATCGCGCATGGCGGGCGACTCAACGCGGCCGGAGCAGCGCAGGGTGAGAACGTCGCCCCACCTGGCACGGCGGCCGTCGACAGCCTGGGTCCACCCGAGAAGCTCCCGCCGCTCGCCCGACCCAGAGCGACCTACACGTTCCGGCGCACCAGCGACGGCACGATCGTCAACGAACCACGACGACCCGGCGCCGCCGCGTGACGCGCGTGCGATCGGTCGAAGCGGAGCGCGTCGTGAGGCCGGCAGGTGGCGGGAGATGGCTCACGACCGCGCACCTAGAATCTGGAGGTGCGGTGCTCCTACTACGACGCGGCGGTGTGCCGGTCGTGCACGCTCATCGAGCAGCCGTACAGCGTCCAGCTGGAGCGCAAGGAACGCCACGTGCGGGACCTGCTCCCCGGGGGCGTGGACTGGCTCGAACCGGTGGCGAGCGCGGAGTCGGGGTTCCGCAACAAGGCGAAGATGGTCGTCGGCGGCAGCCTCGAGACGCCGACGCTCGGGATCCTCGACCGCGCGGGCGCGGGCGTCGACCTCCAGGGCTGCGGGCTCTACCCGCCCGAGCTCGCCGGCGTGTTCGAGACGCTCGCGAGGTTCGTCGGCCTCGCGGGCCTCGTGCCCTACGACGTGCCGAGCCGCCGTGGTGAGCTGAAGAACGTCTTGGTCACGCGCTCGCCCGACGACGAGCTGATGGTGCGGTTCGTGCTCCGCTCGCAGGAGGCGGTCGCGCGGATCCGCAAGCACCTGCCGACCCTGCTCGCGGAGGAGCCGCGGCTGCGCGTCGTCTCCGTCAACCTCCACCCCGAGCACAAGGCGACGCTGGAAGGCGACGCGGAGATCGTGCTCACCGACGAGCAGACGCTGCGCATGCGCGTGAACGGGATCGACCTGCACCTCCGCCCCCGGAGCTTCTTCCAGACCAACACCGAGGTCGCCGCCGCGCTCTACCGACGTGCGACCGCATGGGTCGACCAGATCGCGCCGCGAACCCTCTGGGACCTGTACTGCGGGGTCGGCGGCTTCGCGCTGCACGCGGCTGCTCCGGGTCGTGAGGTCGTCGGCATCGAGGTGAGCGACGAGGCGGTTGCCAGCGCGCAGACGACGGCCGCCGAGCTCGGGCTCACGTCGACGCGGTTCGCGGCAGGGGACGCGACCGCGTTCGCGCTCGGGTCGCACGACGTACCGGACGCCGTCGTGGTGAACCCGCCGCGCCGTGGGATCGGTGCCGAGCTCGCGGGATGGCTCGAGTCGTCGGGGGTCCGGCACGTCGTGTACTCGAGCTGCAACGCCGAGTCGCTGGCTCGCGACCTCGCGGCGATGCCGTCGCTGCGACCCGTGCGCGGACAGCTGCTCGACATGTTCCCGCAGACGAGCCACTACGAGGTCGTGACGCTGCTCGAACGGGCCTGAGGTGCGCGTAGCCCGGATCGGAGCCGGATCGGAGCCGGATCGGACCCGGATCGGCGCCGCGACGTCAGCGTGCGGCACGTCGGCGTGCGACAGGGCCGCGTGCGCGGGCTCGGCGTGCGACGGGCCGGGACCGGCCCGTCGCGATGTCACCGCAGCGCGTCGGCCAGCAGCCGCAGCGTCTGCTCACGGCCGGGAGACCGGTCGGCGGGGCTCCCCGCACGCGTGCCCGCGACGGGGCTCACCATGAGCTCGTCCGCGCCCAGCCTCTCGAGGAGCCGCACCGCGTCCCGCGCGGCGCCGGTCGGGTCGCCCACGATCCACGACGACGTCAGCTCCTCGAGCGCCGGCTCGTCGGCGGGACCGACGGGTGACGAGAGCGCGTCCTCGACGAGCTCCTGCGCGGCGAGCGGCTGACCGCTGCGCAGCCGCCACATCGAGCGGGCGTTCGGCAGCGCGAGCGCGCGGGCCTCGTCGTCGGTCTCCGCGACGACGACGTTCGCCACGGCGATGGTGCGCGGCCGCGCGAGCTCGTCCGACGCGACGAACGAGCGCCGGTACAGCGCGAGCGCCTCGTCGGTGCCACGGCCGGCGAAGTGGTGCGCGAACACGTACGGCAGGCCCAGCTCGCCCGCGAGCTGCGCGGAGTACATCGACGACCCCAGCAGCCACACGAGTGGCGTGCCGACCGCGCGGGGTGTCGCGTGCAGGTCGTACGTCCGCTGACCCACCGCGACGCTGACACCGTCCGGTCGGAGCATCGCCCTGAGCGTCGCGATGTCGTCCGGGAACGTGTCCACACCGTCCGACGAGGACCCGCGTCGCAGGAGGTGGCTCGTGACGGGGTCGGAACCGGGGGCGCGGCCGAGGCCGACGTCGATGCGTCCCGGGTGCGCGGCCTCGAGCAGCGCGACCTGCTCGGCGACGACGAGCGGCGAGTGGTTCGGCAGCATCACGCCGCCCGACCCGACGCGGATCCGGGCGGTCGCCGCGGCGATCATCGCCATCAGCACCGGCGGGTTCGTCGAGGCGACCGCGGGCATGTTGTGGTGCTCGGCCACCCAGTAGCGCTCGAAGCCGAGCTCGTCGGCGCTCCGGGCGAGCGCCAGCGTCGCGGCCAGGGCGTCACCCGTGGTCTGGTCGGTACGGACGGGGATCAGGTCGAGCACGGAGAGCGCGGGCACGTCTGGCGCAACCGGCGACGTGGCGGCGGCATTCCTGCCGAGCCCCGTGGCAGCCGCGCGCGACCCCGGCGACGCCGGTCCGCCGTGACAGCGCCGTGACAGCGCCGGGTCGGCCGGAAAGCCGGTGGCGTACGGGGTTGGGCGAGGCGCTCGTCAGGCGCCGCGTTGTGCCGCGATCGCCTCGGCGATCTGCTCGACGAGGTCGTACGGCACACCGGGCGCGTAGGGGAAGCGCACCGTGGCCTTGTCGCCGCGGTGCGGCTCGACGGCGTCCTCCAACGGACCGGTGAACCGCGGCACGGGGTAGATCCCCACGTGCGCCGCCCATCCGGCGAAGTGGATCGTCGCGTCGCCGAGCACGATCGTCGGCATGCCGTAGCTGATCCGCTCGTGCGCGCCCGGCATGCCGCGGTGCAGGGCGAGCCGGACGTTCTGCAGGATCTCCTGCACGTCGGGGTCGAAGTCGACGAGATAGTCGTCCACGGACTGCGCGGCCATGCGCCGAGCATGGCAGGTGCGTGGGCTCGCACCCCGCAGGGTCGCGTCGTCGGAATAGAGTCGCGCCGTGCCGACGACGCCCAGTGACGCATCCCGTGACGCAGCCACCGACGCAGCCACCGACGCAGCCACCCACGCAGGCGGCAGCGCGGCCCGCCCGCGGCAGGAGCCTCGGCGGACCGCGGTGGAGCTCGCCGTGACCGACCTCGCCGGCCTCCGGGTCGCGATCGACCTCGGTGCGGATCGCGTCGAGCTGTGCGGGGCGCTCGAGGTGGGCGGGCTCACACCGTCGCCCGAGCTGACCGCGCGGGCGGTGCGCGAGGCCGGGGGCACGGGGACCGGCGTGCACGCGCTCGTGCGCGTGCGGGCCGGAGGCTTCGCGTACGACGCAGACGAGATCGCGGTGATGGTCGGCGACGTGCGCCGGCTCGTCGAGGCCGGCGTCGACGGTGTCGTCGTCGGCGCGCTGCGCGACGGGTCGGTCGACGACGCTGCGCTCGCGGCGCTGGTCGGTGCGGCGGGGCCGGTCGAGGTCACGTTCCACCGCGCCGTCGACGCGCTCGCGGACCCGCTCGGGACGCTCGGTGCGTTGGCCGACGCCGGCGTCGGCCGCGTGCTCACGGCGGGAGGGACCGACGTCGCGTCCGGGCTCGACGCGCTCGCGCGGATGGTCGCCGCGCCGGGCCGGCGCGTGCAGGTGATGGCCGGCGGCGGCGTGACCGAGGACGTGATCGGCGCGCTGCTCGCGATCGGCGTCGACGCGGTCCACTTCTCTGCGGGCGGCCGCGTGAGCGACCCCAGCGCCGCCGCAGGCGGCTACGGGGCGCACCACGTCACCGACCCCGAGCGCGCCCGGCGGCTCGTCGAGCTCGTGCGCGGCTGAGGCGGCCGCTCGGGAACGAGAGGTCCGGGGCGCGGCGGCAGGGGACCGAGCGCCCGGTTGCGCGCGTGGCGCGTCGGGAGTGGGCTGGCCCACGGACCGCGTGTCGCACCGACGCCGCGATCCGACGGCCGGCCGACGACGGAGGAGGTCCCCATGAGGATCGGCGCGCACCTGTACCGCTTCGACGCGACGCCCCCGGAGGGCATCCGTGCCGCTCTCGGCGACGCCGCCTCGGCCGCGGAGGAGCACGGGCTGACGTGGCTCTCGGTGATGGACCACTACTTCCAGATGGAACGAGCGGGCTTCCCGGCCTCGGACCCGATGCTCGAGGCGTACACGACGCTCGGTTTCCTCGCGGCGCGCACCGAGACGGTGCAGGTCGGAGCGCTCGTCACGGGTGTCACGTACCGCTACCCGGCGCTGCTGGCGAAGATCGGGGCGACGCTGGACGTGCTCGCGGGAGGCCGCGCGACCCTCGGGATCGGCGCGGCCTGGTACGACCGCGAGCACGCCGCGATGGGGGTGCCCTTCCCGCCCCTGCGCGAGCGGTTCGAGATGCTCGAGGAGGCGTTGCGGATCTGCCGGCAGATGTGGGACCCGGACGACGACGGGCCGTTCGACGGCGAGCACTACCACCTCGCGGAGACGCTGTGCCGGCCGTTGCCGCTGAGCAGGCCGGAGATCATGGTGGGCGGCTCGGGGGAGCGCAAGACGCTGCGCCTCGTCGCGCAGCACGCCGACGCGTGCAACCTGTTCGCGTACGACCCGACCGAGGTCGCGCACAAGATCGACGTCCTCAAGGGCCACTGCGACGACGTGGGCCGCGACCCGGCGGACATCCGGATCACGGTGCTCTCGGCGGGCGAGCCGCTGCTGAGGGGCGACGTCGCGGCGTTCGTCGACGAGATGCGGCCGCTCGCGGCGCTCGGCGTCGAGCAGGTCATCCTGCGGATCCCCGAGACGTCCGTCGCGGCATGGATCCGCGACGCGGTGGCGCCTGCCGTCGCACCGCTCGCCGACCTCTGACCCTCAGCACCCCCACAGGGGTGCCACACCCGCGGGCTGGGTCCGCTCCGTAGACACGGGGCATGGAACCGACCACCACCACCGGCGCCGCACCCGACGCACCCCACCCGCCCGGCCCGCGGCGGCGACGACGACGACGCATGCTCCTCTCGTCGGGCCTGGCGCTCGTCCTTGCGCTCGGCGGCGGCACCGCGTGGGCGCTCGACCGGTTCGTCGTCGACCACGTCGAGATATCCGACGCGAGCGCGTACATCGCGCAGCATGCCGCGGCGGCGGGGGACGACGGCGCGACGGGTACGAGCACCTCGTCGTCGGCCGGCGTCCTGACGAGCACCACGTACACGTCCGACGACGCGGAGATCTCGATCTCGAAGGTCACGACCGGCAGCGGCGACGACACGGTCACGTACTACGTCGCCGACGTGACGCTCGGCGACGCGACCGTGCTGCGTTCGGCGTTCGCGCACGACGAGTTCGGCACCAACATCGTCGAGGACACGTCCGACATCGCCGCGGACAACGACGCGGTCTTCGCGATCAACGGCGACTACTACGGGTTCCGCGACACGGGCATCGTCATCCGCGACGGCGTGGTGTTCCGCGACGAGCCGGCGCGCGAGGGGCTCGCGTTCTACCGGGACGGCCACGTCGAGGTCTACGACGAGACCACGACCGACGCCCAGGCCCTGGTCGACGCGGGCGTGTGGAACACCCTGAGCTTCGGGCCCGCGCTGCTCGAGGACGGCCAGGTGTTCGACGGGATCGACGACGTCGAGGTCGACACCAACGTCGGCAACCACTCCATCCAGGGCGAGCAGCCACGCACGGCGGTCGGCGTGATCGGCGACGACCACCTGGTCTTCGTCGTCGTCGACGGCCGCAGCCCCGGGTACTCCGCGGGCGTGACGATGACCGGGCTCGCGCAGATCATGCAGGATCTCGGCGCGACGACGGCGTACAACATCGACGGCGGCGGGTCCTCGACCATGGTGCTCGGCGGCGAGCTGGTCAACGACCCTCTCGGCAAGGGCACCGAGCGCGGCACGTCGGACATCCTCTACATCGGTGGGCTGAGCTCGGCGGTGCGGTCGTGATCGCGCTGGTCCCGGCGTACGAGCCGGACCTTCGCCTCGTCGCACTGGTGCGAGCGGTGCGCTCGGCACGGCCGGGCATGCCCGTGGTGGTCGTCGACGACGGCAGCGGCCCCGCCTACGCGCACGTGTTCGCCGCGGCGGCCGACGAGGGAGCGCACGTGCTGCGGCACGCGACCAACCGGGGCAAGGGCCGCGCGCTCAAGACCGGCGTCGAGCACGTCCTGCGCGTGCACCCGGGGCACGGCGTGGTCTGCGCCGACTGCGACGGCCAGCACACCCCGGCGGACGTGCTGGCCGTCGCGGACCGTTGCGCCGACGACGACGCGGTCGTGCTCGGCGCACGCCGTTTCACCGGGAGCGTCCCCGTCCGCAGCCGGTTCGGCAACGCGTGCACGAGGCTCGCGTTCCGCGGCGCCACCGGGGTCGCCGTGCAGGACACGCAGACCGGCCTGCGCGCGTACCCCGCGCGGATGCTGCCGTGGTTGCTGGGCGTGCGCGGCGAGCGGTTCGAGTACGAGCTCGTGGTGCTGCTGCGCGCCGCGAGCGAGGGACTGCCCGTCGAGGAGGTCACGATCGCGACGGTCTACCTGGACCACAACGCGTCGTCGCACTTCCGACCGCTGCGGGACTCGGTGCGCATCTACGCGCGGCTGCTGCGGTTCGCCGCGTCCTCGCTGCTCGCGTTCGTCGTCGACGCCACCGCCCTGCTCGCGATCGTCGCGGCGACCGGGAACCTGCTGCTCGGCGTCGTCGGTGCGCGCGTGCTCAGCTCGGGCGTCAACTTCGCGGTCAACCGGGTGTGGGTGTTCGCGGGTCGACGACGTTCGCCCGTGCGCGCGGAGGCGCTGCGGTACTGGGCGCTCGTCGTCGCGCTCACCGTGGCGGGCTACGGCTCGCTGTGGGCGCTGACGCACCTGCACGTGCCGCTCGTCGTCGCGAAGGTCGCGACCGACCTCGCGCTGTTCGTCGTGGGCTACCAGGTCCAGCGGACCTCGGTGTTCGGCGGACGACCGTCGGCCGCCGAACCGGCGGGTGCGCTGCGCGAACGCATCCGCGTGCCTCAGCGGTCGCACAGCGACCCCACAGACCCGACCGCCTGAATGGAACCACCAGCACAACGACCCGGAGGTCCCCCCGATGTCCTCGTACGCACCGCTCGTCGCCGACCTCGTCGCGATCAGCGTCCTCACGTTCGCCGTCTACCTGCCTCGGCACCGCCGCCGTGACCTCGTGGTCGCCTTCCTCGGCGTCAACGTCGGCGTCCTCGCGGTCGCCGCCGTGCTCGCGGAGAGCACGGTCGGGGCGGGCCTCGGGCTCGGCCTGTTCGGCGTGCTGTCGATCATCCGGCTGAGGTCGACAGAGCTCTCGCAGCACGAGGTCGCGTACTACTTCGCGGCGCTCGCGCTCGGCCTGATCGGCGGTCTGGGAGGCGTGCCCGTCGCGGTGAGCATCGGCTTCATGGCGCTCGTCGTCCTCGTCGTGGCGCTCGCGGACAACAAGCACCTGCTGCGCGACTACCGCCACCAGACGATGGTCGTCGACCGGGCGATCACCGACGAGACGGCGCTCGTCGCGCACCTCGAGCGGCTGCTCGGCGGCCGTGTCCACCACGTCTCGGTGCAGAGGGTCGACCTCGTGAACGACACGACGACCGTCGACGTGCGCTTCGAGGTCGGTGCAGCGTCGCCGGCCGCGGTCGAGGGCGCAGCCGACGTCGAGACGACCGCGACGGTGGTGGCTCGATGAACGCGCTCGCCGCGATGACCCCGGTCGGGCTGGCCGAGCTCCAGGAGACCGCCGCGCTGCAGACGCGCGTCGACCGCAAGTACGTCGTCCCGGCGGCCGCGGTCCCGGAGCTGCTCGAGCACATGGACCCGAGCACCCGCGTGCTCGAGATCGACGGAGAGCGGACCTTCGCCTACGAGTCGGTGTACTTCGACACGGCAGACCTCGTGAGCTATCTCGGCGCGGCGCGCAGGCGGCGCAACCGGTTCAAGGTCCGCACCCGCACGTACGTCGACTCCGAGCAGTGCTGGGTCGAGGTCAAGACCCGCGGCGCACGCGGTGCGACCGTGAAGAACCGGCTGCCGCACGACCCGTGGGCCAGCGCGGAGCTGACCGACCCGGCGCGCGAGTTCGCGGCAGCGGTGCTCGGCACCGAGCACGTGCCGCTCCCCGTGGGACCGATGGCCCCGACGCTGCGCAGCAGCTACCGACGCATCACGCTCCACGTCCCGGCGCGGCCCCACCCGGTCGGCGGCCCGGGAGCAGACAGCCGCACGACGATCGACACCGACCTGGTGTGGACCGACGCCCGCACCGGGCGCGACGTCGAGCTCACCGGGCTCGCCGTCGTCGAGACCAAGACCGGCGCGACGCCGTCGTCGACCGACCGCCTCCTGTGGCGAGCCGGCCATCGCCCCGTGCGCATCTCGAAGTACGGCACCGGCATGGCCGTGCTGCACCCCGACCTGCCCGCCACGCCGTGGCGCCGCGTGCTCGACCGGCACGCGCTCGCCGCCTGACCCCTCGCCACCCACCAAGAACGGAGACACACCATGCGACGCACCATCGGACGCATCGTCGCCCCGGCCGCGATCGTCGCGGTCGTCCTCGCCGGCTGCTCGTCGACCTCGGGAGACGGCACCGGGTCGGCCACCGACGCGACGACCGGCTCAGGGACGGTCGCCTCGACCGACACCACCGCGGTCGCGGCCACCGCCGACGTCACCGTCGAGAGCGTGATGGCCGACAACACCGCTCCGCACGAGCAGGGCACCGACGCGGCGACGTCCGGCACGACGATCACGTTGTCCGGCGACACCGCCACGGTGGACGGCGACGGCGCGAAGGTCGACGGGAGCACCGTGACGATCACCGCGGAGGGCACCTACACGATCAGCGGCACGCTCGAGGACGGGAAGGTCGTCGTCGACAGCGCGGGCGACGGCACCGTGCACCTCGTGCTCGACGGCGCGGACGTCTCGTCGTCCACGACGTCGCCGCTGCAGGTGCTCGACGCCGACGACGTCGTGGTGACGCTCGCGGACGGCTCGAGCAACCACCTGTCCGACACGACGAGCCACGCGGACGACGACGATGCCAGCGGCGCGCTCTACAGCTCCGCGGACCTCACGATCACCGGGACCGGGGCGCTCGACGTGGACGGCAACGCGAACGACGGGATCGTCGGCAAGGACGGCCTCGTCATCGAGTCCGGGACCATCACGGTCGACGCGGTCGACGACGGCATCCGCGGCAAGGACTACCTCGTGGTCGACGGCGGGACCATCACCGTGACGGCCGGGGGAGACGCCCTCAAGTCGGACGTCGAGGACGACGCGGCGCTCGGCTACGTCGAGATCACCGACGGCGAGCTGCACCTCACGGCGGGCGACGACGGGGTCGCGGCGCAGACCGACGTGGTCGTCGCCGGTGGCTCGATCGCGATCGTCGCGGGCGGCGGGCACGGCACGCAGCTCGCCGAGGACGCGTCGCCGAAGGGGATCACCGCGGACGCGGTGGTCGTGATCGGGGGCGGGACGCTCGACGTCGACTCCGCGGACGACGCGATCCACTCGAACGGCGTCGTGTCGGTGACCGACGGCACCGTGAGCCTCGCGACGGGCGACGACGGCATCCACGCCGACTCGGCGCTGCAGGTCTCGGGCGGGAGCGTCGAGGTCACGAGCTCGTACGAGGGGCTCGAGGCCGCGGTCATCACGATCTCGGGCGGCGACACCTCCGTGACGTCGAGCGACGACGGCGTGAACGGCTCCGCGGGCTCGACCGACAGCGAGGACTCCGACGCGACGCAGACCGCCGACGACCAGGGCGGCCAGGGCGGGCAGAACAGTCAGGGCGGCCCGATGGGCGGCGGCGGCGAGATGGGGAACGACGCGAGCGTGCTCGTCACGATCAGCGGCGGCTCGCTCGTGGTCGACGCCGACGGCGACGGCCTCGACTCCAACGGGTCGGTCGTCATGACCGGCGGGACCGTGGTGGTGCAGGGGCCGACGAACGACGGCAACGGTGCGCTCGACTACAACGGCGCGTTCATGATCTCGGGCGGCGAGCTGATCGCCGTCGGGGCGTCCGGCATGGCGCAGACCCCGTCGGCGGACTCGGAGCAGTCGTTCGTCGGGATCACCACGAGCGGCACGCAGGAGGCCGGCACGGTGGTGAGCGTCGTCGACGCCGACGGCGGCGAGCTCGCGACCTTCACGGCAACCACGTCGTTCTCGTCGGTGGTCTACTCCTCGCCCGACGTCACGAAGGGCGAGACGTACACGCTCGTCTCCGGCTCGACCGCGGGGTCGACGGTCGCCGGCGGGCTGAGCCAGGACGGTACGCCGGGCTCGACGTCGCTGGGGACCGGCACGGCGGGGGAGGAGTCGTCCGGGATGGGCGGTGGCCCCGGCGG
>NZ_JEOE01000056.1 GCF_000708885.1 Cellulomonas sp. HZM | reverse complement strand
GCGCCGATGGTACTGCACTCGCCAGGGTGTGGGAGAGTAGGACGCCGCCGGACACCATTCAGAAAGAGCCACCCCATCCGGGGTGGCTCTTTCTGTTTCTTGACCGAACTGTCCCCGCACCATTCGCCCGTCGAGCCGCGAGAATGACGAGTGCTGTGTCTCCAGGCGGTCTGCGTCGCCGCGAAGGCGGTGGCGTGAAGCTCTGCTTGCGCTGAAGGCGCTGATGCGGACCTCTTCTTGGTTCACCGGCGCGTGCAGGGTTCGGCGTGGGGTTGCGGGTATGTCACGGAGGCCTCGTCCGTGTGGTTGGCGGCGGCGTCCTAGAACAGGTCGGCGCCGTTGTCGGACGTCGGAGCGGCGAAGATGACCGCTCCGAGCGGCGGGATGCGCACGAGCGCGGAGTAGGGACGCCCGTAGTGGGGGTCGGGGAGCGCGTCGACGACGCCGAGGTTTCCCACACCGGACCCGCCGTACTGCGTGGAGTCGGAGTTGAAGACCTCAGTCCACCGTCCCCCGGCGGGGAGCGCGAGCCGGTAGCGCTCGTGCGGGACGCCGGCGAAGTTGACGACGACCACCACGTCGGGGGCATCGGTGCCGTGGCGGAGGTACGCGAGCGTGTTGCCGTCCGCGTCGTCGGAGTCGATCCACTCGAAACCGTCGCTCACGTGGTCGAGCTGCCAGAGCGCGGGGTGGTCGCGGTAGACGCGGTTCAGGTCGCGCAGTGCGTCGCGCACGCCGCGGTATGACTCGTCGTCGAGCGCCCACCAGGACAGGGAGGAGCCCTCGTTCCACTCGTCGGGCTGGGCGAACTCCTGACCCATGAACAGGAGCTGCTTGCCTGGGTGCGTCCACTGGTAGGCGAGCAGGCTGCGCACACCGGCGAGCTTCTGCCAGTGGTCGCCGGGCATGCGCCCGTACAGGGATCCCTTGCCGTGCACGACCTCGTCGTGGCTGATCGGCAGGATGTAGCGCTCGGAGTAGGCGTAGACCATCGAGAACGTGATCTCGCCGTGGTGGTAGCGGCGGTGCACGGGCTCCTCCGCGAGGTAGCGCAGCGTGTCGTTCATCCAGCCCATGTTCCACTTCAGGCCGAAGCCGAGGCCGTTGTGGTCGGTCGGAGCGGTGACGCCGGGCCACGCCGTGGACTCCTCGGCGATGATCATCGTCCCGGGGCTGCGGCGGTACGCGGTCGCGTTGGCCTCCTGCAGGAACGCGATCGCCTCGAGGTTCTCGCGGCCGCCGTAGCGGTTGGGCCGCCACTGACCGTCCTTGCGCGAGTAGTCGAGGTAGAGCATCGAGGCGACGGCGTCGACCCGCAGGCCGTCGACGTGGAACTCCTCGAGCCAGTACGTGGCGTTCGCGACGAGGAAGTTGCGCACCTCCGAGCGGCCGAAGTTGAAGATGTACGTGCCCCAGTCGGGCTGCTCGCCCAGGAGGGGGTCCGGGTGCTCGTACAGCGCGGTGCCGTCGAACTGGGCGAGCGCCCACTCGTCCTTGGGGAAGTGGCCGGGCACCCAGTCCATGATCACGCCGATGCCGGCGTTGTGGAGCGTGTCGACGAGGTAGCGCAGGTCGTCGGGGTGGCCGAACCGGGAGGTCGGCGCGTAGTACGAGGTCACCTGGTAGCCCCAGGAGCCGCCGAACGGGTGCTCTGCGACGGGCAGGAGCTCGACGTGCGTGAACCCGAGGTCGAGGACGTACTCGGTGAGCTGGTGCGCGAGGTCGCGGTAGGACAGACCGAGGCGCCACGAGCCGAGGTGCACCTCGTACACCGACAGCGCCTGCGTGTGCGGATCGGTCGTGGCGCGGGCCGCCATCCACGAGTCGTCGGTCCAGCGGTATGTGGACTCGACGACGACGGAGGCGGTGGCCGGCGGGACCTCGGTGCCGCGTGCCATCGGGTCGGCCTTCTGCCGCCACGACCCGTCGTGGGCCAGGATCTCGAACTTGTAGCGGCTGCCCGCGCCGACGCCGGGGACGAAGAGCTCCCAGACGCCGCTGCTGCCGAGCGAGCGCATCGCGTGGGTCGCGCCCTGCCAGTAGTTGAAGTCGCCGACGACCCGCACCGCTCGCGCGTTGGGTGCCCATACCGCGAAGGACGTGCCGTGCACCTCGTCGAGCTCGCCCGGGTACGTCTGCACGTTCGCGCCGAGCGTCTGCCAGAGCTGTTCGTGGCGCCCCTCGCGGATGAGGTGCTGGTCGAGCTCGTGCACGGTGGGAAGGAACCGGTAGGGGTCGTCGGACTCGGCGGTGTCCTGGCCGTACGTCGTCTCGACGCGGTAGTCCGGCACGTCGTTGCCTGGCAGCACCGCCACCCAGACGCCGTCCTGCTCGTGCGTCGCCGGCGTGCGGCCCGCTGCCGTGCGGATGACGACCGCATCGGCCATCGGCCGCAGCACCCGGACGGTCACCGACCCCTCGCCGCGATGAGGTCCCAGGACGTCATGCGGGTTGTACGACGCGCCGTGGGCGACGGTGCGCAGCAGGTCGGGATCGACGGGGACCGGGGGGGGATGCGGCCGGGCTCATGGTCTCTACCCAACCACTGCGGGCGCTGCGGCGCAGGTCCCGGGCCTGCGCGTCCCCGAGCTGTCACCCGCCGGACGGACGTTGACATACTTGGTTAAGCAAATAAAGTAAGCCGCGGCACCCGATGTGCTCGATGGAGAGAAGACTCGATGACCGACTACGACATCTGCGACCACGGCGCCGTGGGCGACGGCACGACGAACGACGCGCGCGCGATCCAGGCCGCGATCGACGCGTGCCACGCCGCCGGCGGCGGACGCGTCGTCGTGCCCGCCGGGAGCACCTACCTCACGGGCTCGATCGAGCTCCGCTCGCACGTCGAGCTGCACGTCGAGCGGGGAGCGGTGCTGCAGGGCTCCGGCGACCCCGCGCACTACACCGCGCGCCTCGAGGTGGGGGCGCTGTCGGCGGGCGTCGTGAACCCCGACAACGACGTCGCTCTCATGCTCATCACCGCTCGCGACTGCGAGGACGTCGCGATCACAGGCGCGGGGACGATCGACGGTGCAGGGCGGTACTTCGTCGAGGAAGACCTCGGCCACATCTACCGCTGCCCGAACCAGCGGCCGTTCACGGTGTTCCTCATCGGGGTGCGCCGGCTCGTCGTGCGCGACGTCCTGCTGCGCGACGCGGCGCTGTGGTGCCTGCGCCTGTCCGGCTGCGAGGACGTGCTCGTGCACGGCGTCACGATCGACACGGACCTGAAGTATCCCAACGCCGACGGCATCGACCTCGACCGGTGCCGCCGCGTGCGGATCAGCGACTGCGACATCTCGAGCGGCGACGACGCGATCTCGCTCAAGACGTGCGAGGAGCTCGCGGGGTACGGGCCGACCGAGGACGTCGTGATCACGAACTGCACGCTGCGGTCGACGTCGAGCGCCGTCGTCGTGGGCGTCGACGCCGTCGAGGACATCCGCAACGTGGTGGTCAGCAACTGCGTGATCCGGTCGTCGCACCGCGGCCTCGCGGTCAACCTGGGGCAGGAGGGGAGCTTCGAGAACATCCTGTTCACCGACTGCATCGTCGAGACGCGGCACTTCCAGCGCGCCTGGTGGGGGCACGGCGAACCGATCTACGTGAACGTCGGCGCGTGGCACGACACCGTGGGGCGGCTGCGCAACGTGCGGTTCCGGAACATCCTGGCGCGCTCCGAGAACGGTGCGTACCTCGCCGCGGACGCCCCGGGCCTCGCGCAGGGGATCGTGCTCGACGACGTGCGCATCGAGCTGGACCGCTGGTCGAGCTGGCCCGGTGGCGAGTACGACCGACGGCCCACCTCCGAGGGCGCGGAGGTGTACGCGCACGACACGGCGGGGATCTACCTCGACACGCTCGGCGACGTCACGCTGCGCGACTGCGAGGTCGTGTGGGCGGGGCACGACGACGCCTACGCGCACGCGGTCGAGGCGGTCGACGTCGACGGGCTCGTCGTCGAGGGGCTGCGCGGGACCGCGGCGCGCGACGGGCTGGACGCGGTCGCCGTGCGTCGACGCGGAGCCGACGAGGACCGGTACGGGCCCGACGTCGCCGAGCTGGCGCGTGCAGCCGATGTGGTGGGCGGACCCCGGTGACGCTGCCCGAGCTCACGCTCGCAGAGCTCGAGGCCTACCGGCCGGAGCTCGTCGCGCCTGCGGACTTCGACGACGTGTGGCGCGCCACGCTCGAGGACGCACGGCGCCATCCGCTCGACGTGACGCTCGAGCGGGTGGACGCGGGCCTCCCGCTCGTCGAGGTGCACGACGTACGGTTCGGCGGGTACGGAGGTGAGCGGATCGCCGCCTGGTACCTGCGGCCGGCCGGTGCGCACGGCCCGCTGCCCGTGGTCGTCGAGTACAACGGGTACGGCGGCGGGCGCGGGCTGCCGCACGAACGGCTGCTCTGGCCCGCTGCGGGATACGCCTACCTGTTCATGGACACGCGGGGCCAGGGCTCGTCGTGGGGCAGCGGCGGGGGCACGCCCGACCCGCACGGGTCCGGCCCGGCCGGACCGGGATGGATGACCCGCGGGGTGCTCGACCTCTCGACCTCCTACTTCCGCCGGCTCGTGACCGACGCGGTGCGAGCGGTCGACGCGGTGCGCACGCTCGACGGCGTCGACGCCGAGCGGGTCGTCGTGGCCGGCGCGAGCCAGGGCGGCGGCCTGGCGCTCGCGGTGGCCGGGCTCGTCGACGGGCTCGCCGCGGCGCTCGTCGACGTGCCGTTCCTGTGCCACATCCGTCGCGCGGTCGACGTGAGCGAGGTCGACCCGTACGCCGAGGTGGCCCGCTACCTCGCGGTCCACCGAGACCAGACCGACCGGGTGCTCACGACGCTCGACTACGTCGACGGGGCCCTGCACGCGGCACGCGCGACCGCTCCCGCCCTGTTCTCGGTGGCCTTGCGCGACCCCGTGTGCCCGCCGTCGACGGTGTACGCGGCTTTCCATGCGTACCGCGGTCCTGCCACGATCGTCCCGTACGCGTACAACGGGCACGAGGGCGGTCAGGCGCACCAGCAGCAGCGTCAGCTCGGATGGCTGTCGCAGGAGATATCCTGACCGACAACGTTGTCACCCGGCA
Source organism: Cellulomonas sp. HZM (assembly GCF_000708885.1). Lineage (GTDB taxonomy): Bacteria > Actinomycetota > Actinomycetes > Actinomycetales > Cellulomonadaceae > Cellulomonas. The sequence continues at coordinate 7,215 of NZ_JEOE01000056.1, read as the reverse complement.
GTGCTGCCGCACCCGGGATCAAGGGGCTCATCCGCCGGATGAACCACACACTGGAGGACCCGCGTGATCGCCTGGCCCGAACTTGCCACCCACCGCGACTGGCTCGCGGGCGAGCTGGCCCGCCTGCTCGCCTTCGGCCGTGAGCTGCCCGCCGACGGTGGCGGAGCGCGGTGGCTGGACGACGACGGCCACCCCGACCCGTCGCAGCCGGTGCAAACGTGGATCACCTCGCGAACCGTGCACGTGTACTCGCTCGCGACCATGCTCGGCGTGCCGGGCGCCGCAGCGATCGCCGACGCCGCGCTCGCGGGCCTGGCGGGACCGCTGCACGACGACGAGAACGGCGGCTGGTTCGCCGACGCCGGCCCGGGGCGGGAGTCCGGGCTCAAGGCGTGCTATGACCACGCCTTCGTCGTGCTCGCAGCGTCCAGCGCGACGCTCGCGGGCCGCCCCGGTGCGCGCGAGCTGCTGGACGAGGCGCTCGACGTGCTCGGCACCCGGTTCTGGGACGAGGCCGACGGCATGTGCGTCGACGGGTGGAGCAGAGACTGGGCCCACCTCGACCCGTACCGCGGGGTCAACGCGAACATGCACACCGTCGAGGCGTCGCTCGCGGCGTACGACGTCACGGGCGACAAGCTGTGGCTCGACCGCGCTCGGCGCATCTGCACGCGCGTCGTCGCAGCGGCCGCGGCGAACGAGTGGCGCATCCCCGAGCACTACGACGAGGAGTGGGTCCCGCAGCTCGAGCTCAACGCGGACCGCCCCGGCGACAAGTTCAAGCCGTACGGCGCGACGATCGGCCACGGCCTCGAGTGGGCGCGGCTGCTGCTGCACGTGGAGGCCGCGGGCGCGGACGTGCCCGGCGGGGGCCTCGAAGGCGCCACCGCGCTGTTCGACCGGGCCGTCGCGGACGGGTGGGCCGCGGACGGCGCACCGGGCTTCGTGTACACGACCGACTGGTCCGGCGCGCCCGTCGTGCACGACCGCATGCACTGGGTGGTGGCCGAGGCGACCGCGGCCGCTGCCGCCCTCTACCAGCGCAGCGAGGACGAGCGGTTCGCCGAGCTGTACGCGCAGTGGTGGGACTACGCGGTCGAGCACGTGCTCGACGTCGAGCGCGGCTCGTGGCACCACCAGCTCGACCAGGACAACGTCCCCACCGACACCGTGTGGCCCGGCAAGGCCGACCTGTACCACGCGGTGCAGTCCGTTCTCATCCCGCGCCTGCCGCTCGCGCCCGCGATCGGACGCGCCGTGGCCGACGGGCTCGTGCGATGAGCGTGCTCGTCGTCGGCGAGGCGCTCGTCGACGTGGTGCGTCGGGCCGACGGCAGCGTCGTGGAGCACCCGGGCGGCAGCCCGGCCAACGTCGCGCTCACGCTCGGCCGGCTGGGGCGTGCCCCCCGGCTGCTGACGTCGTTCGGCGACGACCCCTACGGCTCCGCGGTGCGCGGCTGGCTCGAGGAGTCGGGGGTCGACGTGCTCGTCGTGCCGTCCGAGCGCACGTCGACCGCGCAGGCCACGCTCGACGAGACCGGCGCCGCGACGTACGTCTTCGACCTGTCGTGGGACCTCGGCGACGTCGAGGTGCAGCCCGCCGAGCTGCTGCACATCGGCTCGATCTCCGCCGTCCTCGACCCGGGTGGCCGGCAGGTCGCCGAGCTCGTCGAGCGCGTGCGGCCGACGACGACCATCACCTACGACCCGAACGCGCGGCCCGCGATCATGGGCGACCGCGCCGCCGCCTACGCGCGCGTGCTCGAGCTCGTCGCGCTCGCGGACGTCGTCAAGGTCAGCGACGAGGACCTCGCGTGGTTCGAGCCCGAGCGCGGCGTGGACGACGTGGCACAGGCGTGGCTCGACCTGGGGCCGGCGGTCGTCGTGGTGACGCGCGGGGGCGACGGGGCGAGCGTCGTGCGGCCCGGGGGCACGTCGTGGGTCGCGGCACCCAAGGTCGACGTCGTCGACACCGTCGGCGCGGGGGACACGTTCATGGGTGCGCTCGTCGACGGGCTGGTCGGCGCGGGGGTCGCGGGCGACCGTGAGGCGCTGCGCGCGCTCGACGACGACACGCTCCGGACGATCCTGGAACGCTGCGCGCGTGCGGCGGCGATCACCGTGAGCCGCAGCGGGGCGAACCCGCCGTGGGCGGACGAGCTCAGCGACTGAGCAGGCGGTCCAGCCCCGCGAGCGGGATCGGGAGCCAGTCGGGCCGGTTGCGCTGCTCGTAGACGACCTCGTACAAGGTCTTGTCGAGCTCGAGCGCGCGGACGAGCTCGGCGGTGGTCGTCGGGTCGTCGTCGTGCGCGCTGCCCGCGTAGCCCGCCGTGAGAGCCGTGCGTGCGGCCGTCGTCCAGGTCAGGGCGTCGTCGCCGGCGAGCCCGCCGACGGCCGCCGCGTAGTCGAGCGACCGCAGCAGGCCGGCGAGGTCGCGCACCGCGAGGTCCGGGCGCGTGCGCTCGGCGAGCGGCGCGAGCGGCTCGCCCTCGAAGTCGGTCACGAACCAGCGGTCCTGCGCGCGCAGGACCTGCCCCAGGTGCAGGTCGCCGTGCACGCGCTGACGCGGCGGCACGGCGGGCAGCGCACGCACGCGTGCCACCACGGCGTCCACGCCGGCGGCGTGATCCGCGAGGCGCGGCACCGCGGACGTCGCCCACGCGAACCGCTGCGCGAGGCCGTCGGCGACGCGCTGCGCGCCCTCGTGCTCCACCGGGTAGGCGTCGGCGAGCGCGACATGCATCGTGGCCGTCACCGCGCCCAGGTCGCGAGCGAGGTCGTCGAAGGGCTCGCGCCGAGCCGCGTACGCGCACGCGAGCTCGAACCCGTCCTGGGCGCCCGCGACGAACGCGCTCATCGCGCCCAGGTACCCGCGGACCGGTGCGCCGTCGCGGCCGGGCCACTCGCCCTCGAGCCAGGCCAGCGGTGCCGGCACGTTGGCCCAGCCCTGCTCGACGAGCCGCCGGGGGACGTCGATGTCAGGGTTCTCGCCCGGCTGCAGCGCACGCAGGACCTTGAGGATCGCGGCGTCGCCGAGCACGACCGAGGTGTTGGACTGCTCGCCCGAGATCTGCCGCGCGGTCGCCGGGTCGGCAGCCGTCCCGGGACCGTCCGCGAGAGCGAGCCACGCGCGCAGGAAGCGGGGGTCGGCCGCGCCGTCGCGGACGTCGGCGTCGCCGAGCGTGGCCACGACGTCACCGGGGCCCTCGCCGAGCACGAGGGGGACCTGCAGCAGCGCGTCGATCGATCCCGCGCGGGCGCGCAGCAGCAGCACGAGGACGTCGTCGGCCAGACGCAGGGCACCCGTGGCCGAGACCTGCGCCTGCACGCCCTTGACCGGGAACCATCGACGCGTCGGCAGCCACGGCGCGAGGGCCTCGGCGAGCGCGTGGTCGTCCGCGGTGGGAGCCTGCGCGACGACCGTCATGCGCGTGCCTCCTCGTCGGCCGGAGCCTGCAGCGCGAGCCAGTAGAACTCGCGCGTGCCGAGCGTGAACGTCACCGCCCCGTCGGGGCCCACCGTGCCGAACGACGAGCCGCCGAACAGGTCGCGCAGCTCGTCGCCCTCGTGCCCCTGGACCGTGACGGTCGCGCGGCGCGCCGTGGACGCCAGGTTTGCGACGACCAGGAGCGTCTCGTCGCCCTCCGAGCGCGTGAACGCGAGCACCGACTCGTTGTCGCAGGCCATCGCGGTGAAGTCGCCCCGGCCCATCGCGGGGTGCTGGCGGCGCACCGAGAGCATGCCGCGGACCCAGTGCAGGAGACTCGTCGGCTGCGCGAGCTGGGCCTCGACGTTGGTGTGGCCGTAGTGGAACACCAACGACTGCACGAGCGGGAGGTAGAGCTTGCCGGGATCGGCCGTCGAGAAGCCCGCGTTGCGGTCAGGCGTCCACTGCATGGGCGTGCGCACCGCGTCCCGGTCCGGGAGCCAGATGTTGTCGCCCATGCCGATCTCGTCGCCGTAGTACAGGCACGGGCTGCCCGGCAGGGAGAGCAGCAGCGCGTGCGCGAGCTCGATCTCCTTGCGGCTGTTGTCGAGCAGCGGCGCGAGCCGACGGCGGATGCCCACGTTGGCACGCATCCGCGAGTCGGGCGCGTACCAGCCGTACATCGACGCGCGCTCCTCGGTGGAGACCATCTCGAGCGTGAGCTCGTCGTGGTTGCGCAGGAACGTGCTCCACTGACCGTGCGACGGGATGGGCGGGGTGTCGGCCAGGATGTCGACGATCGGCGCGGCCCGCTGGTCGCGGATCGAGTAGTAGATGCGCGGCATCACGGGGAAGTGGAAGCACATGTGGCACTCGGGCTCGGTCTCCGAGCCGAAGTAGTGCACGACGTCCTCGGGCCACTGGTTCGCCTCGGCGAGCATGATGCGGCCCGGGAACTCGTCGTCGATCATCGCGCGGACCTTGCGCAGGAACTCGTGCGTCTCCGGCAGGTTCTCGCAGTTGGTGCCCTCGGCCTCGAACAGGTACGGCACGGCGTCGAGGCGGAACCCGTCCACGCCCAGGCCGAGCCAGAACCGGCCGACGTCGAGCATCGCCTCGACCACGCGCGGGTTGTCGAAGTTGAGATCCGGCTGGTGGCTGAAGAACCGGTGCCAGAAGTACTGCCGCCGCACGGGGTCGAACGTCCAGTTGGACGTCTCGGTGTCGACGAAGATGATGCGCGCGTCCTGGTAGCGCGTGCTGTCGTCCGACCACACGTAGAAGTCGCCGTACGGGCCCTCGGGGTCCGAGCGCGACGCCTGGAACCACGGGTGCTGGTCGCTCGTGTGGTTCATGACGAGGTCGACCACGATGCGCATGCCGCGCGCATGCGCCTGCTGGATGAGCTCGGTGAAGTCCGCGATGCTGCCGTACTGCGCCGCGACCGCGGTGTAGTCGGCGACGTCGTAGCCGCCGTCGCGCAGCGGGCTCGGGTAGAACGGCGGGAGCCACAGGCAGTCGATCCCGAGCCACTGCAGGTAGTCGAGGCGGTCGATCAGGCCGCGCAGGTCACCGCTGCCCGCGCCCGACGAGTCCGAGAAGCAGCGCAGCATGACCTCGTAGAACACCGCGGTGCGGTACCACTGGGGGTCGTCGGACAGCCCGCCCTCGTGCAGGTCGGGGACCTTGGGCTGGCGCCCGACGGGCAGCCGGATCTGCGACGTCGTCGGCGCGGGCTCGCGCACGACGGGCAGCGCAGACGTGCGCACGGGGGGGTCGATGGTCACGGCGCCTCCAGGACGACGACGTGGCCCGGCCGCTCGGCCGGGTCCAGCCGCACGAACACGGACCGCCCCCAGGTCCAGGTCTCGTCGGTCAGCAGGTCGTGCGCGCGCACCTCGTCGGGCAGGCCCAGCGCGCCCAGGTCGATCTCGACGGTGCCCTCGCGCACCCCCCACGGGTCGAGGTTCACGACGACCAGCACGGTGTCCGCGCGGCCCGTCGGCGAGTGCTCGGCGTCGAGGTGCTTGGAGAACGCGACGGTCGCGTCGTCGCTCGTCGGGTGCACGCGCAGGTTGCGCAGCTGCTGCAGCGCAGGGTGCGCGCGCCGGATGGCGTTGAGGTTGCCCAGCAGGAGCGCGATCCCCAGGTGCTCGGCGCGAGACCAGTCGCGCGGCTTGAGCTCGTACTTCTCGTTGTCGATCTGCTCCTCCGCGCCCGGGCGCGGCACGTCCTCGACGAGCTCGTAGCCCGAGTAGATCCCCCACGTCGGGCTGCCGGTCGCGGCGAGCAGCGCGCGGACGGCGAACCCGCGCCCGCCGCTGCTCGACAGGTACGGCGGCAGGATGTCGTGCGTCGTCGGCCAGAACGAGGGCCGCATCCACGCGCCCTGCTCGCCCGAGACCTCCTCCAGGTACTCCGCGACCTCGTCCTTGGTGTTGCGCCACGTGAAGTACGTGTACGACTGGTGGAAGCCGATCTTCGCGAGCGTCTGCATCATCGCGGGGCGCGTGAACGCCTCCGACAGGAAGATCACCTCGGGGTGGTCGCGGTGCACGTCCGCGAGCAGCCACTGCCAGAAGTCGAGCGGCTTGGTGTGCGGGTTGTCGACGCGGAACAGCGTCACGCCGTGGTCGATCCACACCTGCAGCACGCGCCGCACCTCGGCGTAGATGCCCGCGGGGTCGTTGTCGAAGTTCAGCGGGTAGATGTCCTGGTACTTCTTCGGCGGGTTCTCCGCGTAGGCGATCGATCCGTCGACCCGCGTCGTGAACCACTGCGGGTGCTCGCGCACCCACGGGTGGTCCGGGCTGCACTGCAGCGCGATGTCGAGCGCGACCTCCATCCCGTGCTCGCGGGCGCGTGCGACGAACGCGTCGAAGTCGTCGAACGTGCCGAGCCCGGGCTCGATCGCGTCGTGGCCGCCGTCCGCCGAGCCGATCGCGTACGGGGAGCCCGGGTCGCCCGGCTCGGTGAGCAGCGAGTTGTTGCGGCCCTTGCGGTTGGTCGAGCCGATCGGGTGAACGGGCGTCAGGTACACGACGTCGAACCCCATCGCGGCGATGCGGGGCAGCTGCTCGGCGGCGGTGCGCAGCGTGCCGCTCACCCAGCGGCCCGTCTGCTCGTCGTACCAGGCGCCGTGCGAGCGCGGGAACAGCTCGTACCACGCGCCCGTCAGCGCGAGCGGGCGGTCGACGCGCAGCGGGTAGGCGGGCGACGAGCTGACCACGTCCCGCAGCGGCGTGCGGCCCAGCGCCGCGCGGACCTGGGGTGCGAGCGCGGCGCCGAGACGGTCCTGCGGGGACAGGTGCACGTCGCGCAGCGCCGCGACCGTGGCGCGCAGCACGTGCGCGTCGTCGTCGGGCATCGCCTCTGCCCCGCGGCGGTCCGCGGCGCGCGTGAGGAGCACGGCCCCCTCCGCGAGCATGAGCTCGACGTCGATGCCGGCCGCGACCTTGATCGACGCGTCGTGCACCCACGTCGCGTACGGGTCCGACCAGCCCTCGACCCGGAAGGACCAGTCGCCGGTGCGGTCGGCGACGAGGCGTGCCTCGAACCGGTCGAGGCCCGGCGCGACGTCCACCATCGGCGCAGTGCTGTGGTCGCGGCCGTCCGGGTCCACGAGGACGGCGGTCGCGGCGACCGCGTCGTGGCCCTCGCGGAACACGGTCGCGCGGACCGGGAACGCCTCGCCGACGACCGCCTTGGCGGGGAAGCGGCCGGCCTCGGCCACCGGGGCGACGTCGACCACAGGGATGCGACCGACGGGCGGGCCGGTCGGGGTGTCGG
>NZ_JEOE01000055.1 GCF_000708885.1 Cellulomonas sp. HZM | reverse complement strand
CGGGACCGCGCGGCGCATCACGTGGCCGTTGCGGGCCGCCCCCGCCCGGGGGGGGGGGGCGCCGGGGCGGCGGCGCGGCGCGTCGCGGGTGGTGAAGAACAGGTCGGTCTGGTCCGTCAGGCCGACGACGTTGGCCGCGCGCGGGCCGTACGCCGCGATGCGCACCTGCGTACCGGTGTGGTCCTGCGAGCCGCCGGTGTCGGCCGTGCCGTAGGCGACCGTGATCGGCTTGTCGTCGGCCGTCAGCAGCGTGCGCGTCAGGCCGGGCGTCGTGGTGCCGGGGTAGATGATCTGGCTCGAGTGGCCGTGGTCCGCCGTCAGCACGACGAGCGTGCGGCCGTCCTTCTTCGCGAAGTCGAGGGCCACCTGCACGGCCTCGTCGAGCCCGACGGTCTCACCGATCTGGCCGCACGGGTCGGCAGCGTGGTCCTGCTTGTCGATGCTCGCGCCCTCGACCTGCAGGAAGAAGCCCTTGCCCGACGAGCGGTCCAGGAGCTTGATCGCCTTGGCCGTCATCGCGTCGAGCGCCGGCGTGGTCGGGACGTACGCGGGGTTGTCCGTGCAGGTCACGGGAGCCTCCGTGCCGCCGGTGTGCGTCGCGAGCGGGCCGGTCCAGCGCACGGGCAGGTTGCCGGGCGCGAACAGCCCGAGCACGGGCGACGACTGGTTCGCGGCCGTCACGCCGGCGAGCCCGGCCGCGTCGGTGACGACCTGGTACCCGCGGTCGCTCGCCTGCTGCAGGAGGGTCTTGCCCGCCCACTGGCCGGCGGCCGCCTTCTCCGCGAACGAGGTCGCGCCACCGCCCAGCGTGACGTCGGCTCGCGCGTCGAGCAGCTGCTCGCTGATCGAGCCGAGGCCGCCGTTCTGCAGAGCGCTCGCGGGGCATTTCGCCAGGGTCGACGAGGGCGCGTAGCAGCTGCGGTCCGGCACGTGCGCGATCTCGACGGCGGGCGTCGCGTCCTGGATCTCCGCCGTCGTGACGTTGCCGGTGCGCAGACCGTTGGCGCGCGCGATCTCGAGCAGGGTGCGCTGCGGGGCGCCGTTGACGTCCACCGAGATGGCGCCGTTGTAGGTCTTGGTGCCCGTGGACCAGCCCGAGCCCGACGCGGCGGAGTCGGTCACGTAGTCGGGGAGCCCGTCCTTCTTGTCGAGCGCGTACGTCGTGTACTGGCCCGTGAGCGGCAGGGCGTCGATGCCCGCGAACCGGCCCGCGGCGCCCACCGCGTAGTCGCGCGCGACGGTGATCTCGGAGTCACCCATGCCGTCGCCGATCAGCAGGATGACGTTCTTCGCGGCGCCGCCCTTGATCTGCGCCTTCACCGCGGCGGTCTGGTCTCCGTCCAGGCGGCGCGCGTCGCCGTGGCCGGTGAGCTGCGTGCTCAGCGCCCAGCTGGTCGTGGCGCCCATGACGAGCGCTCCGGCGACGACGGCTGCTGCGAGCGGACGACCTGCTCGTGTCCTCATCTCGATCCCTTTCCCGGGGGTGTGCGGGCGACGTCGATCGCCCGGAGCAGTCGACCGGGTGAAGATGACGGGAAGATGAGGAAAGGGTGGTTCGTCCGGGAACAGTGCGGGCCGGTCAGACGGCCGGGCCGGTCTGCTCGAGCAGCCGCAGCGCGGCGGTCACACGCGGGTTGCGCTGCGGGTCGGCGTCGATGCCGAGCGTCGCGTACATCGCGTTGACGTGGTTCTGCACCGACTTCTCGGTGATCCCGAGCCGCTCGCCGATGCCCGCGTTCGACAGCCCCGACGAGAGCAGGCGCAGCACCTCGTACTGGCGGTCGGTGAGCCGCGCGACGTCCGACCCCGCGCGCGGGCGGACCTTGGCGAGCAGCGCCGGGTCGAGCACCGTCTCGCCCACGGCGGCCGCGCGGACCGCCGAGACGAGGGCCTCCTCGCTCGTCGACGACGTCTTCGACAGGTATCCCCACCCCGCGGCGACGTCCCGCGGGAGGTCGAGCAGCAGGTCCATCGCGTCGTGCGCGGACAGCAGCAGGATGCCGAGGGTCGGGTGGCTGCGGCGCAGCGTCACGCCGAGCGCGATGCCGTTGCCGTCGGGGAGGTCGATGTCGAGGACGGCCACGTCGACCGCACCGGGGCGGATCACGCGCATCGCCTCGGTCGTCGTCCCGACCGCGGCGACGACGTGGAGGCCGTCCGTGCCGGAGAACGTCCGCTCGAGCATCGACCGGAACAGGGGTTGGTCCTCGACGACGGCGACGCGCAGGGGACCGGCGGCAGTGGTGGTCACGCGGCAAGTATCCTCGGCGCCGGGTGCGCCGACCGAACGCGCGCCGCGGGCAGCCTGGAGGCGACGATGCCGGACACCGCACTGGTGGCGGCGCGGCGAGCCGCCGACGTCCGCAACGACAGGCTCGTGCTGCTGCGCGGCGCGGCGATCGTGAGCGCCGGGTACGGCGTCGGGGCCTCGCTCCAGGCCGTGTACGTGTACTCGCGCGTCCTGCCCTCGCTGGGGGCCGTCCCGATCTGGTGGCGGCTCGCCGCCAACGCGGTCGCGGTCGTCGCGCTGGTGGGGACCCTGTGGGCGCTGCGCGTGTACCGGTACCGCACGGCGTGGCCGATGATCGGCGGGGCCGCGGCGGCCGCGCTGGTGAGCGCCGTGCTGCGCTGGTGTGCACAGGTTGCCTTCGGCATCGCGGCGGCCGGTGACACCGACACCCGGGACGCCGAGCTGCTCGGCGGGTTCATCGTCGCCGGGATCTCGGTCGCGATCGCCCTGTGGTCGCTGTACTCGCGGCGCGTGGCTCGCGGGGCGATCCGGTCCTCGGAGCGGCGCGCCGTGCACGTGGAGTCGACGCTGCACATGCTGGAGCAGGAGGAGATCCGCGTCCGGCGCGAGGTCGCCGAGGGCTTGCACGGCACGCTGCAGAACAAGCTCGTCGTGGTCGTCGCGCGGCTCGACGAGGTGCTCGACCAGCCGCTCGACCTGCGCGAGCAGGACGTCGCGACGCTGCGGTGGATGCGTGCGGAGCTCGACGACGTCCGCGAGCTCGACGTGCGCCAGATGAGCCGGCTGCTCTACCCCGAGCGGCTCGAGCTCGGCCTCGTCCCGGCCGTGCGGGCGCTCCTGGGCAGGCTGCCGTCGACGATCGCGACCCGGCTCGTCGTCACGGACGACGTGCGTGAGCTCGACGACCCCGCGAGCAACCGCATCACCGTGGGCACCCGCCTGCTCGCGGTCAGGGTCGTGGAGGAGGGCATCACCAACGCGCTCAAGCACGGACCGGCGACGACCGTCGCGGTCACCGTCGGCGTCGAGGACGGGCGTCTCGTCGTCGGGGTGGAGAACGACGTCCCGCTCGAGCTGGGTGCCGGACCACGTGACGACTCGGGCATCGCCCGGCTGCGTGAACGGGTGGCGCTCGCGGACGGGACCCTGGAGCTCGGACCGGGTGACCCCGCCGACGTCCGCCTCGAGCTCCGCGTCCCCCTCCCGGCGATGGAGACCGCGCGCTGACGTTCGCTGTGCAGGCACTGTGATGTCACCCGAACGGCTGCAGACGTGGCCCACGTCACGCAGTAGCGTTCGCCTTGCTTGTCTGATCTGGGCCTTTGTTGCCGGGTGAAACAATCCGACGTATCAGACGCACGTGGGTGCTGACACCCCACCCCCCTCCTGACGACCACCGTGGCAGCCGCCTAACGTCCCGAACTGGTCGCTTGTCCTGGTCACTTGACCAGTTCGTGCGACGGGGTTCTCGACGAACGGCTCGGGGGCTCACCCACGACTCGTTCGGAGACTCAGATGGCCATCGACGCCACCACCCGCCCGGCTGCCGACCGCAAGAAGCGCAAGCGCGGCGCCGTCATCAAGTTCTCGCTCGTCGGCGCGGCCCTGCTGGGCATCGGCGCCGCGGCGACGTCCGCCGCGTGGACGGACGACGCATGGTTCACGGGTTCCGCGACCGCCGCGTCGATCGAGCTCAAGGGCGCCGTCTCGGCGAGCGCGGATGACATCGTCGCGACGGACGCCTCCTGGTCGCTCGCCGACACGCAGGGTTCCCTCACGATCCCGGGTAGCACGTTCGCCGACCTGCTCCCGAACGAGACGCGCACGGTCTACCTGCACCTGCTCAACGCGGGCAGCACCAAGCTGAACCTCCAGAACGTCCAGTACACGCTGTCGAACACGACGTACTTCGACAAGACGACGCTCTCGACGACGAAGGCCAAGGTCGTGCTCGACACGGTCCCGGGCTCGCTCGCGAAGAACGCGCAGACCGCGCTGAAGCTGACCGTCACGACGGACCCCGACTGGGTCGACGCCGCGCAGGGCGCGACGACCAACATCGTCGTCCAGTACCAGGGCACCGCGACCAACAGCTGACCCACCGGTGGGGGACCGACGGCTCGTCGGTCCCCCACCAGGGCGGGAGGCCCGTCATGATCCGAGTGCTGCGTACGTTCGGGAACGTCGTCCTGTGGCTGCTGGCCGTCGTCGGCGTCCTGTCCGTGCTCGTGTGGGGCGCGTCGAGGGCCGGCTGGATCAAGCCGCTCGTCGTGATCTCCGGCTCGATGGAGCCCAAGATCATGACGGGTGACCTGCTGGTCGACGTACCGACGCCCACGGGCGAGCTCGAGGTCGGCGACGTCGCGTCGATCTACAACCCGATCACGCGCAACCTCGTGTCCCACCGGATCGTCGCGATCGAGCAGACCGGCGACGCCACGTGGGAGATCCACATGAAGGGCGACGCCAACGACGCGCAGGACGGCGGGGCGTACGAGGTCGGCGACACGGTCTGGACCCCGCGGTACCAGCTCTCGGGTGCCGGGTTCCTGATCGCCGACGTCTCCCGGCCCTCGGTCGTGATCCCGCTGGGGATCACGCTGCTCGCGCTCGTCGGCCTGACCATGCTGCCGTCGTCGCGGGACGAGGACGACGAGCAGGACGACGAGCCGCACGACGACGCGGGCTCGGCACCCGCCGGACCCCCACTCAAGGAGCACGTGCCCGTATGACGCACCCGATGCGCGCCACCGCCGCGGTGAGCCTGGCCCTCGCGGCCGCGCTCGCCGTGCTGGGCGTGCTCGCGGGTGCCAGCGGTGCGTCGGCCGACGAGGTGCCGCTGCGGTTCTCCTTCACCAACCTCCTGCCGGGAGACGTCCGGTCCTCGAGCCAGCCGTACCGGCTCGAGCAGGACGCGCGCGTGGAGGCGGCGGTCGTCGACGCGTCGCCCGGGAGCGGTGTCGCGTGGCGCGCGGCGCTGTGCGGCTCGTCGGGCTCGTGCGTGGACCTGATGACGGTGCGCGAGGGCGACGAGCTCGCGGCGGGGGACTACACGCTGACCGTCGGCGTCACGGCCGACGACATCCGACCCGGCGAGGTCAGCTCGCTCGAGGGTCGCATCACGCTCGTCGAGCGGACCTCCGGGTCGCTCGCGAGCACAGGCAGCACGGTGCTGCCCCTCGCGGCCGGTGCGGTCGCGCTCGGGGTGCTCGGGCTGCTGCTGATCCTCGTGGCCAGGCGCCGCGACCACGACGACGAGACGGGCCAGGAGCCACTCGCATGAACCAGGAACCGAAGACCCGCGACGTGCGCAGCCGTCGCCGGCGTCGCCGTACAGCCCTCCAGCTCGCACTCGGCGGGCTCGCGCTCGTCGGCATCGGTGCGGCCGCGACCTCGGCCGCGTGGACCGACCCGGCCTACTTCACGGGCGACGTGAAGAGCGCGACGGTCGACCTGCGCGGCCGCATGTCCGGCAGCACCACATGGAGCACCGCCGACACCGCGGGGACCGCGGTGGCGCTCGGGTTCGCCAGCACTCCGATGGTGCCGGGCGGCACGCAGGTGAAGACGATCGAGCTCCAGAACGCCGGGAACACGCCCCTCAACCTCACGTGGTCATCCGGCAACCCGACCTTCCTCGTGGACGCGAGCTGCTTCAGCGTCGCGTACAGCGCGTTCGGCGCCTCGCCGCTCGCCGCGGGGTCGACGACCAGCGCGACCGTGACCGTGACGCTCAAGAGCGACGCGCCGCAGGCGACCTGCGCCAACAAGTCGCCGTCGCTCACGGTCCAGGTCGTCGGCGCGACCGCCTGAGACCGGCCGTGACGCGACGGGTCGACGCGCACCGGGGGCACACCCCGGCACGTCGTCGTGCCCTCGCGGCGGCGCTGGCGGTCTGCGCCCTCGTCGCCTCGGGCGCCCTGCGCCAGGTCTCGCCGACCTCCGCCGCGTGGCAGGACCCCGCGTACGCCTCCGGACAGGTCGTGAGCGCGACCGGACCCGTGCTGGACGGCCGGCGTGGGACGGCGGCGTACGTCGCAGCCGACACGAGCGATGCCGGGACCGCGGTGGACCTCGCGAGCGGGACCTCGCTCACGGGCCTGCAACCTGGTGCGTCGCAGACGATCCAGCTCGGTCTGAAGAACTCGGCCGCGAGCCCGGTGGCGGTCTCGGCACCGACGACCTCGATGTCGACGTCCGGCGGCCTGACGGGCAGCTGCGCGATCACGACGACGGTGTCAGCCGCGTCCAGCACGTCCCTCGCGGCGGGAGCGGCGGCGACGGCGACCGCCACGGTGGCCGTGCCGAGCGGCCTGCTGCCGACCTGCTGGAACCGCACCGGTACGTTCCTCGCGCGCTGGGACGCGTCGATGACCGGCAGCACGTGGGTCAACCCGGCGTGGTTCCGAGGCGAGATCTCGCTGGGCACCTGGGTCTGGTACGGGCAGGTCAAGCTCAACGGCACCAGCCTGTGCCTCGACGTGGTGAGCCGGCTGAACGACGACGGCACGGGCGTGCAGGTCTACGACTGCAACAAGACGCCCGCGCAGGTGTGGACGTTCAACCCGAACGGCACCGTGAAGGTCTACCAGTCGGTGGGCCAGTGGAACGCGACGGACAACCCGACGCCGCGGTGCCTCGACATCAACGCGTCGAGCCAGGCCAACGACGTGCAGATGCAGATCTGGTCGTGCGGGACGAGCCAGGCCAACCAGACGTGGCGCCTCGTGGACAACGGCGACGGCACGGTCCGGGTGGTCAGCGCGCTGCAGACCACGGGTGGCAAGGATCGGTGCCTCGACGTGCCGAGCTCGTCGCTCACCTCCGGGACCCGTGCCCGCGTGTACGACTGCACGGCGGCGAACCGGTCGCGGTCGTGGGTGCTGTCCACGGTGTCGCCCGTCGCCTACTGAGCCTTCCTGGGCGTGCGTCCAGGTTCGGCGCGTAACGTGCGACGCCAGGTCGCTACGACCAGAACCCGACCAGATCCCGACCAGAACGCGAGAGGTGGACCGGTGAGCGCCAGACGTGCCGTCGCCGCGACGGTCGTCGTGCTGCTCGCTCTCGTGGGTGTCTCCGTGGCGCTGCACCCCGGCGTGACGAGCGCGGCATGGAACGATCCCGTCGTGGCGACCGGCACCGTCACGAGCGGTTCGTGGGCCCCCACGGTGACGAACGAGTGCGAGATCCGCAACGCGGCCGGGATCAAGGTGGCGGGCACCACCTGTGTCGCCACGGCGCCCCAGCCGCAGTGGGGCAACGAGTACGACCGGTATGCCTACTTCTACCCGCACATCCAGCTCTCGCGGGAGATCCAGTCGGGCGAGTACGTGTGGTTCTCGGTGACCGTCCCCACGAGCAACGCGCCGGCGTTCTGGTCCTGGGCGAACGCCGGGATCGACTCTCTCAACTTCGGGGCCAACGGCGGCGGCGTCGTGTCGCGGTGCGCCGACCTGCCCGTCATCGTCGGCAAGATGATGAGCAACTGGGGCACCAGCTACGACCTCTACATCAAGGTGTCGTACGCGCGCGGCTCGTCGCCGCTGTGCGTGACTCCCTGACGGCCGGTCTCAGCCCGGCACGACAGGCGCGCGCGACGGGTACGCGACGCGGCAGGGTGACCCGGATGTCCGGGGGCGCGCGGGCGGTCAGACGACGGGCGTGGGCTCCGGGCGGCGCGGGGTGCGCTCGTCGCCCGACGAGCGGCCGCGCAGCCGCCGCGTCGCCCAGGGGTACACGTGCGTGCGGAACCACGCGGCGTCCTCGCGGGCGCGCTGCAGGCGCGGGGTCGGCGGGAGCGGCTCGAGCGGGTCGTCCCAGTCCGGGGAATCCGGCTCCAGCCCGAGGCCGACGAGAGCCGCCTGCGCGACGCGCGTGTGCCCCTCGGTCGTGAGGTGGATGCGGTCCTCGGCCCACATGCGCCAGTCCGCGAGCGAGCGCATCCCCCACAGGTCGACGACGTGCGCACCGGTGCGGCGTGCGATCGACCAGATCTGCGTGTTGTACACCGCGACGCGCGAGCGGGTCGCGCGCACCAAGGGCGACTGCGCGGTGTCGAACCCGGTGCCGAGCAGCACGTCGATACCTGCCGACCGCAGCCGCACGACGGCCGCCTCGAGGTTGCGTGCGAGGCGGTCGACGTCGGCGCTCGGGCGCAGGATGTCGTTCCCGCCGCCGACGAGCGAGACGAGGTCCGGCTGCATCGCGATCGCCGCGGGCACCTGCTCGCCGAGGATCGGCCGCAGCCGGCGGCCCCGGATCGCGAGGTTCGCGTACTCGAGCGGGGCCTCGCCCGCGGCGACGCGCCGACGCGAGATCGACCCGGCCAGCTGGTCGGCCCACCCGCGCAGCTCGCCGTCGGGGCTCGTCGGCCCGGCCGACCCGTCCGGGCTGTCCCACAGCCCCTCCGTGAACGAGTCGCCGATGGCGACGTAGCGGGACCAGCGGGGGGCGTCGGGCGTCGTGCTCACCGCGACATCATGCACTCGTCGGCCGGTGCGCACCGCACGGGAGGCGGGTGGACGCGGCGTGACGTCCGCTACGGGAGCCGCCAGTCGACCGGCTTCGCGCCCTGCGCGACGAGCAGCTCGTCGACCCGCGAGAACGGCCGCGACCCGAAGAAGCCGCGGCTCGCGGACAGCGGCGACGGGTGCACGGACTCGACCGTGGGGACCCCGGCGAGCGCGGGCCGCAGCGACTGCGCGTCCCGTCCCCACAGCACCGCGACCAGGGGACCGCCCCGCTCGACGAGCGCCTCGATCGCCCTGTCCGTGACGGCCTCCCACCCGCGGCGGCGGTGCGACGCGGGCGCACCGGGCGCGACGGTGAGCACCCTGTTGAGCAGCATCACCCCCTGGTCGGCCCACGGGCTGAGGTCGCCCGACGAGGGGCGCGGCAGCCCCGTGTCGTCGACGAGCTCGCGGAAGATGTTGTCGAGCGACCGGGGCAACGGTCGGACGTCGGCCTGCACGGAGAACGAGAGCCCCATCGCGTGCCCGGGTGTCGGGTACGGGTCCTGGCCGACGACGAGCACGCGCACGTCCGCGAGCGGCCGCCGGAACGCACGCAGCACGTCCGGCCCTGCGGGCAGGTAGCTGCGGCCTGCCGCGACCTCGGCGCGCAGGAACTCGCCCGCGGCGCGGATCTGCGGCTCGACGGGGGCCAAAGCGGCCGCCCAGTCGGGCGCGACGAGCTGGTCCAAGGGGGCTGCGGTCACGCGCTGAACCGTACTCATCGGACCGGCGACGAGGAGTCGTCGGCCGCCCGCCCGGGGTGCCTCGGCGTGTCGCGGCGGACACGCGGATCGCCCGGCGGTGGGAATGACACGCGTGTTGTTCGCGTCCTAGCATGGGGCCGTCGGTGAGGTCCGCCGACGACGAAGGAGGACGCATGGACGCCGCGGTCGCGCTCGAGCCGATGCACCACGTCGACCCCTCGTCGGCCCCGGCACTCGACCAGGGCCACGCCGGGACCCTCTCCGAGCGCGACGAGCAGATCCTCGCGTTCGAGCGTCAGTGGTGGAAGTACGCGGGCGCCAAGGAGCAGGCGGTCCGCGAGCTGTTCGACATGTCGGCCACGCGGTACTACCAGGTGCTCAACGCGCTGATCGACGACCCTGCGGCCCTCGCGCAGGACCCCATGCTGGTCAAGCGGCTGCGCCGTATGCGCTCCTCGCGCCAGCGCGCGCGCACCGCACGCCGCCTCGGCTCGCACGACTGACGCTGGCCGCCTTCGGCCGGGACGCGCGGCGGGTCACGAGCCGGCTGGCACGTTCCCCCAGATCGAACCGTTAGCCTTGCGGCCGTGAGCAAGGCCGACTACCCCTACGCCGACGACGAGTTCGACGCCCCCCGTGGACCCGACGTCCCCCGCGGCGTCCACCGCGCACCGCGCTCGGCGTGGAGCCGCTGGTGGCCGTTCCTCGTCGTGCTCGTCGTCGTCCCCGCGCTCGCCTACGCGCTCGTGACGTGGGCGAGCCGCGACCGCTCGACCGACGACTCGAGCTCGCCCGAGCCGGACGTGACGCAGACGGAGACGACGAAGGCGACCGACGACGCGACGCCGCCCGCCACGAGCGAGCCGCCGGAGAGCCCGTCGCAGGGGCCGACGTCCGACGAGTCGACCGGCGACGCGACGCCCGAGGTCGACTTCGCGACGCCCGTCGTGATCCAGAACGCCGCCGGCGTCAAGGGCCTCGCGGCGCGCACCGCGGCCGAAGTCACCGCGGCCGGCTTCTCGAAGGTCGTCGCGGAGAACTTCTCCGGCGCCAAGCCGTCCGAGTCCACCGTGTACTACTCGAGCTCCGACCAGCAGGCCACCGCGCAGGCCGTGGCGGACGCGATCGGCGTGGACGCGGTCACGCTCTCGGAGTCCGACGCTGGCGACGGCATCACGGTCGTGCTGGTCACGGACCCGAAGGCCTGATCACTCGACCGGGTCAGCCCGTGCGACGAGCCGCCCGCGAACCCTGGTCGCGGCGGTGGGCGCGCCACTAGGCTCGCCGCAGCAGAGCGCCGCCGGAGCGCCTGCCCCGTACCGTCGTGGAGGAGTTGCGCATGGCCCAGGGCACCGTGAAGTGGTTCAACGCCGAGAAGGGGTACGGCTTCATCACCCCCGTGAGCGGTGGCGCTGACCTCTTCGTCCACTTCAGCGCGATCCAGGTGGATGGCTACCGCTCCCTCGAGGAGGGGCAGGAGGTCGAGTTCGAGCTCGGCCAGGGAGCCAAGGGTCCGCAGGCGGAGCAGGTCCGCCCGCTCTGACACGGCACGCCGGTCTCGGGCTACCCCGGGCGGCGACCGAGATCCTCACGACGAGGGCACGACGGCCATCTCGGCACGTCGTGCCCTCGTCGTGCGTCCCGGTGCCGACGACGGTGCTAGACGTCGGTGCTCGTCGACCGTGCCCGGGGACGGTGCCCGCGCGGGTCCTGCCGAGAGCGAACCGTCTTGCACTCTCGGGGGTCGAGTGCTAACCATTGACTTAGCACTCTCCGGTGGAGAGTGACAGAACCACCCTGGCCGTCCGAGTGAGGTCGGGTGCGTCGCGGGACATGACCGCGCGCGTCCGTCCGTCCGTCGCGGGCACCCGCCGGCCCACCCACGAACCGAGTGAAGGATCACAGCCCCATGGCCAAGATCATTGCCTTCAACGAGGAGGCCCGCCGCGGCATCGAGCGGGGTCTCAACGTCCTCGCCGACACCGTCAAGGTCACCCTGGGCCCGAAGGGCCGCAACGTCGTCCTGGACAAGAAGTGGGGCGCCCCCACGATCACCAACGACGGCGTCTCCATCGCCAAGGAGATCGACCTCGAGGACCCGTACGAGAAGATCGGTGCGGAGCTCGTCAAGGAGGTCGCCAAGAAGACCGACGACGTCGCCGGTGACGGCACCACCACCGCGACCGTGCTCGCCCAGGCGCTCGTGCGCGAGGGCCTGCGCAACGTCGCGGCCGGCGCCAACCCGATCGCGCTGAAGAAGGGCATCGAGAAGGCCGTCGAGGCCGTCACGGCCCAGCTGCTCGCGCAGGCCAAGGAGGTGGAGTCCAAGGAGGAGATCGCCGCCACGGCCGCCATCTCGGCCGGTGACACCGCGATCGGCGAGCTCATCGCCGAGGCCCTCGACAAGGTGGGCAAGGAGGGCGTCATCACCGTCGAGGAGAGCAACGCGCTCGGCCTCGAGCTCGAGCTCACCGAGGGCATGCGCTTCGACAAGGGCTTCCTGTCGGCGTACTTCGTGACCGACCCCGAGCGTCAGGAGGCCGTCCTCGAGGACGCGTACGTCCTGCTCGTCGAGGGCAAGATCTCGAACGTCAAGGACCTGCTGCCGCTGCTGGAGAAGGTCATCCAGGCCGGCAAGCCGCTGTTCATCGTCGCCGAGGACGTCGAGGGCGAGGCCCTGGCCACGCTCGTCGTCAACAAGATCCGCGGCCTGTTCAAGTCGGTCGCCGTCAAGGCCCCCGGCTTCGGCGACCGCCGCAAGGCGATGCTGCAGGACATGGCGATCCTCACGGGCGGCCAGGTCGTCTCGGAGACCGTCGGCCTCAAGCTCGACACGGTCGGCCTCGAGGTGCTCGGCACGGCCCGCAAGGTCGTCGTCACCAAGGACGAGACCACGATCGTCGAGGGTGCGGGCGAGGCCTCGCAGATCGCGGGTCGCGTGAACCAGATCCGCGCCGAGATCGAGAACTCGGACTCGGACTACGACCGCGAGAAGCTGCAGGAGCGCCTCGCCAAGCTCGCCGGCGGCGTGGCCGTCATCAAGGCGGGCGCGGCCACCGAGGTCGAGCTCAAGGAGCGCAAGCACCGCATCGAGGACGCCGTGCGCAACGCGAAGGCAGCCGTCGAGGAGGGCATCGTCGCCGGTGGTGGCGTCGCGCTCATCCAGGCCGGCAAGACGGCGTTCGAGGGCCTCGAGCTCACGGGCGACGAGGCGACCGGTGCGCAGATCGTGCGTCTCGCGATCGAGGCCCCGCTCAAGCAGATCGCGGTCAACGCCGGTCTCGAGGGCGGCGTCGTCGCGGAGAAGGTGCGCAACCTGCCGACCGGCCACGGCCTGAACGCCGCGACCAACGAGTACGAGGACCTGCTGGCCGCGGGCGTCAACGACCCGGTCAAGGTCACGCGCTCCGCGCTGCAGAACGCGTCGTCCATCGCGGCGCTGTTCCTCACCACGGAGGCCGTCGTCGCCGACAAGCCGGAGAAGGCCGCGCCGGCCGCTCCGGGCGGTGGCGAGGACTTCGGCGGCGGCTTCTGAGCCACCCCGTCTGAGCCCGCACGCGGGCTCGGTCCCCGGACGGGCCGGTCACCTCACGGTGGCCGGCCCGTTCGTGGTCCCGGCCCCCGCCGGCCCGCCACGGCGCCGCTC
>NZ_JEOE01000054.1 GCF_000708885.1 Cellulomonas sp. HZM | reverse complement strand
CCCGCGCACTTGTCCGGGACCAGCGCGCTCGCGGAGACGCGGACGGGGCGCGCTGGTCCCGGACAAGTGCGCGGGTCTGGACTTCGTCTCTCGACGGGAAGTGGCGCACTCACCGAGCGGACCTGGGCGGCAACGGGGGGTCATAGCCTGGGGTGGTGCCTGCGCCGCTGCTGTTCGTGCTGTCGGGGGTGACGCAGTATCTCGGGGCGGCGCTGGCCGTGGGGCTGTTCGCGCAGGTCGCGGCGCCCACCGTCGCGTGGCTGCGGGTCGCCGTCGCTGCCGTGGTACTGGTCGGGTGGCGTCGGCCGTGGCGGGCCCGGTGGACGCGACGCGACCTGGTCCGTGCCACGGCGTTCGGCGTGGTGCTCGCCGGGATGAACGTCAGCTTCTACGTCGCGATCGACCACCTGCCGCTCGGGACGGCCGTCGCGCTCGAGTTCGCCGGACCGGTCGCGGTCGCGGCCGTCACCGGTCACGGATGGCGCGACCGGGTGGGGATCGCGGTCGCCGCGGTCGGCGTGGTGCTGCTCGCGGGGGTGAGCCTGCAGCAGGAGGGCGACACGGCGACGGGGCTCGTCGCGATCGCCGTCGCGGCGGCCTGCTGGGCGGCGTACATCGTGCTCGGGCGGCGGGTCGCGACCGCGACGACCGGCGGCGTCACGGGGCTGTCGGTGGCGATGACCGCCGGGGCCGTCGTCTTCGCGCCGTTCCTGGCGGGCGGTGCGGGTCCGGTCGTGCACGACGGTCGGCTCGCGCTCGCGGTCCTCGGCGTCGCCGTGCTCTCGTCGGTGATCCCCTACGCGATCGAGCAGGTCGTGCTGCGGCGCGTGCGGCCGGCGTCGTTCGCGGTGCTGCTGGCGCTGCTGCCGGCCACCGCAGCCCTCGTCGGAGCCGTCGCCCTGCACCAGGTGCCGCACGGCCTGGAGGTCGTCGGGCTGCTGCTCGTCTCGGCCGCGATCGCGCTGACCGGCGCGCACCAGGAGCAGTCCGACGAGGCCCCGCCACCTGCGTGAGAGCCCCGGTGCGGGGGTGACCCGGCTACAGGTACTGCCCCGTCCCGCCCGGCCGCTGCTGCTCGTCGTCCGACGGCACGGCCGACGACGGCACCACCAGACCGCCCGGCGGCAGCGCGCGCCGCATCTGCGAGAGCTGCGCCTGCGTCGACATCTGCTGCGCGACGAGCGCCGTCTGGATCCCGTGGAACAGCCCCTCGAGCCAGCCGACGAGCTGCGCCTGCGCGATGCGAAGCTCGGCGTCGGAGGGTGCCGTGCCGTCGTCGCGGAACGGGAGCGTGATGCGGTGCAGCTCGTCGGACAGCTCGGGCGAGAGCCCCTCCTCGAGCTCGTGCAGCGAGCGCTCGTGGATCTCGGCGAGGCGTGCGCGGGCGGCGTCGTCGAGGGGCGCGCTGCGGACCTCGTCGAGCAGCTGCTTGACCATCGTGCCGATGCGCATGACCTTCGCGGGCTGGTTCACCATGCCGGTGACGTCCTCGCGCGAGTCGTCGTCCGAGGCCCGCGGCCGGTCGTGCGGTGCGTCATCCGCCGGTACGACGACCACGCGTGGCTCCTGCTCATCCTGCGAGCTCATCGGCCCGTCCTCTCCTCGTGCGTCCGTCCGCCGGGGCTCACGGCACCAGCACGACCTTCCCGAACACCTCGCCGGCCTCCATCATCCGGTGCGCGTCCGCGGCTCGCTCGAGGGGGAGCGCCGCGTGCAGCACGGGGCGGATTCGACCGTCGAGGACGAGCGGCCACAGCCGCTCCCGGACGTCGCCCATGATGCGGGCCTTCGCCTCCGGGGGGCGCGAGCGCAGCGTCGTGCCGACGACGCCCACGCGGCGTGCGAGCAGCAGCCCGAGGTCGAGCTCGGCGCGGCTCCCGCGCTGGGTCCCGATGACGGCGACGCGCCCGCCGTCGGCGAGCATCGCGAGGTTGTCGGCCAGCGCGGCGGCCCCGACGACGTCGAGGACCAGGTCGACGCCCGCGCCGCCCGTCGCGTCGAGCACCTGCCGCACCAGGTCGTCGGACCGGTGGTCGAGCGCGACGTCGACCGTGAGCGCCGCCACCCGCGCGACGCGCTCGGGGCCGCCCGCCGTGGCGAGGACCCGGGCGCCGAACGCATGCCGAGCGACCTGCACCGCGACCGACCCGATGCCACCGGACGCGCCCCGCACGAGAACGGTCCCGCCGTGCGCGAGCCCGGCGGCGTCGAACGTCGACAGCACGGTCGCGAGGACCTCCGGGAGCGCGGCCGCGTGCTCGTCGGTGAGGTCGGCCGGGACGGGGAGCGTGAGCTCGTGCGGGACGGCGACCAGCTCGGCGTAGCCCCCACCGCCCAGCAGGGCGGCGACGCGACGGCCGTCGTCGGTCTCGCCGGCGACCTCGAGTCCCGGCCAGGCAGGCGCCCCAGGGGGCGGTGGGTACAGCCCCCGGCGCTGCAGGAGATCCGCTCGGTTGACGCCCGCGGCGCGCACGCGCACGAGCTCTTCACCCGGACGGGCGACCGGTTCAGGCACCTGGACGGGGGTCAGGACCTCGGGTCCACCGGGCTCTTCGACGACGACGGCGCGCACCCGTACGACGTTAGCGGCCGGTTTGCGGTGGTGCAGACGACCGCAGGCCCCGCCAAACCCGACGTTTCGGGCCGGGTGAGGTGCATGGCAAACTCTGCGGCGGGCTAATGGTCCGCCGTCGGCGCGCCGATGAGGACCGAACGGGTATCCCGTGCAGCTCGCGACCGCGGGTTCGCGCACCGGCGCCCGTCGGGTGAAGGAAAGGGTTCGACATGCTGCGACGGCTTGGCATCCGCGCCAAGGTGATGGCGGTTCTCGCCGTCCCCATGATCGTGCTGCTCGCTGCCGGCGTGTACATCTCGTACGGAGCGCTGAAGGACCTGCGCAAGGCGAACGCCGCCGACCAGGTCATCCACGTCCTGCAGGCGTACAAGCCGCTGTCGACGTCGATCGAGACCGAGCGGACCCTGAGTCTCACCGGCGGCTCTCCGGAGGAGATCGCGGCGGCGCAGGCGGCGACCGACAAGGCGTTGGCCGACGTCCGCAGGGTCACGGGCAGCCTCGACCTGTCCGAGTTCCCCGACTCGATGGTGAACCGCTTCCGCGAGGTGCAGGAGAACTACGACACCAAGCTCGTCGCGGCGCGCAACGGCGTGAAGAACAACGGCGCACCCGCGGGCATCCAGTACAACTACGCGACGATCACCAACGGCGAGCTCGCGCTCGTCGCCAACATCGGTGAGTTCCTGCCGAACCGCGAGCTGGGCACCGCCGTGAGCTCGTACGGCGACGTGCAGCACCTCGCGA
The DNA here is from genome assembly GCF_000708885.1 of Cellulomonas sp. HZM. GTDB lineage: Bacteria > Actinomycetota > Actinomycetes > Actinomycetales > Cellulomonadaceae > Cellulomonas. Next base: position 10,159 of record NZ_JEOE01000054.1, on the reverse strand, counting down.
ACCTCGTCGTGACCGAGATGATCGCCGGCGTGAGCCTGGCGACGGGCGGCAACGTCAACGCCGGTACGTCCGCGCTCTACTCGGACGCCGCTGCGGCCACGGAGAGCGCCCGCACCGTCGCGGCCACCGCGCTGGACCAGACGGGCTCGGGCATCCGCATGCCCGCCGGCCAGCCGACGTCCCGCATGGCGGCGACCCGCATCCTGCTCTCGTCGGGCGACCCGAAGCTCGTCAAGCAGGCCAACGTCCCCGCGCTCGCGGAGGACACGGCCAAGGAGCTCGCCGGCCTGACCCAGACGTCCGACGACATCCTCAACTACGCCGACGGCATCGCCGACACCGACACCGAGGCCGCCCGTACGACGGCGTTCTGGACCATCGGCATCACGGCCGCCGCCGCCATCCTGTCCCTGCTGTTCGCGCTCGTCGTCTCCCGAGGCATCGTCGTCCCGCTGCGGCGCCTGACCTCCGCGGCCTCGAACGTCCGCGAGCAGCTGCCGCGACTCGTGGAGCAGGTGGCGACGCCGGGCGAGGGCCCCGAGATCACGCTCACCCCGATCCCCGTGACGTCTCGCGACGAGATCGGCCGCCTGGCCTCCGCGTTCAACTCGGTGAACTCGACGACCGTCGCGGTCGCCCAGGAGCAGGCCGCCCTGCGTGGCTCGATCGCTGAGATGTTCGTCAACGTCGCCCGCCGCGACCAGGTGCTCCTCAACCGCCAGCTGTCGTTCATCGACTCGCTCGAGCGGTCGGAGGAGGACCCGACGACCCTGGCGAACCTGTTCCGCCTCGACCACCTGGCCACCCGGATGCGTCGTAACGCGGAGTCCCTCCTGGTGCTCGCCGGCATCGACTCGGGTCGTCGTCTGCGCGACGCGATGCCGCTGTCCGACGTGATCCGCACGGCCTCGTCGGAGATCGAGCAGTACGACCGCGTCGAGCTGGACCTCAACGTGGACCCGCACATGCTCGGGTTCAACGCACTCGCTGCGGCCCACCTGCTCGCGGAGCTGCTCGAGAACGCCACGGTGTTCTCCGAGCCGGAGACGCCCGTCACGGTCTCGACCGGCATCGTCGGCCAGTTCGTCGCGGTCCGCGTCATCGACCACGGCCTCGGCATGACGGACGCCGAGCTGGCGGCTGCGAACGCGAAGATCGCCTCGACCGGTGCGGCCGACATGCTCGGTGCGCAGCGCCTGGGCCTGTTCGTCGTGGGCCGCATCGCCCAGCGCCTCGGCGCGGCGGTGCAGCTCGCGAAGTCGTCGGCCGGCACCGGCACCGAGACGACCGTCCTGTTCCCCGCGCACCTGTTCGCGGCGAGCGACACCGCCCTCGGCGGCGGGGCGCCCGCGCAGATCGCGGCGGCCGTCGAGGAGGACGCACCGGTCGTCGAGGCCGTCGACCTCGCGGCGCTCACGGACGGCGAGACCGGTCAGGGTCTTCCGCGCCGCCGTCGCGGCGAGGGCGACGAGCCCGAGGCGCCGGCCGCTGCCGCCGCGTCCGGTCTGCCGGCTCGCCCGCGCAAGACGTTCGACGAGAACAACCTGGTCCTGCCCGAGGTCGCGCAGCCGACGCTGTCGCCCGACCTGTCCACGGCCGCGGGCGACTGGCGCCCCGACGCAGTCACGCCGATCACGGCCGGTGGTCTGCCGAGCCGCACGCGTGCGGGCACCGCCGCGTGGCAGACGCCCGACGAGGAGCCGGCCGCCGCGCCGTCCGCGCCCGCTTCCCCCGCGGCCCGTGCCGGTCTGTTCTCCGGCTTCCGTGGACGCGGCGCGAACGACGTCGAGTCGACCGACACCGACGGCTCGGGCATCCCGGCCCTGGTGCCCGACGGTGCTGAGAACCGCCCGACGCCCGACCCCGTGCGCGCTCCCTGGATGACGCTCGGCGGCGCGCACGCAGCGCCCGAGTCGCCGATCGTGGTCCCCGGTCTCGCGGACGACGACGACGAGGCGTGGACGCCCGCGCAGCCGACGCAGGAGGAGTCGTGGGCCGTGCCCGCGCTCGCCGACGAGTCGTCGCAGGACGCGCCGGCCGACGAGCAGCACGAGCTCGAGCCCGTCGCGCAGGAGCCCGCCGACGTGCCGGTGCTCGAGGCCGACCCGACCGACGAGCCCGAGCCCGAGCTCGAGGCGCCCGCCGACGAGGAGACGGTGGCCGACGAGGCCGTCGCACACGAGGCCGTCGCGTACGAGGCCGTCGCGTACGAGCCCGTCGACGAGGTGACCGGTGACGCCGGTGAACCCGCCGAGCCCGCCGCCTGGGCGCCGTCCGCGTGGGGGACCGAGACGCCCGCCGAGTCGTTCGCTGAGCACGCTGAGCCCGCTGCCGAGTCGTTCGCGCAGCCGGTGACGGAGCCCGTCGCCGACGCCGAGCCGGTGTGGGCGCCCGAGCCCGCCGTGGCCGCCGACGAGAGCCCTGCGCCGTTCGAGGCCGTCCACGACGAGCCCGCCGCCCAGTGGCAGGCGCCGTCGTGGGCCACGTCTGTCGAGCCGGCCGCGGTCGTCGACGAGGCGGCTGACGTCCAGGCCGACGAGCAGGCCGACGCGCCGCTCGCGTGGAGCGCCCCGGTCGTCGACGAGCAGCCCGCGTGGTCGGCCCCGGTGGCCGACGAGCCTGTCGCCGAGCACGTCGACGAGCCCGCCGTGGCCGAGTCGCTGCCCGCGCACGTCGACGAGCCCGTGCACGAGGAGCCCGCCGCCTGGTCGGCGCCCGCCGTGAGCGAGCCCGTCGAGCCCGCCGTGCCCGCGGCGCCCGTCGCGTTCACGTCCTACAGCGGCTACGCCGGCTGGACCGGTGCCGCGTCGCGGCCCGCATCGGAGCCGTTCGTCGACTTCGAGCGCACGCTCGACGAGGCCCGCGCCTGGCACACGGGTGCGATCCCGACCGTCGCCGAGCCCGCCTTCGCGCCGGTCGCCGAGCCCGTCGCGCCGCAGCAGCCCGAGTGGCCCGCCGCGGCGTGGACGGCCCCCGTCGCCGAGGAGCCCCTCGCCGAGCAGCCGTCGGAGCAGCCCGCTGCCGAGCTCGAGCCCGTCGTCGAGGTGCCGGTCGAGGAGGCTCAGCCGGTCGAGGACGCGCAACCCGCCGTTCCCGCGCTCGCTGCCGACGAGGAGCCCGCCTGGGCCCCGACCACCCCGGCGTGGGGCGACCACTCGTGGTCGGCGCCCGCCGAGGAGGAGGCAGCGCAGGAGCAGACGCAGCTGTTCTCGCCGGTCGAGGCCGCGGACGCGGTGTCGCCGCTCGTGCAGCGCCGCAGCGTGCTGGTGAGCGAGCCCGAGCAGGCGCCGGTGGCTGAAGCCGTCGAGCAGCCCGTCGAGGCGCCCGTCGCGCAGGCCGAGCAGGCGTGGTCGACGCCGGTCCCCGAGCAGCAGCCGGTCTCCGAGCAGCAGCCTGTGCAGCCCGCGTGGGAGCCGACCGCCGTCGGCTCCCACGCGGGCTGCACAGGCTGCTGCTCGGAGACCGGCTGCTGCTCGGGGACCGGCGTCGACCACGCCTGCTCGGCCTGCGCGACGGGCGCCTCGACGGGCTGCTCGACGGCTTCAGCCACCGGCGCCTGCTCGGGCTCGCTCACCAGCACGCTGCGGCGCTGCACGAGCGGCGACACCGCGTCCGCGGCCTCGACCGGCGAGAACAGCTGCGTCTGCTCCTGCGCTGCCTCCTCCTCGGCGGGCGCCGACCACGAGTGGTCGCCCCACGCCGGGGTGGTCGGGGCCCAGGCGGGCTCCTCGTCGGCAGCGAGCGCGGGAACGGCGGGTTGCGCGTCCTCGACCGGCTGAGCCTCCTCGACCGGCACCTCGACGACGGGCTCGAGCTCGGCAGCGGGCTGCTCCGACGGCTGCTCGGCGAGGGGCTCCTCGGCGACGGGGGCCGTCCACGCCGCGGCGGGCCACTCGGGCTGCTGCGGCGCGACGGGCTCGGCGACCGGCGCGAAGGCGGGCTCGGCGACGGTCGGGATCGCACCCGTGTGCCAGGCGCGGGCCTCGTCGAGCGTGCGCTCGAAGTCGACGAACGGCTCCGATGCGGGCCGCGACGCGGCACCGGTCCAGCCGGCGTAGCCGCTGTAGGACGTGAACGCGACGGGCGCCGCGGGCACGGCGGGCTCGACGGGCTCGCTCACGGCGGGCGCCGACCAGGCGGCGGGCTCCTCGTGCACGGGCTCGTCGACGTGCGCGGGCAGCGACTCGGCCACGGCGGGCTCGTCGACGTGCTCGGCGACAGGCTCGTCGGCCACCGGGGCCGACCACGCGGGCTGCTCGTCGACGACCGGGGCGCTCCACGCGAGCGGCGCGTCGGCCTGCTCGTCGGCCTGGACGTCAGCCGCCTCGTCGACGACCGCGGCCGGCTCGACAGACGTGGCCCACGACGGCGCCTGCCACTGGGCGGCGGGCTCGTCGTGGACGGCCTCGAACGGCGCAGGGCTCTCGTCGGCGGCCACGGCGGGCTCGGGCGCCCACACCGGCTCGGCGTCGGCGACGGGCTCCGTCACCGGCTGCGCGAACGACTCGGCAGCGGGCTCAGCGTGCTCAGCGAACGACTCGGCGGGCGTCTCGGTCCCCCACGCGGACGGCGCCCAGGCGGCGGGCTCGGCGGGTTCACCGGCGTCACCGGTCACCTCGTCGACGGGCTCGTACGCGACGGCCTCGTACGCGACGGCCTCGTGTGCGACGGCCTCGTCGGCCACCGTCTCCTCGTCGGCGGGCGCCTCGAGCTCGGGCTCGGGCTCGTCGGTCGGGTCGGCCTCGAGCACCGGCACGTCGGCGGGCTCCTGCGCGACGGGCTCGAGCTCGTGCTGCTCGTCGGCCGGCGCGTCCTGCGACGACTCGTCGGCGAGCGCGGGCACGGCCCACGACTCCTCCTGCGTCGGCTGCGCGGGCGTCCACGCCTCGTCGTCGTCGTCCGCGAGACCGGGGACCACGATCGGCGACTCGGGCGCTGCGTGCGCGCCGCCGAGCGTCATCCAGGGAGCGCGCACGGGGTCGGGCGTCGGGCGGTTCTCAGCACCGTCGGGCACCAGGGCCGGGATGCCCGAGCCGTCGGTGTCGGTCGACTCGACGTCGTTCGCGCCGCGTCCACGGAAGCCGGAGAACAGACCGGCACGGGCCGCGGGGGAAGCGGGCGCGGACGGCGCGGCGGCCGGCTCCTCGTCGGGCGTCTGCCACGCGGCGGTGCCCGCACGCGTGCGGCTCGGCAGACCACCGGCCGTGATCGGCGTGACTGCGTCGGGGCGCCAGTCGCCCGCGGCCGTGGACAGGTCGGGCGACAGCGTCGGCTGCGCGACCTCGGGCAGGACCAGGTTGTTCTCGTCGAACGTCTTGCGCGGGCGAGCCGGCAGACCGGACGCGGCGGCAGCGGCCGGCGCCTCGGGCTCGTCGCCCTCGCCGCGACGGCGGCGCGGAAGACCCTGACCGGTCTCGCCGTCCGTGAGCGCCGCGAGGTCGACGGCCTCGACGACCGGTGCGTCCTCCTCGACGGCCGCCGCGATCTGCGCGGGCGCCCCGCCGCCGAGGGCGGTGTCGCTCGCCGCGAACAGGTGCGCGGGGAACAGGACGGTCGTCTCGGTGCCGGTGCCGGCCGACGACTTCGCGAGCTGCACCGCCGCGCCGAGGCGCTGGGCGATGCGGCCCACGACGAACAGGCCCAGGCGCTGCGCACCGAGCATGTCGGCCGCACCGGTCGAGGCGATCTTCGCGTTCGCAGCCGCCAGCTCGGCGTCCGTCATGCCGAGGCCGTGGTCGATGACGCGGACCGCGACGAACTGGCCGACGATGCCGGTCGAGACCGTGACGGGCGTCTCCGGCTCGGAGAACACCGTGGCGTTCTCGAGCAGCTCCGCGAGCAGGTGGGCCGCAGCGAGTGCGTTGAACCCGAGCATGTGCGGGTCCACGTTGAGGTCCAGCTCGACGCGGTCGTACTGCTCGATCTCCGACGAGGCCGTGCGGATCACGTCGGACAGCGGCATCGCGTCGCGCAGACGACGACCCGAGTCGATGCCGGCGAGCACCAGGAGGGACTCCGCGTTACGACGCATCCGGGTGGCCAGGTGGTCGAGGCGGAACAGGTTCGCCAGGGTCGTCGGGTCCTCCTCCGACCGCTCGAGCGAGTCGATGAACGACAGCTGGCGGTTGAGGAGCACCTGGTCGCGGCGGGCGACGTTGACGAACATCTCAGCGATCGAGCCACGCAGGGCGGCCTGCTCCTGGGCGACCGCGACGGTCGTCGAGTTCACCGAGTTGAACGCGGAGGCCAGGCGGCCGATCTCGTCGCGAGACGTCACGGGGATCGGGGTGAGCGTGATCTCGGGGCCCTCGCCCGGCGTCGCCACCTGCTCCACGAGTCGCGGCAGCTGCTCGCGGACGTTCGAGGCCGCGGAGGTCAGGCGCCGCAGCGGGACGACGATGCCTCGGGAGACGACGAGCGCGAACAGCAGGGACAGGATGGCGGCGGCGGCCGTGATGCCGATGGTCCAGAACGCCGTCGTACGGGCGGCCTCGGTGTCGGTGTCGGCGATGCCGTCGGCGTAGTTGAGGATGTCGTCGGACGTCTGGGTCAGGCCGGCGAGCTCCTTGGCCGTGTCCTCCGCGAGCGCGGGGACGTTGGCCTGCTTGACGAGCTTCGGGTCGCCCGACGAGAGCAGGATGCGGGTCGCCGCCATGCGGGACGTCGGCTGGCCGGCGGGCATGCGGATGCCCGAGCCCGTCTGGTCCAGCGCGGTGGCCGCGACGGTGCGGGCGCTCTCCGTGGCCGCAGCGGCGTCCGAGTAGAGCGCGGACGTACCGGCGTTGACGTTGCCGCCCGTCGCCAGGCTCACGCCGGCGATCATCTCGGTCACGACGAGGTTCGCGAGGTGCTGCACGTCGCCGTACGAGCTCACGGCGGTGCCCAGCTCGCGGTTCGGCAGGAACTCACCGATGTTGGCGACGAGCGCGAGCTCGCCGTTGGTGATCGTCGCGTAGTTGTACTGGATGCCCGCGGGTGCGCCGTTGTTCTTCACGCCGTTGCGCGCCGCGACGAGCTTGGTGTCGTAGTTCTCCTGCACCTCGCGGAAGCGGTTCACCATCGAGTCGGGGAACTCGGACAGGTCGAGGCTGCCCGTGACCCTGCGGACGTCGGCCAACGCCTTGTCGGTCGCCGCCTGCGCCGCCGCGATCTCCTCCGGAGAGCCGCCGGTGAGACTCAGGGTCCGCTCGGTCTCGATCGACGTCGACAGCGGCTTGTACGCCTGCAGGACGTGGATGACCTGGTCGGCGGCGTTCGCCTTGCGCAGGTCCTTCAGCGCTCCGTACGAGATGTACACGCCGGCAGCGAGCAGCACGATCATGGGGACGGCGAGAACCGCCATCACCTTGGCGCGGATGCCAAGCCGTCGCAGCATGTCGAACCCTTTCCTTCACCCGACGGGCGCCGGTGCGCGAACCCGCGGTCGCGAGCTGCACGGGATACCCGTTCGGTCCTCATCGGCGCGCCGACGGCGGACCATTAGCCCGCCGCAGAGTTTGCCATGCACCTCACCCGGCCCGAAACGTCGGGTTTGGCGGGGCCTGCGGTCGTCTGCACCACCGCAAACCGGCCGCTAACGTCGTACGGGTGCGCGCCGTCGTCGTCGAAGAGCCCGGTGGACCCGAGGTCCTGACCCCCGTCCAGGTGCCTGAACCGGTCGCCCGTCCGGGTGAAGAGCTCGTGCGCGTGCGCGCCGCGGGCGTCAACCGAGCGGATCTCCTGCAGCGCCGGGGGCTGTACCCACCGCCCCCTGGGGCGCCTGCCTGGCCGGGACTCGAGGTCGCCGGCGAGACCGACGACGGCCGTCGCGTCGCCGCCCTGCTGGGCGGTGGGGGCTACGCCGAGCTGGTCGCCGTCCCGCACGAGCTCACGCTCCCCGTCCCGGCCGACCTCACCGACGAGCACGCGGCCGCGCTCCCGGAGGTCCTCGCGACCGTGCTGTCGACGTTCGACGCCGCCGGGCTCGCGCACGGCGGGACCGTTCTCGTGCGGGGCGCGTCCGGTGGCATCGGGTCGGTCGCGGTGCAGGTCGCTCGGCATGCGTTCGGCGCCCGGGTCCTCGCCACGGCGGGCGGCCCCGAGCGCGTCGCGCGGGTGGCGGCGCTCACGGTCGACGTCGCGCTCGACCACCGGTCCGACGACCTGGTGCGGCAGGTGCTCGACGCGACGGGCGGCGCGGGCGTCGACCTGGTCCTCGACGTCGTCGGGGCCGCCGCGCTGGCCGACAACCTCGCGATGCTCGCCGACGGCGGGCGCGTCGCCGTCATCGGGACCCAGCGCGGGAGCCGCGCCGAGCTCGACCTCGGGCTGCTGCTCGCACGCCGCGTGGGCGTCGTCGGCACGACGCTGCGCTCGCGCCCCCCGGAGGCGAAGGCCCGCATCATGGGCGACGTCCGGGAGCGGCTGTGGCCGCTCGTCCTCGACGGTCGAATCCGCCCCGTGCTGCACGCGGCGCTCCCCCTCGAGCGAGCCGCGGACGCGCACCGGATGATGGAGGCCGGCGAGGTGTTCGGGAAGGTCGTGCTGGTGCCGTGAGCCCCGGCGGACGGACGCACGAGGAGAGGACGGGCCGATGAGCTCGCAGGATGAGCAGGAGCCACGCGTGGTCGTCGTACCGGCGGATGACGCACCGCACGACCGGCCGCGGGCCTCGGACGACGACTCGCGCGAGGACGTCACCGGCATGGTGAACCAGCCCGCGAAGGTCATGCGCATCGGCACGATGGTCAAGCAGCTGCTCGACGAGGTCCGCAGCGCGCCCCTCGACGACGCCGCCCGCGCACGCCTCGCCGAGATCCACGAGCGCTCGCTGCACGAGCTCGAGGAGGGGCTCTCGCCCGAGCTGTCCGACGAGCTGCACCGCATCACGCTCCCGTTCCGCGACGACGGCACGGCACCCTCCGACGCCGAGCTTCGCATCGCGCAGGCGCAGCTCGTCGGCTGGCTCGAGGGGCTGTTCCACGGGATCCAGACGGCGCTCGTCGCGCAGCAGATGTCGACGCAGGCGCAGCTCTCGCAGATGCGGCGCGCGCTGCCGCCGGGCGGTCTGGTGGTGCCGTCGTCGGCCGTGCCGTCGGACGACGAGCAGCAGCGGCCGGGCGGGACGGGGCAGTACCTGTAGCCGGGTCACCCCCGCACCGGGGCTCTCACGCAGGTGGCGGGGCCTCGTCGGACTGCTCCTGGTGCGCGCCGGTCAGCGCGATCGCGGCCGAGACGAGCAGCAGCCCGACGACCTCCAGGCCGTGCGGCACCTGGTGCAGGGCGACGGCTCCGACGAGGGCTGCGGTGGCCGGCAGCAGCGCCAGCAGCACCGCGAACGACGCCGGCCGCACGCGCCGCAGCACGACCTGCTCGATCGCGTAGGGGATCACCGACGAGAGCACGGCGACGCCGAGGACCGCGAGCGCGAGCCGACCGTCGTGCACGACCGGACCCGCACCGCCCGCCAGGAACGGCGCGAAGACGACGGCCCCGGCGGTCATCGCCACCGACAGCCCCGTGACGCCGCCGGTCGTCGCGGTCGCGACCCGCCGCCCGAGCACGATGTACGCCGCCCAGCAGGCCGCCGCGACGGCGATCGCGACGAGCCCCGTCGCCGTGTCGCCCTCCTGCTGCAGGCTCACCCCCGCGAGCAGCACCACGCCGACCGCGGCGACCGCGATCCCCACCCGGTCGCGCCATCCGTGACCGGTGACGGCCGCGACCGCGACCGGTCCGGCGAACTCGAGCGCGACGGCCGTCCCGAGCGGCAGGTGGTCGATCGCGACGTAGAAGCTGACGTTCATCCCGGCGAGCACCACGCCGAACGCCGTGGCACGGACCAGGTCGCGTCGCGTCCACCGGGCCCGCCACGGCCGACGCCACCCGACCAGTACCACGGCAGCGACGGCGACCCGCAGCCACGCGACGGTGGGCGCCGCGACCTGCGCGAACAGCCCCACGGCCAGCGCCGCCCCGAGATACTGCGTCACCCCCGACAGCACGAACAGCAGCGGCGCAGGCACCACCCCAGGCTATGACCCCCCGTTGCCGCCCAGGTCCGCTCGGTGAGTGCGCCACTTCCCGTCGAGAGACGAAGTCCAGACCCGCGCACTTGTCCGGGACCAGCGCGCCCCGTCCGCGTCTCCGCGAGCGCGCTGGTCCCGGACAAGTGCGCGGG
>NZ_JEOE01000053.1 GCF_000708885.1 Cellulomonas sp. HZM | reverse complement strand
ACTCCGGCGGGTATCCACGACGTCCCACGAGGCCCTCCTTCAAGGGTCAAGTGGCACAAGAATCCAGGAATCCGACTCCACGGAACGCGGGACACACCAACGTCTACACGACAGGCCAAAGTGTCACTTCACAACGACCCTCGCCGTGCCGGCCGGCTCCGATGGTGGGACGGCTCGGCGTGGTCGGAGTTCGTGCAACCGGCACCCGGGCCGGGACGCCCCGTGGCGGGACCGTCGAGCGGCGTGACCTTTCGCGGCGCCGACGAGCCGCTCGTGACGTCGTACCCTCCGGTCACCGACCCCCGGTACGACGGCGCGCCGCAGGCTGCGGGCCTGCGCGAGGCCGCCGCGCGGTGGCGTGACGCCGACGGTGACGTGCAGGTCCCCGGGGAGCTGGTGCTCGCGCTCGAGGCGGTGGCCCAGACGGCGAGGCTCGGCCCGTCGGCGACCTTCGTCCAGCGCGCCGCGGCGCAGGCGGCGGCGATGTCGCTCGACCAGGCGATCGACGCCCCGGCGGCAGAGGGCGTGCCGCTGCTCGACGTGCCGCCGTACGCCGCCGCGACGGCGACCGGAGGGCAGACGTTCCCCCTCGCCTCGGGCGATGCGTCACGCACCCGGACGGCCCGCAGCAGCCTCGCGTGGTGGCGGGACCGGGCGTCCGCCGGTTCGTCGATCGTGAGCGGGTGCATCGGTCTGGTCGCCGCGGGCGTGATCGCGACCCTCGACGCGGCCGCCGAACTGCGCGCCGGGATCGGCGGCATCCTGCTCGTCGGGCTCGCCGTGATCAGCGCGACCTCGGTGGTGCGGGGGATCCTCCGGCTGCGCTCCTGATCGGGACCGCACGGCGATCGGTGCGGACGGGCGCGCCCCCGGACTCAGGCGTCGCCCTCGTCGCCCTCGTCGGCCCCCTCGTCGTCGCGGCCCGTGGCCAGGTCGCGCACGCGCCTCCCGAGGTCCGCCGTCAGCGCGCCCACGTCCGCGCCGCCGGCGACGCCCTTGCCGACCGCCAGCCCCAGCAGGTAGGCGGTCAACGGTGCGGCGGGCCGGGCGACGCCGTGGGCGACGTCCCGCGCGACGTCGAGCACCACGGTCGTCTCGTCGGTCCCGACGTCGTCGAGACCCAGGAGCTCGGCGATGCCGGCGAGCCAGTCGTCCAGGGCCTCCGGGGGCAGGTGCCGCGTCATCGTCCACCTCCGAGAAGTCGCCGCGCCTCGTCGAGGTCCGCGGTCGTGTCGACGTCGAGCGTGAGCCCGTCGGGGTCGTCGACCTCGACCAGCCGGAGCCGCTCCAGCGCGGCCCGCACCGGCCGCCCCGCGAGGCCGCCGACCTCGTCCAGCGTACGCACCTGGGCACGCAGTGCGGGTGCGTCGTAGAGCCCGGCGAGCCACTGCAGGCGGCCGTCGCGGTCACGGAGCACGACGCCGTCGCACCCCGCATCGACGGCAGCCGGAGCACGGAGCAGGAGCGCGACGATCTCGGGCGCCCGCGGCAGGTCGCACGCGAGCAGCAGCACGCGCTCGACGGAGTCGGGCAGCGCGGCGAGTCCCGAGCCGATCCCGGCCAGCGGGCCTCCGAACGGCGGCTCCTCGCGGACCACCTGCACGTCGGGTCGCGGGGTCTCGCCGGGGTGCCCCACGACGACCACGTCGGCGATCCCGGCCGCGTCGAGCCCGTCGAGGACGACGTCGAGCATCGAACGGGCGCCCACGTGCACGTCGCCCTTGCGCACGCCGCCGAGCCGCGAGCCGCGCCCGCCCGAGAGCACCACCGCCGCGGTGCGCGGCGCGCGAGCGGCGGCGGGAGGGCCGGTCAGGACGACGTCCACCACGTCTCCGGGCAGCACCTGACCGCCCGCGTGCCCCGCGGCGACGAGCGCGTAGCCGTTCGCGTCGGCGAGGCTCCCGATGCGGTGCGACATCGAGCGCGGAGCGGCCGCGGGCTCGACGGTCAGCGTCCCGTCCGGCGCGACCGCGATGCGCGCAGGCACCACCTGGTCGCGGCCCTCGGCGGCCCGCCAGCCCGCGAGGGCACGTGCCGGGACCGCTGCAGGCACCGGGCGGGGAGAGCCCTGCAGCGCGTGCAGCGCCGGGCGGACGAACACCTGGAACGACACCCAGGCAGCCACCGGGTTGCCCGGCAGCCCGAGCAGCAGCGTCCCGCCCGGGAGCCGGCCCGCGGCCTGGGGCTTGCCGGGCTGCATCGCGACGTGCACGAACCGCACGTCGCCGGTCGCGGCGAACGCACGCCTGACCGGGTCGAACGCGCCCGCGCCGACCCCGCCGCTGAGCACCACCACGTCCGCTGTGCCGTCCCACGCGGCGACCAGCCGCGCGAGCGCGTCCGGCTCGTCGGTCGCGCGCTCGAGGCCGACGACCTCGCCTCCGGCCTCGCGCACGAGGTCGGCGAGCATCGGCCCGTCGCAGTCGGGGACCTGGCCGCGCGCGAGCGGCGCACCCGGGTCACGCAGCTCGGATCCGGTCGAGACGACGAGCACGCGCGGAGCCCGACGCACCTCCACGGTGCCGTGCCCGGCGGAGACGAGCGCCGCCCGCACCTGCGTGCCGACCACGGTGCCGGCGCGCGCGACGAGGTCGCCGACGCGTCGGTCCTCGCCGGCGTACCGGACGTGCCGCCCCGGTCCCGGAGGTTCCGTGCGCACCGCGACGCTCGTCGCGAGCGGTGCCGACGGGTCGTCGCGGTCGGTGTGCTCGAGCGGCACGACCGTGTCGGCGTCGCTCGGCAGCGGCGCGCCGGTCATGATGCGCGCCGCCTCGCCCGGGCCGAGCGCGGGGTCGAGCGAGCTGCCCGCGGGGACGTCCGCCACGACCCGCAGGCGCACGGCCGCGTCCGGGCGGGCGTGCGCCACGTCGGCGTACCGGACCGCGAACCCGTCCATGGCCGCGTTGGTCCACGGCGGGACGGCGAGCACGGCGTGGACGTCGGCCGCGAGCCGCCCGGTCGCGGTGACCGTGGGCACGCGCACGGCGTCGAGCGGCGCGAGCGAGGCGAGCACGGCCGCGCGGTGCTCGGCGAGGGAGATCCGACCGGCTGCAGACCCGCACCCGCTCACGGCTCCTCCAGCTCGAGCCGGTACCCGCGCTTGACCACCGTCCGCACGACCTCGCGTCCGACGACCTCGCGCAGGCGCCCGACGGCGACCTCGGCGGTGTGGGGGTCGCGCGACGCGCCCGGTAGGACGTCGAGCACGTCGTCGCGCGTGACGACCGCGCCGTGCGCGTGCGCGAGCAGCCGCAGCACGGCCAGGCCCGACGGCGTGAGCGGCAGCACGCGGCCGTCGAGCGCCGCGCCGCCGCGGCGGATGCGCAGCAGCCCGCCCACCGTGCGCACGGCGTCCTGCTCGGAGTAGTGGGCGACGATCGCACGCACGAACGACCCGAGCCGGCCGCGGTCGGGGATGAGCGGCGTGAGGCCGACGTCGAGCAGGGGCCGTGCGGTGAGCGGGCCGACGGCCGCGGTGAGCACACCGGACGCGACGACCGCGTCGAGCAGGCCGATGCGCCTGGCCTCGTCGAGCCATGCGGCCGCGCCGGGGGCCGAGGTGAACGTGACGACGTCGATCTCGTGGTCGACGACGGCGCGCACCGAGTCGCGCACGAGCTGCGGGTCGGCGGGCGGTCCCCACCGGTACAGCACGACGTTGCGCACGCGCGCACCGGCCGCGCAGAACGCCGCCGAGAGCCCGTCGTCGCCCGCGCCGTGGTGCTGGACGACGACGTCGAGCCCGGCGACACCCTCGTCGAGCAGCAGCTCCGCGATCTCCGCCGACGTCTCGGACTCGGCCACCCAGTCGGCGACGAGCCCGGCTGCCTGGATCGCGCCGCGCGCCTTGGGGCCTCGCGCGACGATCCGGGTCCCGGCGAGCGTCGCGGTGAGGGGCTCGACGAGGCCGACCGCGTCGGCCGCCTCGATCCACGCGCGGAAGCCGATGCCGGTCGTCACGACCACCACGTCGGGCGGCGTGGCGATGACGTCACGAGTCGTCGCGACGAGGTTCGCGTCGTCGACGTGCGCGAGCATGCTCAACGAGGGTGCGTGGCGGACCGTCGCGCCGCGCCGCGAGAGCGCGCCGCCCAGCTCACCGGCCCGGCGGTCGGCCGTCACGAGGACCACGCACCCCGAGAGCACCTGCTCGAGCGCCTCCGTCATGCGCACCGGCTCCGCTCGTCCGGCACCAGGAGCCCCGGGTCGGTGACCTCGCCGAGCACGACGACCGCGGGCGGGCGCACGCCGACCCGCGCGACCTCCGCCGCGACCTCGTCGAGCCGCGCGCGCGTCACGCGCTGCGAGGCGAGCGAGCCGTTCTCGACGACCGCGACGGGCAGGTCCGGCCGCACCCCCGCGGCGAGCGCCTCCGACACGAGCTCGGGCAGCACGGACACCGCCATGAGAGCCACGACGGTGCTCGCGCCGGTCCGCAGGGCCGTGAGACCGGCCTCGTCCCAGCCGTCGTGCCCGTTGATGACGTGCACGGTGCGGACCAGCCCGCGGTGCGTGAGCGGGATGCCCGCCGCGGCCGGCGCGGCGAGCGCGCTGCTGACCCCGGGCACCACGGCCACGTCGACCCCCGCGGCCCGGCACGCGAGCACCTCCTCGCCGCCGCGGCCGTACACGAACGGGTCGCCGCCCTTGAGTCGGACGACCGTACGGCCGAGCGACGCCTGGTCGACCAGGACCTGGTTGATCTCGTCCTGCGTGAGCCGGTGGTGGCCGGGGACCTTGCCGACGTCGATGACCTCGACGTCGGACGGGAGCTCGTCCAGGACGCTCACCGGGCCGAGCCGGTCGGTGACGACGACGTCGGCCTCCGCGAGCGCGCGCCGACCGGCCACGGTGAGCAGGCCCGGGTCGCCGGGTCCGCCGCCGACGAGCACGACGCGTCCGCGCCCCGGCGTGGGCGGCCGTCGACGACGCAGGTCGACACCCCCTTCGCACAGGTGCTGCACCAGCGCGTCGCGCACGGCGGCGCTGCGGCGCGGGTCGGCCGCGGCCGTCGAGACGACGCCGAGCAGGAGGTCCCCGACGGCCGCCGTCGCGGGCGTGCGGGCCGTCCCGGCGGCGGGTCGGTCCGTGCCGCCGACGTCGACGCAGAACACCCGGCGCTCGGCAGCCCAGCGCACGACGTCGCGGTCCGCGCTCGCGTCGCCGGTCGCCGTGACGGCGAGCCACGTGCCGTCCAGGTCGTCGGCCACGACGTCCCGAGCGCGGTGCTCGACCTCGCCGGCCAGTGCCATGTCCCGCAGCGTCTCGCACACGTCGGGCGCGACGACGACGACACGCGCACCCTCGTCCTGCAGCGCTCGCGCCCGCCGCGCGGCCACCGGTCCGCCGCCCGCGACGAGCACCGCACGACCGGTGAGCTCGAGCCCGAGGAGCATCGTCACGGCGTCCCTCCGGAGTCCGGGACGGCGACGAGGACGTCGCCATCGGCGATCGTGACCGGCCAGCACCGGAGTATGCCATCGCCGTGCGTCGGGGACGTGTCGGCGGTGTCGAGGCACGCGCCGGTGCGCAGGTCGAACACCTGCTTGTAGATCGGCGCGGCGACGGTCGGCACCTCGACGCCGTCGCACAGCCTCGACCCGACGAGCCCGCGCGCCATGACGTGCGCACCGGAGAACGGGTCGAGCTGCTGGACGACGAAGACCTCGCCCGAGGCGAGCCGGAACAGCGCGACCTGCTCGGTGCGTCCGTCGTCGGGCACGAGCGCGGCGGCACCGCGGTCGGGCACGAGGTCGTCCACCGCGCACACGCGCACCAGGGTCGACGTGGTCATGGCCGCACCCCCGTCGCCCCGGCGACGAGCCGTTCCTCGGGGGTCGCGGGCCGCACCTGGCCACGCACGGGGATGTACGCGAACGACGGGTCGGCCGTGCCGGGCGCGTTGACGAAGGGCAGGAAGTTGCGCAGCTTCTCGGGGTCCTCGAGCGTCGCCCGCCACTCGTCGACGTAGGTCGCGGCGTGGCGGTCCATCTCCGCGTCGAGCTCGGCGCAGATCCCCAACGAGTCCTCGAGCACGACGTCGCGGACGAAGTCGATGCCGCCCTCGACCTCCTCGAGCCACGCCGCGGTGCGCTGGAGCTTGTCCGCGGTGCGCACGTAGTAGAGCAGGAACCGGTCGATCACCTGGATGAGCCGGTCGCGGTCCAGGTCCTCGGCGAGCAGCTGCGCGTGCCGCGGGGTGAAGCCGCCGTTCCCGGCGACGTACACGTTCCAGCCCTTGTCGGTCGCGATGACGCCGACGTCCTTGCCGCGTGCCTCGGCGCACTCGCGCGCGCACCCGGAGACGCCCAGCTTGAGCTTGTGCGGCGAGCGCAGCCCGCGGTACCGCAGCTCGAGCTCGACCGCGAGGCCGACCGAGTCCTGCACCCCGAACCGGCACCACGTCGAGCCCACGCACGACTTCACGGTGCGCAGCGCCTTGCCGTACGCGTGCCCCGACTCCAGGCCCGCCGCGACGAGCCGCTCCCAGATCGCGGGCAGCTGGTCGAGCCGCGCGCCGAACAGGTCGACGCGCTGGCCGCCCGTGATCTTCGTGTAGAGCCCGAAGTCGCGCGCCACCTCGCCGACCGCGATGAGCTGCTCGGGCGTGACCTCGCCGCCCGGCATGCGGGGGACCACGGAGTACGAGCCGTCCTTCTGGATGTTCGCCATCACGTGGTCGTTGGTGTCCTGCAGGGTCGCCCGGTCGCCGTCGAGCACGTGCCGAGGGGAGGTCGTCGCCAGGATCGAGGCGAGGACGGGACGGCAGATGTCGCACCCGCGTCCCGAGGCCCGGGTGCCGAAGCGCTCGATGATCTCGCTGAACGTGGCGAGCCGGGACAGGCGGACGGCCTCGTAGAGCTGCGCGCGCGAGAGGGCGAAGTGCTCGCACAGCGCGGTCGAGACCGTGATGCCGAGCCGCGACAGCTCGGTGCCCACGAGGCGCTTGACGAGAGGCAGGCAGGATCCGCAGCTGGTCCCGGCGCGCGTGCACGCCTTGACCGCGCCCAGGTCGTGGCAGTCGTGCTCGGTGACGGCGCCGCGGATCGTGCCCGCGCTCACGTTGTTGCACGAGCACACCGTCGCCGCGTCGGGCAGCTCGAGCTCGGGCGCCCCGCCCCCCTCAGGCAGCAGGAACGCCGACGGGTCGCCCGGCAGCTGCGCACCGACCATCGGCCGCAGCGCGGAGTACGCACCGGCGTCGCCGACGAACACCCCGCCGAGCAGCGTCCGTGCGTCGTCGGCGAGCACGACCTTCTTGTAGACGCCCGCGACAGGGTCGGCCCACACGACCTCCATCGCGTCGGGCGTCCGCGCGAACGCGTCCCCGAAGCTCGCGACGTCGACGCCCGAGAGCTTGAGCTTGGTCGCGGTGTCCGCTCCGGGGTAGGTCGCCGCTCCACCGAGCAGACGGTCGGCGACGACCTCGGCCATGGCGTACCCGGGCGCGACGAGCCCGACGGGCCGGCCGCCGTCCGGTGCGGCGGCCGCCACCTCGCCGACCGCCCACACGCCGGGCACCCCGGTCCGGCACGCGTCGTCGACCAGCACGCCACCGCGCTCCCCGACGGCCAGGCCGGCGGCGCGCGCGAGCTCGTCGCGCGGGCGGACGCCGGTGGCGAGCACGACGACGTCGACGTCGAGCCGCGTGCCGTCGGCGAACTCGAGCCGCCCCACGCGCTGTTCGCCGCGCCGGGGCCGCATCGCCGCGGTGGCGGTGCTCGTGCGCACGGCGACCCCCCGCGAGCGGACCAGCCGGCCCAGCGCCATGCCGCCGCCCAGGTCGATCTGCGCGTCCATCAGATGGGTGCCGAACTGGACCACGGTCGCCTGCACGCCGAGCGCCTGCAGGGCGCCCGCGGCCTCGAGACCGAGCAGCCCGCCCCCGATCACCGCGCCGCGCACCTGCGTCGCACGCCGCCCGCCCGAGCGTCGCTGCGCCGCGTCCTCGACCCAGCCGCGGATCGCCGCGACGTCGTCGATCGTCCGGTAGACGAACACGCCGGGCAGGTCGGCGCCCGGGATGGGCGGCACCGCGGCGTACGAGCCGGTCGCGAGCACCAGCTCGTCGTAAGAGGTCATCGCACCGGTGTCGTCGAGCACCGTGCGCTCCTGCAGGTCGATCGACGTGACCGCGCAGCGCGTACGTGCCCGCACCAGCGGGTCCTCCCACAGCGCGGGGTCGCCCAGCTGCAGCGACTCCGGGCCCGCCGCGAAGTACGAGGTCAGCGCGACGCGGTCGTAGGGCCGACGCGGCTCGTCGGCGAACATCGTGACGCGCCACGCCCCCTGCTCGTCGCGCGCCCGGACCGCCTCCACGAGGCGGTGGCCGACCATGCCACCCCCGACCACGACCAGGTGCTTGCTCTCCACGGGGTCCTCCTTGCTGATCCTGGGTGCGTGCGCCGCAGGGCGGCCGTGCTGCCTGTCCGGGCCGCCTCGTGCGGGCTGTGCGCTCACGCTAGGAAGGGCGTGTTTCGCCGCGGACGGCGGGGGGTAACACGGGCGGAACGATGTCCGCACACGGCGGGCGTCCCGGCTGTGAGAAGTGGGACGGCCGACCGTCGGGTCACACGCGAGCGCGGCCGAAGGCTGTTCCGCGGCGCGCGTACACCGCCCACACCACCGCGGCGAGCACCGCGTAGACGCCGACCATGACGACGAGCGCCGCCTGGATCCCCCCGGTGGCGTTCGTCGAGATCGCGAACCCCCGCGGGATCAGGAACCCGCCCAGCGCACCGACCGCGCCCGCGATCCCCAGGCACCCCGCGGCGACGGCCGCCCGCGTGCCGGCGGTGCGCTCGGGCAGCAGCGCGAACACCGACGGGATCATCCGGTACACCGACCCGTTCCCGATGCCCGAGAACGTGAACAGCCACAGGAAGGAGGCGAAGAAGCCGACGAGCGACGACTCGCGCAGCGAGACGATCGCGCCGACGATCCCGAGCGCCATCGCGCCGAACGACACCAGGGTCAGCCGCGCGCCCCCGACGCGGTCGGCGAGCGCTCCGCCGAGCGGACGGGTCAGCGAGCCGACGAGTGCCCCGAGGAACGCGAGCGAGAGCGTCGTCCCGGGGAAGCTGCGCGTGAGCAGCGTCGGGAACACGCCGGAGAACCCGATGAACGAGCCGAACGTGCCGATGTACACGAGCGAGATCACCCAGGTGTGCCGCTCCCGCAGGGCCGCGGCGTACACGCGCGGGTTCGCACGGGCGGTGCTGAGGTTGTCCATGCAGCGCCATGCGAGCAGCGCCGCGAGCAGCACGAACGGGACGACGACGAGCGCGGCGCGGTCGAGCTGCAGGCCGGCCGCCGTCACGACGACGATCGGGACGACGAGCTGGACCGCCGCGGTGCCCAGGTTGCCGCCCGCGGCGTTGAACCCGAGCGCGCGGCCCTTCTCGCGCTGCGGGAAGAAGTAGGAGATGTTCGCCATCGACGACGCGAAGTTGCCGCCGCCCAGGCCCGCGAGCGCCGCGACGCCGAGCAGCACCCCGAACGAGGTCGACGGGTCCTGGACCGCGAGGTAGAGACCGCCGAGGGGGAGCAGCAGGAGCAGCGCGGACACGATGGTCCAGTTGCGGCCGCCGAAGACGGGGACCGCGAACGTGTACGGCAGCCGCATCGTCGCGCCGACGAGGCTGGGGATCGCGACGAGCCAGAACGACTGGTCGGCCGTGAGGGCGAACCCGGCGTCCGAGAGCTTCGGCACGACGATGCTCCACATCGCCCAGACGGCGAAGCCGAGGAACTCGGCGAAGACGCTCACCGCGAGGTTGCGGCGCGCGATGCGCCTGCCCACGGACTCCCACTGGGCGGCGTCCTCGGGGTCCCAGCCGTTGAGCCAGCGACCGTGCGAGGCGGTGAGGGGTGCAGCGGGGGTGGTTGCGGTGGGTGCTGCGGCGGTGCGGGCGTCGAGCGTCGTCACGGTGACCT
Source organism: Cellulomonas sp. HZM (assembly GCF_000708885.1). GTDB lineage: Bacteria > Actinomycetota > Actinomycetes > Actinomycetales > Cellulomonadaceae > Cellulomonas. The sequence continues at coordinate 3,566 of NZ_JEOE01000053.1, read as the reverse complement.
CCGTGGGCCGGTGGGGAGCGAGCGTGGCTCGCGGTGCCGCCGACGCTAGGAACGGCGTGTTTCCGGGCGACGCGCGCGGTGTCAGGCGTGCGTCACGTTCTGCGCACACGTTGCGCGCCCATGTCGTGAGAAGTCCGGGGCGGCATCTCGGATCCTGGACTCACCCGGTGGCGATGTTGACGTCCTCCCGCGGCGGGCACTAGAAAATGACCGACACAAAAGCCGACTGAATCAGTCGGTGTAATCGGGTCATGAGAGTCTCCGCGAAGCCCCGGCTGGGAGACCGGCAACCCTCCGTCCGTGGCGGGGTGCCCCGGGTGACGACCAGGTCGTCGTGCACCGCACGACGGCAAGCACGAGCAGGCGCCGTCGGCGCCCGGACGACGAGGAGCACGGCGTGATGTGCGCAGGCGAGCACCGCGGGCAGCGATGTCTGCACGTCGCATCGTCCAGCGCGCGCCGCAGCGTCGTCGCGCCCCCCGCCGCCCGCGTCTGACGGGACCGGCAGCACCCCGCCCCCCTGAGCGCCCGAGACCGATCCGGTCCCGGAGGAGCTCGCGCACGATCGGAGCCCCCGCGTGAACGTCTGGGACGCGACCGCCCTCGCCGTCACCCTCGGCCTGTTCGCAGGCCTGTTCGCCCTGGCCAGCAAGCGCCTCAACTTCAGCGTCCTGACGTTCGTCGGCCTGTTCCTCGGCATCGGCGTGGGCGTCGTGTTCCGCGACCACGTCGAGTACGTCCAGCCGCTGGGTCGCGTCTACGTCAACCTGCTGCTGACGATCGTCGCGCCGCTCGTCATCGTGTCGATCCTCTCGAGCATCACGTCGCTCGGGTCGACCGCACAGCTCAAGACGATCGGCGGCCGGTCCGTCTTCTGGCTGCTGAGCCTCAACCTCGTCGCGATCTTCCTCGCGCTCGGCACCGCGCTGCTCGTCGGCCTCGGCAAGGGCGCGCACCTGGCCACCGCAGGTGTCGACACGCGCTCGCTCGACCAGGTGAAGAAGCCGTTCACCGACGTGTTCATCGGCTTCTTCCCGACGAACATCGTCAAGGACGTCTCCGAGAACAACATCATCCCGATCATCCTCGTGAGCATCCTGGTCGCGGTCTCCTGCTCGGTGATCGCGGACAAGCAGCCGCAGAAGGTCGCACCGTTCAAGGCGGGCGTCGAGGCGTTCCGGGAGATCATCTACCGCGCCGTCGGCTTCGTCATCGCGCTCACGCCGTACGCGGTGCTCGCTCTCACGGCGTCGTTCACGTCGACCGTCTCGGCGGACACGAGCCAGCTGTGGCCGCTGCTCACGCTGCTCGTGGTCGCGTTCGTCGTCTGCTTCACGCACACCTACGTGGTCAACGGCGTGTTCCTGCGGGTCTCGGCAGACGTCAGCCCCGTCGCGTTCTTCCGCAAGATCCTGCCCGCGCAGCTCACGGCGTTCAGCACGCAGAGCAGCGCCGGGACGCTGCCGCTCACCACGAGCCTGCTCCGCAGCCGCGTGGGCGTCCCGTCCGAGATCGCCGGCTTCACGGCTCCGCTCGGCACGACGATCGGCATGCCCGGCTGCGCGGGGATCTGGCCGATCCTGCTCGCGGTCTACGCCGTCAACGCGCTCGGCATCCCGTACGGCCTCACCGACTACGCGGTGCTCGTCGTGCTCGGGCTGCTCGTGTCGATCGGGACCGCGGGCGTGCCGGGGACGGCGACCATCACGGCCACCACCGTGCTCGCTGCCGCCGGGCTGCCGCTCGAGGTCGTGATCCTCACGCTCCCCATCAGCGCGCTCGCGGACATGGCCCGCACCACCAACAACGTCACCGCCGCCGCGGTCGCCGCGACGATCGTCGCCCGCAAGGAGCGCCGACTCGACGACGCGGTGTTCGCGGCCCCCGACGCGGACGTCACCGCGAGCCTCGCAGCGGCCGACGAGGCCGCCGCGCCGACCCAGCCGTCCGGGCCCGCCCTGGCCGCTCCCGACGACGAGCTGTGGGGCGTGCTCCCGATCGGCGCGTGCGCCGTCGAGCCGTCCCCCCGCGAGCGCGTCGGCGCCCACTGACCCCCCGCACGACCCACCGGAAAGCGCGATCGTGAAACTTCTTCCTCAGCTCCACCGCCGCCTGCGCCTGGCCGCTGCGTTCGGCGTCGTCGGCTTCCTCACCGTCGGTCTGCCGGTGGCTCAGGCCACGCAGGCCGAGGCGGCCACCGTCCAGTGGGTCGACGGTGGCGACGACCAGCCGTGCCTCCAGGACGACATGGGCGCCGCGCTCACGAGCCTCGCCGAGGACAAGTTCTGCCAGCCGATCCCCACGTGCCACGAGTACGACGGGAACAACCCGAAGTACAAGGGCCGGATCGTCCAGAGCAGCGCGAGCACCGGCATCTGGCAGGGCGACCCGAACGACGTGCTGTACGAGGACGACCTGCCGTCGGACTACAACATCACGACGTCGCAGCCCACGAAGACGCCGACGCCCTCGACGCCGACACCCACGAAGTCGCCGACCGGGACCGCGACGAAGCCCGCGACGTCGGGCGGCTCGTCCGGCTCGGGCTCGTCGGGATCCGGCGGGAGCTCGGGCGGTTCGTCGTCCGGCGGGTCGAAGGGGTCGTCGGGGTCGACCAAGGGCTCGACCGGCAGCACGTCCTCCGGCAACGGCGGCAAGGGCAGCACGGCGAGCGGCTCGTCGGGCTCGGGCTCGTCCGGGACGACGAAGGGCACGACCGGCACGACGGGCACGACGACCACGACGACCACGGCGACGGGCGCGACCGACGACCTCGGCATCGACCCCGACGAGAAGGCGGTCGAGGGTGCCCCGAGCGCGCCGGGCACGCCGCGGCTCACGGTCGACGGCTCGACGATCGTCGTCGAGTGGGACCCGTCGCCCGACGTGGACCTCGACGCCGTGACCGGCTACGTGGTCCAGCTCAGCGGCGACAACCACGCCGAGGTCGACGCGAGCACGACGCGCCACGAGTTCCGTGACCTGCCCGACGGCAGCTACCGCGCCGCGGTCCGGGCGGTCAACGAGGTCGGGCAGTCCGAGGCGTCCACGCCGTCGGAGCCGGTCACGGTCGGCACGCCGGTGACGTCGTTCGTCGGCGCCCTGACGTGGACCGGCGACGTGTCGCCGGGCGCGACGGTCACGCTCACGGGCTCGGGCTACGCGCCGGGCGTCGAGCTCGCGGTCGAGCTGCACTCCGACCCGGTGCTGCTCACCACGGTGACCACGGACGCGCAGGGCTCGTTCAGCACCGACGTCGTCGTGCCCGCGGACGCACCGGAGGGCGAGCACCATCTCGTCGTCGCCTACCAGGGAACGGTGGTCAGCGAGACCCCCGTGACGCTCGTCGCCGCGGCACCCGCCCCCGCGGCGTCCGCGGAGCCGGTCGCGGCGGCCGCCGCCGAGACGGTCCCGCCCCTGACGGGCCTCGTCATCCTCGTCGCGCTCGCGGTCGCCGGCGTGCTGCTGCTGGCGTCGCACTACGCCCGTGGCGGCGCACGCCGAGCCCGCCGGGCCGCAGCGCCCGCGACGACGCCGCACCCGTCCGCCGCCGTACCCCTCCCCAC
>NZ_JEOE01000052.1 GCF_000708885.1 Cellulomonas sp. HZM | reverse complement strand
CGCCCTCACGAGGCGATCCAGGGACTTCGAACATGCGTATGAATCTACCCGAACCGGACACCCCGGGTCAACCCCAAAATGGCACCTGACCAGCACAAATACCCCTGTGGACAGGTCGGCGAAAACCGCGTGCTGTGGACGGCTCGACGACCGCGCGGGACGCCACATCACAGGAACCGCCCGGACCCAGCCGACCTGCCGCGCCTCGGCCCCATGCCCCGTGCCGCCGAGGCGTGGATCATGGGCGCATGCCTCACGAGTCCACGATCGCCCTCATCCGACCAGAGCGGCTGACGCCGAAGGCTCCGTACGCCTACGCGGCCGTGGCAGGGCCGGGCGAGCTCGTCTTCACCGCCGGCGCCTGCCCGCTCGATGCCGACGGCAGCACCGTCGCCGTCGGCGACGTCGCGGGCCAGGCGCGCCAGGTGATGGCCAACCTGGTCATCGCACTGGAGGCCGCCGGCGCGCGGCTGACCGATGTCGTCAAGACGACCGTCTACGTCGCCTCGTCCCGGCGGTCCGACCTCGGGACCGCCTGGGATGTCGTGCACGCAGCGTTCGGCGAGCACGAGGTGCCCAGCACACTGCTGGGTGTCACCGTGCTCGGCTACGACGACCAGCTCGTCGAGGTGGAGGCCGTCGCGATCCGTCCGCTCCCCACGAGCTGACCCTGCGCCGGCCCGGCACGTGCCGCCCGGCACGGGGACTCGGACGACGCGACGAGACGCCCGCGGGCTCGACGGCGTTCAGGACCCCGCGCCCGCGGCCCGTGTCAACCGGCGGCTCGCCTCCGCGACCACAGCCCGCACGTGCAGCGTGAACCAGCGATCGCCGGCCTCGCCCCAGTGCGCGTCGACAGACTCGATGGGGAACAGCACGACGCTCGTGCCGGGGGCGGACAGCGCGAGGTGCACGTCGTCGGCCTCGCCGCACGACGCCCACGACAGCGTCGGCACCTCCCGCACCACGAGGTCACCCAGCGCGACGCCGAACGCGTGCACGAGCGGGGCCGGGTCGGGGCGCTCGTCGGACGCGACCCACGTGGCGTGCACCCTGTCGAACAGGTGCCCGACGGTCCACTCGTCGACGTCGCCGTCGCACAGCTCCGCGACGAGCGAGCGGTGCTGCGCGACCCACACGTGCTCGGCCGCGTTGAGGGGCTGCACGTGGTGCTGGAGCGTGTCGTCGCGCGGCTCGTGCGGCGAGGGCAGCAGCTCCATGACCTGCACATCGGCCTTCGGGATGCGGCTCTTGACCCGAATCGTCGCGGATTCGCTCGAACGCGTGGTCCGGACGCACGAGGGCCGCGCCGACCGGGTGGTCGACGCGGCCCTCGGCCCCGCTCAGCGGGTCACTTCACCTTGAGCTTGTGGCTCGTGGCCGACGACGCGTAGTGGCTGTCGCCCTTGTAGGTGACGGTCACGGTCGCCGACTTCTTCGCCTTCGGCAGCGTCACGGTCGCCTTGCCGCTCTTGAGCGACGTGGTGATCGTGGTGGAGCCGACCTTGACGACGACCTTGCCGGTCGGCGTCGCGGCACCAGATGCTCCCTTGACCTGCACCTTGAGCACCGGCTTGCTGTTCTTCTTCACCGTCCAGCTCTTGGTGCTGACCGACAGCGTCGGCGTGGCCTTCGCGACGGTCAGGGCGGCCGTGGCCGACGACGGTGCGACCGACGTGCCGCCGAGGTACGCGGCCGTCAGCGTGTGCTTGCCGACGGACAGCGTCTTCGGGAGCGTCGCCGTGGCGGTGCCCGTCGTGCCGCTGACCTTGACCGTGGCGGTGGCGAGCACCTTGCTGCCTTCACGGAACTCGACCTTGCCGGCGGGTGCGACCGCGCCCTTGACGGTGGCCGTCGCCTTCACGGCCGTGCCGTACTTCACCTTCGTCGAGCTCAGCGCGAGCTTGGTGGACGAGGACGTCTTGACGTCCACGACCTGAGCACGCGTCGTCGGGTCCGCGTTCTGCGGGGTGAGGACGAGGATCTTGCCGGACGTCACGCCCGCGGCACGGTGCACCGCGATCGGGGTGTCGCCGTCGGTGAAGACGTTGGCGAGGTCGTCGGTCTCGAACCACAGCGGCGGCGCGAACGGGTTGACCGTGAACGGTGCGACCTCGTCGATCACGCCGTCGTCGGCCGCCGCGTAGGGCGACGCCGTGCCGACCGTCAGCGTGGGCTTCATGCCCGACGTGATGCCGACGTCCGCGAGGTTGATCGGCGCCACGAACACGCTGTTGTCGAACGCCACCGAGTCGACGTCACCGGCCTCCTCGTTGACGAGCTCGATGCCGACGAGCTGCTTGGTCGGGTCGGCGATCCGCAGGTCGTACGTCTCGGCCACCGTCAGGTCGCTGTCCGGGGACAGCTTCGTCACGATCGTCTCGAGGTCGGCCTTCTTGTCGCCGTTCAGGTCGATGTCGATGTACGGCGTGACGGCCCGGCCCAGCGAGGCCCAGCTGCCCTTGACCGCGACGCCGACCTCGAGCTTGTTGAAGCCCGCGGCCGGGACGTGCACCGGGTCGTTGATCGCCGCGACGAACGGCACGGTCGACGACCACCCGACGTACGTGATGTCGCCCGACGCGACCGCCGACTGCGAGGTGTGCAGCGCCGGGTCGACGGGCAGCTTCGGCGACGTCGCCGCCAGGATGAGCGGCGAGCTGAACGAGTCGAACCCGCCCGTCGTGACGCCGCGGCCCGTGACCGGGAGGTCCGCGACCGACGAGGACGACGTGAACACCGGCGACTTCGCGGTGAGCTCGCTGACCAGCTTCGGCGCAGCCTGGACCGGCACGCGGAGCTCGGTGCCCGTGGCGGGCTTGAGCACCAGGCGACCGGCGACCTCGGCGACGTACTCGCGCGGCAGGCCGGTCACGCCGTCCTCGACCGCCGACGTCGGGTCGATGTCCCGCTTGAGCGTCGACGGGTTGGCCGTCAGTGTCACGGTGACGTCGGCGGTGCCGCCGGCGGGGACCGTGATCGACGCGGGCGAGGCCGTGATCGTCGCGCCGCCGGCCTTGGTGGCGAGCGTGACCGACGTGGCGAAGGTCTTCGTGTTCTTCGAGTCGAAGTTCTTCACCGTCACGACCTGCTTCTGCACGACGGTCGCGGCCTTGACCGGCACGACACCGAACGTCACCGAGGTCAGCGCGGGCTTCGCCTTGTTGTACGCGATGACCTTGGCGTCCACCGCGGCGAGCGCGTCGACGCGGCCGGAGCCGACCCGCTGCGGGCCGTACTTCAGGCCGGTGCCGCCGGGCCCGGTGGTGACGTCGTGGGTCGCGGTGTTCATGATCGCGGCCTTGACCTGCGAGCTGGTCCACGCCGGGTGGGCGCGCACGACGAGCGCCGCGATGCCGGCCACGTGAGGCGTGGCCATCGAGGTGCCGGACAGGATCTGCGGGTGGTCACCCGTGCCGGACGCGGCCGAGCTGATGCCCGTGCCGGGAGCCGCCACGTCGGGCTTGGCGATGCCGAGCGAGCCGTGCACACCGCGCGACGAGCTCGCGTTGAGCAGGTCGCCCGCACCCTCCTGGGAGGCCTGCATGGCGAGACCGGGGCCGATGTGGAGCGACAGCGTGCCGGCCTTGATCTCGTCGGCCAGCGTGTCCGTGGACTGCTTGGTCAGCTGCGCGCCGGGGATGGCGGCGTTGCCGGCGATGCCCGCGGTGAAGACCGGGACGGTCGTCGGCAGCAGGACGCCGACGGCGCCGGCCGCGGTCGCGTTGTTGAACCGGGCCGCCGACCCGCAGGCACGCGTGCCGTCGTTGTCGTCCCACCACAGGTACGCGATCTTGCCGGCGACCTTCGCTGCCTGGTCCGGTGTGAACGCCGTGCAGCCGTCGAAGGTGGCTCCGACGTAGCCCACCTGGGCCGTCACGTCGCTGGTGCCGGTGTAGCTGATCGAGTTCTGCGCGGGCAGCTTCTGCCCCACGAGGCTCGGGTGACCCGGCGCCGCGGTGACCTCGACCGCGTCGAGCACCGGCTTGGCCACGGAGTTCGCGACCGTCAGCGCGCTGGCCGCGTTGCCGGGGCCGCCACCGATGTCGGTGATGTCGCCCGCGTTGCCGGACGCGATCGCGACGACCGTGCCGAGCGCGCTCAGCTTGTCGATGACGATGTTGTCGGGGTCGTCGGCCGGCGAGCCGTCCGAGCCGAGCGACAGGTTGACCACGTCGAGGCGGTCGGAGAAGTCGCCGTCGTTGTTCGGGTCGGCCGCGCGGTCGAGCGCGAGCGCGGTGAGGTCGGTCGAGCCGCCGATGTCACCGAACACCTTGAGCGAGTAGAGCTGCGCCTCGGGTGCGGCGCCGGGGCCCACGTCCCAGCCCGCGACCGAGGTCAGCTTCGAGTAGTCGCCCGCGAACGTGTGGCCGTCGGCGTCCACGCCGTAGCCCGCCGCGGTGCCGGCGACGTGCGTGCCGTGGCCGGAGTTGTCCGACGTGTACAGCGAGTCGATCGGGTTGGCGTCCGGGGTCGGGACCGGGTTGTAGTCGTCCGAGTCGGGGTCCGCGTTGTACAGCGGCCCAGCGAAGTCGTACCCGCCGATGAACTTGGTGCGGTCGAACAGCCCGGCCGGGATGGGGCCGCTGCCGTCGGTGCCGTACGCCTGCTGGTAGGCGGCCGGCGTGCCGGGGCCGCCGAAGTCGGCGTGCGTGTAGTCGAGGCCGGTGTCGATGACGCCGACGCGGACGCCGTAGCCGGTGTTCCCGGTCTCCTTCCACGTCTCGAGCGCCTTGGTGAACTCGACGGTGTTCGCGTTCTCGATCGTCTTGCGCGCGACGCGGTAGATCGCCACGACGTCGGGGCTCGACGCGAGCGCACGCACCTTGGCGGCGTCACCGGTGACGATCGTCGCGGCGACGAGGTTGCTGATCGTGCCGACGCGCTTGACCGCGGTGCTGTCGGCGTTCGAGGCCGTGAGCCTCGTCGGAACGACGTCCTCGGCGAGAGCCTGCGTCTTCTTCGCGTTGGCCTTGACGTCGGCCTTGTCGCCACCGGTCGCCTTCGACACGGTGACGCCTGCCGGAGCCTTGAGCTGCACGAACGCGGTGACGTTGCCGCTCGCACCGAGCAGGTCGCGCACCTTCGTCGCGTCCTTGGCTGCCTGGGCCCGCAGGGCGGGTGAGAGTCGATGGTTCGTCGGCGTGTCCGGTGGCGACGAGGCGGCGGACGCGGGCCCGGCGACGAGTGCCGAGGCGAGGACCACCGAGGCGGCGGTGACGGAGGCGAGGACGGGACGACGTGCCATGCGCATTCCCCTGGTTCGTTGGCGGAGCTGGTGCGCGCGCTGTGACCGGGGTCACGCGCGCGCCAGGCGAACGTTACTTGGTGGTAGCACGTTCCGGAAGAACGGACATGTTTCGCGTTCGTGACGGCTTGCTCGCGGCACGGGGGAACCTCGGCGGATCGCCCCGGGTGCATCATGTTCCTCCCGGAGCGACGAGGCGAGCGGAGCGGATGTGTCGGTCGACGTCGACGTCGTGGTCGTCGGGTCCGGGTTCGGCGGGTCCGTCGCGGCGCTGCGGCTCGCGGAGAAGGGGTACCGCGTCCTCGTCGTGGAGGCCGGCCGGCGGTTCACGCCTGAGACCCTGCCCCGCACCAGCTGGGACGTGCGCAGGTTCCTGTGGGCGCCGCGGCTGGGGTGCCGCGGGATCCAGCGCATCCACGTGCTGCCCGACGTCGTCGTGCTCGCCGGGGCGGGCGTGGGCGGCGGCTCGCTCGTCTACGCCAACACGCTCTACCGCCCCGAGGCCGACGAGTTCTGGGACGACCCGCACTGGGCCGGCATCACCGACTGGCGTGCCGAGCTCGCGCCGCACTACGACCAGGCCACGCGCATGCTCGGTGTCGTCGACAACCCGACGCAGACCCCGGCCGACGACGTGGTGCTCGCCGCGGCGCGCGACCTGGGCGTGGACGACTCGTTCCGCCTCGCGCCCGTGGGCGTGGTGTTCGGGGCCGACGACCGCGTCGAGCCCGGCGCCCACGTGCCCGACCCGTTCTTCGGCGGGGCCGGCCCGGACCGTCGAGGCTGCCTGCAGTGCGGCGAGTGCATGACGGGCTGCCGGCACGGCGCGAAGAACACGCTCGAGACGAACTACCTGTACCTCGCCGAGCGCGCGGGCGTGCGGATCGTGCCGGACACGACGGTCACCGCGGTCCGCCCCGACGGCGACGGCTGGCTCGTCGAGACCCGGTCGACGTCCGGCCGCGCCCGCCGGACGGTCCGCACGCACCAGGTCGTCCTCGCCGCCGGCACCTGGGGCACGCAGGACCTGCTGCACCGGATGCGAGCCACCGGCGTGCTGCCCGACCTCTCCGACCGCCTGGGCCACGTCACCCGCACCAACAGCGAGTCCCTGGGCGGCGCGGCGATGCGCTGGCGCGGGCACCGCACGCGGCCCGACGTGAGCCGCGGCGTCGCGATCACGTCCTCGGTGTGGCTCGACGAGCGCACGCACCTGGAACCCGTGCGGTACGGGCACGGGTCGAACCTCATGGGCCTGCTCGGGACGGTGCTGACGCCGGGCGGCGGGCGGGTCCCGCGCCCGTTGCGCTGGCTCGGCCGGGTGCTGCGGCACCCCGGGAAGGTCGCGTCGCTGCTGCTCGGGCTGCGGTCGTGGTCGCGGCGCACCGTGATCGGCCTGGTGATGCAGACCGGGGACGCGTCGATCACCGTGCGGCCGCGGCGCACGTGGCGCGGGCGGGTGCGGCTGACGTCCTCGGCCGACGAGGGCACGCCCAACCCCACGTGGATCCCGCAGGCGCACCACGCGTACGAGCGGATGGCTGCGCACCTGGGCGGCTTCGCGGCGAGCAGCCTCGGCGAGGTGGTCGACGTCCCGATGACGGCGCACTTCATCGGGGGCTGCGCGATCTCGTCGTCTGCGGCTGACGGCGTCGTCGACCCGTACCACCGCGTGCACGGCTACCCGGGGCTGCACGTGGTCGACGGATCGGCCGTCTCGGCGAATCCGGGGGTGAATCCTTCGCTCACGATCACGGCGCAGGCGGAGCGCGCGTTCGCGCTGTGGCCGAACCGCGGCGGGCCCGACCCACGACCCCTCGCGGGGGAGCCGTACGTGCGGCTCGCGCCCGTCCGCCCGGCACGTCCGGCGGTACCCGCGTGGGCGCCAGGGGCGCTGCGGATCACGCCCGTGCGGCGGGGGTCCGACGACTGATCCGTCCCCGAACCGGGCGGTCGCGCGGGGCGTCGCGGGCGCGTCGACCAGCGGCGGCCGGCGCCCGTCGTCGGGCGCTCGGCATCGGCCACCCCGACGCGCGTGCGTGCAGGTCAGGCGTTCGTCGTCTGCCGCGGCTTGGGGCCCGGGCGACCCTTCACGCGACGCTGCTCGATGCCGTCGAGGGTGGTCGCACGCCACACCGCGCCACCGTTGAGGCGACCGTCCGGCTGGGGCAGCCAGGACACCTTGCGAGACAGCCAGACGCGCACGGTGGAGTTCTCGACGCCGAGCCGCTCGGCGAGCCGGGCGATGTCGTAGAGGTCGTCGAGATCGTTGAGCACGGGGGAAGCGTAATGGCCCGCCGTCCCCGGTCCTGTGCGTCACGCATGTGTCTCAGATCACGGTCACGTATGCCCTGATCAGGCCTTTCGTCCGAGTTGGACCACCGACCAGGTCTGCTTACCCTGTCGCGGATGAGTGACAGAACTGCCGCCGAGCGACTGGGCGTGCGCCTGACCAAGGGCGCACTCGTCGCCGTGCTCGCCGCCGGGATGACCGCGACCGCCGCCGTCGCGCGCACGGTCGACGGCGGTCTCGTCGGCGCCTCGGCGCCCGGCGCGAGCGCAGCCTCCGGCGCGCGTTCCGCCGACGGGTGGGCGGCGCGCGACCAGGCCGAGGCGAGCTCGAAGACCGCGCTCGCCCGCACCGCGGTCATCGCGGCGGCCGACGACGCGCTCGCCGCCGCCGACGCGGCGCAGACCTCGGGCGAGGCGACCAAGGTCGACGACGCGAGGCTCGCGAAGCTCGACAAGGCGCGGGCCAAGCTCAAGAGGCTCGTGACGCAGATGCGCACCGAGCAGTCGGTCGAGCGGCGGTCGTCGGGTGCGGCCTCGCGCTCGTCGGACCGTGCGTCGGGCAGTGCGTCGGACGACCCGGCAGGCACGCCGGCCGACGAGCCGTCGAGCACCGGCTCCGACGCCGCGACGACCCCGACGCCCTCGTCGACCGCGTCCGACGCGCCCGCCTCCGAGGCGTCCTCCGCGCCCTCGGACACCCCCACGAGCGTCCCGGACGACAGCCAGGGCGACGGCGTCGCCGCCCCCGACCTGCCGGACGGCCTGACCTCCGGCGCGCTCGACCCCGCGTCCGCCCAGCCCGCGCCCGCGGTCACCGCCCCCACGACCGCGGACGGGCCGCTCACGTCGGCCGCCGAGAGCGCCGACGTCCCGTCGCTCGGAGCCTCGTCGTCCGCGGACGACGAGGTCACGACCGTCGACCACGCGGACGACGTCGAGGTGCCCGCCGTGACGGGTGCGGAGGACGACGACACCCTCGCGCTGCGCGATGCCGTGAGCGAGGTCGTCGAGCTGAGCGAGGTCGTCGAGGACACCGCCGAGGCCAAGGAAGCCGCGGCGAAGAAGGTGGCCGCCAAGGAGGCCGCTCAGGAGAAGGCCGCCGCGCAGCGCGCCGCCTGGAAGGCCTCGCTGCTGGGGTACGCCAACGGCCGCATCCCCGCGAGCGCGCTGTGCGCCCCGTCCTTCGACACCTCCGCGCTCCTGCGCTGCGACGCCGCCCAGGACCTCGAGAAGCTCGACGCGGCGTACCACGCGGCGTTCGGGACGCACCTGACGATCTCCGACTCGTACCGGTCGTACGCGGGCCAGGTCGCGTGCCGTGCGACCAAGGGCAGCCTGTGCGCCACGCCCGGGACGTCCAACCACGGCACCGGCGTCGCGGTGGACCTCGGCGCGGGCATCCAGACGTTCGGCACGCGCCAGTACGCGTGGATGAAGGCGCACGCCGCGCAGTACGGCTGGCACCACCCGTCGTGGGCGGAGACGACGAAGCTCGAGCCGTGGCACTGGGAGTACGTGGGCTGACGCCCGTCGTCCCCGCTCGCGCGGGTGCGCGTGTCGGTGGTCGTGCCTAGCGTGGGCTGCGGCGGTCGTCGGCCGCCGTGACCCCCTCACGGACGGAGCTGTCATGCCCACGCGTTCTGCTCGCACCTCCTGGACCGGCGGACTGACCGACGGCAGCGGCCAGGTGTCGCTCGCCAGCTCGGGCGCCGGCACGTTCGACGTCTCGTTCCCCAAGCGCGCGGCCGACGACGCCGGCGGCACGACGAGCCCCGAGGAGCTCATCGCCGCCGCGCACTCGTCGTGCTACGCCATGCAGCTGTCGGCCCTGCTCGGCGAGGCGGGCGGCACGCCGCGCTCGCTCGACGTCTCGGCCGACGTCACGCTGCGCCCCGACCCCGCGGGCGGCTTCCGCATCTCGGGGATCACGCTCAAGGTCAGCGGCGAGGTCGACGGCCTCGACGCCGACGGCTTCCGTCAGGCCGCCGAGGCCGCGAAGGCCACCTGCCCCGTGAGCAAGGCGCTGACGGGGACCGAGATCACGCTGGAGGTCTCCTGATGTCCACGCTCAACCCGTACATCAACTTCAAGGACCAGGCCCGCGAGGCGATCACGTTCTACGCGTCGGTCTTCGGCGGCGAGCCGACGATCAGCACCTTCGGCGACTTCGGCATGTCGGTCGACGAGTCCGAGAAGGACCTCGTCATGCACTCGCAGCTCGAGACACCGGCCGGTTTCACGATCATGGCGGCGGACACCCCGTCGCACATGGAGTACTCCCCGGGCTCGTCGATCACGGTGTCGCTCTCGGGCCCGCACGAGGACGAGGCGGAGCTACGCGGGTACTGGGAGAAGCTCGTCGAGGGCGGTCAGGTACCGCAGCCGCTCGAGCCCGCACCGTGGGGCGACGTGTTCGGGATGGCCACCGACAGGTTCGGGACGCAGTGGCTCATGAACATCGCGGGGGCTCCGCGGGAGGGCTGACCCGGCCGATCCGTCGTCCCGCGTCCACCGGTCGGCCCCGCACCCGGCGCCGCGCGCGCCGGGTGCGAGGATGCCCTCGTGGCAGCCGTGACGGACGACCTGGCAGACGAGGTGCGCACCGACGTCGTGGCGGCGTTGCGCTCCTCCGTGCGCGGTGTCGTCGACGACGGCTCGCGCCGCCGCGCCGAGTACTCGACCGACGCATCGAACTACCGCGTCGTGCCGCAGGTGGTCGTGTTCCCGCGGGACACCGACGACGTGCTCGCGGCGCTCGCGGTCGCCCGCGAGGCCGGAGTACCCGTGACGCCGCGGGGTGGGGGGACGTCGGTCGCGGGCAACGCGGTGGGCACGGGCGTGGTGCTCGACCTGTCGCGCCACGTCAACCGGATCCTCGAGATCGACCCCGAGGCGCGCACCGCCCGCGTCGAGCCGGGCGTCGTCATGGGCGCGCTGCAGAAGGCGGCGGCCCCGCACGGTCTGCGCTTCGGTCCCGACCCGTCGACGCAGAGCCGCGCGACGCTCGGCGGGATGATCGGCAACAACGCGTGCGGCCCGCGCGCGGTGGCGTACGGACGCACGGCGGACAACGTGCGCGAGCTCGACGTGGTCGACGGCACCGGCCGCCGGTTCACCGCGGGACGCGGCTCGCTCGACGCCGTGCCCGGCCTCGCGGAGCTGGTCCGCGGGAACCTCGACGTCATCCGCACCGAGCTGGGCCGGTTCCGGCGCCAGGTGTCGGGCTACTCGCTCGAGCACCTGCTGCCCGAGAACGGCACCGACCTCGCCAAGGCGCTCGTCGGCACCGAGGGGACCGTGGGCACCTGGCTCGGCGCGACGGTCGACCTCGTGCCGATCCCGTCGACGCCCGTGCTCGTCGTGCTCGGCTACCCGGACATGCCGAGCGCCGCCGACGTGGTGCCGACGCTGCTCGCGCACCGGCCGATCGCGATCGAGAGCATGGACGCTCGGCTGGTCGACGTGGTGCGGCGGGTCCGCGGCGCCTCGGCCGTGCCGCCGCTGCCCGCGGGTGCGGGGTGGCTGTTCGTCGAGGTCGGGGGAGCGACGCTCGACGAGGCGATGGCCGCCGCGCACGCCCTCGCCGCGGACGCCGCGACCGACGCGGTGGGACTGTTCCCGCCCGGCCCGCAGGCGTCCGCGATGTGGCGCATCCGCGAGGACGGCGCAGGCCTCGGTGGCCGCACGCCCGCACGCGAGCAGGCGTGGCCCGGCTTCGAGGACTCCGCCGTCCCGCCCGAGCGGCTCGGGCAGTACCTGCGCGACCTCGAGGCGCTCATGACGTCGCACCGTGTGGACGGCCTCGTGTTCGGGCACTTCGGCGACGGCTGCCTGCACGTGCGGCTCGACATCCCGCTCGAGCGCTCGGGCGACCCGCTGCGCGCGTTCATGACCGACGCCGCGCACCTCGTCGCGTCGCACGGTGGCTCGTTGTCCGGCGAGCACGGCGACGGCCGCGCGCGTTCCGAGCTGCTGCCCGTCATGTACTCGCCGCGCGCGATCGGCCTGTTCGAGGCGTTCAAGAACCTGCTCGACCCGCGCGACCTGCTCAACCCCGGCGTCCTCGTGCGGCCGCGCCCGCTCGACGCCGACCTGCGCCGGCCCGCTGCGAAGCCGCTGCTCGCGACCACCGGCTTCTCGTTCGCGCACGACGCCGGGGACCTCACCACCGCGGTGCACCGCTGCGTCGGCGTGGGCAAGTGCCGCGCCGACAACTCCGCCGCGGGCGGCTTCATGTGCCCGTCGTACCAGGCGACGAAGGACGAGAAGGACTCCACGCGTGGGCGTGCGCGCGTGCTGCAGGAGATGGCGAACGGGTCGTTGGTCTCGCGCGGGTGGTCGTCGCCCGAGGTGCACGACGCGCTCGACCTGTGCCTGAGCTGCAAGGCGTGCTCGTCGGACTGCCCTGCGGGCGTCGACATGGCTCAGTACAAGTCCGAGGTGCTGCACCGTACATATCGCCGTCGGCTGCGGCCTGTGAACCACTACGCGCTCGGCTGGCTGCCCCGCTGGGCACGGCTCGTGACGTCGTCGTCGCTGCTCGCGCGCGTGACCAACGCGGTGCTCGGGGTCCGGCCGATCGCTCGCGCCGTGCTCGCGGGCGGCGGGATGGACACCCGGCGCTCGATGGTGACGTTCGCCCCCGAGCCGTTCCGAGCCTGGGTGCGGCGCGGCGGCGCCGGGCAGGTGACGGTGACCGGGCGGGCCGACGAGCATGCGGCGGCGCCGACGACGAGCGAGGCGATCGCGGGCGACTCGTCGGCGGCGAAGGCCCTGCGCCCGCCGGTGCTGCTGTGGACCGACTCGTTCTCCGACGCGCTCTCGCCGTCCGTCGCGCGCGCCGCCGTGACCGTGCTGCGCGACGCCGGCTACGAGGTGCTGGTCCCGGACCACCAGGCGTGCTGCGGCCTGACGTGGATCAGCACGGGCCAGCTCGAGGGTGCGCGTCACCAGCTCGAGCACCTGCTCGAGGTGCTCGGGCCGTTCGCGGTCAACGGCATCCCGATCGTCGGCCTCGAGCCGTCGTGCACCGCGGTGCTGCGCAGCGACCTGATCGACCTGCTGCCCGACGACCCGCGTGCCGCGGCCGTCGCGCGCGAGACCCGCACGCTCGCGGAGCTGCTCACCGCGCCCGCGCCCGTCGGCCCGGGCGACCGGTGGCAGGTGCCGGACCTGTCCGACGTGACGGCCGTCGTGCAGCCGCACTGCCACCACTACTCGGTCATGACGTGGGACGCCGACCGTGAGCTGCTCACCAAGGCCGGCGCGTCGTTCTCGGCGCTCGCCGGCTGCTGCGGCCTCGCGGGGAACTTCGGCATGGAGAAGGGCCACTACGACGTGTCGGTGGCCGTCGCCGAGAACAGCCTGCTCCCGGCGCTGCGCGCAGCTGCACCGGGGGACCTGTACCTCGCTGACGGGTTCTCGTGCCGCACGCAGGCCGACCAGCTCGCGGGCGTCGAGGGCGTGCACCTCGCCGAGCTGCTCGCGAGCCGCGTCGTCGCCTGAGAGCCGCTCCGTCGCCAGGCGCCCGTCCGGCGCTCCGCACGCGTCCGGAGCCGCGGACCGTGCTGCTCGGCCGCTACTCGCGCTCGATGCGTTCGTACCCGCGCCCGGGGTGCCACTGCTCGACGACCAGGCGGTCGCCGCTCGAGGCGATCCGCGTCAGCACCACCTCGCCCACGTCGAGCGCGAAGTAGCTCCCCGGCGGACCGTCGCCGGTGTGCTCGATCGGCACGAGCCTGCCGGCCAGCTTCGCCTCGCCGGCCCACTGCGTCGGCTCGGCTGGTGGCTCGAGCGTGGGCGAGTGGATCGCGACGCGGGCGTCCCGCTCCACGTCGGCGAGCTTGCGCGAGCGCGGCATCATCCCGAGCGTCACGTCGTCGCCGATCTCGAGCTCGGTGCCGCTGATCCGCGGCGAGCCGTCGGCACGCAGCGACGCCATCGTCTTGTTGGTCCCCGACGCGAACAGCGCCTCGACGGCCGCGGCGAGCTCGGGCACCTCGTCGCGCACGTCCACCCATCTGGTCACGCTGCCGTTCTACCCCCGACCACCGACACCCGCCCGGGCGCCATCCGGAGGGGGACGGGGAGCGGGGT
>NZ_JEOE01000051.1 GCF_000708885.1 Cellulomonas sp. HZM | reverse complement strand
GGGGCGGGTGGGGGGGGGCGGGAGGACCGCGTCAGGGGAGGCCGAGGAGCTCGCGGGTCGCTGGGACGCCGTGCAGCTCGATCGGCGGGCGGTGGTGCTCCGGGCGGGTCTGCCAGTCGGCGCGGTCCAGGGCGAAGCGCAGGCTGGTCGTCGCGACGCCCTCGCGGGCCAGGCGGTCGTCGCCGTTGGCGCGGTAGCCGAGCTTGCGGGTGACGCCGAGGGACGCGGGGTTGTCCGCGAACGCGCCCGTCGTCGCGCGCTCGGCGCCCAGGCCGTCGAACAGCAGGTGCAGGATCATCAGCCGCATCCGCGTGCCGAGGCCCTGGCCGTGGTGCTCGAGGCCCAGCCACGAGCCGGTCTCCGCCGTGCGCAGCACCGGGAAGTCGCTCGCCGTCATGCCCTGCACGCCCAGCACCTCGCCGTCGCGGATCAGCGCGAGCTCGAGGGCCCAGCGGTCGGGGCTCGTCTCGGCGCGCGTGCGCCAGTGGTAGGTCAGCACCGAGCGCGCGACGTCGTCCGCGGAGCCACGCGTCCACGGGAAGTAGAACGGCATGGCGTCGGGTGCGTGCACGCCGCGTGCGGCGAGGGCCGCGACCTGCGGGAGCAGCTCGTCGTCGACGTACCGGAGAGTCAGGTCGCCGCTCGTGACGGCGAGGTCGACGAGCGGCCAGTGGTCGGCGAGGGTCATCGCCGCAGCCTGCGGGCGGACGGGGGGCCGGGTCAAACGAGATTCGTGGCCCGGCCCGGGCTCGCGCCGTCCGCCGCATTTCGTGACGTGGATGTCGGTGGGGGCTCGTAGGGTGTCGCCGGTGAGCACCCCCGTGATCTCGGCCGCCGGGCTGACCAAGAAGTTCGGCGACCTCGCCGCCGTCGACGGCATCGACTTCGACGTCCCGCCGGGAGAGGCGTTCGGCCTGCTCGGGCCCAACGGCGCCGGCAAGTCGACGACCATGCGGATGATCGGCGCGGTGTCGACGCGCACGGGCGGGGACCTCACCGTGCTCGGGCTCGACCCCGACGGGTACGGGCCGGAGATCCGCTCGCAGCTGGGCGTCGTGCCGCAGGAGGACAACCTCGACACCGAGCTGCGGGTGCGGGACAACCTCATCGTCTACGGGCGCTACTTCGGCATCGACCGGCGCACGTGCGCGCGGCGGGCCGACGAGCTGCTGGAGTTCGCACAGCTCGAGGACAAGGCGCGCTCCAAGGTCGACGACCTCTCGGGCGGCATGAAGCGCCGGCTGACCATCGCCCGCGCGCTCATCAACGAGCCGCGCATCCTCATGCTCGACGAGCCGACGACGGGCCTCGACCCGCAGGCCCGCCACGTGCTGTGGGACCGGCTGTTCCGGCTCAAGGAGCGCGGCACCACGCTGGTGCTCACCACGCACTACATGGACGAGGCCGAGCAGCTGTGCGACCGGCTCGTCGTCGTCGACCACGGGCGGATCATGGCGGAGGGCAGCCCGGCCTCGCTCATCCGCGAGCACTCGTCGCGCGAGGTCGTCGAGCTGCGGTTCGGCTCGGACCGCAACGCCGACGCGGCCGCGCGGCTCGAGGGGACGGCAGACAGGGTCGAGGTGCTGCCGGACCGCGTGCTGCTGTACACGGCGGACGGCGAGGCGCTGCTCGAGCGCGTGGCGCACCTGGGGCTGCGGCCGACGACGAGCCTGGTGCGCCGGTCGAGCCTCGAGGACGTCTTCCTGCGGCTCACGGGACGGAGCCTGATCGAATGACGACGACGACGGAGCCGATGTCCCTCGCGGCGATCGACGCCGCGCAGCGCCCGCGACGGTTCGGCGCGCTGTACGTCGCCGAGCACCAGATCCGGCAGATGCGCGCGTACGCGTGGACGATCGTCGTGGCCGGTGTGGGCAGCCCGCTCGTGTACCTCGTGGGCATCGGGCTGGGGCTCGCGACGTACCTCGACCAGCAGGTGTCCGACGGGCCCGCGGGGTCGGTCAGCTACGTCTGGTTCGTCGCGCCCGCGCTGCTCGCGACCGCGGCCGTGAGCGTCGCGACCGAGGAGTTCACCTACACCGTCATGGCCGGCTTCAAGTGGCGGCGGATCTTCCTCGGCATGAACGCCTCACCGGTGTCGCCCGAGCAGATCTGCTCCGGCGTGGTGCTGGCGGTGCTGGCCCGCATGGTGTTCACGACGCTCGCGTACTACCTGATCATCCTGGCGTTCGGGGCCGTCGGGCACCCGTGGGCGGGCTTCCTCATGCCGCTCGTCGGGATGCTCGCCGGGACCGCGTTCGGCCTGCCCCTGCTCGCGTACTCGGCGTCGATCACCGAGGACAAGGGGCAGTTCGCCGTGGTGCAGCGGTTCGTCTTCACGCCGCTGTTCCTGTTCTCGGGCACGTTCTACCCGCTCGCGACGCTGCCGGTGTGGCTGCAGTGGATCGGGTGGATCTCACCGCTGTGGCACGCGAGCGAGGTGGGACGCACGTTGTCGTACGGCTCGTCGGGCAGCGGGTGGCCCACGTGGGCCCACCTCGCGGTTCTCGTCGCGATGAGCGCGGCCGGGTGGCTCATGGCGCGCCGGACGTTCGTCGGGAGGTTGCGCGGATGACAGTTGTCGACACCGTCCTGGGCCGCGACCGCGGCGTGCGCTCGCTGTACGCGGGCAACGCGCGCGTCGTCGTGCTGCGCGGGCTCATCGCGACCAAGAGCACCAACTGGGTCGTCGTGCTGTCCGGCTTCTTCGAGCCCGTGTTCTACCTGCTGGCGATGGGCTGGGGCCTCGGCAAGTACATCGGCGACGTGACGCTGCCCTCGGGCGACCGGATCAGCTACGCGGCGTTCATCGCGCCCGCGCTGCTCGCCGTCTCCGCCATGAACGGCGCGGTCTACGACTCCACGTGGAACGTGTTCTTCAAGATGCACTTCGGCAAGCTGTACGACGCGATGCTCTCGACGTCGATGGGCCCGCTCGACGTCGCGCTCGGCGAGATCTGCTACGCGCTGCTCCGCGGGGGCGTGTACGCGCTGGGGTTCCTCACCGTCATGCAGGTGCTGGGGCTGAACCTGTCCTGGTACGCGTTCCTCGCGGTGCCGGCGGTGCTGCTCGTGGCGTTCGGGTTCGCGAGCGTCGGCATGGCGATCACGAGCTACATGAAGACCTTCCAGCAGATGGACTGGATCAACATCGTCATGCTCCCGATGTTCCTGTTCTCCGCGACGTTCTACCCGCTCAGCGTCTACGCCGAGCCCATCCAGTGGCTGATCAAGGTGCTGCCGCTGTGGCACGCGGTGGAGCTGGTGCGCGGGATCACCACCGCGCAGATCACCTCGATGACCGCGGTGCACGCGGGGTACTTCGTCGCGATGGTCGTCGCGGGGCTGGCGTTCACGACCGTGCGGCTGCGCGCGCTGTTCCTGGACTGAGACGCGCGGTCGGCGCGCCGCGCCCGGCCGGTGCACGGCATGACGAAGGCCCCGCGCCGGAGCCCGGGGCCTTCGTCGTGATCGTCGCCGTCGCGGTCCCGCGAGGTGTCAGGACTCCGCGTCGCCGTCCGCGACCGGCTTCTTGGGTGCGGCCCGGCGTGTGACCTTCTTGGCGGTCTCGGTGGCGGCATCCTTCGCGTCGGACACCTTCTCCTGCAGGTCGTCGACCTTGTCGCCGATCGCCTCGGTCGCGGCCGAGACCGCACCCGCGGCCTTGTGCGCGGCCTCGCGGCCCTTCGCGACGGCGGAGCCGGCCGCCTCGCCCAGCGCGTCGGCGGCGTCACCCGCGGCGTCGCTCACGCTCGAACGGCTGCTGGTCGCACCGAACGAGTCGACGGGCTCCCACGGCTCGGCCCACGGGTCGACGGTGGTCTGCGACCGGCGCCACGCGGCGAAGACCGCGCCGAGGCCCAGGAGACCCGCCAGGAGGAGCAGCACGTTGCGCGTGCGGTGACGCTCCTCCTTCTGGTCCGCGGCGGCTGCGGCGGCCGCCGCAGCGGCCGCGCTCGACTTCTCGGCGGCGGCGTCGGCGGCCTTCGCCGCAGCGGCACCGGCGCGCTCGGCGGCGTCGTTCATCGCCTGCACGAGCTTGGGCAGCAGGTCGTCGACCAGCTTGTCGTGCGCCGTGTCGATCGCCGGGCTCGCCGCGTTCGCCGCCTTCTCGACCTTGGGCGCCGCGGCCTTGACGCTCTCCTTGTAGAGGTGCTCGACGCGCGGCAGCAGCCAGTCGATGAACGCCTCGACCTTCGGCGTCGTCCACTCCTTCGCGGTGCCCGCCGCGTCCTTGGCGTTGGCGGCGGCGACCTTGGCGCCGGCGGCCGCGTGCGACGCGGCGTCGCTCAGCGTCGCGCCAAGGTCCGCAGCCTGGTCCTTGAGCTTCTCGGTGTCGACGTCGATGTGGGGCCGCTTCGGCATGTCCGCTCCCAGGGGTGTCCGTCAGAGTGTCGGTCGGTGATCGGTTCGTGACCTCACACTCTGCCACCGTGACGCCCCACGTGCAGGAGGACGGGAGGGGTGATCACGGGGCTACGTGCCAGACTGGACGCCATGTTCGCAACCCTGCACACGACGGCCGGTGACATCCGGATCGAGCTCTTCCCGAACCACGCCCCGCAGACGGTCGAGAACTTCGTCGGCCTCGCCACGGGCGCCAAGGACTGGACGGACCCGCGCACGGGCAACCCCGGCGAGGGCGCGCTCTACCAGGGCATCGTCTTCCACCGCGTGATCGACGGCTTCATGATCCAGGGCGGTGACCCCACGGGCACCGGCCGCGGCGGCCCGGGCTACCAGTTCGACGACGAGATCCACCCCGAGCTGCGCTTCGACCAGCCCTACCTGCTCGCCATGGCCAACGCCGGCAAGCAGCTCAACCCCGTGACCGGCAAGGTCGGCGGCACCAACGGCTCGCAGTTCTTCATCTCCGTCGCGCCCACCGAGTGGCTCACGGGCAAGCACACCATCTTCGGCAAGGTCGCGGACGACGAGAGCCGCAAGGTGGTCGACGCGATCGCGACGACCCCCGTGCGCCCCGGCGACCGTCCGGTGCAGGACATCGTGCTCGAGTCCGTCGACATCGAGGACTGACGATCACCACCGAGAACGCGACCGAGCCGGCCGCACCGCCGACCTGCCCTCGGCACCCCGACCGGGTGTCGTACGTGCGGTGCCAGCGGTGCGGCCGGCCCGTCTGCCCCGACTGCCAGCGGCCCGCCGCGGTGGGCGTGCAGTGCGTCGATTGCGTCGCGCACGCGGCGAACGCGATGCCGAGCACGCGGACCGTGTTCGGCGGGCGGGTGCGCCAGGGGCGGCCCGTCGCGACGCTGACGTTCATGGGGCTGTGCATCGCGAGCTACGTGGTGCAGATGGTCGACCCGACCTGGCTGGACCGGTGGGCGTTCCACCCCGTGTTCGCGCACGAGCAGCCGTACCGGTTCCTCACCGCGGCGTTCCTGCACGGCTCGATCCTGCACCTGGCGTCGAACATGATCGCCCTGTGGTTCGTCGGACCGTACCTCGAGCAAGCGCTCGGACGGACGCGGTTCGTGGCGTTGTACCTGGTCAGCGCCTTCGCCGGGCAGGTCGCGGTGCTGGTGTTCGCTGCGGCGACCGGCGGGTGGGACACGTGGGTGGTCGGTGCCTCGGGTGCGGTGTTCGGGCTGTTCGGCGCGATCTTCTTCGTCCAGCGCCGGCTCGGCCTGGACGCCGCGGGGATCGTCGGGCTCATCGCGATCAACGTGGTCATCGGGTTCACCGTGCCGAACATCGCCTGGCAGGCGCACGCGGGCGGGCTCGTCGTCGGGGCACTCATGGGGGCCGTGTACTCGTTCGCGCCGCAGCGGTGGCGGCGCGCGGTCGCGTGGGTGCTGCCCGTGGCGGTGGTCGTCGTGCTGCTCGTCGTCGCGCAGGCCGCGTACTCCGCGGCGGGCGCGCCAGGATGGCTCCTGTAGCCGGTTCTGACCGCTGTGACGCCGTCCCCAGGGTTGCTCACACCTGTGGAACTACACCGGTGTAGTTATCCACAGAGATGTGCACCGCTGTGCACGAGATGCCGAAGGCCACCGCGTCCGGGGGGACGGGGTGGCCTTCGTCGTCTGTGCGTGGGGCTGTGGACTACCGCCAGCGGGTCGTCATGCCGAAGCCGAGAACGATGAACACGGCGCCGATCGCGAGGTTCCACTGGTGGATACCCGGGATGGGGTACTGGGAGCGCGACAGGTAGGTCACGACGATCCACACCAGGCCCAGGATCATCAGCCCGAGCATCGTGGGCACGAACCACGGCGGGTTGACCTTCGGGCCGGCCGACTTCTCGGTGGGCGGCGTGTACGTGGCCTTCTTGCGGGACCTCGACTCGGGCACCGGTTGCTCCTCGCGGACGGTGCGGCTCCCCGGGCGGGTGAGACCGCGTGTGGCTTTCGTGTGCGTGCGGTCCGTGGGCACCTTCGCCCGCGACCGATGACCTAGCGTAGTGCGCGGAACCGCCGGTTCCCGCATCCGTCGTGCCCGTCGTCGGCGTCAGCACGTCCCAGCCTGTCCCAGCCCGTCCCCCGGAGCCCCCGTGACCGAGCACCCTCACCGCGCGCGACGCCTCGTCACGCGCGGCACGGTGTCCGTCGCCGTGGTGCTCGCGCTGTCCGCTGCGCTCTTCACGACGAGCGCCAAGTTCGCGCGCGCGCAGGGCGAGCGGCGGCCGGAGGACATCGAGGGCCTCGCCCGCGTCGAGACGACGCGTGTGGACCGCCTCACGGGCGAGGTCGACTCGCTGCGCGCCGAGGTGGACCGCCTCGCGGACGCCGCGTCGTCGGGCGAGAAGGTCGGCGCGCCGTCCGCGGCCTACGTGCTGGAGAGCGGGAGCGTCGCCGTCACCGGTCCGGGCCTGACGGTGCGGCTCGACGACGCACCCGTCGACTCGCCGCGCCGCGACGAGATCCCCGCCGACGTGCTCGTGGTCCACCAGCAGGACATCCAGGCAGTGATGAACGCGCTGTGGGCCGGCGGTGCCGAGGCGATGTCCCTGATGAACCAGCGCGTCATCTCGACGAGCGCGTTCCGGTGCGTCGGCAACGTGCTGCGCCTTCAGGGGCAGCTGTTCTCCCCGCCGTACGAGGTCCGTGCGATCGGCGACCCCGACCGGCTGCGCGCCGCGCTCGACGCCGACGTCGCCGTGCAGGCGTACCGCAGCGACGCCGCCGAGGTCGGGCTCGGCTGGTCGGTGAGCAGCGGCCGGCTCGCGCTGCCCGCCTACGCGGGCGCGACCGAGCTCACCGAGGCGACCGTGCCGGACGGCACGCCGATCCTTCCGGGGCTGCCGTCCGCCGGGGCCACCGCGTCGAGGAAGGCCCAGGGGTGAGCGAGGACCAGGCCGCGCCGGAGCGGACGAGCCGGCGCGGACGCAGGCCGCGCCGCGAGCAGTCGCGCGCGTCGCGGATCGCCTACGGCGTGATCGGCGTCGTCGGGGAGCTGCTCATCACCGTGGGCGTCCTGCTGTTCGGGTTCCTGGTGTGGCAGCTGTGGTGGACCGACGTGCAGGGCAACCGCGCGCAGGCGCAGGTGGTGCAGGAGCTGGTGCGCGAGCCCGCGCCGAGCGCGACCCCGAGCGACGGAGGCACCGCGAAGCCCGTCGTCGCCAAGCCGCGGCACGACGACCCGCCCGTGATGAAGGAGCCCAAGCACGCCGTCACGTTCGCGACCATGCGCGTGCCGCGGTGGAAGGGCGAGCCCGAGCGTCCGATCAGCGAGGGCACCGACCGACCCACGGTCCTGGACCCCAAGGGCGTCGGTCACTACGAGGGCACGGCGATGCCGGGCGACGTCGGCAACTTCGCCGTCGCCGGGCACCGCACCACGTTCGCCAAGCCGTTCAACCGGATCGCGGAGCTCAAGAAGGGCGACGCGGTCGTCGTCCGGACGGCGACCCTCGACGGCGGTCCGGGCACCGACACCTGGTACGTGTACAAGGTGGTCTCGACGCAGATCGTCGCGCCGACGGACGTGGGAGTGATCGCGCCCGTGCCGAACGAGCCCGGCACGAGCCCCACCGAGCGGTACATGACGATGACGACGTGCCACCCGATGTTCTCGGCGCGGGAGCGGTACATCGTGCACCTGAAGCTCGACTACTGGGCGCCGGTCTCGGACGGGACTCCCGCCGAGCTGCTCAAGGCCGCATCATGAGGAGGCGATGATGTACGGATGGTTGTGGCGGCACCTGCCCGGCCCGACGACGGTGCGGGTGCTGATCAGCCTGGCGCTCGTCGTCGCCGTCCTCGCGGCCTGCTTCACGTGGGTCTACCCGGCGCTCGCGCCGCACATGCCGTTCAACGACACCACGGTGGGTGACTGATGACCCGGATCCTCGTGATCGACAACTACGACTCGTTCGTCTACACGATCGTCGGCTACCTCAACCAGCTGGGGGCCGAGACCGTCGTGGTGCGCAACGACGCCGTGCCGCCGCTCGAGGAGCGCGCGCAGTACGACGGCATCCTCGTCTCCCCCGGCCCCGGCACGCCGTCCGAGGCGGGCGCGAGCATGGACGTCATCCGCGACTGCGCCGCCGCCGGCACACCCATGCTCGGCGTGTGCCTGGGCCACCAGGCGCTCGGCGAGGTGTTCGGCGGGACCGTCACGCACGCGCCCGAGCTCATGCACGGCAAGACGAGCGAGGTCTCGCACGACGAGGTGGGCGTGCTCGTCGGCCTCCCGCAGCCGTTCACCGCGACGCGGTACCACTCGCTCGCGGTCGTCGACGGGACCGTGTCCGACGAGCTCGTCGTCACCGCGCGCGCCAACGGGATCATCATGGGGCTGCAGCACCGGACGTTGCCGCTGCACGGCGTGCAGTTCCACCCAGAGTCCGTGCTCACCGAGGGTGGGCACCGGCTGCTCGCCAACTGGCTCGAGCTGTGCGGGTCGGCCGACGCGGTCGAGCGCTCGGTGGGGCTTCACCCGCTCGTGCGGGTCTGACACCCGCGGGTCGCACCGCCTGCGCAGCAGAACGGCCCGGGAACCCCACGCGGGGTTCCCGGGCCGTTCCCGTGCGTGCGGGGTCAGCCGTTGTCGCCGGTGCCGTCGCCCGTGCCGTCTCCGTTGCCGTCGCCGTTGCCGTCGCCCGGGTCGGGGGGCGTGGGCTGGCCCGCGGGGTCCGGGCCCTTCGAGACGTGGATGTCGATCTGCTGGTCGACCTCGACGACCTCGCCACCTGCCGGGTCGGTGTACAGGACGGCCCCGGCCGGGAGGTCGTCGGAGAACTCGTCGATCCGGTTGAACTTCCCCTTGAACCCGGCCTGTGTCAGCTCGGTCACGGCCTCGTCGAACTGCTTGCCGCGCAGGTCCGACGGCACCGTGAGGTTCTGCGGTGCGACCGCGACCTCGAGCGTGATCGTCGTGCGCTGCGGCAGGAGCCCGTCGCGGTCCTGCGTGAGGACCGTGCCCGGCTCCTTCTCGGTGGACTCGACCTCGCGGACCACCGGGTTCATCTTGAGGTCCTCGGAGAGCTTCTTGACCGCGTCGTCGCCCTTCTTGCCGACGAAGCTGGGGACCTTCACGTTCCCGGTGGACACGTAGAGCGTGACCGCCGTGTCCTTCGTGACGGTCTCGCCCGCCTTGGGATCGGTCTTGGTGACCTGGCCCTTCGGGAAGTCAGGGTTGTCGTCGTCCTCGCGTACGGGGTTGACCTTGAGGTTCGCCGACGTGAGCGCCGTCTCGGCAGCATCCTCGGTGCGGCCGCTGACGTCCGGGACGTCGACCGAGTCCGGTCCGGTGGAGACGACGATCGTGACGGTGTCCCCGGCGCTGACGGGTGTGCCTGCGGTGGGGTCGGTGCGGATGACCGAGCCCTCGGGGACGTCGCTCGACACGTCGGTGACGCGCTTGGGCTGCAGGTCCTTGTCCGTCAGCTCCTGGCGCGCGGCGTCCTCGGTCTTGTTGACGACGTCCGGCATCGCGAACGTCACCGGACCGTCGTTCTTGTTCGCGTTGGCGATGAGCAGCGCGGCGATGCCGACGAGCGCGAGCACCGCGATGCCGATGAGCACCCACAGCAGCCACGGCTTGCGGTCGTCCTCGTCCTCCGCGGGCGGGACCTCGCTGAGACCGGTCGCGCCCCACGGGGCGGTGGCGGGCGGGATGGCCTGCGTCGCGGTGGTCGCGGGAGCGAGGACCTGCGTCGCCTCGGTGGCCGGCACCGGGACGGGCACGATCGCGCCGACGGCCGGGGCCGCCACCGCACCGCCGCGCAGCACGGCCTCGAGGTCGGAGCGGAACTCCGCGGCCGACGAGTAGCGCGAGTCGCGCTCCTTCGCGAGCGCCTTGAGCGTGATGCGGTCGAGCGCGTCGGGCACGTCGGACGCGAGCGAGCTGGGCACCGGCGCGGCCTCGCGCACGTGCTGGTACGCGACCGAGACGGGCGAGTCGCCCGTGAACGGCGGACGGCCCGTGAGGAGCTCGAACAGCAGGCAGCCGGTCGAGTACAGGTCGGAGCGGGCGTCGACCTGCTCGCCCCGAGCCTGCTCGGGGGACAGGTACTGCGCGGTGCCGATCACGGCCTGCGTCTGCGTCATGGTCGCCGCGGAGTCCGCCACCGCACGGGCGATGCCGAAGTCCATGACCTTGACCGCACCCGTCGGCGTGATCATCACGTTCGCGGGCTTGATGTCGCGGTGCACGATGCCCGCGTGGTGCGAGTACTCGAGTGCCGAGAGGACGCCCGCCGTGATCTCGACGGCCTCCTCGATCGGCACGGCGCTGCCGTCACGCAGGATGTCGCGGACCGTGTGGCCCTCGACGTACTCCATGACGATGAAGGGCACGTGGCCCACGGCGCCAGTCGGCTCGGTGACGACGTCCTCGCCCGTGTCGTAGACCGCGACGATCGCCGGGTGGTTGAGTGCCGCCGCGGCCTGCGCCTCGCGGCGGAACCGGTTCTGGAACGACGGGTCGCGCGCGAGGTCCGAGCGCAGGATCTTGATGGCGACCGTGCGGCCCAGACGCGTGTCGTGGCCGATGTGCACCTCGGCCATGCCACCACGCCCGATGAGCTCGCCGACCTCGTAACGTCCGGCGAGGATGCGGGATCCTTCGTCCACCACTAGGAGTCCTTCACTTCCGTCGATCGCGGGTCCGCGGCACGCACACCCTGGGGGATCATCGCATCCCGCGCGTCACCGCGGGCGTATCCGAGCCCATCTGGACGACGATCTACCTGGGACATCACCAGCACCTCCACACCGTGGGCGGGTCCGTCGGCCTTCGAGATGCGGTCGGCGAGCGCTGCGCCGAGCAGTCCGATGAGCAGCAGGACGAGCGCGACGAGCGGCCAGCCGAGCTTGCGGCCGCGCACCGTGAGCCCGGTCTCGCCCAGACCGGCGCGTGCGCTCGAGGACGTCGTGCGGCGCGGGGAGGTCGTGCTCGTCGGCGCGTCCGTCGGCCGGTCCGTCGCCGTCGCACCCGGGCGGGTGCCCGCCGAACGGCCCGTTGAACGCCCCGACGAACCCGCCCCCGCACGCTGCTCGCGGCGCGGCGGGTAGGACGGCGGGGGTCCGGCCGTGGCCGGCTGCGGGGCGGCGGGCGCGGGTCGGGGCTCGGGGGTCGTCACGATGACCGGCACGCCCGACGGGGGCGTGCGCGGCACCAGGCGGTCCAGCTCGAGAGCGAGGTCGTCGCCCGACTGCGGGCGCTTGGCCGGGTCCTTCGCGAGCAGCCGCGTCACCAGGTCGGCGAGGTCGCGGTCCACCGTCGCGGGCAGCGGGGGCACCGGGTTGTTGACGTGCGCCACGGCGATGTCGACGGCCGTCGGGCCGGTGAAGGGGCGGTGCCCGACGAGCGCCTCGTACGCGATGATCCCCAGCGAGTACAGGTCGGACAGCGGGGTCGCGGCCTTGCCGACGGCCTGCTCGGGGGACAGGTACTGCGCGGTGCCCATCACCATGCCGGTCGCGGTCATGACCATCTGACCGCGTGCCAGCGAGACGCCGAAGTCGGTGATCTTCACGCGCCCGCCGCGGCCCAGCAGGATGTTGCCGGGCTTGACGTCGCGGTGCACCACACCCGCCTCGTGCGCGGCGTGCAGCCCGCGCGCGGTCTGCGCGAGGATCGGCAGCAGCCGGCGCGTGCTCAGCACGGGCTCGCGCTCGAGCAGGTCGGACAGCGGCTCGCCGCCGACGAGCTCCATGACGAGGAAGCCCGAGCCGTCCTGCTCGCCGTAGTCGAAGAGCGACGCGATGTTGGGGTGCGAGAGCGACGCGCTGTTGCGCGCCTCGGTGCGGAAACGGTCGAGGAACCCGCGGTCGCCCGCGAACTCCGACTTGAGCACCTTCACCGCGACCGAGCGCGCGAGGGACTCGTCGTACCCCTCCCACACCTCGCCCATGCCGCCGACGGCGATCTGCTTGACGAGGCGGTACCGCCCGCCCAGGGCCACGCCCACCGAGGTCCTCACGATCCCAGCACCGCCTCGATGACGGCCCGTGCGATCGGCGCCGCGACGCGTCCGCCCGTCGCCTCGCTGCCGGCGCTGCCGCCGTGCTCGACCAGCACCGCGACGGCCACCTGCGGGTCGTCGGCCGGCGCGAACGCGGTGAACCACGCGTGCGGCGCCTGCCCGACGGCGTTCTGCGCGGTGCCCGTCTTGCCGGCGACCTGCACGCCGCTGATCTGCGCCGACGTGCCGGACCCGCCCTTGACGACGCCGATCATCATCTCGTTCAGCTTCGCGGCCGTGCCCGGCGAGACCGCGGTGGACTGCAGGTGCGGGCTCGTCGTCTGGACCACCGACAGGTCGGCGGCGCGGATGCGGTCGACGACGTGCGGGGACATGAGCTTGCCGCCGTTGGCGATCGCCGCGGAGACCATCGCCATCTGCAGCGGGGTGGCGGCGACATCGAACTGCCCGATCGCGGCCTGCGCGGTCTGCGGCTCGTTCATGTCCGCGGGGAAGCGGCTCGTCGCGGTGCCCATCGGGATCGTCAGGCTGGTGTCGTCGAACCCGAACCGCTCGGCCTGCTCGCGCAACGCGTCCGCGCCGAGCTGCATGCCGAGCCACGCGAAGGCGGTGTTGCACGAGACGCGCAGCGCCTCGGCGAGCGTGATCGGGTCCGCGCCGCAGCCGCCGCCGCCGAAGTTGCCGATCGTCGCGGTGCTCTGCGGGAGGGTCAGCTTCACGGGCGCGGGCAGCTTCGAGTCGACGTCGAACCTGCCGCTCTCGAGCGCGGCGGCCGCGGTGATCAGCTTGAACGTCGAGCCCGGGGGGTAGACCTCGCGCGTCGCGTTGCTGCGCAGCGGGTTGCCGTCGGCCTTGACCAGCTCCTGGTAGGCGTCGTTGGCCTTCGTCGTGCTGTGCACCGCGAGGTCGTTGGGGTCGAAGCCCGGGGTCGAGACGAGCGCGAGGATGCGGCCCGTGGCCGGCTCGATCGCGACGACCGCACCCTGCTGCTTGCCGAGGCCGTCGAACGCGGCCTTCTGCGCCGCGGGCAGGATCGACGTCTCGACCGCGGCACCCTCGGGCTTGCGGCCCGTGACCAGGTCCCGCACGCGGCTGAAGAACAGCTGGTCGCTGCGGCCCGTGAGCTGCGAGTTCTCGGCCTGCTCGAGCTCGGAGCGGCCGTTCGCGATCGAGAAGAACCCGGTCACGGCCGAGTACAGCTCGCCGTCGGCGTACTTGCGCTGGTAGCCGAACGCGTCCTTGGACTTGGTCGACTCCGCGACGGCGTCGCCCGCGACGACGATCGGCCCGCGCGCGTTGTCGAACTCGCGGTAGAGCGCACGCGCGTTGCGAGAGTCGCTGTTGAGCGAGTCCGCGTTGACGAACTGGACCCACGTGACGGCACCGAGCAGCGCGACGAACATGACGATCACGACGGTCGAGAGGCGGCGCAGCGGCGTGTTCATCGCACCGCCTCGATCCGCTCGGTCGCGTTGTCGTCGGCCTCCGGGAGGTCCGCGACGTGGTCCGCCACGGGCAGCCCGCCCGCCGGGGTGTCGACGCGGCCCGCGGGGGCCGGGCGCCGCGCGTCGTCGGAGATCCGCAGCAGCAGCGCGACGATCACCCAGTTGGCCAGCAGCGACGAGCCGCCGTACGCGAGGAACGGCGTCGCCAGGCCCGTGAGCGGGATGAGCCGCGTGACGCCTCCGACGACGACGAAGGTCTGGAACGCCACGACGAACGCGAGCCCGCCCGCGAGCAGCTTGCCGAACCCGTCGCGCACGCCGATCGCCGTGCGCAGACCGCGCTGCGCGAGCACCAGGAACAGCATGAGCAGCGCCATCAGGCCGGTCAGCCCCAGCTCCTCGCCGAGCGACGCGACGATGAAGTCCGACTGCGCGTACGTGACCATGTCCGGCCGGCCCTGCCCGAGCCCGGTGCCGAACAGCCCACCGCCCGCCATCCCGAACAGGCCCTGCACCAGCTGCCACGAGCCGCCCGGCGAGCGCTGGTACACCTCGGGGTCCATCGCGTTCAGCCACGCGTCGAACCGGGCCCCGACGTGCGCGAACGCCCGCGCCGCGGCGAGCGCCCCGCCGACGAACAGCACCATGCCGATGACCACCCAGCTCAGCCGCTCGGTCGCGAGGTAGAGCATCGCGACGAACATGCCGAACAGCAGCAGCGACGTGCCGAGGTCCCGCTCGAGCACCAGGACGGCGAGCGAGGCGGCCCACACGATGAGGATCGGGCCGAGGTCGCGTGCGCGCGGCAGCTGCAGGCCCAGCACCTTGGGGCCGGCGAGCGCGAGCGTGTCCCGGTTGGTCACCAGGTACCCGGCGAAGAAGATCGCGAGCGTGATCTTGGCGAACTCGGCGGGCTGCATGCCGACGGAGCCGAAGCGCACCCAGATCCGTGCGCCGTTGATCTGCTGCCCGATGTGCGGGACCAGCGGCAGCGCGATCAGCACGAGCGAGGCGACCATCGCGGTGTACGTGTAGCGGCGGAGCGTGCGGTGGTCGCGCAGCAGGACCAGCACGAGCGCGGCCAGGATCACGGCGATCGTCGTCCACGC
Source organism: Cellulomonas sp. HZM (assembly GCF_000708885.1). Classification (GTDB taxonomy): domain Bacteria; phylum Actinomycetota; class Actinomycetes; order Actinomycetales; family Cellulomonadaceae; genus Cellulomonas. The sequence goes on along the minus strand of NZ_JEOE01000051.1, from coordinate 227 downwards.
CAGCTGCTTGGCCGCGAAGCCGTGCTCCGCGCCGCGCGCCTCGTAGCCGAGGTCGATGCGGTAGATCATCGCGAGGCCCACGCCGTTGAGCGCCACCGCGAGCGGCAGGATCACGGGGTCCGCGTACGGCGCGCGCCACCGCAGGACGATGTGCAGCCCGACGGCCAGGCCGACGAGCCCCAGGCTGTAGCCGACGACGTCCGCGGGCACCTTGCCCTCGACGCCGA
>NZ_JEOE01000050.1 GCF_000708885.1 Cellulomonas sp. HZM | reverse complement strand
CGGGTGCCGGGTGGGACCGCTCCCATCGACGAGCGGAACGCTAGCAGCGAATGCTGACCGAGCGGTAGGTAAATGCGTGCGTGGCAGCATCGGCGCATGACGAGCCCGACGCCGCGCGCCCGCCTCGCGCCCATGCGCCCGCGCGACCCGCACGAGGACGGCCGCACCGCGAGCACGCTCGAGCTGTTCTTCGACCTCGTGTTCGTCGTCGCCGTGAGCATCGCCGCGGCCAACCTGCACCACGCGCTGAGCGAGGGCGACGTCGGGCGCGGCCTGTCCGCCTACGCGCTCGTGTTCTTCGCCATCTGGTGGGCGTGGATGAACTTCACGTGGTTCGCCACGTCGTTCGACACCGACGACTGGCTCTACCGGCTGCTGACGATCGTGCAGATGTCCGGCGTGCTGGTGCTGGCCGCGGGCATCGAGCCGGCGTTCACCGAGCGCGACTACACGCTGCTCGTGCTCGCGTACGTGGTGATGCGGGTCGCGATGGTCGCGCAGTGGCTGCGCGCCTCCCGGTCGGCGGGCGCCGCGCGCCGGACCACCCAGGTCTACGCGGCAGGCATCGCGGCGGTGCAGGTGTGCTGGCTGCTCATGCTGCTGCTCCCGTCGGGCGCGCAGAGCGTTGTGCTGCCGCTGCTCGTCGTCGCCGAGATCGCCGTCCCCGTCGTCGCCGAGCGTCGCGGCACCACGCCGTGGCACCCGCACCACATCACCGAGCGGTACGGCCTGTTCACGCTCATCCTGCTCGGCGAGAGCCTGCTGGCCTCGGCCAACGCGATCATCGAGGCGCTGCACGACGACGCCGAGGTCGCGCGGCTCGTCGAGCTCGGGGTGCTCGCGTTCGTCGTGACCGCCGCGCTGTGGTGGATCTACTTCTGGCCCCCGCACCACCGCGCGATCGGCGGGCTGCGGCGCTCGATCCGGTACGGGTACGTGCACTACTTCGTCTTCGCCGCCGCGGGTGCGTTCTCCGCCGGCATCGAGGTCGAGATCGACGCGCTGACCGGCCACAGCGAGCTCGGCGACGTGGCCGCGTCGTTCACCGTGACGGTCCCGATCGCGGTGTTCGTGCTGGGGATCTGGTGGCTGGCGATCCGGGAGAACGCCGATCGCGTCGTCAACGTCGCGGTGCCCGTCGGTGCGCTGCTCGTCCTGCTCGACCCGGTGCTCCCCGTGCCGATCGCGCTGACGGCGCTGGTCATGGCGGCGATCGTCGTCGTCCTGGTGCTCCACCCGCCGCTGGACGAGCCGTCCGACGATCAGCACGGGCGAGCCGCCGCGCACTGACGCACGGGCGGGGCCAGACTCGGACCGGCGACCGCTCCGGCAACGTGCCCGGTGGCGCCGGGAGGAGTCCGACCGTGAGCACCGAAGCGCCCGACCTCGTCGCGCTCTACACCGACCTGCACGCCCACCCGGAGCTCGGCTTCGCCGAGGTGCGGACCGCGGCGATCGTCGCCGAGGCGCTGCGCGAGTGGGGCTACGCCGTCACGACGGGCATCGGCGGCACGGGCGTCGCCGCCGTCCTCGAACGTGGCGACGGGCCGACGGTCCTGCTGCGCGCCGACATGGACGGCCTGCCCGTGCGCGAGGAGACCGGCCTGCCGTACGCGAGCACCGCGACGGGCGAGCGGGGCGGGGAGCAGGTCCCGACGATGCACGCGTGCGGCCACGACGTCCACGTGACCTGTCTGCTCGGGGCCGCGCACGCGCTCGCGGCCGACGACTCCTGGGCGGGCCGGCTCGTGCTCGTCGCGCAGCCCGCGGAGGAGCTCGGGACAGGCGCCCGGGCGATGCTCGACGACGGGCTCTACGGCGTCACCGGCACGCCGGACGTGGTGCTCGGCCAGCACGTCGCACCGCTGCCCACCGGGGTCGTCGGCCTGCACCCCGGGCCGGCGTTCGCGACGTCGGACACCCTCCGCATCACGCTGCACGGGCGCGGTGGGCACGGGTCGCGGCCCGAGGCGACCGTCGACCCCGTGGTGATGGCCGCCGCCGTGGTGCTGCGGCTGCAGACGATCGTCGCGCGCGAGGTCGGCGGGTCCGACACCGCCGTCGTCACCGTCGGGACGCTGCATGCGGGCATCGCGCCGAACGTCATCCCCGACGACGCGACGCTGCAGGTCAACGTGCGCACGTACGACGAGCACGTACGTACGCGCGTGCTGTCCGCGATCGACCGGATCGCCCGCGCGGAGGCCGAGGCGTCGGGAGCGCCGCAGCCGCCGACGATCGAGCACCTCGACTCCTTCGCGGCGGTCGTGAACGACCCCGACGGGTGCTCGCGCACGGCGGCGGCACTGCGATCCGGCATGCCGGGCATCGTCGTCGTCGATCCCGGACCGGTCACCGGCAGCGAGGACGTGGGCGAGCTCGCGACCGACGCAGGCGTGCCCTGCGTCTACTGGATACTCGGGGGAGCGGACCCGGCGCCGTTCGCGGGCGCCTCGGGACCGGAGGACATGGCCCGCGTCATGGGCGGGCTGCCGTCCAACCACTCGCCGAAGTTCGCGCCCGTGCCGCAGCCGACGCTCGACCTCGGCGTGCGCACGCTGGTCACGGCTGCGCGGGAGTGGCTGGGCTGAGGCTCGTCAGTCCTCCGGGCAGGACGACGGGTCGTCTCGTGCTGTCCGGACGTCGGGGCAGGTCGCCGAACGCACGCGACGATCGGACGCGCCGGCGTAGCGGTCCGCCGTCGAGTCCGTGGTGACGGCCACCGTGCCGTCGCCCTGTGCGCGGTACGTCGAGACGATCGGGTCTCCCTCGGTCGTCGTGTGCGTCACGCGGAGCGTGGCCGGCGGACCCTTCTCGAGGCACGCCCAGACGGCAGCATCCACACGGCCCTGCACGTCGGCGCGCTCGTCGCCGCACGTGAACGCGGCGGGCGACGGCGCAGGGTCCGCGTTGCCGGAGCAGCCGCCGACGAGGAGCGCGACGAGCGCGAGCGACGACGCCAAGGTCCTGGTCATGCCTCGATCATGTCGTCGGCCGGGCTCGTCTTGCAGCCCACCCCGTCCGTCGCGGGTCAAGCGTGGCGGGCGCAGCGGGCCAGGATGCCGGGCCCGGCGAGGGGCGCTGCCCGTGAGACGGACGAGCCGAAGCCTTGACTCTTCTCCGCCCGGGGCGCATCCTCGTCGCTCACCCGGGTCGGCGTGTGCTGCCCGGGCTCGGAGCCGGACCAGGAAGGAGCTCCCCGATGACCTCGATCATCGCCATCACCGCTCCCCGTTCCTGTCCGTGCTGTCAGGTCCGCTGAACCAGCACCCGCCGCACCGGCGCCGCTGATCCAGACCCGCTGAGCGGGCCCCCTCGTCGGGGGCCGCCGCCGCCGGCCGTTCGTCGGCCGACCCAGACCTGACCCCGCCCGCGACGCACTGCTGCGCCCGCGGGCACCGCCGCACCCGAGAGGCACCGCCGTGAGCACCCCGACCCTGACCCCACACACCCTGACCCCGCGCGCGCTCGGCACCGCCGAGCTCGCCGACCTCGTCCGCGCGATCGCCGCCGACCCCGACCAGTGGCGCCACCTCGTCCGCTACGACGAGGCCGAGCGCTGGTGGACCCGCCTGCCCGGCCCCGACGGCGTCGACGTCTGGATCCTGTCCTGGCTGCAGCAGCAGGGCACCGAGCCGCACGACCACGGCGACTCGGCAGCCGCCTTCACGATCGTCGCGGGAACGCTCACCGAGCTGCGGCCCGATGCCGACGGCGCGCTGCAACCGCGGGGCTTCGCCGCCGGGCAGACGCAGACCGTCGAGGTCGGGCAGGTGCACGACGTCGTCAACCGTGCCGCGACCCCGGCCGTGAGCATCCACGCCTACTCCCCGCCGCTCGACCGGATGACGTACTACCGCCCCACGTCGGACGGCCTCGTGCCGACGCGCACCGTCGAGACGACGGAGCCCGAGGAGTGAGCGCGCGCCGCACGATCGACGACGTCCTCGCCGACGCCCGCGCGCGACTGACCCGGCTCTCCCCGACGCAGGCCTGGGACGCTCTGGGCCGCGGCGCGCTGCTCGTCGACATCCGGCCGCAGGCGCAGCGGGCCGACGAGGGGGACGTGCCGGACGCTCTCGTCATCGAGCGCAACGTGCTCGAGTGGCGGCTCGACCCCGCGAGCGCCCACCGCATCCCGCAGGCGGTGGACCACGACGTGCAGGTGCTCGTCATCTGCTCCGAGGGGTACACCTCGAGCCTCGCCGCGGCAGCGCTGCAGGAGCTGGGCCTGCACCGGGCGACCGACGTGGTCGGCGGGTTCCACGCGTGGCGGGCCGCGGGGCTGCCGACGACGAGCCGCGCCCCGCTCGCCGCGCGCGAGGAGCTGGTACCTGCCTAGTCTCGTCGGGAGCAGCCCGACGGGACCACGGCGGGCGCCGAGCCGGGGAGGTCGCATGAAGGGCAAGGTGGCGTTCGTCGCCGGGGCCGGGCTGGGCTACCTGCTCGGCACGCGTGCCGGCCGGGGGCAGTTCGAGAAGATCAAGGGCTGGGCCTCCGACATGTGGGCCGACCCGCGCGTGCAGGGGTACGTGCACGATGCGCAGGACCAGGCGATGCAGTTCGCGAAGGACCAGGGATCGGCGCTCAAGGACAAGGCGTTCGACGCGGCGAAGCAGGCTGTGGCGGGCGCGACGGGCTCGTCGGCGTCGTCGTCGCAGGACCGCGCGGACTACGACCCCGACGAGATCCTCATCGACCCGGATGCGCCCGACGCGGCGCTGGACGACGAGCTCGACCCGAACGGCCGTCGCCTCTGACGTCCCAGGCTGCAGGGGACGAACCACCTGCAGGGGACAACTAAACTCGCGCGGGTGCCCTCCCTCGTCGTCGACACGACGCCCCTGCGGATCAGCCCCGCCTTCCGGCGGCTGTGGCTCGGGCTCTCCGTGTCGAACCTGGGCACGCAGCTCACCGTCGTCGCGGTGGGTCTGCAGGTCTACGCGATCACCGGTTCGACGCTCGCCGTCGGCGTGCTCGGGCTGTTCGCGCTCGTCCCGCTGATCGTCTTCGGGCTCTACGGCGGCGCGATCGTCGACCACTACGACCGCCGCCGCGTCGCGCTGTACGCGTCGATCGTCAGCTGGGCCGTGATCCTGGTGCTCGCGGTGCAGGGCTGGGCGGGCAACGAGAACGTCGGGCTGCTGTACGCGCTGGTCGCGCTGCAGTCCGGCGCGAACGCGGTGAACAGCCCCGCGCGCTCGGCGATCATCCCGCGCCTGCTCGAGCCGCGGCTCATGCCCGCGGCCAACGCGCTGCAGGCCATCGGCTTCCAGACCGCGCTCACCGTCGGGCCGCTGCTCGGCGCGGCGCTCGTCGCCTGGGACGGCTACGGCCTGGCGTACACGGTGGACGCGGCGCTGTTCACGTTCGCGCTGGTCGCGGTGTTCCGGCTGCCGTCGGTGCTGCCCGAGCCGTCCGAGAACAGGCGCGCGCGCGTGGGCATCGGGTCCGTGGTCGACGGCCTGCGGTACCTCGGCACGCAGCGCAACGTGCGCATGACGTTCGCGGTGGACCTCATCGCGATGATCACCGCGATGCCGCGCGTCGTGTTCCCGGCCGTCGGGCTCTGGTACCTGGGCGGCGGTGCGACGACGACCGGCATCCTCACCGCCGCGCTCGCGGCCGGCGCCGTGCTGTCCGGCCTGTTCTCCGGCGGCCTCGCGCGCGTGCGCTGGCAGGGCCGCGTCATCACCTGGGCGATCACGTCGTGGGGGCTGTCGATCGTCGCGTTCGGGCTCGTGCTCGCGTTCGTCGGCCGGGACAAGCCGTCGCACGTGCTGTGGGGCGCGCTGGCGGTCGCGTGCTGCACGCTCGTCGCGGCGGGCGGGTCCGACGAGATCAGCGCGATCTTCCGCCAGACCATCCTGCAGACCGCCACGCCCGACGACATGCGCGGGCGGCTGCAGGGCGTGTTCCTCGTGGTCGTCGCGGGCGGCCCGCGGCTCGGCGAGCTGTGGATCGGGTCCGTCTCCGGGTGGATCGGCGAGGCCGGGGCCGTGATCCTCGGCGGCACGCTGTGCGTCGTGCTGCTGTGGCTGCTGGTGCGGTGGCAGCGCTCGTTCTGGGTGTACGACGCGCGTCATCCCGTGCCCTGACGGCCGGTCCTCCCGCGGGTGGACGCCGCCGCGGCGTCGTCGAGACCGCGGGCCGACGCGCGCGTTCGTGCTCGCGGGCGAGGCTGTCCGGCGTGACCCTCTACATCCACGGCCGCCCCGAGCGGTCGGTCCGACGACGACGCCGCGCGGCGCTCGTCGGCCTCGCGTCCGTGCCCGTGCTGCTCGCCGTCGGGGTGCACGTCGCGGCGTCCGCTGCCCCCGGGGTCGCCCCCGCGCTGGACCCCGAGCTCGCGCGGCGGTTCGAGGCCGCCCAGGTCGCTGCCGCAGCCGACGGGGTGTCGCTCACGCTCACCTCCGGCGCACGGACGGTCGCCGAGCAGCAGCACCTGGTCGACGACGCGGTCGATCGCTACGGCTCGGTCGCCGAAGCGCACCGCTACGTGCTGCCGCCCGGCAAGTCGTCGCACGTCGCCGGTCTTGCCGTCGACGTCGGTCCGCCCGCGGGCGCCGCGTGGCTCGCGAAGCACTCCGTCGAGCTCGGGCTGTGCCGCACGTACGCGAACGAGGCGTGGCACTTCGAGAAGCTGCCCGACGGCGCCACGCGGTGCCCGAAGATGCACCCCGACTCGTCGTGGGGGTGGTGACGGGGGTCAGGCCTGGTCGTCGGCCTGGTCGTCGGCTCGGTCGTCGGCTCGGTCGGCCGTCGTCTCGTCGGCCTCGCGGCGGCTCGTCCTGATCGCGCCGGCGATCTCGGTCGCGGCGACGCTCGAACCGGCCGTCGGGGAGGGCGACTCGTCCTCGACCGCGACGTCCTCGTCGATCGCCGCGGGCCTCGTCGGCCGCAACGTCGGGTAGGCGACGCCCACCGCGACCACCGCCAGCACGGCGGCCGCGACCACCACGAGGAAGCCCGCGTGCGCACCGTCCGCGTCGATGCGCGCGCCCGCGATCGACGAGCCGAACGAGACCCCCACGCCCAGCGCGGTCCCGACCCACGTCAGCCCCTCGGTGAGCCGCTCCGGCGGCACCAGCGCCTGCACCAGGCCGTTGCCGTTGATGAGCGTCGGCGCGATCGCGAACCCGGTCACGAACATGACCGCCGCGAGCACCCACAGCGACGTGACCAGGAAGAACAGGGACACGCCGACCGCGAGCGCGACCATCCCGATCGCGAACCGCAGGTGCAGCGGGCGGCGCCAGTGCCGCGTGCCGTACAGCAGGCCGGACAGCAGCGAGCCGAGCGCGAACACCGCGAGCACCGGGCCTGCGAGGTTCTTGCGGCCGGCCTCGTCGGCGAACGCGACCGTCGAGACGTCGTTGGCCCCGAAGATCGCGCCCATCGCGACGAACACGATCACCAGGACGATGACCGCGGGCGTGCGCAGCAGCGAGCCCGTGGGGCGTGGGCGGTCCTTGGGTGCGACGGGCGGCTCGGTGGTGCGCAGCGAGCAGAACCACAGGCCGCCGACCACCATCGCGACGAGCGGCACGACGAGGCCGGCGGACGGCGTGACGCTCGTCGCGAGCAACGTCGCCGCGACCGGGCCGACGACGAACACGAGCTCGTCGAGCGCCGACTCCAGCGCGTACGCGGTGTGCAGCGGCCGCGGTTCGCCGCCCAGCACGTGCGTCCAGCGCGCGCGGACCAGGGAACCGAACGAGCCGATCGCCGCACCGGTGAGCGCCGCGGTGACGTAGAGCCACGGCGTGGGCGCCTTGGTCAGCGCGGCGACGACGAGGCCGACGAGGGCCGTCGCCGCGACCGCGACCGCGGGGCGCATGACCCGCGCCTGACCGTGCCGGTCGACGAGCCGCGCGATCTGCGGGGAGCACACCGCCTGCGCGATGACGTACGTCGCCGAGACCCGGCCCGCGAGCCCGTACGACCCGTACAGCGCCTGCACCATGAGCACGATGCCGATGCCCACCATCGACATGGGCAGCCGCGCGACGGTGCCGGCCGCCGAGAACGACAGTGCTCCCGGGCGGCGGAGGATCTCGCGGTACGGCTGCAGCACCCCCCGATACTCCCATCCCTTCCGCCTGGTAGGCATCCGCCACCGCACCGCCCGGCCGGCCGGGCGGTGCGGTGGCGGATGCCTACCAGGCGGAAGGGATGGGAGTATCGGGGGGTGCTGCAGCCGTACCGCGAGATCCTCCGCCGCCCGGGAGCACTGTCGTTCTCGGCGGCCGGCACCGTCGCGCGGCTGCCCATGTCGATGGTGGGCATCGGCATCGTGCTCATGGTGCAGGCGCTGTACGGGTCGTACGGGCTCGCGGGCCGGGTCTCGGCGACGTACGTCATCGCGCAGGCGGTGTGCTCCCCGCAGATCGCGCGGCTCGTCGACCGGCACGGTCAGGCGCGGGTCATGCGCCCCGCGGTCGCGGTCGCGGCGACGGCCCTCGTCGGCCTCGTCGTCGCCGCGCTGACCAAGGCGCCCACGCCGTGGCTCTACGTCACCGCGGCGCTCACCGGTGCGGCGATCGGCTCGTTCGGTTCCCTGGTCCGCGCGCGCTGGACGCACGTGCTGGGCGGCGAACCGCGGCCGCTGCACACCGCGTACGCGCTGGAGTCGGCGCTCGACGAGCTCGTGTTCGTCGTCGGCCCGGTCGCGGCGACGTTGCTCGCGACGAGCGTCACGCCGTCCGCCGGCCTCGTCGTGCCGCTCGTCGCGATGGTGGTCGGCGGCCTGTGGTTCTGCTCGCTGCGCACCACCGAGCCGCCCGTCGCACCCAAGGACCGCCCACGCCCCACGGGCTCGCTGCTGCGCACGCCCGCGGTCATCGTCCTGGTGATCGTGTTCGTCGCGATGGGCGCGATCTTCGGGGCCAACGACGTCTCGACGGTCGCGTTCGCCGACGAGGCCGGCCGCAAGAACCTCGCAGGCCCGGTGCTCGCGGTGTTCGCGCTCGGCTCGCTGCTGTCCGGCCTGCTGTACGGCACGCGGCACTGGCGCCGCCCGCTGCACCTGCGGTTCGCGATCGGGATGGTCGCGCTCGCGGTCGGCGTGTCCCTGTTCTTCCTGGTCACGTCGCTGTGGGTGCTCGCGGCGGTCATGTTCGTGACCGGGTTCGCGATCGCGCCGACGCTCATCAACGGCAACGGCCTGGTGCAGGCGCTGGTGCCGCCGGAGCGGCTCACCGAGGGGCTGACGTGGGTCGGGACCGCGCTGGGCGTGGGGGTCTCGTTCGGCTCGTCGATCGCGGGCGCGCGCATCGACGCGGACGGTGCGCACGCGGGCTTCCTCGTGGTGGTCGCGGCCGCCGTGCTGGCGGTGGTCGCGGTGGGCGTCGCCTACCCGACGTTGCGGCCGACGAGGCCCGCGGCGATCGACGAGGACGTCGCGGTCGAGGACGAGTCGCCCTCCCCGACGGCCGGTTCGAGCGTCGCCGCGACCGAGATCGCCGGCGCGATCAGGACGAGCCGCCGCGAGGCCGACGAGACGACGGCCGACCGAGCCGACGACCGAGCCGACGACCAGGCCGACGACCAGGCCTGACCCCCGTCACCACCCCCACGACGAGTCGGGGTGCATCTTCGGGCACCGCGTGGCGCCGTCGGGCAGCTTCTCGAAGTGCCACGCCTCGTTCGCGTACGTGCGGCACAGCCCGAGCTCGACGGAGTGCTTCGCGAGCCACGCGGCGCCCGCGGGCGGACCGACGTCGACGGCAAGACCGGCGACGTGCGACGACTTGCCGGGCGGCAGCACGTAGCGGTGCGCTTCGGCGACCGAGCCGTAGCGATCGACCGCGTCGTCGACCAGGTGCTGCTGCTCGGCGACCGTCCGTGCGCCGGAGGTGAGCGTGAGCGACACCCCGTCGGCTGCGGCAGCGACCTGGGCGGCCTCGAACCGCCGCGCGAGCTCGGGGTCCAGCGCGGGGGCGACCCCGGGGGCAGCGGACGCCGCGACGTGCACCCCGACGGCGAGCAGCACGGGCACGGACGCGAGGCCGACGAGCGCCGCGCGGCGTCGTCGTCGGACCGACCGCTCGGGGCGGCCGTGGATGTAGAGGGTCACGCCGGACAGCCTCGCCCGCGAGCACGAACGCGCGCGTCGGCCCGCGGTCTCGACGACGCCGCGGCGGCGTCCACCCGCGGGAGGACCGGCCGTCAGGGCACGGGATGACGCGCGTCGTACACCCAGAACGAGCGCTGCCACCGCACCAGCAGCCACAGCAGCACGACGCACAGCGTGCCGCCGAGGATCACGGCCCCGGCCTCGCCGATCCACCCGGAGACGGACCCGATCCACAGCTCGCCGAGCCGCGGGCCGCCCGCGACGACCACGAGGAACACGCCCTGCAGCCGCCCGCGCATGTCGTCGGGCGTGGCGGTCTGCAGGATGGTCTGGCGGAAGATCGCGCTGATCTCGTCGGACCCGCCCGCCGCGACGAGCGTGCAGCACGCGACCGCCAGCGCGCCCCACAGCACGTGCGACGGCTTGTCCCGGCCGACGAACGCGAGCACGAGCCCGAACGCGACGATCGACAGCCCCCACGACGTGATCGCCCAGGTGATGACGCGGCCCTGCCAGCGCACGCGCGCGAGGCCGCCGGAGAACAGGCCGGACAGCACGGCGCCGGCCGCGAGCGCGGCGGTGAGGATGCCGGTCGTCGTCGCACCGCCGCCCAGGTACCAGAGCCCGACGGCCGGGAACACGACGCGCGGCATCGCGGTGATCATCGCGATGAGGTCCACCGCGAACGTCATGCGCACGTTGCGCTGCGTGCCGAGGTACCGCAGGCCGTCGACCACGGACCCGATGCCCACGCGCGCGCGCCTGTTCTCGGACGGCTCGGGCAGCACCGACGGCAGCCGGAACACCGCGACCAGCGCGAACGTGAACAGCGCCGCGTCCACCGTGTACGCCAGGCCGTAGCCGTCCCAGGCGACGAGCGCCGCGCCGAGCAGCGGCCCGACGGTGAGCGCGGTCTGGAAGCCGATGGCCTGCAGCGCGTTGGCCGCGGGCATGAGCCGCGGCTCGAGCAGGCGCGGGATGATCGCCGAGCGCGCGGGGCTGTTCACCGCGTTCGCGCCGGACTGCAGCGCGACCAGCGCGTACAGCAGCCCGACGTTCTCGTTGCCCGCCCAGCCCTGCACCGCGAGCACCAGGATCACGGCCCAGCTGACGATCGACGCGTACAGCGCGACGCGGCGGCGGTCGTAGTGGTCGACGATCGCGCCGCCGTAGAGCCCGAAGACGATCAGCGGGACGAGCGCGAACAGCCCGAGCACGCCGACGGCGAGCGTCGAACCGGTGATCGCGTAGACCTGCAGACCCACCGCGACGACGGTGAGCTGCGTGCCCAGGTTCGACACGGAGAGCCCGAGCCACAGCCGCCGGAAGGCGGGGCTGATCCGCAGGGGCGTCGTGTCGACGACGAGGGAGGGCACCCGCGCGAGTTTAGTTGTCCCCTGCAGGTGGTTCGTCCCCTGCAGCCTGGGACGTCAGAGGCGACGGCCGTTCGGGTCGAGCTCGTCGTCCAGCGCCGCGTCGGGCGCATCCGGGTCGATGAGGATCTCGTCGGGGTCGTAGTCCGCGCGGTCCTGCGACGACGACGCCGACGAGCCCGTCGCGCCCGCCACAGCCTGCTTCGCCGCGTCGAACGCCTTGTCCTTGAGCGCCGATCCCTGGTCCTTCGCGAACTGCATCGCCTGGTCCTGCGCATCGTGCACGTACCCCTGCACGCGCGGGTCGGCCCACATGTCGGAGGCCCAGCCCTTGATCTTCTCGAACTGCCCCCGGCCGGCACGCGTGCCGAGCAGGTAGCCCAGCCCGGCCCCGGCGACGAACGCCACCTTGCCCTTCATGCGACCTCCCCGGCTCGGCGCCCGCCGTGGTCCCGTCGGGCTGCTCCCGACGAGACTAGGCAGGTACCAGCTCCTCGCGCGCGGCGAGCGGGGCGCGGCTCGTCGTCGGCAGCCCCGCGGCCCGCCACGCGTGGAACCCGCCGACCACGTCGGTCGCCCGGTGCAGGCCCAGCTCCTGCAGCGCTGCCGCGGCGAGGCTCGAGGTGTACCCCTCGGAGCAGATGACGAGCACCTGCACGTCGTGGTCCACCGCCTGCGGGATGCGGTGGGCGCTCGCGGGGTCGAGCCGCCACTCGAGCACGTTGCGCTCGATGACGAGAGCGTCCGGCACGTCCCCCTCGTCGGCCCGCTGCGCCTGCGGCCGGATGTCGACGAGCAGCGCGCCGCGGCCCAGAGCGTCCCAGGCCTGCGTCGGGGAGAGCCGGGTCAGTCGCGCGCGGGCGTCGGCGAGGACGTCGTCGATCGTGCGGCGCGCGCTCACTCCTCGGGCTCCGTCGTCTCGACGGTGCGCGTCGGCACGAGGCCGTCCGACGTGGGGCGGTAGTACGTCATCCGGTCGAGCGGCGGGGAGTAGGCGTGGATGCTCACGGCCGGGGTCGCGGCACGGTTGACGACGTCGTGCACCTGCCCGACCTCGACGGTCTGCGTCTGCCCGGCGGCGAAGCCCCGCGGTTGCAGCGCGCCGTCGGCATCGGGCCGCAGCTCGGTGAGCGTTCCCGCGACGATCGTGAAGGCGGCTGCCGAGTCGCCGTGGTCGTGCGGCTCGGTGCCCTGCTGCTGCAGCCAGGACAGGATCCAGACGTCGACGCCGTCGGGGCCGGGCAGGCGGGTCCACCAGCGCTCGGCCTCGTCGTAGCGGACGAGGTGGCGCCACTGGTCGGGGTCGGCGGCGATCGCGCGGACGAGGTCGGCGAGCTCGGCGGTGCCGAGCGCGCGCGGGGTCAGGGTGTGTGGGGTCAGGGTCGGGGTGCTCACGGCGGTGCCTCTCGGGTGCGGCGGTGCCCGCGGGCGCAGCAGTGCGTCGCGGGCGGGGTCAGGTCTGGGTCGGCCGACGAACGGCCGGCGGCGGCGGCCCCCGACGAGGGGGCCCGCTCAGCGGGTCTGGATCAGCGGCGCCGGTGCGGCGGGTGCTGGTTCAGCGGACCTGACAGCACGGACAGGAACGGGGAGCGGTGATGGCGATGATCGAGGTCATCGGGGAGCTCCTTCCTGGTCCGGCTCCGAGCCCGGGCAGCACACGCCGACCCGGGTGAGCGACGAGGATGCGCCCCGGGCGGAGAAGAGTCAAGGCTTCGGCTCGTCCGTCTCACGGGCAGCGCCCCTCGCCGGGCCCGGCATCCTGGCCCGCTGCGCCCGCCACGCTTGACCCGCGACGGACGGGGTGGGCTGCAAGACGAGCCCGGCCGACGACATGATCGAGGCATGACCAGGACCTTGGCGTCGTCGCTCGCGCTCGTCGCGCTCCTCGTCGGCGGCTGCTCCGGCAACGCGGACCCTGCGCCGTCGCCCGCCGCGTTCACGTGCGGCGACGAGCGCGCCGACGTGCAGGGCCGTGTGGATGCTGCCGTCTGGGCGTGCCTCGAGAAGGGTCCGCCGGCCACGCTCCGCGTGACGCACACGACGACCGAGGGAGACCCGATCGTCTCGACGTACCGCGCACAGGGCGACGGCACGGTGGCCGTCACCACGGACTCGACGGCGGACCGCTACGCCGGCGCGTCCGATCGTCGCGTGCGTTCGGCGACCTGCCCCGACGTCCGGACAGCACGAGACGACCCGTCGTCCTGCCCGGAGGACTGACGAGCCTCAGCCCAGCCACTCCCGCGCAGCCGTGACCAGCGTGCGCACGCCGAGGTCGAGCGTCGGCTGCGGCACGGGCGCGAACTTCGGCGAGTGGTTGGACGGCAGCCCGCCCATGACGCGGGCCATGTCCTCCGGTCCCGAGGCGCCCGCGAACGGCGCCGGGTCCGCTCCCCCGAGTATCCAGTAGACGCAGGGCACGCCTGCGTCGGTCGCGAGCTCGCCCACGTCCTCGCTGCCGGTGACCGGTCCGGGATCGACGACGACGATGCCCGGCATGCCGGATCGCAGTGCCGCCGCCGTGCGCGAGCACCCGTCGGGGTCGTTCACGACCGCCGCGAAGGAGTCGAGGTGCTCGATCGTCGGCGGCTGCGGCGCTCCCGACGCCTCGGCCTCCGCGCGGGCGATCCGGTCGATCGCGGACAGCACGCGCGTACGTACGTGCTCGTCGTACGTGCGCACGTTGACCTGCAGCGTCGCGTCGTCGGGGATGACGTTCGGCGCGATGCCCGCATGCAGCGTCCCGACGGTGACGACGGCGGTGTCGGACCCGCCGACCTCGCGCGCGACGATCGTCTGCAGCCGCAGCACCACGGCGGCGGCCATCACCACGGGGTCGACGGTCGCCTCGGGCCGCGACCCGTGCCCACCGCGCCCGTGCAGCGTGATGCGGAGGGTGTCCGACGTCGCGAACGCCGGCCCGGGGTGCAGGCCGACGACCCCGGTGGGCAGCGGTGCGACGTGCTGGCCGAGCACCACGTCCGGCGTGCCGGTGACGCCGTAGAGCCCGTCGTCGAGCATCGCCCGGGCGCCTGTCCCGAGCTCCTCCGCGGGCTGCGCGACGAGCACGAGCCGGCCCGCCCAGGAGTCGTCGGCCGCGAGCGCGTGCGCGGCCCCGAGCAGACAGGTCACGTGGACGTCGTGGCCGCACGCGTGCATCGTCGGGACCTGCTCCCCGCCCCGCTCGCCCGTCGCGGTGCTCGCGTACGGCAGGCCGGTCTCCTCGCGCACGGGCAGGCCGTCCATGTCGGCGCGCAGCAGGACCGTCGGCCCGTCGCCACGTTCGAGGACGGCGGCGACGCCCGTGCCGCCGATGCCCGTCGTGACGGCGTAGCCCCACTCGCGCAGCGCCTCGGCGACGATCGCCGCGGTCCGCACCTCGGCGAAGCCGAGCTCCGGGTGGGCGTGCAGGTCGGTGTAGAGCGCGACGAGGTCGGGCGCTTCGGTGCTCACGGTCGGACTCCTCCCGGCGCCACCGGGCACGTTGCCGGAGCGGTCGCCGGTCCGAGTCTGGCCCCGCCCGTGCGTCAGTGCGCGGCGGCTCGCCCGTGCTGATCGTCGGACGGCTCGTCCAGCGGCGGGTGGAGCACCAGGACGACGACGATCGCCGCCATGACCAGCGCCGTCAGCGCGATCGGCACGGGGAGCACCGGGTCGAGCAGGACGAGCAGCGCACCGACGGGCACCGCGACGTTGACGACGCGATCGGCGTTCTCCCGGATCGCCAGCCACCAGATCCCCAGCACGAACACCGCGATCGGGACCGTCACGGTGAACGACGCGGCCACGTCGCCGAGCTCGCTGTGGCCGGTCAGCGCGTCGATCTCGACCTCGATGCCGGCGGAGAACGCACCCGCGGCGGCGAAGACGAAGTAGTGCACGTACCCGTACCGGATCGAGCGCCGCAGCCCGCCGATCGCGCGGTGGTGCGGGGGCCAGAAGTAGATCCACCACAGCGCGGCGGTCACGACGAACGCGAGCACCCCGAGCTCGACGAGCCGCGCGACCTCGGCGTCGTCGTGCAGCGCCTCGATGATCGCGTTGGCCGAGGCCAGCAGGCTCTCGCCGAGCAGGATGAGCGTGAACAGGCCGTACCGCTCGGTGATGTGGTGCGGGTGCCACGGCGTGGTGCCGCGACGCTCGGCGACGACGGGGACGGCGATCTCGGCGACGACGAGCAGCGGCAGCACAACGCTCTGCGCGCCCGACGGGAGCAGCAGCATGAGCAGCCAGCACACCTGCACCGCCGCGATGCCTGCCGCGTAGACCTGGGTGGTCCGGCGCGCGGCGCCCGCCGACCGGGAGGCGCGCAGCCACTGCGCGACCATCGCGACCCGCATCACCACGTACGCGAGCACGAGCAGCGTGTAGTCGCGCTCGGTGAACGCCGGCTCGATGCCCGCGGCCAGCACCAGCACGCCGGACATCTGCACGATCGTCAGCAGCCGGTAGAGCCAGTCGTCGGTGTCGAACGACGTGGCGAACCACGTGAAGTTCATCCACGCCCACCAGATGGCGAAGAACACGAGCGCGTAGGCGGACAGGCCGCGCCCGACGTCGCCCTCGCTCAGCGCGTGGTGCAGGTTGGCCGCGGCGATGCTCACGGCGACGACGAACACGAGGTCGAAGAACAGCTCGAGCGTGCTCGCGGTGCGGCCGTCCTCGTGCGGGTCGCGCGGGCGCATGGGCGCGAGGCGGGCGCGCGGCGTCGGGCTCGTCATGCGCCGATGCTGCCACGCACGCATTTACCTACCGCTCGGTCAGCATTCGCTGCTAGCGTTCCGCTCGTCGATGGGAGCGGTCCCACCCGGCACCGG
>NZ_JEOE01000049.1 GCF_000708885.1 Cellulomonas sp. HZM | reverse complement strand
TCCTCGACCCCCGACCCGCAGGAGACCCGATGAGCAACGCTGCCGAGCTGTCCGTCACCCAGGTCGCCGCGCACGGCACCGCCGTCCTCGACGAGGTCGGGACCGTCGTCGTCGGGATGCACCGTCCGCTGCAGGTCGCGCTCGCCGCAGTCCTCGCGTCCGGGCACGTGCTGTTCGAGGACGTCCCCGGGCTCGGCAAGACGCTCGCCGCGCGCTCGCTCGCCACCGCGCTGGGCCTGGAGTTCCGACGCGTGCAGTGCACGCCGGACCTGCTGCCGTCGGACATCACCGGCTCGAGCGTGTACGACCCGGGCGAGTCCACGTTCGAGTTCCGGCCCGGACCCGTGTTCGCGGGCCTGCTGCTGGCCGACGAGATCAACCGCACCGCCCCCAAGACCCAGTCGGCGCTGCTCGAGGCGATGGCCGAGCGCCAGGTGACGGTCGACGGCACGACGTACCCGCTGCCCCGCCCGTTCCACGTGTTCGCGACGAGCAACCCCGTCGAGTACGAGGGCACCTACCCGCTGCCCGAGGCGCAGCTCGACCGTTTCATGGTGCGGCTCGCGGTGGGGTACCCCGAGCGGGACGCCGAGGTCGACGTGCTCTCGCGGCGGCTCGGGCGGCGCCAGGAGCTGGCCGACGTGCGCCGCGTCGTGGACGCCTCGGTGCTCGTCGCGATGCAGTCCGGGGTCGAGGCCGTGCCGGTCGACGACGACGTGCTGCGGTACTGCGTCGACGTCGCCGCGGCCACGCGCCGGCACGACGCCGTCGAGGTCGGTGCGTCACCGCGCGGGTCGCAGGCGCTCGTGCTCGTCGCACGCGCGCTCGCGGTGCTCGACGGGCGCGACTTCGTCACGCCGGAGGACATCAAGGCCGTCGCTGTCCCGACGCTCGCGCACCGCATCTCGCTGACGCCGTCCGCGTGGGCCTCAGGCCTCGCGCCGCAGCGGGTGGTCGACGACGTGCTGCGCTCCGTCCCCGTGCCGCCGACCGTGCGCCGGGCCGGGGTCGCGGAGCAGGCGCGCGCGTGAGCCCGTCCTGGTCGCGGGCGCGCGGGGCGACGCTCGGCGCTGCCGCCGGTGCGCTCGTGCTGCTCGCCGGTGCGCTCGCGGGGCGTCCGGACGTCGCGGTGCTGGGCGTCGCGCCCGTGCTCGCGGCGGCGTGGGCGTGGCGGTCGCGGCCCTCGTCGGGCGTGGGCGTGGCGCTGGTCGACGACGACGAGGGGGCGCAGGCCGTGCCGGGGGCGCTGCACGCGCAGCTCGTCGTCGCGACGCCCGCCGGGAGCGACGCCGTGCTGGTGCGTGTGCGCCGCGGGCCGCGGGCCGTGCGGTCGGCGCTGCTGCGGGTGGACCCGTCGTCGCGACGTCGCAGCGTGCCGCTCGTCGTGCGGACGGTGCGGACCGGACCGCAGACGCTCGCCGAGGTGGACGTCACCGGCGTGGGCGTCGCCGCTGCGAGCGTGTCCGACACGTCGGACGCCATCAGCCGGGACGTGCTCGTGCTGCCCGCACCGGTCCCGCTCGCGGCGCTCCCGCTGCCGCCCCGCCTGCGCGGGCTCACCGGCGCGCACGACTCGCGCCGCCCCGGCGAGGGCGGCTCGCTGCGTGACGTGCACCCCTTCGCACCGGGCGACCGGCTGCGCCGCATCGACTGGCGCGTCACCGCGCGCCGCTCTCCCGACCTGCGCGAGCTGTACGTGCGGCGTGAGCACGCGCTCGCGGAGGCCGTCGTGGTGCTCGTCGTCGACTCGCGGGACGACGTCGGCCCCGACCCGACCACGTGGCGCGGCTCCACCCCGCCGGCTGCGGGTGACGCGACGTCGCTCGACATCGCGCGCCAGGCCGCCGCGTCGATCGCGCAGGGCTTCCTCGAGCTGGGCGACCGCGTCGGGCTCGACGACCTCGCCGCCGTCCGACGACCGCTGCCGCCCGGCGGCGGCCGTCGGCAGCTCGACCGCATCCGGCACGCGCTCGCGGTGAGCGCACCCGTCGGCGAGCCGCCGGTGCGCGTGCGTGCGCCGCAGCTCCCGTCGGGCGCGCTCGTCGTCGTGCTGTCCACCTTCCTCGACGACGGGCCGGCGCACGCCGCGGCGCAGTGGCGCAGCGCGGGGCACCGGGTGGTCGCGATCGACACGCTGCCCGAGCTGCGGACCCGGCACCTGGGCGCGCGCGAGCAGTTCGCGCTGCGGCTCGTGCGGATCGCGCGCGAGGACCGGCTCGCCGCCCTCGCAGGTGCCGACGTCGAGGTGGTCGCGTGGCGACGGCAGTCCGCGATGCAGCTCGCGCAGCTGGCGAGGCGTGCGCAGCGGCGCGTCGGGGCGGGGGCACGATGAGCGCGCCGGAGGCCGAGGTCCGCGTCGGGCGGGCCGTCGTGGCGTGGGCGCTGCAGGCCGTGCTCGGGGTGCTCGTGCTGGTCCTGCTGCTGGTCGCGTGGGGGACCGCTCCGTCGCTCGCGACCGTGTGCTGGTGCGTCGCGGGGTCCGCGCTGGTGGGGTGGCGGCCGCAGGCCGGGCTGACGGCCCTCGTCCTGCTCGTCGTCGCGGCGTTCGCGCTCTCCCGCGACCCGCTGCCGCTCGTCGCGGTGATGGGGCTGGTGCTGCTCACGCACCTGGTGCTGTGGCTCGCGGCGCTCGTCGCGCGCACCGAGTGGGACACCGACGTCGAGGTCGCGGTGCTGGTGGGCGGGCTGCGGTCCGGTCTGCCGGTGCAGCTCGTGGCGCAGGTCCTGGCGGTGGTCGGGGTGGCGCTGTCCGGTGGGGCGGCGGGTGGGGACGTGTGGCGGGCGCTCGCGCTGGTCGCGGCCGTGGGCGTGGCGGTGCTGGTGCTGCCGCGCGCGGCGTACGCGCGCTGATCGTCGGTCTCGTCTCGATCTCGTCCTGGCCTCGTCGCGGCCCCGTCGAACCGTCCACAGCACGCGAGGCTGCTCGTCTCGTCCCCAGGGGCGTCGGCGACGCGCACAGCGGGCCCGATGCGCTCCTAGCGTCGCCGTCATGCCGAACGACCCCGCCGCGCACGCCCGCCTCGCCCTCGCCCACACCGCCGACGCGCGTCGGCACCTGCTCGTCGCCGGGTCCGTGCCGTGGTCCGGCGAGATCGCGGTGCGGTACCGCGTCGAGGTCGACGAGCTGCTGCGCCGCCTGGACACCGCGCGCGACGCGGTGCTCGCGGTCCTCGACGCGCTGACCCCCGCCTGCACGCCGTGACGACGTGGGGCGACGGGGTCCGGGTCTCCGGTGGACCGGGTCCGACGAGCGTGGAGCTGGACAACCTCGCCGCCGCGTGCCGGTCCCTGCGGGCTGCGTCGCACGCGCTGGGGGCGGCGCAGGCGCAGCTCGTCGCGGCGGCGTGGGGGATCGCGCCGAGCGGGACGCCGGCGGCGCTCGGGGGCATGGGCGGTGCGCAGCGGGTGGCGGTCGACGAGGCGCTGCGCCGCGCGCGGGACCGCGGTCCCGGTGTGGTCGGGGCAGCCGCGGAGGACGCCGCCGTGCGGCTGCGGCGGGTCGTCGAGGCGTACGACGGTGCGGAGTCGACGGTCACGAGGCTCGTCGACCGGCTGCTCGACGCGGGTTCACGGCGCGTCGCGACGCTCGCGGCCGCAGCCGACCTGGGGCCGGTGCCCGTCGGGTCGATCGCGCTCGCGGCCGGGGGAGCGCTCGCGGGCGCTCAGCTCGCCGCGGTGTCGCGCGTCGCGGGGCCGGGCGCGACGGCCGAGGTCGTCGGTCGGGCGTCGCGCGCGCAGGTGCCGCAGCACCTCGTCGGCCCGCTCGCCGCGCTGCTGCAGGGGGCGGCCGGCACGGCTGACCAGCCGCGCACGGTCCTGTCCGACGGCACCGTCGGGCCGTTCGGCACGCTGACTCGCCAGGTGGGCGCGATCCCGACGAGAGCCGCGAGCACCGAGCGCGTCCCGGAGCCGGCCCAGCTCCCGGCTCCGCGCTCGACCGCGGACGTGCTGCGCAACGTCGCCGCGTCCTACCCGCGCGCGGGCGCGCCGCCCTCGACCGTGAGCGTCCAGAGGCTTGCGCACCCGGACGGCTCGGTCGCGTGGGTGGTCGAGGTCCCTGGGACACAGAGCGGCTCGTTCGGCGGCGGCACCGCGACGGACATGACGACGAACACGCGCCTGGTCGCCGGCATCGACGACGACATGTCCGACGGCGTCCTCGCCGCGCTCGACGCGGCCGGGGCCAGGCCGGACGAGCCGGTGCTGCTCGCGGGGCACAGCCAGGGCGGGATGGTCGCGATGACGGTGGCCGCACGCGCCGCGGGCCGGTTCGACGTGCGCGCGGTGGTGACCGCGGGGTCGCCCGACGTGCCGCGCCGGATCCCCGCGGGCGTGCAGGTGCGCAGCTACCGGATCGACGAGGACCTCGTGCCGCAGACGGACGGTCGCGCGGACGTGGTGAACCGCGACATGGTGACCGTGAGGCGCAGCATCCCCGCGAGGGACGTCGCGCACGCGCATGACGTCCGCGGTTACGTCCGCACGGCGGAGCTCGCCGACGAGGCCCTGGCCGGCAGCCCGGCGATGCGGGGCTTCGACGCAGAGCTGGCCCGGGTGCTCGGACCGCCCGGCACGACGGCGACGACGCAGCAGTTCTCGGTCACGCGCGGATCGTCGTCGTGAGCGGATCGTCGTCGTGAGCGGATCGTCATCCGGAGGACGGATGATGCTGCGAGGCTTTGACGCAGCGATGCGGACCACGGCGGACCTGGACGCGGACATGCTCGCGGCAGCGCGCGCTCTCGCCGACCACGAGCACATCTCGGTCGGGCGGGCGGTCAACGTCCTCGCTCGCCGAGGTCTGCGCGCGGCCGCGCCGACCGCCACCGCGGCGTCCGGCTTCCCGACGTTCACCCCCGCGGCCGGGCACACGATCACCGACGAGCTCGTCGCCGCGCACCGTGACGATGCCTGAGCCGACGACCGAGTCGACGACCGAGCCGACGACCGAGCCGACGACTGAGCCGACGACTGAGCCGACGACTGAGCCGACGACTCGGTCGTCGAACGGTCCGACGAACGGTCCGATGGACGAGGCGACGAACGAGACGGCTCACGGGCCGATCTCGGCAGAAGCCAGGGGGCCGCGCGGACGGCGCACGATGCTGCTGGACGTGAACGTCCTGATGGCCCTGGCTCACCCGGACCACGCCCACCGCCGCGCGGCGCACGCGTGGTTCGCTGAGGGTCGCACGTTCGCGACGACGGCGATCACCGAGACGGCGCTCGTGCGACTCAGTCTGAACCCGGACGTCACCGGGCAGACGATCGCACCCCCGGACGCGCTCGCCCTGCTCGCCGCGATCCGAGCCCTGCCGAACCACCGGTTCCTGCCGGACGGCACGAGCCTCGCGGAGCCGGTCGTCGCGAGCGCTCCTGCGGGTACCAAGCAGGTCACCGACCTGCACCTGGTCGACCTCGCCGCCGCTTCCGATGCGCTCCTGGTGACCTTCGACGCACGGCTGGCGCGCAACATCGACCCGCAGGACCGACACCACGTGCGCGTCCTTGCGCCCTGAGGCCCAGACCGGGCGACAGACCCGGCGACCGGCCGCGAGATCTAGTCGCGGCTCCCCGGGATCACGAGCGAGAGCACGAAGCTCACGACCGAGACGATGAGCGCGCCCCAGATCGCGGTCCACCAGAAGTCGTCGAGCCGCAGGCCCCAGTCGGTGAAGCCCGTGATCCACGACGTCAGCCACAGCATGAGCGCGTTGACGACGAGCGTGAACAGGCCCAGCGTCAGGATGTACAGCGGGATCGACAGGAACGAGACGATCGGCCGGATGATCGCGTTGACGATCCCGAACACGACCGCGACGACGAGGATGATCCAGATCTTGTCAGCGGTGGAGTCGGCGCCGACGATGTGCATGCCGGACACGATCTCGGTCGCGAGCCAGATCGCGAACCCGTTGATGAGGACGCGCAGGAAGAAGGCCATGCCGCGATCCTGCCACCCGGTGCGATGGCATGCTGGGCGCGTGAGTCGCGTCCCCCTGCGCCAGGCCCTCGCCGAGCTGCCCGCCTACGTCCCCGGGGCGCGCTCCCCGGTGGGTGCTGCGGCGTTCAAGCTGTCGTCGAACGAGAACCCCTACCCGCCGCTGCCGTCGGTGGTCGCCGCGATCGCGGACGCCGCGGTGGACGCGAACCGGTACCCCGACATGTTCGCGACGGAGCTGACCGGGGCGCTCGCGGAGCGGCTCGACGTGCCGGCCGAGTCGGTGGTGACGGGCTGCGGGTCCGTCGCGGTGCTGGGTCACGTGCTGACCGCGGTGTGCGAGCCGGGCGACGAGGTCGTGTTCCCGTGGCGCTCGTTCGAGGCGTACCCGATCGCCGTGACGCTCGCGGGGGCCGTGCCCGTGCGGGTGCCGGTCGCCGCCGACGGGCGGCTCGACCTGGAGGCGCTCGCCGACGCGATCACGGAGCGCACGCGCGTCGTCGTCGTCTGCACGCCCAACAACCCCACGGGCCCGGCCGTGCACGCCGACGAGCTCGACGCGTTCCTGGCCCGCGTGCCCGACGACGTGCTGGTGGTGCTCGACGAGGCGTACGTGGAGTTCGTGCGCGACCCGCACGCGCCCGACGGGCTCGCCGTCTACCGTGCGCACCCCAACGTCGTGCTGCTGCGCACGTTCTCCAAGGCGTACGGCCTCGCGGGGCTGCGGGTCGGGTACGCGGTGGCGCGCCCTCGCCTCGCGGCCGGCATCCGCCAGGCGACGACGCCGTTCGGCGTCTCGCACGTCGCCCAGCTGGCCGCGGTCGCGTCGCTGCGCGCGTCGCGCGAGCTCGCTGCGCGCGTCGAGGGGATCGTCGCCGAACGCACGCGCCTGCTCACCGGGCTGCGCTCCCAGGGGTGGGACGTGCCGGACAGCCAGGCCAACTTCGTGTGGCTGGGGCTGGGCGACGCGTCGGCCTCGTTCGCGGAGCGGTCCGCGCGTGCGGGCGTCGTCGTGCGGCCGTTCCAGGGCGACGGCGTGCGCGTGAGCGTGGGCGAGCCCGAGGCGACCGACGTGTTCCTGGAGTTCACCGCGGCCGAGCGCGTGCGCTGACCGAATCGTCGGGCCGGGTGGCGCGACGGTCGGAGCGCACTCGGTTGGTGATTCGCCCACGCGGGGGCGTCCCGTACGAAAGGCTGGGCGCATGGACCCGAACCCCCTGCTGCCCGACGGCTACGACGTCGTCTGGACGTTCCTCGCGATCGGCATCTACGTCATCACGCTCGCCGCGTTCGTGCGCATCATCCAGAAGGCCGGCTACTCGGGCTGGTGGGTGCTCGTGGGCCTCGTCCCGGTTCTCAACGTGGTGATGTTCTTCGTCTTCGCGTTCGGCACCTGGCCCGTGACGCGTGAGCTCGAGGCGGTGCGTGTGGGTTCCCGACAAGTGGTGCGCTGACGTCTTGTCGTCGGCCGCGCCTCGAAACCTACGGTTCCGTAGGCTACGGTGTCGTAGGTTCGAGCAGCCCCCGCTCGGACGGACGCCCGGCCCAGCGCCGCGCACGCGAAGGAGAACCGCGTGAGCCACACCGCCGACGACCTGCGCACGGACGCGCAGGCCGGCCCGCTGACCACGGACGGCCTCGTCCAGCTGCTCGATCCCGACGGCAACCGCGTCCCGCACCCGCAGTACGACGAGCGGGTCGCGCACCTCGACGCCGACGCGCTGCGCGCCCTGTACCGCGACATGGTGCTCGTGCGCCGGTTCGACGTCGAGGCCACCGCGCTGCAGCGCCAGGGCGAGCTCGCGCTGTTCGCGCAGGCGCTCGGGCAGGAGGCGGCGCAGGTCGGCTCCGGCCGGGCGCTCGCGGCGCAGGACCACGTGTTCCCCAGCTACCGCGAGCACGGCGTCGCCCACACGCGCGGCGTCGAGCTCACCGACGTGCTGCGGCTGTTCCGCGGCGTCGACCACGGCGGCTGGGACCCGACGGCGCACGGCTTCCACCTGTACACGCTGGTCATCGGCTCGCACGCGCTGCACGCGACCGGCTACGCGATGGGCGTCCAGCGGGACGGCGCGGTCGGCACGGGCGACCCGCAGCGCGACACCGCGGTCGTCGCGTACTTCGGCGACGGCGCCACCTCGCAGGGCGACGTGAGCGAGGGGCTCGTCTTCGCGGCGGTCAACCAGGCGCCCGTCGTGTTCTTCTGCCAGAACAACCAATGGGCGATCTCGGAGCCGACGACGCTGCAGGCCCGCGTCCCCATCGCCGACCGCGCGCCCGGCTTCGGCATCCCGTCGGTCCGCGTCGACGGCAACGACGTGCTCGCGAGCTACGCGGTCACGGCCGAGGCTCTCGAGCGCGCGCGCTCCGGCGGCGGCCCCACGTTCATCGAGGCGTTCACGTACCGCATGGGCGCGCACACCACGTCCGACGACCCGAGCCGCTACCGCCCCGCGGAGCAGGAGGAGTACTGGCGTCGTCGCGACCCGATCGACCGCCTGCGCGCGCACCTCGAGCAGACCCGCGAGCTGCCGCAGGAGTTCGTCGACGCGCTCGCGGCCGAGGCCGACGCGCTGGGCGAGCACATCCGCACCACGGTGCGTGCGATGGGTCGGCCGTCGCCGGCCTCGATGTTCGAGCACGTGTACGCGACGCCGCACTCCGTGGTCGACGCGGAGCGCGCATGGTTCCAGCAGTACGAGGCCTCGTTCCTCGAGGGCCACGGTCAGCACGGCGAGGGGAGCGCGCGATGACGACGACGACCGAGCAGGCGACCGGGCAGACGACCCCGAAGGCCGCCGCGCCCGAGCTCACGGGCACGCAGCGGCTCACGTTCGCCAAGGCGATCAACCTCGGACTGCGCCGTGCGCTCGCCGACGACCCGACGACGCTCCTCATGGGCGAGGACATCGGCCGCCTCGGTGGCGTGTTCCGCGTGACCGACGGCCTGCATGCCGAGTTCGGCTCCGCTCGCGTGGTCGACACGCCGCTCGCGGAGTCGGGGATCGTCGGCACGGCGATCGGTCTCGCGATGCGCGGCTACCGGCCCGTGTGCGAGATCCAGTTCGACGGCTTCATCTTCCCCGCGTTCGACCAGATCACGACGCAGCTCGCGAAGATGCACTACCGCTCGCGCGGCCGGCTCACGCTGCCCGTCGTCATCCGCGTGCCGTACGGCGGCGGGATCGGCGCGGTCGAGCACCACAGCGAGTCGCCCGAGGTGCTGTTCGCGCACACCGCCGGCCTACGGGTCGTCAGCCCGTCGAGCCCCGCGCAGGCGTACTCGATGATCCAGGAGGCGATCGCCAGCCCCGACCCGGTGCTGTTCTTCGAACCGAAGGGCCGCTACTGGGAGAAGGGCGACGTCGACCTCGACGCGACGCCCGCGGACGGGCTCGACGGCGCGCGCGTCGTGCGCCCGGGCACCGACGTCACGCTCGTCGCGTACGGCCCGACGGTCCAGACCGCACTCAAGGCCGCCGAGGCCGCCGCCGCGGAGGGCACCAGCATCGAGGTGGTCGACCTGCGCGCGATCAGCCCGCTCGACACCGCGACCGTCGCCGAGTCGGTCCGCCGCACCGGCCGTTGCGTCGTCGTGCACGAGGCCCCGGTGCTGTACGGCACGGGCGGCGAGGTCGCGGCGCGCATCACCGAGGAGTGCTTCTTCCACCTGCAGGCGCCCGTGCTGCGGGTCGGGGGCTTCCATGCGCCCTACCCGGTGGCCAAGATCGAGCACGACTACCTGCCCAGCCTCGACCGCGTCCTCGACGCCGTCGACCGCGCGCTGACCTTCTGAGGGGACCCGCCGTGCCCACGTTCCAGCAGTTCCCCCTGCCCGACGCCGGTGAGGGTCTCACCGAGGCCGAGATCGTCGAGTGGCACGTCGCGGTCGGCGACCGCGTCGAGGTGAACCAGACGATCGTCGAGATCGAGACCGCGAAGTCGCTCGTCGACCTGCCGAGCCCGTGGGCCGGCGTGGTGTCGCAGATCCTGGTCCAGCCGGGCACGACGGTCGATGTCGGGACGCCGATCATCGAGATCGACACGGACCCGGAGGGTGCGCCCTCGGCGTCGGACGGCTCGGCGTCGGAGGGTTCGGCACCCGACGGTTCGGCGTCCGAGTCGTCGGTCTCGGCCGACGAGCCCGCGACGACGACCGGCGCGGTCCGCCACGTCGGCGGAGCGGAGCGGCACCGGGGGGTCGAGCCCGGCGGGGCCGACGAGATCGAGGCCGCGCGCGCCGCGGAGGTCTCGCCGGAGTCGTCACCAGCCGGTGCGAGCGCGCACCACGTGAAGCGTGCCGCCGCGGGGCTGGGCGGCAGCTCGCCGCAGTGGGCGGCCGCAGGGCTGAAGGCGGGGGTCGCGACGACGAGCGGCGGCGCGGCCGTCGAGGTCCGGGCCCCCGACGCGGGTTCGTCGTCCGGCTCGGAGTCCGGTGCGGTGCTCGTCGGCTACGGCCTTGCGGACGCCGGCGCGACCCGCCGCCCGCGCGCCACGGGGACACCCCGAGCGCTCGCCAAGCCGCCCGTGCGCAAGCTCGCGCGCGAGCTCGGCGTCGACCTGGACT
Source organism: Cellulomonas sp. HZM (assembly GCF_000708885.1). Classification (GTDB taxonomy): domain Bacteria; phylum Actinomycetota; class Actinomycetes; order Actinomycetales; family Cellulomonadaceae; genus Cellulomonas. The sequence continues at coordinate 8,434 of NZ_JEOE01000049.1, read as the reverse complement.
CCGTCACGCCCACCGGCCCCGGCGGCATCGTCACGCGTGAGGACGTGCTGGCCCGCAGCGCGCAGGCCGAGGGGCGCACGCTCGCGACCTACCCGGGCGACGACCAGCCGTGGCTCGCGTCCGGCACCGTCTCGGGCGACGGCCGCCAGACGCGCGTGCCCGTGAAGTCCGTGCGCAAGCGCACCGCCGAGGCGATGGTGACCAGCGCGTTCACCGCCCCGCACGTCACGGTGTTCCACACCGTCGACGTGACCCGCACCATGCGGCTCGTCGAGCGACTGCGCGCCGACCGGGAGTTCGCAGACGTGCGCGTCACGCCGCTGCTCATCGCGGCGAAGGCGCTGATGCTCGCGATCCGCCGGCACCCCGAGATCAACGCCGCGTGGGACGAGGCCGCCCAGGAGATCGTCTACAAGCACTACGTGAACCTCGGCATCGCGGCGGCGACCCCGCGCGGGCTCGTCGTGCCCAACGTCAAGGACGCGCACCGCCTGGGCCTGCTCGACCTCGCGCAGGGGCTCGCGGACCTCACCGCGACCGCGCGTGCGGGCCGCACGTCGCCCGCCGACATGTCCGACGGCACGATCACCATCACGAACGTGGGCGTCTTCGGCATCGACACCGGCACGCCGATCCTCAACCCGGGCGAGGCCGCGATCCTCGCGTTCGGCGCGATCCGCGAGCAGCCGTGGGTGCACAAGGGCAAGATCCGCGTGCGGCACGTGACGCAGCTGGCGCTCTCGTTCGACCACCGGCTGGTGGACGGCGAGCTGGGTGCGCGCGTGCTGGCGGACGTGGCGGCGGTCCTGCACGAGCCGGCGCAGGCGCTCGTCTGGGGCTGACGGAGGCCGTCCCCGGCCACGAGTGAGCCACTTTCGGACGAGTGAGCCAGTCTGGACTTCGTCTCTCGTCCGAGACTGGCGCACTCGCCGGGGAGGGGAAGGTGGGCGCGCGCGGCGGAGCGCCCGGGTTCACCCGGGCCGGGCCGTCAGGCCGGGGGCCGGTGGCGGCGTTCGACGACGATCGCCGCGATGCCGACGACGATCGCGATCAGCTCGGTCCACAGCGAGGTCCACTCGCCCCAGCCGTCGAGCGCGGAGTGCACGCCGAACAGGCCGCCGCTCGTCGTCGCGAGGAAGAAGCCGCCGAGCGTCGAGGCGCCGAACCCGACCGCGCCCAGCAGCGGCCAGATGCTGCGCCACACCACCACGAGCACCGCGAGCACGAGCCCGCCGATGCCCTGGAGCAGGAACGCCGGCCCGAGCCAGATGCCCGTGCCGTACCCCTGGTTCCACAGGTAGAGGTGCACCACCGCGGACACCGCGACGGCGAGCGCGACGACGACGCGCAGCAGCCACGCCACGGGCGCGAGCCGGGGCACGTCAGGCCGCCCCGGAGAAGACCGCGCCGTCCTTGACGTGGACCGCGACGGTGGGCAGGGGCTCGGTCGCGGGGTCGTGCGTGACGGCACCCGTCAGGTCGAACGTGGAGCCGTGGCACGGGCAGACGAGCGCCCCCTTGCCGGGCGCGACCGTGCACCCCTGGTGCGTGCAGATCGCCGACACCGCGGTCACCACACCGGCCGTCGCCTGGATAAGCAGGATCTTGTTGCCGTCCGCATCGGTCGCCGCGAGCGCGCCGCCCACCGGGATGTCGGCCACCTTCGCGAGCGAGCCGTCCGCGCCGGGCGTGGCCGACGACCCGCCCGACGAGCCGCCGCAGGCAGCCAGCACCGCGACGCCCGCCGCGACGGCGGTCACCGCCCCGGCACGCTGCAGGAGCTGGCGGCGGTCGAGGCAACCGGCACAGGTGTGCGTCCCAGTGTGGGTCTCGGCGTGCGTCTCGGCGTGGGTCTCCGTGGTCGTCGCGTGCATCGTGCCCTCCAGTGGTGCGTGCCGTCGGGGTGGTGCCTGGGCGCGACGCTAGCGAGGGTCGCTGGACGGCGCCTGTGAGGCGCCCGTGCCTCCTTCGGAAGCCGGACCGGAAGTCGGACCGGAAGCCGGCCCGGAAGTCGGCCCGGGACCGGCGGCCGACGCGTCCCGGTCCGCCTGCGCGACGACGGCAGCCGTCGCACCGACGGCGGTCGCTCCGCCCGCGACGGCAGGCCCTCCCGCCTCGTCGTCCATCCGGCCCTGCAACCCCGACACGGACCGCAGCGGGAGCTCGGGCAGCATCACGGTGAGCACGACGCCGATGACGAGCGCGGCCGCGGCGAGCAGCATCACGGTGTCGACCGACGTGGAGAAGCCCTCGTGGAACGGCCTGGCGAGGCGTTCGTCGAGCTGGTTGATGAACGACGAGTCGTCGAGCGAGCCCTTGCCCTGCTGCAGCGCGATCACCTTCTGGGTCGCCGCCTGCTGGGCGACCTCCGGGTCGGCCAGCGCAGCCTTCACCGACGCCGCGTGCCGCGTGAACGCCTGCTGGATGTTCGCAGTGACGGTCGAGAACAGCACCGACAGGAAGACCGCGGTCCCGAGCGTTCCGCCCATCTGCCGGAAGAACAGGGACGACGACGTGGCGACACCCATCTCCCGCACGGGCACGGCGTTCTGCACCGCGAGCACGAGCGGCTGCATCGTGAACCCGAGCCCCAGCCCGAAGACGACCGACGCCGTGAAGATGTAGGCCAGCCCGGTGTCGGCGGCGAGGCGCGCGAACAGCAGGCCTCCGACGACCATCAGCACCGAGCCCGCGACGGGGAACACCTTGTACCGGCCGGTCCGCGACGTCGTCTGCCCTGCGATGATCGAGCCGCTCATGATGCCGACGGTGAACGGGATGAGCGTGAGCCCGGCCTCGGTGGGCGACTGGCCGCGCACGATCTGGAGGTACAGCGGCAGCGTCGCGAGGCCGCCGAACATCCCGAGACCGATGATCGTGTTGGCGCCCGCGCCGACCGAGAACGTGCGGTTGCGGAACAGGTAGAGCGGCAGGATCGCGTCGGTGCCTGCGCGGCGCTCCGCCGCGAGGAACAGCACCACGCCGACGACGCCGATGCCGTACGCGAGCAGCGCCTTGGGCGAGGACCAGCCCCACAGGCGACCCTGCTCGGCGACGACGAGCAGCGGCACGAGCGCGACGACGAGCGCGAGCGCACCGGGCCAGTCGATGCGGTGCTCGACGCGCTTGAGCGGCGGCAGGTGCAGCACGCGCCAGATGACCAGGATCCCGATGAGTCCGATCGGGACGTTGACGAGGAACACCCAGCGCCAGCCCGCGATGCCGAGGATCGTGTCCGCACCGGCGAAGAACCCGCCGATGACGGGCCCGAGCACGGACGAGGTGCCGAACACCGCGAGGAAGTACGCCTGGTAGCGGGCGCGCTCGCGCGGGGCGACGAGGTCTCCGAGGATCGTGATCGCGAGCGACATCAGACCGCCCGCGCCCAGGCCCTGCAGGCCGCGGTAGAACGCGAGCTGGTACATCGAGTCGGCGGTGCCGGACAGCAGCGAGCCGAGCACGAAGAGGCTGATCGCCGTCATGTAGAACGGCTTGCGGCCGTAGACGTCGGACAGCTTCCCGTACAGCGGCGTCGAGATCGTCGCCGTGAGCAGGTACGCGGTGGTGACCCACGCCTGCAGCGAGAGGCCGTCGAGGTCGTCGCCGATCGTGCGGATCGAGGTCGCGACGATCGTCTGGTCGAGCGCGGCGAGGAACATGCCGATCATCAGCCCGCCGAGGATCGTGAGGATCTCGCGGTGGGTGGGCGGCGTGAACCCGCGCTTCTCGTCCGGGCGTGCTTCGGGCGCGGTGGTGCTCTGCTGCGACATCTGACCTTCTCGACGAGGGTGAGCCGGGGCTCGTGCGGGGGCGACGACGACGGGGCGGGAGCCAGGTCCAGCAGTCGACAACAACGAGGTGTGCCAGGTCTCTTCCCTCGACGTCGACCACATTTCGCAGGAGAGCGCTCTCCCATTTGTCCGGTGCGGGCGCTACGGTGGTCCGCGTGACGGATGGCCCGACGACGCCGACGAGCGGCACGCTGCGGCTGCTGCGTGCTGCGCTCGTCGCGGGCGTCGTCGTGGCGCTCGCCGGCTGGGCGCACGCGCTCGGCGGCGGGAAGCTGCCGTCCGCGGGCGTGCTCGTCGCACTCGGGGCGATGGTGCTGGCCGGCGCGACCGCCCTCACCGGCCGGCGCGTGCGGCCGTGGACCGCGGTGCTCGCGCTCGCGGGCGCCCAGCTGGGGCTGCACGCCGCGTTCACGCTCGTCGCGGGAGCGGGCTGCGGCTCGCTCGTCGCGACCGGCACGCACGCCGGGCATGCGGACCACGTCGCCTACCTCGTGGCGCACGGCTGCGCCGGGGCCGCCGCGCACATGACTCTCGTCCCCGCGCTCGGTGCGTGGGCCATGACCGTGGCGCACGCGGCCGCGACCGTTGCGTGCGCGCTCGCGATCGCCGCCGTCGACCGGGTGCTGCTCACGGTCGTCGGGGTGCTGCGGGCTTCGACGACGCCCGCGCTCCCGGTGCTCGCGGTGGCGCCGCGCCTGCCGGTCGTCGGCCTCGACGTCCCCGCGCTCGACCTGCCGTGGACGACGACCGCGCCGCGCCGTGGTCCGCCGGCGGACGGGGCGACCGCGCCGCCCACCGCCTGAGGTCCAGCGGCGCGCTGCTCCCACGACCGCCGCGCGCGGCTCGTCGCACGCGTCCCCCGCCGGGCACCGCCCTGCGCGGGAGCGCGGACCCGTCCGCGCGCGTGCCGGCGACGAACCGCCCGGTGGACGACGCACCGCACACCCCAAGGACAACCCATGCCCTCGAAGACATCCCTGCACCCCACCGCCCGCCGCGTGCTCGTCGGTGCGGTCGCCGCCGCGCTCGTCGTGCTGCCGGCCGCGGCCGCCTCCGCGCACGTGCGCGTCATCCCCGAGTCCACTGCCGCGGGCGGCTGGACCGTCCTGACGTTCCGCGTGCCCACCGAGTCGGCGACCGCCTCGACGACGAAGGTCGTCGTCGACCTGCCCACGGCCACACCGCTCACGCACGTCGGCACCCGTCCGCTCCCTGGCTGGACCGTGAAGGTCGACGAGGGCGAGCTGCCCGCGCCCGTCGACGTCGGCGGCGCGACGATCACCAAGGCGCCGCTGCACGTCACCTGGACCGCCGACGCGGACGCGGCGATCGCCCCGGGGCAGTTCCAGGAGCTCGAGCTGCAGGTCGGGCCGCTGCCGGCGGCCGGGACCGAGCTCGTGCTGCCCGCGCACCAGACGTACTCCGACGGCACCGTGGTCGACTGGGACGAGAAGCAGGCAGGGGCCGACGAGCCCGAGAACCCGGCTCCTGCGTTCACGGTGACGGCCGCGGCCGACGAGTCGCCCGCGGCACCCACGGCGCCGGCCTCGTCACCGGCCACGCCGAGCTCGCCCACGGTGACCGCGGGCCCGACGACGGCCGCGCCCGAGCCGACCGCCGGTTCGACCTCCGCTGCGCCGGACGCCACGGCGTCGAGCTCCTCGTCGGCGTGGACCGTGGCGCTCGGGGCCGTGGCGCTCGCGGTCGCCGTCGCCGCTCTCGTCGTGGCCCTCGTCACGCGCCGCCGAGGAGGGGATCTCGCGTGAGGTGCGCGATCCTGGGAAGCGTGCCTCTCGCCTCCCGTCGTCGCGCCACCGGCCGGAAGACCACCCGTGCCCTCGTCGGGCTCACGCTCGGCCTGGGTCTGCTCCCGGCCGTCGGCCTGGGTCTCGCCCTCGTCGCGGCGCCTGCGCAGGCGCACGACGTGCTCGTCGGGACCACGCCCGCCGACGGCTCGACCGTCGACGTCCCCCCGGCGAAGGTGACGATCGAGTTCGAGGAGCCCGCGGTCGCGCTCGGCACCGAGGTGCGGGTCACGGGGCCGGACGGCTCCGTCGTGAGCACGGGCGACCCCGAGCTCGTCGACACGTCCGTCTCGCAGGCGCTCGAGGAGGACCTGCCGGCGGGGAGCTACGCCGTGACGTGGCGCGTGACGTCGCAGGACGGGCACGCCGTGTCCGGCACCTTCGCGTTCACGGCGAAGACCTCGCAGGCGCCGGCGCCGTCCGCGACGGAGTCGTCGGGGCCGGCGGGGTCGCCGAGCGCGGACTCGCCCGACGCGTCCGACGACTCCGGCGCCGGGTCCCCGGTCTCGTCGCCCACGACGCCTCCCACGTCGTCGTCGGCCACGTCGTCGTCGGATACCGCGCCCTCGGCGGGCGCGACCTGGGGCGTCGTCGTGGCCGGGCTCGCGCTCGGTGCCGTCGTCGGGCTGCTCGGCTGGTGGCGCGCGCGCCGTCGGCGCGACGGCAACGGACCGACGGGGCAGTCGTGAGCGCGGTCGTCACGAGGGTGCGGGGCTGACGTGACCACCACCCCCGTCCGGTCGGCCGGCGGCGCCCCCAGCGGCGCCGCCGGCCCGGCCGTCCGCACCGGCGCACCGAGCCCGTGGCGTGTGCTGCTGCTGGTCGCGGCGGCGGTCGTCGCGGTGCTCGTCGGCGTCGCGTTCTCGGGTGCCGCGCTCCCGGTGCTGCTGCGCGACCCGGGCGCCGTGGTGCGCTGGGGCCTGCCGGTCTCGTCGACGGTCGCCGAGCTCGCGGGGTCGGTCGCGCTCGGTGCGCTCGTGCTCGCGGTGTGCGTGCTGCCGCGCACCGGTTCCGCGACCCCTCGACGGGCTCGGGGTGCGGGCGTGCCCGCGGACGGCAGCGCCTACCCGCGGAGCCTGCTCGTCGCGGCGTGGGCCGCCGGGCTGTGGACCGTCGCGGGGGTCGTCCACCTGGTGCTGACGTACGCGTCGGTCGCGGGCCGGCCCGTCGACTCGTCGTCGTTCGGGCAGGAGCTCGGGCTGTTCGTCACGCAGATCGAGCTCGGCCGCACGCTGCTCGTGATCTGCACGATCGCCGCCGTCGTGACCGCGCTGTCGCTCGTCGTCGCGACCCCGACCGGCGCCGCGTGGACCGGTGCGCTGACGCTCGCCGCGCTGTGGGAGCAGGCGCAGCTCGGACATGCGGCCGGTGCCGCGAGCCACGACCTCGCGACGTCGTCGATGACGCTGCACCTCGTCGGCGCCGCCGTGTGGATCGGCGCGCTCGCGGCGCTCGCGGTGATCGCCCGGCGGGTCGGTACGGACCTCACCGCGTCGGTGCAGCGGTACTCGGTCATCGCGGGCTGGTGCTTCGCGGCCGTCGCGGTGTCCGGGCTGGTCAACGGCATCATCCGGATGGACTCGTGGTCCGACCTCGGCACCAGGTACGGCGTGCTGCTGCTCGCCAAGGTCGCGCTGTTCGGCGTGCTGGGCCTGCTCGGGCTCGCGCACCGGCGCGCGGTCATCCCGCGCCTCGCGGCCGGGCCGCGGCTGTTCTGGCGGCTGGTCGCGGTGGAGCTCGTCGTCATGGGGGCGGTGTCCGGCGTGGCCGTCGCGCTCGGGGCCACCGCGCCGCCCGTCGCCGAGACGCCCCCCGCCGACCCGACGCCCGCGTACCGCATCACCGGCCACCCGCTCCCGCCCGAGCTGACGTTGGCGCGCTGGTTCACCGAGTGGCGCTGGGACCTGGTGCTCGCGGCGGCAGCCGTCTCCGCGGTGGTCGTCTACTGGCGCTGGGTGCTGCGGCTGCGGCGTCGCGGCGACTCGTGGCCGTGGGTGCGCACCGCGTCGTGGACGCTCGGCATGGTGCTGTTCTTCTGGTGCACCAACGGCGGGCCTGCGCTGTACGGGCACGTGATGTTCAGCGCGCACATGGTGCAGCACATGGTGCTCGCGGCCGTCGTCCCGATCTTCCTGGCGCTGTCCGCCCCCGTGACGCTCGCGCTGCGCGCGCTGCCGGTGCGCTCGACGCGGCTGCCGGGCGACGAGTCGCGCGGTCCGCGCGAGTGGATCCTCACACTGGTGCACAGCCGCGTGGGTCACTTCTTCGCGAACCCGCTGGTCGCGGCGGTGAACTTCATCGCCTCGATGCTGGTCTTCTACTACTCGGGGCTGTTCGAGTGGTCGCTGCGGTCGTCCGTCGGCCACCTGTTCATGGTCGTGCACTTCACGCTCGTCGGGTACCTGTTCGTCAACGCGCTCGTCGGCATCGACCCCGGCCCCAAGCGGCCGCCGTACCCGCAGCGACTGCTCCTGCTGTTCGCGACGATGGCGTTCCACGCGTTCTTCGGCGTGACCCTCGTCGGCGGCGACTCGCTGCTGGTCGCGTCGTGGTTCGGGCTGATGGGCAGGCCGTGGGGGCCGTCCGCGATCGCGGACCAGCAGGCCGGCGGGGCGATCACCTGGGGCGTCGGGGAGATCCCGACGCTGGTGCTGGCGATCGGGGTGGCGTTCGCGTGGGCGCGCGACGACGAACGGGCGGCTCGCCGCCGCGACCGCCGCGTGGACCGCGAGGGCGACGCGGAGCTCGACGCCTACAACGAGATGCTGGCCGGCCTGGCCACCCACGACGACCCACCCCCCCGCTGACCGCAACCAAGTGCTTGCTCGGCTGGTGGTG
>NZ_JEOE01000048.1 GCF_000708885.1 Cellulomonas sp. HZM | reverse complement strand
CCCGGCCACCCCCCACCCCGCGCCGGCAGGCCGGTGGTCAGGGGAGGGTGGTGAGGGCGTCCGGGTCGACGGTCAGCGGGACGACGTCGCCCGGGTCCGCCGTCGTGCCCGCGGGGGCGAGGGCGGTCACCGCACCGATGCCGTCGACCTCGACGCGCACCTCCGTCCGGCCTCGGCGGGAGGTGGTCGCGAGCACGGTCCCCTTGGCGACGGCCTCGTCGTCCCCGCGCGCGACGACGAACGCGCCCTCGGCGAGCGCGAGCTCGGGGTCGGCCCCAGGAGCGAACCCGTGGACCCGGGGCGCGTCGCGGTCGGCGAGGCCGGGCACGTCGCGGTCGGCGGAGACGACCGCGGGACCCGGGCCGCCGGTGCCACGCGCGCCCGGGATCGCTCGCCGGGCACGCAGGGCGTCGGCCAGGACCGGGGCGGAGGATGCGCGCACGAACGCCTCGTACCCCAGGAACCGGGCGACCTCGCGCGACGCCGGCGCTCGCCAGAGGTCGGCAGGCGCGTCGACCTGCAGCAACGCACCCCGGGACATCACGGCCACGCGGTCGGCCACCGCGAAGGCCTCGTCCTGGTCGTGCGTGACGAACAGCGCGGTGGTGCCGGTCGCGACGAGCACCGCGCGCAGGTCCACCGCGAGTCGCTCGCGCAGCGCCCGGTCGAGCGCGGACAGCGGCTCGTCGAGCAGCAGCAGGCGCGGCGCGGGGGCCAGTGCGCGGGCGAGCGCGACGCGCTGGCGCTCGCCTCCGGAGAGGGTCGCGACGGGGCGTGGTCCGTATCCGGTGAGCCCGACGAGGTCGAGCAGCTCGTCGACGCGCGCGGCGCGGCCAGAGCGGCCCGGGCGACCCGTGCGGCTCACGGCGCCGGCCCGGTCAGCACCAGCCACCCCGTACGCCACGTTCCCGGCGACGTCGCGGTGCGTGAACAGCTGCCCGTCCTGGAACACGAGCCCGAACCCGCGCAGGTGCACGGGAACGCGCGCGACGGACTCGTCGTCCCAGGTGACGTCGCCGCCGGCGAGCGGCTCGAGCCCGGCGACCGCGCGCAGCAGGGACGACTTGCCGCACCCCGACGGCCCGAGCAGCGCCACGATCTCGCCGGGCGCGACCGACAGCCGCACGTCGTCGACGGCGGTCGACGACCCGTACCGCACCGACACCCCGGCGATGCCCAACCCGTTCACCAGTCGCCTCCGATCCGCGACGACCCCGCGAGCCGCTCGCACACCGCCACCACCGCGGCCGTCGCCGCCGCGAGCACCACCGACGCCGCGAGCGCGGTGCCGTACGAGTCCGGGCCGGGACGCCCGATGAGCCGGAAGACCACGACCGGCAGCGTCGGGCTGTCGGGCCGCGCGAGGAACGAGGTCGCGCCGAACTCGCCGAGCGACGCCGCGAACGCGAACCCGAGCGCGAGGCCGAGCGAGCGCGCGGCGAGCGGCAGGTCGACGGTCCGCAGCACGCGCCCCGGCGCGGCGCCGAGCGTGGCGGCGGCCTCGCGCAACCGCGGGTCCACGGCACGCAGCACGGGGAGCACGGTCCGCACGACGAGCGGCACCGCGACGACCGCCTGCGCGAGCGGGACCAGCGCCGACGAGGTCCGTAGGTCGATCGGCAGGCCGAGCGGGTGGTACATCGCGAGCAGGAACCCGAAGCCCACGGTCACGGCGGAGACGCCGAGCGGCAGCATGAACACCGCGTCGAGACCGGCCACGGCACGACGGCCGAGCGCGCGGCGCGGCCGTCGGGACACGACGAGCGCGACGAGCCCGCCGACGACGAGCGCGACGAGCGTCGCCGCGAGCGCCGTCCGCAGCGACGTGCCGAGCGCATGCCACACGGTGACGCTGACGCCACCCTGCACGGTGCCGAGCGCGGCGTAGTGGTCGAGCCCCCAGCGACCGTCGACCCGCAGCGAGCGCACCACGAGGTTGACCATCGGTGTCGCGAGCAGCACGACCGTCGCGGCGGTGACCGCCGCGCAGGTCAGCGCGAGCCCGTGCCCGTCGCGGCGCGGCAGCCCGGCGGGGCGGCGCAACGTGAGCGGACGCACCCCGGTCCGCACGTCCGCGAGCGCGAGCGCCCGCTCGCGCCGTGCCCGCGCGCGGCCCGCGACCACCAGCACCCCGGCGACGACGACGAGCTGCACGACGGACAGCACCGCGGCGGCCCGCAGGTCGAGGAACTGCGTGGTCTGGATCCAGATCTCCGTCTCGACCGTGCCGAACTGCAGGCCGCCGAGCACCAGCACGGTGCCGAACGCCGTCGCGGAGAACAGGAAGACGAGCGACGCGGCGGACGCGATCGCGGGCGCGAGCGCGGGCAGCGTCACGGTCCGGAACGCGCGCCACGGCGAGGCACCCAGCGCACGGGCCGCCTGCTCGGCGCGTGGGTCGAGCCGCTCCCACATCCCGCCGACGCCGCGGACCACGACCGCGTAGTTGAAGAACACGAGCGCCGCGACGATCGCCGCGAACGTTCCGTCGAGATGCAGGAACCCGAGCGGGCCGCCCTCGACGAGCAGCGACCGGAACGCGACGCCGACCACCACGGTCGGCAGCACGAACGGCACCGTGACCAGCGCTCGCACGGCCCCTCGCCCGGGGAACGAGCGCCGGTGCAGCACGTACGCGCCCGGGACCCCGAGCAGCACCGCGACCACCGTGGCGGACACGGCCTGCGCGATCGTCAGCCCGACGATGCGCCACGTGCGCGGCCGGGAGAACACGTCGGCGAACCCCGACAGGTCCAGCGACCCGTCCGCCCAGAACCCGCGTCCGAGCATGACCAGCACGGGCCACGCGAAGAGCACCGCGAGGAACAGCACCGGGACCGCGACGGCCACGGCCCAGAACGCGACCCACCACCCGCGCCGCCGACGCGGGGCACCGGCGCCGGCCGCGGGGGCGGTCGGCGCCGTGCCCGGCGACGGGCGGGCGAGGGTCGTCGTCATGCGGTCCGACCGATCAGCCGACGACCGTCGCGGACCACTGCGCGAGCCACTGCTGGCGGTTCTTCGTGATCTCGTCGGGCGCGACCGTGAACGGCTTCGTCGCGAGCGGCGCGTACTTCGCCCAGTCGGCGGGCAGCGCCACCGACGTGCTCACGGGGTACATGTACATCGACGTCGGGATGTCCTTCTGCACCTCGTCGGACAGCAGGAAGTCGAGGAGCTCCTGCGCGCCCACCGGGTTCTTGGCGCCTGCGAGGACGCCCGCGTACTCGACCTGCCGGAAGCAGGTGTCGAGCAGCGCGCCGGTCGTCGGCTCGCCGCCGCCCTTCGGGACCGTGTACGGCGGGGACGACGCGTAGGACAGCACGAGCGGTCGCGGACCGTCGGCGCCGCCGCCGCTGAAGTCGGTGTAGTACGCGTCCGACCAGCCGTCCGCGACCTTGAGGCCGTTCTTCTTCAGCGCGGTCCAGTAGTCCTGCCAGCCGTCGTCGCCCTTCGCGCCGATCGTCGCGAGCAGGAACGCGAAGCCGGGCGAGGACGTGACGGCGTTGGGGACGACGAGCAGGTCCTTGTACTCGGGCTTCGTGAGGTCGTCGAGCGTCGTCGGCTCCGCCTTGCCGTGCTGGGTGAACCACGCGTGGTCGACGTTGACGCACACGTCGCCGTAGTCGATCGCGGTGAGCCCGTCACCCGCGGCGTAGGTTGCGGCGTCCGTGGCCGCGGGGGCCTTCGAGGCGTAGGGGACGACGACGCCCTCGTCGATCGCCCTCGTCGCGAACGAGTTGTCCACGCCGAACGTGAGGTCGCCCAACGGCGCTCCCTTGGTGAGGACGAGCTGGTTGACCAGCACGCCCGCGTCGCCGGGCTGGACGACCTTCACCGTGATGCCGGTCTGCTTCGTGAAGTCCTCGAGGATGCCCTTGGACAGCGCGAACGAGTCGTGCGTGACCAGGGTGACCGAGGTGCCGGCGGTGGCCGGTGCGGTCGGCCCGCTCGTCGTGCTCGGCGCGCCGCTCGTCGGGTCTGCCGCCGGGGCGGACCCCGACGAGCAGGCCGTCAGGACGGCTCCGAGTGCGGACAGTGCGGCCAGCGCGAGCGCGGGTCGCGTGAAGGCTCTCGCCATGGGTGGTGCTCCTCCGTGCGATCTCGTGATCAGGAGGGGTCCCCGCACCCGCCGTCGAGGCTCCGGGGGGCGCCACCGACGACGACCACGGAGATGAGAAGCCCGACTCCCTACGCCGGTATCAGCCGGATCAGGTTCGAGGGTCTGCGGTCGGCCCGCACTCTCAGCGCCCCGGGCGGTGTGCCCCGACGCTCCCCTGTCGTTCGTCGCCGATCGTATCCCCAACCGGCGTGCGTCACCGCCAGGCGTTACGGTCGCTGCAGACGACGCCGACCCGGGAGGCCCCGCATGTCCGACGACAAGCACGACGACGACACGAAGCAGTCCACGCTCGCCAAGATCGTCGGCGCGCTCACCGCCGTCGCCGCCGCGTGGGTGGCCCAGCAGGTCGTCGCGCAGGGCTGGAAGGCCGCGACCGGGCACAAGCCGCCGAAGCCGGAGGACGAGGGCGACGTGCGCTTCCGGGAGATCGCGACCGCGGCGGCGTTGACCGGTGCGATCGTCGCGCTGTCGCGTGTGCTCGCCACGCACGGGACGGCGAAGTTCGCGGCGCGGGTCAACGAGAAGCGCTCCGCCAGCTGACGGTTCTCGTCAGCTCGTCCGCGGCGCCAGCGCCACCGGCTCGCTGATGCCGAAGACCTCGCGCAGCGCGTGCCGTGCCGCGTTCCAGCCGCCGATCCCGTGCACGCCCGGGCCCGGCGGGGTGGACGCGGAGCAGAGGTACACGCCGTCGCGGCCGGAGAAGTACGGGTTCCAGGTGGGCGTCGGGCGCGCGAACATCTGCACGATGGTCGTCGAGCCCGCGGAGATGTCGCCGCCCACGTAGTTCTCGTCGTGCTCCTGCAGGTGCGCCGCCGGGATGCAGCGGCTCGCGACGACGACGTCGCGGAACCCGGGCGCGAAGCGCTCGATCTGCGCGGTGACCGCCTCGGTGACGTCCTGCGTCGACCCCGACGGCACGTGGGCGTAGGACCACAGCGGCCGCAGCCCGCCCACGCGGCGCGAGTCATCGACGACCGTCGGGTCGCTGACCAGCACCATCGGCCTCTCGGCGTGCCGGCCCGCGGCGACCTCGGCCTCCGCGTGGGCCATCTCGGCGCGCGTCCCGCCGACGTGCACCGTGCCGGCGCGGTCGACGTCGGGGGCGGCCCACGGCACCGGGCCGGACAGCACGAAGTCGACCTTCGCGGCGGCGTCGCCGTAGCGGAACGCTTCGAGCGATCGGCGTGCGCGCGCGGGCAGGCGGTCCTCGAGGACCCGGACGAGCGTGCGCGGCGAGGTGTCGAACAGGTAGCAGTGCGCCGGCGGCAGGTCGTCGTACGACGAGACGCGCAGGTCGGTGACGATCTCGCCGCCGTGCGCGCGCAGGTCGTCGGCGAGCGCTCCTGCGATGGCCCCCGAGCCGCCGCGCGGGATGGGCCAGCCCTTGCCCGCGTGCGCGAGCGACGCCAGCAGCAGCGCGGTGCCCGCGGCGGCGAACGACGGCAGGGGCGTGATCGCGTGCGCCGCGACACCGGTGAGGAGCGCGGGCGCGACGTCGTCGACGAACCTGCGGTCCCACGCACGCGTGCCCTGCTCGAGGACGCCGAGACCGAACGCCGCCGCGGCGGGGATGCCGTGGCGCAGGAGCCCCTGCGGGATCGACCGCTTGTCCCCCATCGCCACGCCCACCACGTGCTCGGTGCGCTCGGACAGCCGCCCGACGAGCGAGCGCCACGCCTTCCCGTCAACCCCGAGCCCCTCCACCGTGCGGTCCAGCGAGCGGTACGCGACGCCGGCGCGGCCGCCCGGGAGCGGCTGCGCGTACGAGACCTCGGGGGTCAGCAGCTCGACGCCGCGCGCCGCGAGGTCGAACTCGGCGAGGAACGGGCTCGCCCACGCCATCGGGTGCACCGCGGAGCACAGGTCGTGCACCATGCCGTCGGCGAGGCCCAGGTCGAGCGTGCGGGCTCCGCCGCCGATCGTCGGCTGCGCCTCGACCACCAGCACCCGCAGGCCCGCGCGCGCGCACGTCACCGCCGCGGCCAGCCCGTTGGGGCCGGACCCGACGACGACGACCTCGGCACGCGCCACGGCTCCATCCAACCATCACGCGGCGACACGGCCCCGCTGCTCCTGGGTGTTGTGGAAACCAGCCCGCGGTGTGGGCGGCGCGTGGCACGATCGGTCTGCCGGCGCTCGGGTCGGCATGTTCCGGTCGGCTCTCGCGCCGACGAGCAGGGGGTGGCAGTGAGCGAGCACGAGGGCGTCGCGTCGCCGGTCGTCGGGACGGCCGGCGCGCCAAGGTCCGACGAGGGGCAGCGGCGACTGGCGCGGCGAGTGGTGTACGGCACCATCGCCGTGCTCGCTGTCGTCGTGCTCGTGCAGCTCGAGCTGTGGCCGCTCACCGCGTTCCGGCTGTTCTCGACGGTCCGGACGGGGACGACGACATCGGTCCAGCTCGTCGTCGTCGGCCGCGACGGCTCGGAGCACCCGCTGCAGCTCCCGCGCGACCAGGTGCTCGGCGTGACGTCCCACCAGTTCGGCGAGCTGCCGGGGCTCTCGCCCGACGAGCGGCGCGACAAGGTCGACTCGTGGCTGCGGGTCGCGGGCATCGACCCCGCGACCGTCAGCTCCGTCCAGCTGGTGCGGACCAAGAAGGACCTCGGGCCGCCGCCGAAGGTGCTCGAGCAGAAGATCGTGCTGGAGGTCGCGCCGTGAGGGCGTGGTTCGCGCGCCTCGACGCGCGCCTCACCGCTCGCGGGTCCGCCCACCGGCTCGTCGAGGTGCAGACGCTCGTCGCGCTCGTCATCGGCTACCGGCTGCTCGTGCGCGACTGGACCCACATCAGCGACCGCCCCGCCGACCTGTGGGACGGGCTCACGGTCATGTCCTGGTGGCCGGGCGTGCCGCCTGCGTGGCTCGTCGTGACGCTCCAGGTCGCGGGCGTGCTCGGGGTGCTCCTGGTCGTGCTGCGAGTGCGCACACGCGCCGCGTTCGTCGTCGCGTGGGTCTGCTACGTGGTGCTGTGCGCGTGGTGGGGCTCGTCGGGCAAGGTCATGCACAACGACGTGCTCACCGTGACCGTCGCGTCCGTGCTGCTGTTCGCGTCGCCGCCGCGGCGCGGAGAGCACGGCCGGACCGTGCGCTGGGGCTGGCCGCCGCGGGGCGCGCTCATGGTGCTGGGGTTCGTGTACTTCCTCACCGGGTTCCAGAAGCTGCGGCACTCCGGGCTGCACTGGGTGTTCAGCGACAACATGGTGTGGATCCTGCGGCAGGGCGCGGCGCCCCGCGCGCACGACCTCGCGATGTGGGTAGCCGACCACCCGTGGATCGCGCAGGGGCTCGCCGGCGGGGCGCTCGCCCTCGAGCTGACGGCGCCGGTGTGGATCGCGTTCCGGCTGACCCGCGGGTGGTTCGCGCTCGCGGTCGCCGTCATGCACGGGAGCATCTGGCTGCTGCTGGGGATCGACTACTCGGCGTGGATCCTCACCGCGGCGGCCGTGTGCGTGCCGATGGCCCTCGCGCCCGACCGGGGGTTGTTCGCGCGGCTCGCGGGCCGGCGCCGGGCCGCGGTCGGGCACGGCCCGCAGGCCGAGCAGGAGGCTGCCGCCGTCTGAGAGGCGCGGCCCGTCGTCGTGACGGTCGACCGAGTGTCCTGCGAGTCGGCAGTCGGTCGCAGTCGGTCGTCGGGCGGTCGCAGGTCGGTCGGGCTGTCGTCGGGCGGTCGCAGTCTGTCGTCAGTCGGCGTCGGCCGCGGGTCTCCGGACGACCGCGGTGCCGCCCTCGAGGTCGACCGCCACGTCACCCGGGCCGGTCGCGGGAGCCTGCCGGACGTCGAGCTCGACCCGTTCACGCTCGTCGGTCACGTGCCGGTGGCTCGGCGCGAGCACGTCGACGAGCTCGCCGAACATCCCGCCGACGCCTCCGGTCGGGGGTCGCGGCCGGCGGTCACGCCGCGTGGGCGGCCTCGCGACGACCCGGTCCGCGAGCGCGACGAGCACGACGAACGTCACCAGTCCCACCAGCCAACCCGTCGCCCCCATCGAGGTGACACTACGGCGCGAGTCACGATCGGGCTCCGGAACGATCACGTGGTCGCTCACGGACGGTGTGCGTCGATAGGTTGCGCGGGAGCGCGTTCGGTGGCACTCGGGGCCGCTGCCTGGAGTCGGTGATCGGGTGCGCGGTCCGAGAGGCTCCGGCGGTCAACGGAAGGGCGTGGCTGATGACGAGGACGAGAGTCCGCTCGCTCGCGCTCCTGGGCTCGGCGATCGCTCTCGGCCCCGTGCTGGCGGGCTGCTCCGACGCGACTCGTCCGACCGAGACCGCCGAACGCCCGGCGCACGCCTGGTACCGCGCGACGACACCCGGCACCGGCGACGCGGGGCTGCTCACGGGCACGCTGGCCGACGACGGCGGCTGTCTCGTCGTACGCACCGCGCACGGGACGACGACCGTGCCGGTGATCGCCCTGGCTGACGGCCGAGACCTGACGCCCGGGACCGCGGTGAGGTACGGCGGCGGCCTGGTCGACACGGTCCCTGACGGCGCGGTGGTGCCTGCCGCGTGCGCGGGGCGGACCTACTGGCTGGTCGTGAGCGGGGGCTGACGCCGTCGTGCGCCGGCCGTGCCCGACGTCCGGCTCCCTGTCCACAGCCGTCGTCCACAGCCGTCGTCGAACCGACCACAGGCACGCGCTCGTAGTTCCCTGTCCACAGGCATCACTGCAGATCAGGTGCCCTTTCTGGGTTGACGAGACCTGTCCGATTCACGTAGGTTGTACGCATGTTCGAACGCGGCGCCTCCCACTCTGCACCCGAGGGTGCGGGGCGCCCGCGTGACGACGGGGTCGGCGTCGCCGTCGACCCCGTCGCGGACGTGAGCGCGGCCGTCGAGCGTCTGCGGCGCGCCGCCGCACGGGCGGCGGGATGGACCTCGACCCGTCGCACGGCGGTGCTCGACGAGCTCGGGCGGATCGAGGGTGCGTTGCGGGTCGCCAGGTCGGCGGTGCTCGCGGCTGAGCGTGACGCGGGAACCTCGGTTCGTCCCGGAGACCGGTCGTTCGAGGACGCCCGCGCGCGCCAGGCCGGGTTCGGTCTCGTCGAGGCGCGACGAGAGGCTCGGCAGGGCGCCGTCCTCGAAGCGATGCCACTCGTCGCCGACGGGGTCGCAGGAGGCGCGGTGTCGTTGCCTCACCTGGACGTCCTCGCCTCCGTCGCTGCCGCGGGTTCCGACGAGCAGCGAGCCGCGCTCGCCGACCCGGCCACGCAGGCGGGCATCGTCCGCGTCGCAGCGACACAGACCCCAGCGAACCTGCGCCGGCGGATCGAGGAGCTCTTCGCCGCCCACGATCCGGCGCGACTCCAGGACCACCACGAGCGTGCGCGCCGCAACCGCTTCCTGCACCTGTCGACCACCACCGACGGCACCCGGCTGTCCGGCCTTCTCGACCCGAGCACCGGGCACGTGCTCCAGCTCGCGCTCGAGGCCGCGACCCGCCGTCCCGAGGGGGACGAGCGCGAGCCCGAGCAGATCCGCGCCGACGCGCTGGCAACCCTCGCCGAGCACGCGCTCGGATGCGGCTCGGACGACGCCGCGATCACCGGCTCTCGCAACCGGCCGCACCTCTCCCTGATCGTGCCGGCAGAGACGATGGTCGAGCTGCACGCGCACGCACGCACGTCCGCCGCCGAGCGCGAGGCCGTGGGCAGGTGCGTCGACGATCCCCGCCGTGTCGCAGGGCAGGTCGACCGGCCGGACCACGTCGCGGGTCAGATCGACCGGCCGGACGACATCGCGGGCGACACGCAGAACCGGGCCCCGACCGTCCATGGTGTGCGCGACGACACCGGCTCGGATGGCCGGAGCGACGCTGGATGGCTCGCGGGGCGGCTCGACCGGGTTCCACCCGTCGTGCGCGAGGACGGCGCGCCCGTCCCGTTGTCGGTGCTCGCGAAGGCGTTGTGCGACTGCGACATCACACGCATCGCCATCACGTCCGAGGGCGTACCTGTCGACCTCGGCAGGACTCAGCGCCTGTACTCGGGTGCGCACCGCCGCGCCGTGATCGTGCGCGACCAGGGCTGCGCATGGAATGGGTGCGACACGCCCGCCCGGTTCGGCGAGGTGCACCACATCCGTTGGTGGCAGCGAGACGACGGCGAGACCTCGCTCTCCAATGCCGTGCTCCTGTGCGACTTCCACCATCACCGGGTGCACGAGCTCGACCTCACGATCGAGCGGCACCCGGCGGTGCCGCCTCCCCGCGGGGCGGTCCACGTCGAACGATCAGATCCTGGGCCCGGGCTATTCGTGGCATCCGGTACGAGAGACGATGCAGAAGCGGTGTCGGACGTGGCTCCGGGCGCGGATGCTCTCTCGCGCGCGCCCTCTGGTGCCGCCGACCCGGTGCGCCAGGGGTCCCGACCTCGAGCCACCTACACGTTCCGCCGCGCCCGCGACGGAGTGGTGGTCAGCGAGCCCCGGCGGCACGAGCCGCATGCACCGCGAGCGTCGGGCGGCACCGGCAACGCTCCGATCGCTGCGGCGTGACGCGCGGTCGGCCGCACCCAGCAACGCTCCGACCGCCACAGCCTGACGCGACGTCGACCGCACGCGGCGAACCCCGACCGCCATGGCCGACGCGAGGTCGGCTGCGCCTGCGACCCGCAGCGGTCTCGTTTCGTCAGGCCGCGCCGTCGCGGACCGTCGCCGGGGTGGAGGCTCTCGGCGTCGATCCACTCGCCGACGGTCGCATCCGACGCCGATCGTGTGGCGTCAGGTCGACCACCGTCGATCACGCACTCTCGGTCACCACGTCGCCGTCGCGCCCCCCGTCGATCACGTCCGTCGGTCACGCGCTCTCGGTCGCTCTGCCGTGAGTCACAGCCGGACCAGTCGCGCTGGCGTCGATCGTGTCGAGGTCGCGGACCGCGTAGCGCAGGTGCTCCCACTCCTCCTGGAGGATGGTGTGCAGGCAGGACAGCACGGTCTCCGGGTGCTGCGGCGACCACGGGTTGCGACGCTCGGCCGCGAGCTCCGCAGCCGTGACCGCGGCGAGGTAGTCGCCCACCATCGACACGTGCTCCGACCGGACGTCGAGCACCCGCTCGAACGTCGGCGACGGCTCGGAGAACACGGCCGGGTCGTTGCCGTCGAGCTCGTACTCGACGTTGGGCTGCCCGATGGGATGGAGAGGTTCGTCCCGCTCCAGGATCGCCCGGACGAGCCACACGTCCGTCGCCATGACGAGGTGCCGCAAGGTCTGTGCGAACGACCACTCGTCGTCCACCCGGACATCGACCGTTCCCGCGGGCATCGAACGGACCCGGGCGATCACCGCACCCCACGCCGTCTGCACCGCGGTCCACGCCGCGCGCAGTCCCGCCGGGTCGTCGGCCCTGCGCTGGGACCTCCCCGGGAACCGGCGGTCGAGCTCGGCCTCGACCAACGGCACCACGTCGACCCCGTTGACCAGGAGCGAGCGGCCGCCGTCGAAGAGCCACGGGGCATCCAGGTCGGCCCCTTCGAGGTCGATGCCGCGACCGACGACGCCCGAGAGATCTGTACGCACGAACCGAGCGCCGCGCAGCGACACGTCACGGAATCGCGCACCCCGGAAGTCGTCCGAACCTGTGTACGTCGTCATGACCCGCTCCTGTCGTCGTCGACTCGTCCCACGGCAGCGGCCCTTCTATCCCTCGGGCTCGCCCTCGTCACGCTCACGAGCGCGGCGCAGGTCGTCCGTGAGCTCGTCGATCACCAGGTCGTCCGGGTGCACCTTGCCCGTGCGGAAGCCTGCACGACCGACGAGGTGGGCCGCGACCGGTGCGGTCAGCATCTGGAAGATCGCGACGAGCACCAGCGCCCAGACCGCCGCCCCGGACCGCAGTCTCAACGCCAGTCCGATCAGCACGAGGATCAGTCCGAGCACCTGCGGCTTCGTGCCCGCGTGCATGCGCGCCAGCAGATCCGGGAACCGCAGCACGCCGACGCCGGCGGCGAACGCGAGGAACGCCCCGCCGAGGAAGCAGATCCCGGACGCGACGTCGGCGACGGTGTCCCAGGTCATCGCACCTCCCCGATCGCCGGTCCGCCGTGATGCTCGTCGTCGCCCGCGGCGGGATCGGCGCCGCGGTCACCATCGGCCGAGTCACCATCGGCCGAGTCACCATCGGCCAGGCCACGACCAGTTGGGTCCTGCCGCTCGTCGTCCTGGCGCTCGCCGTCCTGCCGCTCGCCGCCGCCGGCGTCGACCGCCCGCCCCTGGGCCGCGGCGCCCGCACGGGCCGCGAGGTCCTCCGCGCGTTCCCGCGCGAGCCGCTCCGCGTCCTCCGCCGCGACCTCCTCGCGGGTGCGCACGCGTCGCTCGGCCTCGGGC
This sequence comes from Cellulomonas sp. HZM, assembly GCF_000708885.1. GTDB lineage: Bacteria > Actinomycetota > Actinomycetes > Actinomycetales > Cellulomonadaceae > Cellulomonas. Next base: position 6,975 of record NZ_JEOE01000048.1, on the reverse strand, counting down.
TCGGCGGACGCGAACCGCGCGATCGTCACCGAGCCCACGAACCCGACCAGCGAGAGGACCACGAGGATGGGCACCACGTCGGCCCGTCGCTCGCGCGCGGCGTACAGGGCGACGGCGGCGATCATCGTCGTGACGAAGATGTCGAGCGCGACGGTCCGGTCGAGCATCGACGGGCCCCGCTCGGCGCGGATCACGGCGAGCACCGCTGCCGCCGCGACGAGCAGCCCGCACACCCAGACGACGACGGTCATCGGTCCACCCCCGTCGGCGCGACGGGGCCGGTCCGCGAGCGCCGACGACCGTTCGCGAGCCCGGCGTCGGCGAGCTCCGCGGACGACGCGAAGGCCCGCAGCACGCGCTCCTCCTGGTCGAGCACGGCCTGCCGCGCGGCCTCGATCCCGCCGGACTGCTCGACGTCGAGCACGTGCAGGTAGAGCATCCCGGTGAGCCGGTGCGCCTCGACGACGAGCGAACCGGGCACGAGCGAGCACAGCTCGGCGGTCATGGTCAGGTACAGGTCGGAGTGCGAGCGCAGCTGCACCCCGATGACCGCGCCGTGCGGCTGCCGGCCGGGCCGCAGCGCGAGCAGGCTCACCTCGAACGACGCGCGCACGAGGTCGACGGTGAACCGCGTGAGCAGCCGCAGCACGCCCACCGGGTGCACGCGGCCGTGGAAGTCGATGGGGGCCATGCGCAGGCCCGTCATGACGGCGAGCGCGATCAGGAGCCCGGCGATCACGTTGCCGAGCGACAGGTCTCCCCACAGCAGGACCCACACGACGGTGAGCCACACGAGCGTGCCCCACGCGAAGCGGGCGCGGTGCTGCCTCATCCACCACCCCCGAGGTCGATCGTGACGCGCCCGTGTTCCGACCCGTGCGCGGACTCGCCCTCGCCGCGCGCGCCGTCAGGCAGTACCGCGTCGATGTAGGGCGTGCGCTCGGCGAGGGCGACGGCCGCGCGGTGGGTGTAGGCGAACATCGGCCCCCCGGCGAAGGTCAGCACGAGGCCGACGACGACGAGCGCGCCGGCCGGCAGCACCATGCCGAGCGGCATCCGCAGGCGCGGCGGCTCCGCCTCGGGCGGCTGCCAGAACGCCTTGTTCCACGCCTTGACGAGTGCGTACAGCGTGAGGAGCGACGTGACGACGCCGCCCACGACCAACGTGTACGCCAGCGATGTCCCGACATGTACACCTGCTTCGAGCAGCCCCAGCTTGCCGAGGAACCCGGACAGCGGCGGGATGCCTGCAAGGTTCATCGCGGGCACGAAGAACAGGATCGCGAGCCCGGGCGCGAGCTTGGCCAGGCCGCCGAGCCGGGTCAGCGACGTCGAGCCCCCCACGCGCTCGATCAGGCCGACGACCAGGAACAGCGCGGTCTGCACGACGATGTGGTGCGCGACGTAGTAGATCGCCGCGGTCCAGCCCGCCTCGGTGGACAGCGCGATGCCGAACACCATGTACCCGATGTGGCTGACGAGCGTGAAGGACAGCAGACGCTTGATGTCGTCCTGCGCGACGGCACCGAGGATCCCGACCACCATCGTCGCGAGCGCCGCCCACATGAGCCAGTCGTCGAGCCGCCCGTCGGGGAACAGCAGCGTCTGCGTGCGGATCATCGCGTACACGCCGACCTTGGTGAGCAGGCCGGCGAACACCGCCGTGACGGGTGCGGGCGCGGTCGGGTACGAGTCCGGCAGCCACGCCGACAGCGGGAACACCGCGGCCTTCACGGCGAACGCGAGCAGCAGCAGCACCTGGATGACGAGCCGCACGCCGGGGTCGATCTCGGGCAGCCGGATCGCGAGCTGCGCGAGGTTCACGGTCCCGCACGCGGCGTAGACCATCGCGATCGCGACGAGGAACAGGACCGAGGAGAGCAGCGCGACGACGACGTAGATCGTGCCCGCGCGGATCCGCTCACCCGTGCCCCCGAGCGTGATGAGCACGAACGACGCGGCGAGCAGGATCTCGAAGCCGACGTAGATGTTGAACAGGTCCCCGGACAGGAACGCGTTCGCGACGCCCGCGGCCAGCACGAGGAACGTCGGGTGGTAGATCGAGACCGGCGCGGACTCCTCGTCGTCGTCGCGGCCCTGCGCAAGCGAGTACACGAGGACGGAGAGCGTGACCGCCGACGAGATGACCAGCATGAGCGCGGACAGCCGGTCGGCGACCAGGTCGATGCCGACGGGCGCCGCCCAGTCGCCGATGTCGACCGCGATGGGGCCGTCGTCGACGGCCACGAGCAGCGCGACCGACGTCGCGAGCACGGCGGTGAGCGCGGTGACCGACACGATCCGCTGCAGGCGGGGGCGGCGGTAGAGCGCGAGCGCCAGGCCCGCGGCGAACAGCGGGACGACGACGGGCAGCGGGACGAGCCAGCTCACGACGCATCACCGCCGTGCACCACGTGCGTGCCCTCGTCGGTCTCGTCGCGCGCCTCCTCGGCCTCCTGGTCGAGCGTCTGCGCCGAGTCCTCCGTGTCCTCGTCGTCCGTCGCGCGCTCGTCGATCGCCGCGAGGCGCGCGATGCGGCGGTCCTCGAGGTCGTCCTGCACCTCGTCGTGCCGGTGCAGCTGCCACGACCGGTACGCCATGGCGAGCAGGAACGCCGTCATGCCGAGCGTGATGACGATCGCGGTGAGGACCATGGCCTGCGGGAGCGGGTCGCTCATCTTCCCGCCGGGTGTGGCACCGACGATGGGCGGGCGGCCCGCGGCGCCACCGGCGACGAGGAACAGCAGGTTGGCGCCGTTGCCGAGCAGGATGATGCCGATGAGGATGCGGGTCAGCGAGCGCTCGAGCAGCAGGTAGACGCCCACGGTGAACAGCACGCCGATGGTGACGACGAGGACGATGTTGGGGCTCATGTCGATCACGGGCGCACCTGCTCGGCGCGCTCGTCGGGGCCGCCGGAGCTGCCCGACAGGTCGGACGGGAACGGGTCGTCCTCGCCGGTCTCGGCCCGTCGGTCGATCTCCGCGCCGAGCGACCGCAGGATGTCGAGCACCAGCCCGATGACCACCAGGTACACCCCGATGTCGAAGAACAGGCTCGTGACGAGGTGCACGTCGCCGACGACGGGCAGGTGCAGGTCGACGATCCACGACCGCAGCACCGACCCCCCGACGAGCAGCGACACGAGCCCGACGCCCGCCGAGAGGAAGAGCCCGAGGCCGAGGAGCGCACCGGGCTGCACGGGTGCTGCCTCCCCGAGCTCGTACCGCCCTCCCGCGAGGTAGCGCACGATCAGCGCGATGCCCGTGACCAGGCCCGCCGCGAACCCGCCGCCGGGCGCGTTGTGCCCGCTGAGCAGCAGGAACACCGAGTACACGATCATCGTCTGGAACAGCAGACGCACGACGACCTCGAAGATCACCGACCGGCGCTGCGGCGCGAGCGTGCGGCCGGCACGCAGCCACTCGCGGTCGGTCGCGGGTGCCTCGACGCGCCGCCGGTCGACGCCGCGGCGCAGCGGTGCCATCGGGTCCGCGCCGCCCCAGACGGCACGATCGCGCTTCGCCTCGTCGGCCCGGAAGATCTGGCCGCCACGGCGCGAGAGGAACACGAGCGACGCGACGCCCGTGGCCGCGACGAGCAGCACCGAGATCTCGCCCATCGTGTCCCACGCGCGGATGTCGACGAGCGTGACGTTGACGATGTTGTGCCCACCGCCCCACGCGACGGCCTCGTCGGCGAAGTGCTCGGACACCGGCGGGTGCATGCGGGCGCCCGGCACGACGAGCGCGATGCCCGCGACCGTGAGCCCGACGGCGAGCCCGATGCCGAGCCGCACCCAGCGGGACCCGGCGAGGGGGCGGTCGGAGAAGTACGGGGGCAGGCGGCGCAGCACCAGGACGAACACGGCGAGCGTCACGGTCTCGACGAGCACCTGCGTGAGCGCGAGGTCGGGTGCGCCGTGCAGCAGGAACAGGCCCGCGACGGCGTACCCGCCGATGCCCAGCAGGATCACGGCCTTGAGCCGGCGCCGGGCACGCGCGGCGAGCACCGCGGAGGCGATCGCCGCGGCGGCGAACGCCACCTGCGCGGGCTGGTCCCACCACACGGTGCTCGTCGGCCACGCCGTCTCCACCAGGGCCGTGACCCCGACGCCCAGGACGAACACCGCGAGCACGATGCCGAGGTAGAGCGGCAGCGAACCACGCTGGGTGACTGCGGTGACGTCGGCCGCGACGTCGTCGAGCCGTCGCATGAACCGGCGGTACACGCGGTCCGCCTCCGGCCCGCGGTACGCGCGCTGCTGCCAGGCCTCGATGCCGTCCCGTGCCCACCACAGCAGCGCGCCGGCACCGAGGATCGCGAGGGTCAGGACGAACGTCGGCGTGAAGCCGGCCCACAACGTGAGGTGCCCGGGCTCGCCCGTGGGGTAGGTGTCCGCGTACGGCGAGAGCAGGTGCTCACCGAGCTGCGGCAGCAGCGCGACCGCGAGACCCAGCACGGCGAGGACGAGCGCGGGCCACACGAGCATGAGCGACGGGTGCGTGATGGGTGCGGGCTCCGCGTCGGGCTCGGCAGCCGCGGCGATCGTCGTGCCCGGGCTCGCCGCGCCGTCGAGGTTCGACTGCGACTCGGGCACGACGGCCGACTCCGGCACCACGGCCTTCTTCGTCGCGAACGCGCCCCACCACAGCCGCAGCCCGTACGCGACGGTCAGCACCGACCCGACCGCGACCGCCGCGAGGACCACGGGTCCGGTCCACGTGTCGTCGAGGTGGTCGAGCGACTCGAGCCCCGCCTCCTTCGCGACGTACCCCGCGAACGGCGGCAGGCCGATCATGCTCGCGACGGCCAGCGCGCCCGCGGTGGCGGTGATCTTGAGCTCGCGCCCCACGCCGGACAGGCGCCGCAGGTCACGCGTGCCGGTCGCGGCGTCGACCACGCCGACGACGAGGAAGAGCGCGGCCTTGAACATCGCGTGCGCGCCCAGCATCGCGAGCCCCGCGAGGGCGGCCGAGCGCGTGCCGAGCCCGACGAGCAGCGTGATGAGCCCCAGCTGGCTGACTGTGCCGAACGCGAGCACCAGCTTGAGGTCGTGCTGCCGCAGCGCGCGGTACCCGCCGAGCAGCAACGTCCCGCAGCCGAGCACCACGACGCACCATCGCCACGAGCCCTGCGTCGAGTAGGCGGGGGCGAACCGCGCGACCAGGTAGATGCCCGCCTTCACCATCGCGGCTGCGTGCAGGTAGGCGCTGACCGGGGTGGGCGCGGCCATCGCGGCCGGCAGCCAGAAGTGGAACGGGATGAGCGCGGACTTCGTCGCGACGCCCGCGAACAGGCAGAAGACCGCGACGGTCGCCACGGTCCCGCCGGGCGGGTGGGCGATGACCTCGGAGAGGCGGTAGGTGCCCGCGGCGTCGCCCAGGAGCAGGACGCCGACGAGCATCGCGAGGCCGCCCGCGGTCGTCAGGACGATCGCCTGCATCGCGGCTCGTCGGCTGGCCTTGCGGTCCGTGTAGTGGCCGATGAGCAGGTACGACGTGACCGTCGTCAGCTCCCAGAACACGAACATCAGCAGCATGTCGTCGGACGTGACGAGCCCCAGCATCGCGCCCGCGAACGCGACGAACACCGCGCCGAACCGGCCCAGCCCCTTCGCCGACACGGAGAAGTAGGCCGAGCAGTAGATCAGCACGAGCGCACCCACGCCGCCGACGATCAGGGTCATGAACCAGCTCAGCGTGTCGAGCCGGAACGTGAGCCCGAGCCCCAGCGTCGGGATCCACTCGACGTGCTCGACAGGCCCGTGCCCGCTCTGCACCCTCGACGTCCAGGTGAGCGCCCACACGGCCGCGCTCGCCGGTGCGAGGGCCAGCGCCCAGAACGCCTGGCGACCCCACCAACGAACCAGGGTGGGCGCGACGGCGGCTGCGATCACATGGATGACGAGCAGCAGCAGCACGCGGCCTGGGTCCGTCCTGTCGGGGGCGGCAGGGGCAGGTCAAGACTGTATCAACGCAGACCCGGGCCGACGCCCCGCGACCAGGACCTCCACCGACGGCCAGCACGGCGCCCTCGACACCCAGCCCGTCACCATCCACCCAGGTCCCGGTCGCCGAGATCCAGACCTGCGACACCGCCACCTGACACGCACGGAGCCGGCAGCGCGGGCGGGCACCTGTCCGATGGCCGGGGCGTCGCGGCGTCGCTAGCCTCGAAGCGGGCGCGGTGCTGCGCCCACGGGCCGAGCCGGCGTCGGCTCCGGGGCACAGGAGGTTCCCATGACGGAGCTCGACGACCTGGAGCGGCTGGTCCCCCTGGACCAGCTCGCGTCGCATCTCGGTGTCGACGAGGACACCGCGCGCGACGCCGTGCGGGCCGCGCTCCCCGCGCTCGTCGGCGGGATGCAGGCGAACGCGCAGGACGCCGGGGGCGCCGCGTCGCTGCTGGGTGCCCTCCAGACGAAGGACACGGGGCTGGTCGACGGCGGCGTGGATCTCGGTGACGTGGACGCCGACGACGGGCGCGCGATCGTCCGGAACGTGTTCGGCGCCCAGGAGGACCAGGTCGCGGCGGCGCTCGGGGCAGCCCCGGGCAAGGCCGACTCGGGGATCGTGCAGCGCGTGCTTCCGATGCTCGCGCCGATCGTCATGGCGTTCCTCGCGAGGAAGCTCGCCGGCGGCGGTCGGACGTCGTCGTCGACTGCGGCGGACGCGCCGTCGCAGGGCGGCCTCGGCGACATCCTCGGCGGTCTCCTGGGTGGTCTCGGCGGCGGGGCCGCTGGGTCGACCGGTGGCCTGGGCGGGCTGGGCGACGTCCTCGGCGGGCTGCTCGGGGGCGGCAAGCGCTGACCGGGCGCTCGACCCCCCGGACCGGGAGCTGACCGGCGGGCGGCAAGCGCTGACCGGGTGTGCCGGCGGCGCGGGAGCACCTGCTCCGAGCCTCGCGGCGGCCGTTCGTCGGTAGGGTCCACCCGTGCCCGCCCCCCACGCCGCCGGCACACCCGGTCAGCGC
>NZ_JEOE01000047.1 GCF_000708885.1 Cellulomonas sp. HZM | reverse complement strand
CCCCGGCGCCCGGGCCCCGCGTGCTCACGCCGGGCTCGGGCGCCGGGGCGGTGGGCTCGGGCGGTGCGCTCCAGGGGGTGGGGTCGCTCACGATCGGTGGACCTCGCTCTCGATGGTGTCCAGGGCGTGCGCCAGACGGGCCAGCGCGCTGTCGTCGGTGGGTGGTGGTCCGTAGAAGAGCGCGGCGACCTCGTCGGTCGGGCGTCCGGTCGCGAGCGCTACCGCGTCGATGACCTGCGGTGCCGAGGCGGACGAGGCGAGGCCGAGGCGTCGCGCGCAGCGGACGGCTGCCGCGGCGCGCAGCGCGGCCGCGGCGTGACCGTACGACCGACCGCGCCGGTAGAGACGTCCGCGTCCGCGCGTGGTCTCGCCGGCGCGGACGACGACGGGCAGCGGCTCGGTGACGAGCGGTCCCAGGCGCCGGCCACGCCACACGGCGGCCACGGCGACGACGAGCAGCGCCGCGAGCGCGAGCAGCCCGACCACGGGCGGGACGAGGTCGCCGACCCCCGGCCCCCCGTCGCCGCCGTCCCCGCCGTCGTCGAGCGCGTAGGGCGACGGCATCAGCCAGACGAGGTGCGGCTGGCGGCCGAGGACCCGCAGCGCGAGCGCCGCGTTGCCCTCCGAGGCCAGGTGCGCGTTGGTGACGAGTCCCGCGTCCGCGAGGACCGTCACGCGGTGGCCGCGGATCGTCGTCACGGCCATGACACCCTCGCCGGGGTCGTCGCCCGGGGCGCGGTAGCAGGTGACGACGTCGTCGCCTGACCCGAGCGCGCGCACGCGCCCGCGCGAGTCGATCCCGCCCGCGGCGGTCGCGTCGGCGTCGTCGCACCCGGGCTGCAGGACCGTGCGCTCGTCCGCGCCGCCGTCGTACGTCGACCCGATGTCCGCGATCCCCTCGGACGTCCACGTGGTCCCGAGCAGGACGAGGTCGGCGTCGAGCGCGCCGACCGCCCGCACCTGCTCGTCGGTGTAGATGCCGTCCTCGGTCGCGAGCACCACGGTCGTCCCGGGCCCGACGGCTCGGCGCGCGTCGGCGATCGAGCGCACGAGGTGCACGTCGACGCCGTGCCGCCCGAGGATCTGCGCGACGGCACGCGCCCCCGTCCCGGACGAGCTCTCGGGGGACAGCGCCTCGGCGGTGGACCGCGGCTCGGGCAGGGCTGCCAGCAGCGCCACGACGAGCAGCCCGCCGAGCACGTAGACGAGACCGCGCCAACGCCGCCAGCGGGAGGTGGTGCGCGCGCGCAGGTTCGTGCCGTCGCCGACGACGAAGGGCGACTGCCGGTCCGTGCCCGTCCTGGCGCTCGTGCTCGTCGTCGTCACGTCGGCACCCCCGTGGATGCAGCGACCGCCGCGGCCGCAGCCGGGCGCGACGGGCGCTCGTGCTGCACGCGCACGTCGAGGGCCGCGAGCCGCTCGGCGTCCGCACGCGCCGCCGCGCGCCCCCCGTAGGCGACGTCGGAGAACGACGCCGCGGCACGGTCCAGCTCGCCGGCGACAGCAGGCAGGCGCGCGGCGGCACCGTGCACCGCCTCGGACGCGGTGCGACCGGGCCGTTCGTCGAGCACGGTGCGCTCCTCGAGACCCCGGACGAGCGCGCGGAACCGTTCGACGACGGCCGTCGAGAAGTCGCCCGAGGCCAGCGCGGCGTCGGCAGCTGCCCGCATCTGGTCCGCGGTCCGGACGTCGTCGGCGTCGTGCACCGCCCCGTCCTCGCGCACAGCTCGCGCGCGTCGGACCGGGCCGGCGACCGCGAAGGCCAGGACCACGACCACGAGCGTCACCACGACGACGGTCGCGGCGGCCTGCCACCCGCCGACGCCCACGCCGCTGAGCTTGTCGAGCTGGTCCAGGACCCACTCGAGCAGCCGCCCCAGGAGCGAGCGCTTGTCGTGGTACTCCGGCTTGGCGAGCTCCTCGACGGCCCAGCGCCGGGCCGTTGGCCCGTCGGGCTGGACCGGGGCGTCGAGGAGCACGCCGGTCACGCGCCGGCGCCCGCTGCCCGCGCGAGCTCGACGTCGAGCCCCTCGCGGCGCATCCGCACGTCGATGTAGAGCAGCGCCACGACCGACGCCAGGAACGTGGTGCTCAGCGTGAGCGCGATGATCGACGCGAACGCCGCGATGACGATCGCACCGAAGGCGTCCGGGCCGCCGAACGCGAAGGTCCCGAGGAGGGTCGCCGGCGTCACGATGATCTGGGTCACGACGCTGACGATCACGGACACGAGCAGGTAGATCCCGAACAGGCGCCAGAAGCTGCCTCGGGTCAGCCGCCACGCGCGCCCGAACGTCGGCCACAGCCGACGCCCCTCGAGCATGAGCGCGGGAGGCACGAGCAGCGTCCGCGTGAACGCGACGAACAGGGCGACGAGGAGCGCGATCCCGCCGAGCACCCCCACGAGCGCGGCGAGACCGCCCGAGCCCGAGGTGGCGAGCAGGACGACCGGGACGACGACGACCGCGACGGCGACCGCGACCGCGATCGCCGCGAGCACGGTGTAGCCGAGGACCAGCCAGATGCGCCGGCTGCGCAGGACCTCGCGCATCTCGACGCGCTGGCCGATGACGGACCGGCTGACCGAGATGATCAGCCAGCCGGTGAGCACGGTGGTGGCCAGGGACGTGATCGGGGTGGTGAGCGCCTGGCCGAACGAGGCGCCGAGATCGACGGAGCCCGCCGCGGGGTCGACGTCGTCGATGTCGGACAGCGCGCCGCCGACGAACGGCGCGATGTACCAGCCGAGCACGTACTGCAGCACCACGGCGACGGTCACGACGATCGCGGACAGGCCGAACATCACCCGCGGGTTGGCGCGCACCGCGCGGAACGAGCCGTCGAGGATCTCACCGAGCCCGAGCGGCCGCAGCGGCACGATGCCGGGCTGCGCGGCGACGGGCCGCCACGCACCGGGCGCCGGCGCGCCCCACCCTGGCTGGCCGTTCCACGCGGGCTGGTCGCCCCAGCCGGTGGCCTGCGGGCCGGCGCCACCGGGACCGGGATGGACCGGCACGGGCGGAGCCACCGGGGGACCGGCGGGCGGCACGGGCGCAGCGGGCGGTCGACCCACCGAGGGCGGGACCGGCTGGGGGCTGGTGCCGGGGTTGCTGCCGGGAGACGTCCACGGCTGCGGTGCGTCGTCGTGCGGGCTCGTCATGCGAGCGCGGCTCCTCACGGCTGTCGGGTCACGGCTTCGGTTCGCGGCTGTCGTGCGACGGCCCGGGCTCGTCCCCGGCGTCGTCGGCGCCATCGTGCCACGCACAGGTCGGGTTGCGAGGCCGGTTCCGTGCACCGCGCCGTCGGGAGCACGGCGTCGGCGTGGGTCCGCGGGTCGGTCGTGCACGCGGGTGACATGCGGCGTCGTGCGCGCCGCGGGACAGGTGGCGATGCGATGATGGCGCCATGAGGGGACGCGTGCTGGTGGTCGACGACGACACCGCGCTGGCCGAGATGATCGGCATCGTGCTGCGCTCGGAGGGTTTCGACCCGGTGTTCTGCGAGGACGGTGACGCGGCGCTGGGGGTGTTCCGCGCGACCCAGCCGGACCTCGTGCTGCTCGACCTGATGCTGCCGGGCAAGGACGGCAACGAGGTGTGCCGGCAGATCCGCGCCGAGTCCGGCGTGCCGATCGTCATGCTCACGGCCAAGAGCGACACGGTCGACGTGGTGCTGGGCCTGGAGTCCGGGGCCGACGACTACATCTCCAAGCCGTTCAAGCCCAAGGAGCTCGTGGCCCGTGTGCGCGCCCGCCTGCGTCGCAGCGACGAGCCCGCGCCCGAGCACCTGTCCATCGGCGACGTGACGATCGACGTCCCGGGCCACCGCGTCGAGCGTGCCGGCAGGCCCGTGTCGCTGACGCCGCTCGAGTTCGACCTGCTCGTCGCGCTGGCCCGCAAGCCGTGGCAGGTGTTCACGCGTGAGGTGCTGCTCGAGAAGGTGTGGGGCTACCGGCACGCGGCGGACACGCGGCTCGTCAACGTCCACGTGCAGCGCCTGCGCTCGAAGATCGAGAACGACCCGGAGCAGCCGGAGATCGTGCTGACCGTGCGTGGCGTGGGCTACAAGGCGGGCGTGCAGGGCACGTGACGGTTCGATGATGCGCGTCGCGGGTACCTGGCGCCTGGTGCGCGCCCGGTCCGCGCGACGGGTGCGGTCGCTCGGGCACGCCTGGCGCTCGTCGCTGCAGAGGCGTGTCATCGCGACGACGACCGTCATCGGCCTGCTCACGCTCGCGGTGGTCGGCGCGTACGTGGTCGAGCGGATGCGTGACGGGCTCTTCGACGGGCGCGTCGAGCAGATCCTCGAGGAGAGCGCACGCAGCACGCAGCAGGCGCAGGCCACGCTCGACCTGTCGACCGCCACGACCGGCCCCGAGGTGACGACGCTGCTCACGGACGTCGCGCGAGCGCAGGTCACCGGAGGGTCCGGCAGGCGCGAGGTGTTCCTGCTGCGGGCGCCGGGGCAGAGCTCACCCGTCTCGGTCGGCGCGGCAGCCACGGACCCGTCGCTCGTGCCGCTCGTGAGCAACGAGCTGCGCACGCAGACCGCTGCCGGTGGGCAGCACTGGCAGTCGGTGGCGTGGCCGACGTCGATCGGCGACGAGCCCGCCGTTATGGTCGGCCAGGACGTGAACGTCCCGGTGGGCGGCACCTACCAGCTCTTCTTCCTCTACAGCCTCGAGGCGGAGCAGCAGCGCCTCGACTTCCTGCAGCGCACGCTCGGGCTGGCGGCTCTCGCTCTCGTCGTGCTGCTCGGGACGACGACGTGGCTCGTGACCCGCCAGACCGTGCGTCCCGTGCGCCGCGCCGCACAGGTCGCCGAGCGCCTCGCCGACGGGCACCTCTCCGACCGCATGGCGGTGCGTGGCGAGGACGAGATGGCGACGCTCGCGCGCTCGTTCAACGAGATGGCGACGAGCCTGCAGGACCAGATCAGCCGCATGGAGGACCTGTCCGCGCTGCAGCGCCGCTTCGTCTCGGACGTGTCCCACGAGCTGCGGACACCGCTCACCACGATCCGGATGGCGGGTGAGGTCATCCATGCGTCGCGCGACGACTTCGACCCGGCCGTCAAGCGCTCCGCGGAGCTCCTGCAGACCCAGCTGGACCGGTTCGAGGACCTGCTCGCGGACCTGCTCGAGATCAGCCGCTTCGACGCTGGTGCCGCGGTCCTCGACGCCGACGGGCGCGACGTGCGCGACGTCGTCATCGCGGTCGCTGACCACACCTTCCCGCTCGCGGAGCGGCGCGGCTCGTGGCTGCGCGTGGACCTGCCGGACAAGCGTGCGGTGGCGGACATCGACCCGCGGCGCGTCGAGCGGATCCTGCGCAACCTGCTGGTCAACGCCGTCGAGCACGCCGAGGGCAGCACTGTCGAGGTGGTCGTCGGCGCGGACGAGTACGCGGTGGCCGTGACGGTCCGCGACCACGGTGTCGGCATGACGGCCGACGAGGCGGCCCACGTGTTCGACCGGTTCTGGCGCGCCGACCCCGCCCGCGCGCGCACGACGGGCGGGACCGGGCTCGGGCTCGCGATCTCGCTCGAGGACGCGCACCTGCACGGCGGCTGGCTCGAGGCGTGGGGGAGGCCGGGCCGCGGGGCGTGCTTCCGCCTCACGCTGCCGCGCCGCGCGGGGATCCGTCTCACGCACTCGCCGTTGCCGCTCGAGCCGCCGGCGGACCCGGACCCCGTCGTCGCGCCCGTGGTGCGGCCGCGCACCGACCCCGCGTCGCTGCCCGACCTCGTCGACGGGGGCGAGGAGCACGACGACAGGTCCGAGGCACCGGACGGCGTGACCCGTCAGGAGGTCCGATGAACGCGCGCACGACCACGCCCCGCCGTCGCACGGTCCTCGTCGCGGTCCTCGTGGCGCTCGCCTCGCTGCTCACGGCGTGCACCTCGATGCCGACGTCGGGTCCGGTGAACCGCAGCGACGTGCAGGTCGCCGACCCGGGCGACGTGGCCCCGCTGCCCGAGGGCCCGCACCCCGACGCGCAGCCGATCGACATCGTCGCCGGCTACCTCCTCGCGGGCGCGACCGGCTTCAGCGACGACTTCGTGACCGCCCGGCAGTACCTCGCGGGCGAGGCACGCCAGACGTGGAAGCCGCTCGCGGGCGTCGTCGTCGCGGGCAACCTGCAGTACACGCAGACGTCGGACACGCAGGTCACGGTCGACGTCTCGGTCGTCGCCCGGGTCGACGGCGACGGCCGCTACGTCGAGGCGCCGCCGGACGCGCGCGAGTCCGTGACGTACGACATGGTCTCGGGCACCGACGGCCAGTGGCGCATCGCGGGCACGCCCGACGGTCTCGTCGTCTCGCAGGGCGTGTTCGACACGCAGTTCCGCGCCGCGTCGGTGTACTTCCTGTCGCCGGACGAGACGTTCCTGGTGCCGGAGACGCGCTGGTTCCCGGCGAAGAAGCTGCCGACGTACGTCATGAAGGCGCTCCTCGCAGGCCCGTCGCCGTGGCTGCGTGACGCGGTGACGACCGCGATCCCGGACGGCACGCAGCTCAAGCCGGAGTCGGTCGTCGTCGACGGCAACGGGGTCGCACGTGTCGGGCTCGAGCCCGCGGCCGCGGTCCGCGCCGCCGACCGCGGGCTGATGCTCGCGCAGATCGACGCGTCGATGCGGGTCGCCGGCGTGGGGAAGGTCCAGGTGCTCGCGGGCGACGTCATCATCGAGGGTGCCGCGACGCTCGACAGCGGGCCTCTCTCGAGCGGTGACCTCGAGATGATCCAGGCAGACCGCCTGGTGCGGCTCGACGCGTCCAACAAGGTCGCCCCGGTCGAGGGCGTCGGCTCCCTCAAGGGGCTCGGTGCGCGGTACCCCGCGGTCGACGAGTCGGGGGCCGTGCGCGTCGCGATCTCCCGCGGGAGCGCGCTCGTCACGCTCCCCACAGGCGCGGCGAGGTCCACGGTGCTGGCGACCGGTGCGGGGCTCGTCGCGCCGTCGGTCGACCGGTTCGGCTGGGCGTGGACCGCGAAGAAGGGCGGGATCCTCCTCGCCGGGCGTGCGGGTGTGAAGCCCGTGACCGTGCACGCCGCGTTCCTCCAGGGGCGCGAGGTGCGCGCGGTGCGGGTCGAGCGCGACGGCGTGCGCATCGTCGTCGTGTCCTCGGGCCCGGACGGTGTCGCGATCGACGTCGGCGCGGTGGTCCGTGACGCGAAGGGTGCACCGCAGCAGGTCGGCGACGTCATCCGCGCGGGCGCGGCGCTCACCGATGCGACGAGCGTCGTGTGGGCCGACGAGTCCGCGCTCGCGGTCGTCGGACGCAGCGACGGCCAGCTCACCGTGCACCAGGTGCCGGTCTCCGGGCCGTCGCAGTCGCTCCCCGAGGTCGCGGACCTCGCCGCGCTCGCGGGGGGCCGGGGGCTCGTGGTCTCGACGACCAAGGGCGAGCTGCGCCGTCTCGTCACGACCTGGGCGGCCGTGCCGGGGGTCGCCGACGCGCTCGACCCGTACTTCCCGGGCTGAGCCGGCTGCGGCGTCTCGGCGTCGCACCGCTGCGCCGAGCCGTCCACAGCCCGCGCTCGCGCGGGCGCGTCCCCAGGCCGACGCCGCTCGAGCCGAGCGCGCGCGGCGCGGGACCGATGCTCGTGCGATGGACCTGCGCGGTTGGTCGCGAGAGCTGGGCAGGCTCGTGCTGCCCGTCGCGTGCGCCGGTTGCGGTCTCGACGACGTCGTGTGGTGCGGTCGGTGCCGCGCTCTGTACGACCGTGCGCCGTGGCGCTGCGAGCAACGGGCCCGGCGGCTCGACGAGCTCGGGCTCGCGGACCCGTTGCCCGTATGGACCGTCGCCGACGGCACCGGCCCGGCGCGCCAGGTCGTCGTCTCGTGGAAGGACCACGCGCGGGCCGACCTCGCGCCGCTCCTCGCGCAGGTGCTGCGCGGGGCCGCGCGCGCCGTGGCCTGCTCGCTGCCCTCCGCGCCGCTGCTGGTGGTACCCGCGCCGTCCACCGCCGCGTCCGTGCGTCGGCGGGGGAGCGACCTCGTGGCGAGGCTCGCGGTCGCGGCGGCCGACGGGCTGCGCGACGGCGGTCGGCAGGCCCGAGCCGCCCGCGTCGTGCGGCGGCGCGGGGGTGACCAGGTGGGGCTCGGGGCACGTGAACGGGCGCGCAACATGGCGGGCCGGGTGACGGTCCGGCGCGGCGTCGTCGGCCTCGACGGGGCACGCGTGGTGCTCGTCGACGACGTGCTGACGACGGGCGCCACGCTCGCCGCGTGCCGCCGTGCCCTGGAGGCGCGCGGCGCGGTCGTCGTCGCTGCGCTGACCCTCGCGTCGACGCCGCCGCCCGGGGCCGCACGCGGTGTCTCACCGCAAGGCACGGCGGTTGGTGCGCCGCGCACGGCAGGGCTAGCGTGGTGGTCCGAGCCGACGGCACCGACGGCACCACCCACGGGTGGTCCCGGTGCACCGAGGAGGTGATGCCGCCCGTGCGCCCCACAGGGGCGACCGAGATCGGATCCGGCGGGCCCAGGCCCGCCCCTCACCTCCCAGGAGGCTCACATGGAGATCGTGGTTGCAGGCCGGCACACCGAGGTGCTTCCCAAGTACCGCGCCCACCTCGAGAGCAAGCTCGCCAAGGTGGAACAGCTGGCCCCCCGCGCGCAGCGGATCGACGTCCTCGTCTCGCACGAGGCCAACCCCCGTCAGGCCGGGAGCAGCGAGCGCGTCGAGCTCACGGTCGTCGACAAGGGTCCCGTGATCCGTGCCGAGGCGTGCGCCGACGACCGGTACGCCGCCCTCGACCTCGCGCTCGCCAAGCTGCTCGAGCGCCTGCGTCGGACGCGCGACCGCCGCAAGGACCACCGCAACCACACCCCGCTCGCCCCCGTGGACGTGCGCCCGCCCGAGCCGGACGTCGAGGACGCGACGTCCGCACCGGTCGTGGGCTCCGACGGCAGCGTCGAGCACGTCCTGGGAGACTCGCCCGTCGTCATCCGCGAGAAGGTCCACCAGGCGCTGCCGATGACGATCGACGACGCGCTGTACGAGATGGAGCTCGTCGGGCACGACTTCTACCTCTTCGTCGACGCCGAGACCGCGCAGCCGGCGGTCGCCTACCGGCGGCGCGGCTGGAGCTACGGAGTGATCAAGCTCGACACGCCCGTCGGGTCGGCGCCCGCCACTGTCGCCGCGGAGGCGGCCGCCGCGCGCTGACGCGACACACACGCGAGCGTGAGCTCGGCGCCCGGTCGGCGGCAGGTCCCCGGCCGGGCGTCGTCGCGCCGAGCACCTCGTGCTCCCGCGGCGTCCGGTACCCGGCCGGGACCTCGTGTCGGTGCCCGCGGGCATGATGCGTGCGTGACCACCCTCGCACCGGCCCAGGAGCGGTACTCGATGTCGCAGGCGCGGCGCATCGCGCTGCGAGCGCAGGGGCTCGCGGCGCCACGCCCGGTCCGCGCCGGTCCGGCGGGCATGCGCGGGCTGCAGCAGGTCGTGGACCGGCTCGGCCTGCTCCAGATCGACTCGGTGAACGTGCTCGCGCGCGCTCACCTCATGCCGACGTGGTCGCGTCTCGGCGCGTACGACACGTCGCTGCTCGAGCGTGCGGCCGGGACCGCGCCGCGTCGGCTCGTCGAGGGATGGGCGCACGAGGCGTCGTACGTCCCGCCGTGGACCTACCGGCTGCTCGAGTGGAGGCGCGCAGCATGGCTCGCCAAGTACGGGGACCGCCGCGCCGAGCCCGCGGTCGCCGACGTGCTCGCGCTCGTGGCCGAGCACGGTCCGGTCACCGCGGCGCAGGTGCACGACCTCACAGGAGGCCCGGCGCGCAGCGGCGCCAAGGAGTGGGGCTGGAACTGGACGGCGGCCAAGCGCGCGCTCGAGCACCTGTTCTTCGTCGGAGAGCTCACGTCGGCGGGCCGTACCGGTGCGTTCGAGCGCCGCTACGAGCTCACGTCCCGCGTCCTGCCGCCCGACGTGCTCGCGCGTCCTCAGCCGTCCGAGGCCGATGCGGTGCGCGAGCTCGTCGAGATCTCCGCGCGTGCGCACGGGATCGGCACGGTCTCGTGCTTCGCCGACTACTTCCGCATGGCGATCGGACGCGCGGCGCCCGCGGTCGCGGAGCTCGTCGAGTCCGGCCTCCTGGTACCCGTCGCGGTCGACGGCTGGGGTCGACCCACGTACCGGCACCGCGATGCGACGCTCCCGCGACGCGCGTCCGGCGCGACGCTGCTGAGCCCGTTCGACCCGCTCGTGTTCGAGCGCCGCCGACTCGAGGAGCTGTTCGGGCTGCGCTACCGCATCGAGATCTACGTCCCGCAGGAGCAACGGGTGTGGGGCTACTACGCGCTGCCGTTCCTCGTGGGCGAGTCGCTCTGCGCGCTCGTCGACCTGAAGGCCGACCGGCGGGCCGGCGTACTCCGTGTCCAGGCGGTGCACCGCGCACCCGTCTCGCGCGTCGCGCTCCCTGTGCCCGACGCGACCGTGGTCGCCGCGCTGGCGCTCGAGCTCGAGGCGATGGCGGCGTGGCTCGGGCTCGACGAGGTGGTCGTCGGGACCGTGGACGGAGTTCTGCGCGGTGACCTGGCAGTCGGCCTGGACGCGGTCGTCGGGCTCGTCGCCTGACCCTCGGCGTTCGGCTGTGGGCGAACCGGCGCACCCCGCACGGTCCCGCGGTGGAAGGACGGCCCCGGCCGCAGCCCGCCTCGCCTACGATGGTCGGGCCCGGCCGAGCGGCCGGACGTCCATGGCGCCCCGATGTCGTGCGCGACGATCGGGGCGAGAAGCAACGTCGGGAGTCTTGCGTGCCTGCGATCCTCGAGAAGGTCCTGCGTCTCGGTGAGGGCCGGATCCTCAAGAAGCTGTCGGGCATCGCCCAGCAGGTCAACCACCTGGAGGACAGCTTCGTCGCGCTCTCCGACGCCGAGCTGCGCGAGGAGACGGACCGCTTCAAGGCGCGCCTCGCGGACGGGGAGTCGCTCGACGACATCCTGGCCGAGGCGTTCGCGGCCGTGCGTGAGGCGTCGCGCCGCACGCTCGGCCAGCGCCACTTCGACGTCCAGCTCATGGGCGGCGCCGCGCTGCACCTCGGCAACATCGCCGAGATGAAGACCGGTGAGGGCAAGACCCTCGTCGCGACCGCGCCGGCGTACCTCAACGCGCTGACCGGCAAGGGCGTGCACGTCGTCACGGTCAACGACTACCTCGCGGGCTACCAGGCCGAGCTCATGGGGCGCGTGTACCGCTTCCTGGGCCTGACCAGCGGTGTCATCCTGTCGTCGCAGAACCCGAGCGAGCGTCGAGAGCAGTACGCGGCCGACATCACGTACGGCACCAACAACGAGTTCGGGTTCGACTACCTGCGCGACAACATGGCGTGGAGCACCGAGGAGCTCGTGCAGCGCGGCCACAACTTCGCGATCGTCGACGAGGTGGACTCGATCCTCATCGACGAGGCGCGCACGCCGCTCATCATCTCGGGCCCGGCGTCGGGTGACGCGAACCGGTGGTACGCCGAGTTCGCCAAGGTCGTCCGCCGGCTCACGGCCGACGTCGACTACGAGGTCGACGAGAAGAAGCGCACCGTCGGCGTGCTCGAGCCCGGCATCGAGCGTGTCGAGGACTACCTCGGCATCGACAACCTGTACGAGTCGCTCAACACGCCGCTCATCGGGTTCCTCAACAACGCGATCCGCGCCAAGGAGCTGTTCAAGCGCGACAAGGACTACGTCGTGCTCGACGGGGAGGTGCTCATCGTCGACGAGCACACCGGCCGCATCCTGCCGGGCCGCCGCTACAACGAGGGCATGCACCAGGCGATCGAGGCGAAGGAGGGCGTGGCCATCAAGGCCGAGAACCAGACGCTCGCCACGATCACGCTGCAGAACTACTTCCGCCTGTACTCCAAGCTCTCGGGCATGACCGGTACCGCCGAGACCGAGGCGGCCGAGTTCCAGGGCACCTACAAGCTCGGCGTGGTGCCGATCCCCACCAACCGGGGAATGCAGCGCATCGACCAGAAGGACTTCGTCTACAAGAGCGAGGAGGGCAAGTTCGACGCAGTCGTCGACGACATCGTCGAGCGGCACGCGAAGGGCCAGCCCGTCCTCGTCGGCACGACGAGCGTCGAGAAAAGCGAGCTGCTCTCGTCCAAGCTGAAGAAGCAGGGCGTCCCGCACGAGGTGCTCAACGCCAAGCAGCACCAGCGTGAGGCCGCGGTCGTCGCGCAGGCGGGCCGCAAGGGTGCCGTCACGGTCGCCACCAACATGGCCGGCCGTGGGACGGACATCATGCTCGGCGGCAACGCCGAGTTCATGGCGGTGGCCGACCTGTCGAAGCGTGGGCTCGACCCGGCGGAGAACGCCGAGGAGTACGAGGCCGCGTGGCCGGGTGCGCTCGAGAAGGCCAAGGAGGCCGTGGCCACGGAGCACGACGAGGTCGTCGAGCTCGGCGGGCTGTACGTGCTGGGCACCGAGCGCCACGAGTCGCGCCGGATCGACAACCAGCTGCGCGGCCGTTCCGGTCGTCAGGGTGACCCGGGCGAGTCGCGGTTCTACCTGTCGATGCAGGACGACCTGATGCGCCTGTTCAACTCGGCGGTCGCCGAGTCGATGATGACGCGCGCGGGCTTCCCCGAGGACATGCCGCTCGAGTCGAAGATCGTCACGCGCGGGATCCAGTCGGCGCAGTCGCAGGTCGAGGCGCGCAACTTCGAGATCCGCAAGAACGTCCTGAAGTACGACGACGTCATGAGCCGTCAGCGCGAGGTCATCTACGAGCAGCGTCGCCGCGTGCTCGAGGGCGAGGACCTGCACGAGCAGGTCACGCACTTCCGTTCCGACGTGCTCACGGCGTACATCGACAGCGCGACCGCCGAGGGGCGCCCAGAGGACTGGGACCTCGACGCCCTGTGGACCGCGATCCGCGCGGTGTTCCCGATCTCCATCACCCCGGACGAGGTCGTCGAGCAGGCCGGCGGCGTCGGCGCGCTCACGCACGACCTCCTCGTGACCGAGGTGCTGTCCGACGCGGAGATCGCCTACGGCGAGCGTGAGGAGCGGATCGGGTCCGACAACATGCGCCAGCTCGAGCGTCGCGTGACGCTCTCGGTGCTGGACCGCCGGTGGCGTGAGCACCTGTACGAGATGGACTACCTCAAGGAGGGCATCGGGCTTCGCGCGATGGCCCAGCGCGACCCGCTCGTCGAGTACCAGCGCGAGGGCTACCAGCTGTTCAACGCGATGACCGACGCCATCAAGGAGGAGACGATCGGCTACCTGTTCAACCTGGAGGTCCAGGTCGAGCAGGAGGAGCCGGCGCTCGACGCCGCGTCCGCGAGCGAGGCCGCGACGAGCGCAGGTGCGGCCGCCGCAGCCCGTCTCGTCGCCAAGGGCATCGACGGCCCGGCGGAGCGCACGCCGCTGCAGTACTCGGCGCCGTCGGAGGACGGTGACGGTGGCGTCGTGACGAGCGCCGACGGCGAGGCGGCGCCGTCCGTCGACGCTGGCGAGAACCGCGAGGCACGCCGCAAGGCCGCGAAGCAGCAGCGTCGGCGCTGAGCCGACGGACTCGTTCCCTCGGTCGCCGCGCGTCGCGGGCCGAGGGAACGGGTCGGCAGCCTGTCCGTCAGCCGATGTCGAGCGCCGTCGCGCGCCAGCTGCCACGGTGCGACTCGAACCGCAGCGCCACGGCCCTGACACGGGTGCCGTCGTCGACGACGAGGCTCGCCTCGTGGACGTGCTCGTCGATCGCGCACGCACGCACGGCGCGCACGATCGACGTCCGCGCTGCCACGCGGCCGTGCCGTGCGCGTGACGTCAGCACCGCGCGCCGCTGGATCGCCTCGTAGACGCCGGGCGTGACCCAGCGTGCGAGCTGCGCGACCGGGCGCCGGCCGGCGAGCACGTCGACGGCTGCGAGCCCGACAGCGCGCGCTACGACCGTCGGATCGACGTCGGGCACTGCGCCGCGCTCGTCGTCGGCGGCCTCGACGATCGTCGACCGGTCCGCCGCCCTGAGAACCGCGATGCGCTGGGTGACCGTCGGGGGAGCAGTCCGTGCGGGTGCCGGTTCCGGGGCGCGCGCCGGTGGCAGCGACGGCACGAGCCGCACGCGGGGCCGGTTCGTGCCGCTGAGGTCGGCGGCACTGGAGGGCCCGGGCCCAGGAGCGGGCGTGCCTGTCGCCGCGCCGGCCCCGGGGGCGACGTCTCCGAGGGTCTCCCCGGCCACCGTGCGCAGCACGGGTCGCCCCTGCGCCGTCCGCCGTCCGGAGACGGGACCGGCGAGCTCGGCGCGAGCGCCCTCGGTCGCCCCTGGCCGTGCGCCCCCCTCGAGAGCCGACTCGATCGGGGACGTCGGGAGGTCGACCGTCAGTGCGCTCATCGTGTGCTCTCCTGCTCCGTGGCGTGACCGGGCAGGTCCGCCCGGCCGGTCGTCGTGGGGGCGACGAGGTGGGTTCCGACCCGCAGGACGTCCGGGTCGGAGCCGATGACGTCGGCGTTGGCCGCGTACCACCGCGGCCAGGTAGCGGCGATCTCGGCGTCGGACGCGCCGGCGGGCAGCCGGCTCGCGGCGATGCGCCACAGCGAGTCGCCCGCACGAACCACGACGTCGGCGTGCGCGGCGTCGTCGTGCGAGCCGCCCGCGAGCGGGCCGGAGGCCTGCGCATCGCGCGTCGTGGTCGTCGGAGAGGAGGACCTCGGCCCGGAGGTCGTGCTCTGCGACGATGCCCGGCCCGCGCCGGCACCGTGCTCGGTCGATGGCCGCGCCGCCGACGGGGCGGGCTCGGGGGTCGTGTCGGGGGCCGTCTCGGTGGACGTCTTGGTGGCCGTCTCGGGGGCGTGAGCCGTCGCCGGATCGGTGCCTGGGTCGGTGCCTGGGTCGGTCTCCTGGTCCGTGCTCCGCGCCGGCTCAGGAGCGGACGAGCGTCCGGTGGGCCGGGTCGCGCTCGGGTCGGTCGTGCTCGTCGCGGACGCGCGCGCCGGGGACGACGCATCGCTCGTCGGGGCCCACCCGAGGTCGTCGAGCGTCGCGGCCCCCGCGATCCCGCTCGGGACCCAGCCGAGATCGCGGGTGGCCGGGGCGTGGACGCTCGCGGCGGCCGGCTCCGCGAGGGCGCTCGTCGATCGTGCGTCGCCCGCGGACCCCGCGACGTGCTCGGCTGCTCCCGCCGCCGCCGGTGCCGCGATGCCGACGCTCGCGGCGACGGCGAGCGCGAGCCCCCGCCGGACGACCCCGGGTGCCGCGCGGTGAACGAGCCGCTCACCCGCACGCCATGTCGCCCCGGCGCCACGCAGGACCACGCACGTCGTCGCGAGGAGGCACGAGGCAGCGAGCCACGCGGCCGCGAGGGCGCCCAGGGCGACGACCCCGCCCTCGACGAGGTCGTCGACACGCAGCGGCGCACGCGATGCGAGGGCGGCGAGCCGCAGGCCTGCGAGGCATGCGAGCGCGCCCGACGCGAGCGCTCCGGTCGGGAGGGCGAGGGTGGCGATGGCTCGGCGCATGTCGTCCTTCTAGATGGCGTTTGATAGCGATTCGTATCGCTTGAATGCCATACATGTACCCGAATGTCCGATCTGGTGTCCACCCGGCGGGGCGAACCGCCGCGCAGCCGGGCTCGGCACCCGTACGGTGGGCGCGTGCGATGGGAGGCGTTGTTCCGGGATCTCGAGGCGCAGCTCGACGAGGAGGCCGCTGCGGAGGCGCGCGCGCTCGTCCCCGAGCTGGTGCGCGCCGAGCGAGCCGGCGTCGAGCTCGCCGACCGTTGGCGTCAGGCGATGGGCCGCGGGGTGCGGGTGCTCGTCGCCGGTGGGGACGCCGTGAGCGGCGAGCTCGTCGACTGTGCGCCGCAGTGGCTCCTGCTCGCGCCGTCACCCACCCGTCGGCTGCTCGTGCCCTCCACCGCGGTCGCCGGGATCGCAGACCTGGGCCGACACGTCGCACCGCCCGCGGGCACCGTCGAGCGTCGGCTCGGGCTCGCGCACGCGCTGCGGGCGATCGCACGGGACCGTGAGACGGTCACCGTGCTGACCGCAGGGCACGAGGTCTCCGGCCGGCTCGAGCGCGTGGGCGCCGACCACGTCGACGTCGTCACGGCGGCGGGCCAGGGGACAGTTCAGGCGACAGTTCAGGAGACGTCGCAGAGGGCGACGCGGGGGATGGGTGAGCGCACGGGCCGGGCGACGGTGACCTGGTCGGTCGCCTTCGACTCGCTCGGTTGGGTGCGCTCGGGCTGATCTGCGGACCGGCGCCGTGGGTCGGCGCAGCGGACCCCGTCGTCAGTCGGCGTCGGACGTCGCGCGCTCGGTCGCCGCGTACATCCGCTGGATGTAGCTCTCGAGCTCGCTCGCCTCGATGCGCCAGACCTTCTTCGGTCCGATCTGGATGCCGCGCAGGTCGCCTGAGCGCAGCAGCTGGTAGGTCTGCTGCGCGGAGACGTTGAGGACCTCGGCGACGTCGGCGAGCGTGAGGAACCGCGGTGGCATGACGCCGATTCTGGCACGCGCACGATCTCGTCCGAGGTTGTCCACAGTGGGCCGTTTCGGCACACGATGCCCGATTCGTCCGGCAGGATGGGCGCCTGTCGTGATCGCGACGTCGACGAGGAGACCCATGGACAGCGCCGTGCTGGACCTGCCCGCACCCGCTGCGGCCCGCCTGAGCAGACCGGGGTGGCGCGACCCCCGGCTGCTCGTCGGGATCGCGATGGTCGCGGCGTCGGTGCTGCTGGGGTCCTGGGTCGTGCGGTCCGCCCAGCACACCACCCCGGTGCTCGTCGCACGCACGACGATCGTGCCGGGCGACCGCATCGAGGCGGACGACCTCGTGACAGCCGACGTCCAGCTCGCTCCCGGCGAGCTCTCCCACTACCTGCGCGCCGCTCCGGCGGCGGGAGCGGTCGCGGTCGCGGTCGTGCGCGAGGGCGAGCTCGTCCCCGCGGCGGCGGTCGGTGCCGCGCAGGACGTCGACGTCCGCTCGGTCGCGGTGCCGCTGGCGCGCCAGACGTCGAACCAGGTGGTCGTGGGGGCGCAGGTGGACGTGTGGTTCACCCCGGGCTCGAACGGTGGCACGCCGGCGACGCCCCACCAGATCGCGGGACCGGTCGTGGTGGCCGAGATCGGCTCGGACGGGCACGGCCTCGGCTCGACCGGTGGGCGCACCGTGCACCTGCTCGTGCCCACGGACCACCTGGCCGCGGTCCTCGCGGCGCTCGCCTCCGACGGCGACGTCGACGTGGTCGCGGTCCCGGGCTCGGGGAGGCGCTGACGTGACGACCGGCGTCCTGGCCGCGGTGCGCGGCGTGGCGGAGTCTCTCGTCGTCCGGGCGTTCGACGCCGACGGGGCGCTGCAGGTGACACGACGGTGCGCGGACGTGGGGGAGCTTCTCGCGGCCGCTGAGGCGGGTCTCGGACGGGTCGCGGTCGTCTCCGGGGCGCTCGAGCACCTCGACCGCGCCGCGACGGATGCGCTGCACGCGTGCGGTGTGCTCGTCGTCGGGCTCGCCGACGCCGGACCCTGGGCGCGCGAGAGGCTGCGCGGCGTCGGGGCGGACGTCGTCGCCGACGAGCCGACCAGCGACGCGGAGGCAGCCGTGGTCGTCGGGCTCGTCGTGGCCGCGATGGTCGATGCCCCGGCGCGGTCCTCCGTACCGTCGCAGGTCGAGGTCCCGTCGACGCGGTCCCCGGACGGGCACGTGGTCGCGGTGTGGGGACCGACGGGCGCCCCGGGTCGCACGACCCTCGCGGTGAACCTCGCGGCGGAGCTCGCGGTGCCGGGCACGACGACGCTGCTCGCCGACGCCGACACGTACGGCGGCAGCGTCGCGCAGGCCGTCGGGGTGCTCGACGAGGCCCCCGGGCTCGCTGCGGCGGTCCGTGCCGCGGGCCAGGGAACGCTCGACCTGGTGACGCTCGCGCGGCTGTCGCCCCTGCTCGCGCCCGACCTGAGGCTGCTCTCCGGCACGTCGCGCGCCGACCGGTGGCCCGAGTTCTCGTCGTCCGCGCTGGGCACCGTCTGGCACGTAGCACGGTCGCTCGCGACGTGGACGGTCGTCGACTGCGGCTTCTGCCTCGAGCAGGACGAGGCGCTCACCTACGACACGCACGCGCCCCAGCGCAACGGCGCCACGTTGCGCACGCTCGAGGCCGCGGACGTCGTCGTGGTCGTGGGGTCGGCCGATCCCGTGGGCGTGCAGCGGCTCGTACGCGCGCTGACCGAGCTGTCGGAGGCGGGACTCGGGGCCGCGCGGCTGGTCGTCGTGAACCGGGTGCGAGGCTCCGTGGCGGGACCGCGGCCCGCTGACGCCGTCGCGCAGGCGCTGGCCAGGTACGCGGGCGTCACCGACGCGATCATGGTGCCCGACGACCGCGCGGCGGCGGACGCCGCGATGCTCGAGGCCAGGACGCTGCGCGAGATCGCGCCGGGCTCACCCGCGAGGCGAGCGATCGTCGCGGCAGCGCAACGACTGCCTTCGCTCGTCGGGCACGTCGGTGCCGAGCTCGACGAGCTCCTCGGCGAGCGTGCGGGTGCCACGGCCTGAGCCGCGGCACACTGGTCACGTGCGCATCTACCTCCCCGCGACCCTCGACGAGCTCCAGGACCGGCCCGAGGCGACTCTCGGCACCCGCCCTGCCCACGCGGTGACGTCCGCGCTGCGTGCGGCGCTGCCCGACGAGGACGAGGAGGGCCTCGAGTTCGCGGCGCAGCTCATGGCGGCCGACGACAGCCTCGACCTGGTGGGTCTGCGCCCCGAGGCGCCGGCGCTCCGCGTCGTCGTGTCGGTCGACGTCCCGGATGCCGAGGTGACGCCGGGTGACCCCGCCGTCGACGGCGCGCCGACACTCGTCGTGCTGGCGCAACCCGTGCCGGTGTCCGCCGCCGTGTGCGTGCACGTCGACGAGCCCACCATGGCTGCCGACGTGCGCAAGGCAGCCCGCGGGGACAAGGCTGCCCTCGACCGCGTCGACGACGCCGACCTGCTCTGGTACGACGCGACCGAGCTCGCGACGATCCCGCGCTGAGGCCGTAGTCGCCCTGTGCGGGTCGTGGCGGGCGTGGCGTTCGTCACGATCCGGCGCACGTCGGGGCCGTCCTGGGCGCGCGTTCTGCGGGACGTGGGCGGATATCCAGGGCAGGTGGCGCTCGAGGACAGCACGAGGACGGCGCGCGTGGCTCGGTGAGCACTCCGCGGGCCGGGAGCCGGTTGGACCAGGGCGCCAGGGCTCGGGTAGTGTTCACCGCCGGTACGACGTCCGGTGGACGCGCGAACTGCCTCCGGCGGTGCGTGCAGCGCCGGGGGTCATACCCCCATGGGGTATGGTGTAATTGGCAGCACGAGTGATTCTGGTTCACTTAGTCTAGGTTCGAGTCCTGGTACCCCAGCGAGAGCACCGCTGGCCGCTCGTCGAGGAAGTCCTCGGGGATCGGGTAGAGTGCTCACTCGGTAAGCGAGACCTACGGGTCGAGCAGCTGATAGGCCCCCGTTGTGTAGCGGCCTAGCACGCCGCCCTCTCACGGCGGTAGCGCCGGTTCGAATCCGGTCGGGGGTACATCGAGAAGGCCCGGTCACGCGAGTGACCGGGCCTTCGTCGTCCCCGAGCGCCACGCCCGCCCCCAAGCGCAACCC
>NZ_JEOE01000046.1 GCF_000708885.1 Cellulomonas sp. HZM | reverse complement strand
CCCCTGCACGCCCACCCCTGCACGGAGGAACGTCGTGACCGAGACGCCCCTGCGTCCGCCCGTCGGCCGCTACGGCCCGGAGGAGGCGCCCCGCCCCTGGCGCCGGGTCGTCGCCTGGGGCGCGCTCGCGCTGCTCGTGCTCGTGGTGATCGCGTGGGTGGGCGGCTCGGAGCTGCGCGACCCGGTGCAGTGGAAGGACGTCGGGTTCAAGGTGACGTCCGCGTCGTCGACCGACGCGACGTTCGACGTGACGAAGGACGAGGACAAGAGCGCGACGTGCCGCGTGCGCGCGCTGTCCCAGTCGTTCGCGGAGGTCGGCGTGCGCGACGTGCTCGTCGGGCCTTCGTCGTCCCGCACGCAGCGCGTCACCGTGACGATCCCGACCGCCGAGCTCGCGGTGTCCGCGAGCGTGCAGACCTGCCACGTCGTCGACGACTGAGCCCGCCGCTCGGCCGGTCGTCGGGCTGTCGTGGGGCTGTCGTCGACCCGGCTGTGCATACCGGTGGGCCCCGCGCGGCCCCGGTTGCTATCCTCGTCGTTTCGCACGCCGCCGTCCGCCGTACGAGCCCCGGGACTCCCGGGCGTCGGGGACACCCACGGTCGACGCGACCGAGGGAGCGGCACACCACCACCCCCACGCGTCTCGCCACCGTGCGCACGACGAACGGCCCGCGTGACGCACGACCGGCCCGCGCCGCGGGGCGGTGGACACGAAGGAAGGAGCGATCGTGACCGACACGACTGCGGCCACATGGCTGACCCAGGAGGCCTACGACCGCCTCACCGCCGAGCTCGAGGACCTCAAGGGCCCGGGTCGCGAGGAGATCACCGCACGCATCGCGGCGGCCCGCGACGAGGGTGACCTCAAGGAGAACGGCGGCTACCACGCCGCTCGCGAGGAGCAGGCGAAGCACGAGGCCCGCATCCGCGAGCTCGAGGCCAAGCTGCGCAACGTGCAGATCGGCACCCCGGCCGACGACGGCGTCGTCGAGCCCGGCATGAAGGTGACGGCGGTGATCGCCGGCGACGAGGAGGTCTTCCTGCTCGGTTCGCGCGAGATGGCCGGCACCACGGACATCCAGGTGTTCTCCCCGACGTCGCCGCTCGGTGCGGCGATCCTCGGCAAGAAGGTCGGCGACTCGACCTCGTACGAGGCTCCCAACGGCCGGCAGATCCCGGTGGAGATCACCGACGCCAAGCCGTTCTGAGCGCTCGCGACCGACGCCCGTCCCCGCACCGGCGGGGGCGGGCGTCGGCGCGTCGGCCGGTCGGCAGGTCAGTCGGTGAAGCGGTAGCCCTGCGCCCGCATCGAGGACAGCACCTGGGCGCAGTGCTCGGGACCCTTCGTCTCGACCTGCACCTCGATCGCGACCTCGTCGACGCCCAGCTCGCCCTGCGTGCGGACGTGGGAGACGTGCAGGACGTTGACGCCCTGCGCGGCGAGGTCCCGCAGGGTGTCCGCGAGCGCGAACGGCCGGTCCGCGATGCGCAGGTGCAGCCACAGGAAGCGCCCCGCGGACGCGAGCCCGTGCCGCACGACGCGCAGCAGCACGGTCGGGTCGATGTTGCCGCCGGACAGGATCGCGACGACCGGGCCCTCGAACGCGCCGGGTGCGGCCATGAGCGCGGCGACGGCGGCAGCCCCCGAGGGCTCGACCAGCAGCTTGGCGCGCTCCGCCACGAGCAGCAGCGCGCGCGAGAGGTCCTCCTCGCTCACCGTGCGGACCTCGGTGCCCGCGTGCGCGAGCACGTCGAACGGCACACGGCCGGGCGTCCCGACGGCGATGCCGTCCGCCATGGTCCGCATCTCCGACGCCGGCACCGGACGGCCCTCGACCAGCGAACGCGGGTACGCCGCGGCGGACGCGGCCTGCACGCCGACCACGCGCACGTCGGGCCGCAGCACCGCCAGCGTCGCGACGACGCCCGCGGCGAGCCCGCCGCCGCCGACGGGCACGAGCACCGTCGCGACGTCGGGCACCTGCTCGGCGATCTCGAGTGCGATGGTCCCCTGCCCCGCGACGACGTCCTCGTGGTCGAACGGGTGGATGAGCGTCGCCCCCGTGCGCTCGGCGTAGGACACCGCGTGCACCAGCGCCTCGTCGACGCTCGTGCCCACCAGCTCGACGCGTGCGCCGTACTCGCGCGTCGCGGCCAGCTTGGGCAGCGCGGCGTCCACGGGCATGAAGACGACGGCCTCGATCCCGAGCAGCCGGGCCGCGAGCGCGACGCCCTGCGCGTGGTTGCCCGCGCTCGCCGCGACCACGCCCCGTGCGCGCTCGTCGTCGGACAGCCGGGACATGCGCACGTACGCGCCGCGGATCTTGAACGACCCCGCGCTCTGCAGGTTCTCGCACTTGAGCCAGACCTCGGCGCCCGCGAGCTGCGACAGGGCCCGGCTCGACTGGACCGGTGTGCGCTGCGCGACGCCCTCGAGGAGGGCAGCCGCCGCGCGGACGTCCGCGAGCGTGACGGTCACCTGGCGTCCTCCTCCGGCGTGGGGCGGTCCGTCGGGTCGGCGACGTCGGCGACGTTCGCGATCTCACGGTCGAGCACCGGGTGCCCGAGGCTCCTGATGGGGACGTGGTCGTCGTAGCCGAGCTGCGGGAACTTGTCGTGGCCGTGCAGGTACAGGATCACGGTGTTGAGCACCGCGACGAACGGCACCGCGAACAGCGCGCCCAGGATCCCCGCGACGAACGAGCCGGTCGCCACCGCGAGCAGCACCGCGACCGGGTGCAGCGAGACCGCGTGGCCCATCAGGAACGGCTGCAGCACGTGCCCCTCGAGCTGCTGCACCGCCAGCACGACGATGAGCATGAACAGCGCGGTCCACGGCCCCTGCGCGACGAGCGCGACGAGCACCGCGACGGCCCCCGTGACGACGGCACCGACGACCGGGATGAACGAGCCGAGGAACACGAGCACCGCGAGCGGCAGCGCGAGCGGGACGCGGAACACCGCGGCGCCGATGCCGATGCCGAGCGCGTCGACCGCCGCGACGAGGATCTGCGTGCGCGTGTAGGCGCCGAGCGTGACCAGGCCACGGCGGCCCGCCTGGTGCACGTGCTCGCGCGAGCCGCGCGGCAGGAGCCCGACGACCCAGGCCCAGATGGTGCGGCCGTCGAGCAGGAAGAAGAACGTGCAGAAGAGCGCGATGAGCGTGCCGGCCGCGATGTGGCCGACGGTCACCGTGGCGTGCGCGACGCCCGAGACGATGCCGCTGCCGGACGACGAGCCGAGCTTCTGGATCTTGTCGAGCCACTCCTGCATGTCGGCGGTCGACAGCCCGAGCGGTCCGTTCTCGAGCCAGTCGACGACCTGCTGGAACCCCTGGGCCGCCTGGTCCCACAGCTCGCTGATGCCGTGCACCACGGAGGCGCCGGCCGCGACGAGCAGGCCGACGACGACGAGGATCGTCCCGACGACCGCGATGCCGGACGCCGCCGCCCGGCCCATGCGCACGCGGCGCTGCAGGAACCGCACGACGGGCGTGAGCAGCACCGTCAGCAGCAGCGCGACCGCGATCGGCACCACCACGACCTTGATCTGCACGACGAGCCAGCACGCGACCGCGACGGCCAGCACGATGAGCAGCAGGCGCCACGACCACGCGGCGGCACGCTGCACGGACGGGGGGACCGCGACGGTCGCGGCGGGGGTGTCGCTCGGGGCGGCGGAGGTGGTCTCGTCGGTCACCGCCCCAGGCTACGGTCGCCTGCCCGCGCGCGTGCGGGAACACGGCTGGGACCCGCCTGGTTGTGCTCGTCGACCCCTGAGGTCGACCTCTCCACGGAAGGACCCACCCATGAGCTGGCTGTTCACCTCCGCCCTGCGCTCGACGATGGTGGCCCCCGAGCGCGCCCTGCCGGGCCGCGACCACCCCGCCTTCTCCGTGCCGACGACGCACACCGTCCTCGGCACCCCGCTCGCCGGCCCGTGGCCGGACGGCACCGCGGTGCTCTACGTCGCGATGGGCTGCTTCTGGGGGGCCGAGCGTTCCCTGTGGCAGCTCCCGGGCGTCGTGACCACCGCTGTCGGCTACCAGGGCGGGTTCACCCCGAACCCGACGTACGAGGAGGTGTGCACCGGGCAGACCGGCCACACCGAGGCCGTGCTCGTCGCCTACGACCCGAAGGTCCTGTCCCACGCCGACCTGCTCCGGCACTTCTGGGAGCAGCACGACCCGACGCAGGGGTTCCGCCAGGGCAACGACGCCGGCACGCAGTACCGCTCGGCGATCTACACGACCACCGACGAGCAGGCCGCCGTGGCCGCCGCGACGCGCGAGGAGTTCGCACCCCGCCTGGCCGCCGCGGGCTTCGGCGACATCACCACCGAGATCCGCACGGCCGAGGAGGCCGGTCCGTTCTACTACGCCGAGGGCTACCACCAGCAGTACCTCGACAAGAACCCGAACGGCTACTGCCCGGTGCACGCCACGGGCGTGAGCTGCGCGCCGGCATCCTGACACGTCCCGGCCCTGCCGGGCGCTCGTCGCTGCCGGACGGGCGGGCGGCCGACGTACCCCCGTCCGGCCGCCCGCCCGCCGTCGCCGCGCGACGAGCACCCCCCGTCCTCGTCCGCGCGGCCCGCAGTGTCGACTTGTGCGATCCGGTCGCGCGGCACGTCGTCGGGCCGGTGACCGGATCACGGCCGAAGGTATCGGGTGGTACCGGACATCGTCGCGGTGCGTCCACGCGGCGTCGGACCAGGGTCCAGGTCACCCGGACGGGTGACGGTTCAGGCGTCGGCCGACGACGGTCGAGCGGCCGCCTCGCCGCCCACGCCGTCGGTGTGCACGCCGTCGGTGCTCACGACGTCGGTGTGCACGACGTCCGTGTGCACGACGTCCGTGTGCCCCAGCGGGCGGTCCGGCGCGACGCGGTCACGCACGGCGCGCTTGAGCGCCGTGATCTCGGGGAACCCCTCGTCGCGCGTGCGGTCCCACAGCACCTCGTCGTCGACCTCGACGACGAACACGCCACCCGTCCCGGGCCGGAGCGCGACCTCGCCGAGCTCGCGGTGGAACGTCGTCAGCAGCTCCTGCGCGTACCAGGCGGCACGCAGCAGCCAGCGGCACTGCGTGCAGTACGTGATCGTCACCCTGGGCCCCATGACGACCACCCTCCCGCAGGCCCGAGCGCCGCCGCCACCTAGACTCCGGTGAGCCGCCGGGTTCACCCGGCTCCCTCGAGACGGAACGGGAACCGTTGCTACGCATCTTCGGCTGGTCGATCGGCGTCACGATCGTGTCGCTGCTCGCCGCCTACCTGTACGGCGGCTGGTCGGCGCTCGCCCTGTGCCTGATCCTCGGGATCCTCGAGGTCTCGCTCTCGTTCGACAACGCCGTCGTCAACGCGACCGTCCTGAACCGCATGAGCGAGTTCTGGCAGCGCATCTTCCTGACCGTGGGCGTCGTCATCGCGGTGTTCGGGATGCGGCTCGTGTTCCCGCTGCTCGTCGTCGGGATCTCCGCGCACATGTCGCCCGGGGACGCGCTGCGGCTGGCGATGGAGAAGGGCGACCCCCACGAGCCCGGCACCTACGGCTACCTGCTCGACCAGGCGCACCCGCAGATCGCCGCGTTCGGCGGGATGTTCCTGCTCATGCTGTTCCTGGACTTCGTGCTCCAGGAACGCGAGATCACGTGGCTGACCTGGCTCGAGCGGCCGCTCGCGCGGATCGGCAAGCTCGACCAGGTGTCGGTCGTCGTCGCGGGGCTGTCGCTCGTCCTGGTCGCGGAGCTGCTCGCCGAGGACCCGCAGGTGGTGCTCGTCGCGGGGATCCTCGGGATGGTCACGTACATCGCGGTCAACGGGCTCGGGCGGCTGTTCGAGGGCGCCGTCGAGGGGTCGGCGGACGGTGCCGAGGAGGCCGACGAGAGCGGTGCGACGGGCCCGACGAGCGCCGCGAAGGCCACCGGCAAGGCCGCGTTCTTCCTGTTCCTCTACCTCGAGGTGCTCGACGCGTCGTTCTCGTTCGACGGCGTCGTCGGGGCGTTCGCGATCACCGCGGACCCGATCATCATCGCGCTCGGGCTCGGGTTCATCGGCGCGATGTTCGTCCGATCGATCACGGTGTTCCTGGTGCGCAAGGGGACGCTGTCCGAGTACGTGTACCTCGAGCACGGCGCGCACTGGGCGATCGGAGCCCTCGCCGTGATCCTGCTGGTCAGCATCGGCGTGCACGTGAACGAGGTCGTGACGGGGCTCGTGGGCGTCGCGTTCATCGGCGCCGCGTTCGCGACCTCGGTGGTCCGCAACCGGCGCTCCCCCGAGGTCGAGCACACCGTGCACGTGGGCTGACGGCCCCGCACCACTCCGGGCGAGGAGAGCGGGAGCCACGGCTGCCCGTGGCTCCCGCTCTCGACGACAGGTTCGGCGGCTACCTCAGTTGCTCGTGCCGACGATGTCGACGACGAACACGAGCGTGTCACCGCCGCGGATCCCGGCCTGCGGGACGCCGCGGTCGCCGTAGCCGAGGTGCGACGGGATCGACAGCAGGACGCGCGAGCCGACCTGCTGACCGACGAGGCCCTCGTCCCAGCCGGCGATGACGGCGCCGACGCCGATCGGGAAGCTGATCGACGAGCCGCGGTCGTACGAGTTGTCGAACACGCCGCCGTCCCACGACTGGCCGAGGTAGTGGACCTCGATGTCGTCGCCGGCCTCGACGAGCTGGCCGTCGCCGCGCGAGAGGACCGAGACCTCGAGGTCACCGGAGGGCGCGTCGGCGGGGAACGTCAGCGTGGGCTTCGTGCCGTAGGAGCCCGAGACCTCGGGCAGGGCAGCGGACATACGGGTGTCTCCTCGGTAGATCGGGACGGTGCGAGAGGCCATCGTGCCCCAGGCGCGTGGGCGGCGCAGTACCGCCGGCGGCGTCAGCTGCGCTGCAGCATCGCGAACAGGCGCAGGAACTCCAGGTAGAGCCACACGAGCGTCACGATCAGACCGAACGCGGCCGACCACGCGAACTTCGCCGGGGCGCCGGCCTCGACGCCGCGCTTGATCGAGTCGAAGTCGACGATCAGGCACGCGGCCGCGAGACCCACGGCGAACAGGCCGGCCAGCAGGCCCCAGCCGCCGTTGCGCAGCGGGCCGAAGCCGTCGCTCGGCAGGAAGAACGAGAGCACCAGGTTGATCACCGAGAACGCGAGGTAGCCGACCATCGCGACGATGAGCCACTTGGTGAACTTGGGCGTCACCCGCACCTTGCCGGACCGGAACAGCAGCAGCGCGGCGGCGAACGTCACGATCGTCGCGAGGATCGCCTGCGCGACGATCGGCTTGGCCGTTCCGTCCGATGTCGCGGGCACCACCCAGTTGGTGAAGATGTTGCTGATGCCGCCGACGAACACGCCCTGCGCGACCGCGTAGAGCACGATGAGCACGGGGCTGGGCTCGCGGCGGAACGCGTTGACCAGGCCGAGCACGAGGCCGACGAGCGCACCGACCACGTACAGCCACGGCAGCTGCGGCGTCACCGCCCAGGTCGCGGCGGCGACCACGACGAGCACCGCCAGGAGCCCGCCCGTCTTGACGATGACGTCCTCGTACGTCAGACGGCCGGTCTGGCGGGCCGTCGCGCTCGGGGCGCCGTACATCTGCTCGAGCGTCGCGGCGTCGATCGTCGACGCGGGCGCAGCGGTGCCGCCGCCCTTGCGCTTGCTCGGGTCACGGAAGACCGGGCTGTTGTTGAAGACCGGGTTGGCCACGGCACGCTCCACAGGTGTCGTCGTCGGACCGGTGGTTGTCCGGCCGGACGGGTGGTCGCAAGGGGTCCTGCTGCTCCCGTCACCGTATCCGAACGCCCCGCGGCCGCGGTTGGTTCCCGCGCGCCTGTGGACGCCCGGTCAGGGCCACCCTGACCTGCAACTGAGGGGCATCCCTGAGAGACGCGGGCCAGCCCGGGCGCCTAGTGTCGACCTCGAACCCGCACACGACGTGAGGAACGCACGATGATCGAGGCCGTAGGCCTGACCAAGCGGTACGGCGACAAGCTCGCCGTCGACCACATCTCCTTCACGGTCCAGCCCGGCAAGGTGACCGGCTTCCTCGGCCCCAACGGCGCCGGCAAGTCGACCACGATGCGCATGATCATGGGCCTGGACCGCCCCACCGACGGCAGCGTGACGGTGAACGGCGCGCCCTACGCGTCGTTCCGCTCGCCGCTGAGCGAGGTCGGTGCGCTGCTCGAGGCCAAGGCGGTGCACACCGGCCGCAGCGCCCGCAACCACCTGCGCGCGCTCGCCGCGACGCACGGCATCAAGGACTCGCGGGTCGACGAGGTCATCGAGATGACCGGCCTCACCGCGGTGGCCCGCCGCCGCGTCGGCGGGTTCTCCCTCGGCATGGGCCAGCGCCTGGGCATCGCGACCGCGCTCCTGGGCGACCCGCGCACGCTGATCCTCGACGAGCCGGTCAACGGCCTCGACCCCGAGGGCGTCCTGTGGGTGCGCAACCTGGTGAAGTACCTGGCGTCCGAGGGACGCACGGTGTTCCTCTCGTCGCACCTCATGAGCGAGATGGCGCTGACGGCCGACCACCTCGTGGTCATCGGCCGCGGCCGGATCATCGCCGACGCCCCCGTGGCGGAGGTCGTCGCCCGCGGGACGCGCGCCACCGTCCGCGTCCGCAGCCCCCAGGCCACCGACCTCGCCGCGCGCCTCGCCGGCGCCGACGTGCAGGTCAACGCGCTCGAGCCCGGTCTGCTCGAGGTGCTGGGCCGCACGGCCGAGCAGATCGGCGACCTCGCGGCGGCCAACGGCGTCACGCTGCACGAGCTCACGCCCGTGTCCGGCTCGCTCGAGGAGGCGTACATGTCCCTCACGCAGGACGAGGTCGAGTACCACACGACCACCCCGGGCGCGCCGGCCGCCGCGAACCCCACGACCGTTACGACCGCCGAGGAGGCCGCGCGATGACCGCCGCCACCGCGACCGCCCCGGTCGCCGCCCCGAACAAGAACATCCACCTCTCGTTCCCGCACGTCGTGCGCTCCGAGTGGATCAAGCTCTGGACCGTGCGCTCGACCATGTGGTCGCTGCCGATCTTCTTCGTCGTGACCGTGGGCCTGGTCCTGCTGATGAGCCTGGCCTTCCGCAGCGCGCTGACGCACGACGCGAGCGACCTGCCCGCAGACCTCGCGCTGCAGCCGTTCGTCATCGCGATGCAGATGGCCCAGATCGCGCTCGTCGTGCTCGCGGCGCTCGCGATCACGGGCGAGTACTCCACGGGCATGATCCGCTCGAGCCTCACGGCCGCCCCGCGGCGCTCCCCGGTGCTCTGGGCGAAGCTCGTGGTCCTCGCCGCGGTGTTCCTGGTGCTCTCGATCGTCTCGGTCGCGATCGCGTTCGCGGTCCAGCAGGCGATCTTCAGCAGCGACCTCAAGCTCGACCTGGGTGACTCGCAGGTGCAGCGCGCGCTGCTCGGGGCCGCGCTCTACGCGACCACGATCGCGCTGCTGTCGTTCGCGCTGGGTGCGCTCATGCGGCACTCGGCGGCCGCGATCGCGACGGTGCTCGGTCTGATCCTGGTGCTGCCGATCCTGTTCCAGATCCCGTGGCGCCCGCTCCAGCTGATCCAGCCCTTCCTGCCGGGCGTCGCGGGCAGCCTCATCACCGAGACGGATGCGCAGATCGCGCAGGCCAACGACATGGCGGCCCACGGCGTCGTGCAGTTCACGGCGTGGCAGGGCTACGGGCTGCTCGTCGGCTACGTGGTGCTGGTGCTCGCCGCCGCGTGGGTGCGGCTCAAGAAGACCGACGCCTGACCCCGTCAGGCACCCGATACGACGAAAGGGTGCGCCGCGGACCGGTCCGCGGCGCGCCCTTTCGTCGTCCCTGCCCAACGTCCGGCCCAACGTCCGGCTCAGCGTTCGGCTCAGATGAGCTCGAGCGCCTCCTCGGGCGTGCCCTCCGCGTCCGCCGCGGCGGCGTTGACCCGCTGCCACGCGACGCGCTCCCCCGCACCGCGGGCGACGACGTGACCGCCGACGAAGAACGTCACGACGCCGACCGCGAGCACGCCGACACCCACCCAGAACGGCGACGCGGGGCTCGCGTGCTCGGCGAGCAGGCCCGCGACCACCGGTGCAGGAGCCGCGAAGCCCCAGCGCACCAGGTTGAACGCGCCCGTGGTGACGCGGCGGTCGGGCGAGCCGGTGGCGAGCGCCAGGTCCGTGAGGTTGGCGTTGCAGATGCCCATGCAGACGCCGGCGACGACGAGGAACGCGATCGTCTGCGCCGTGCTGTGCGACGTCGCCATCCCGACGAGCGTGCCGAGCAGCACGACGATCGCGAAGCCGACCGTCTGCACGGCTCCGAAGCGGTGCGCGAGCCTGTGCCCGATGACGAGGATGCCGAGCGCCAGGCCGACGCCCCACGCGGTGAACACAAGGCCGAGCGGCACGACGTCGAGGCCGAGGAAGATCGGCGTGTAGCCCAGCACGACGAAGAAGACGAAGTTGTAGGTCGCGGTGATGACCGACAGCAGCACGAACGCGGGCTTGCGGAACGGCTGGAACACTTCGGAGAACCGCAGCCGGGCCGGCATGACCTCGGGGTCCTTGAGCCGCGTGACGGACAGCGCGAGCGCGACGACCATGAACACGCTGCACAGCAGGAACGGCACGCGCCACGAGATCTTGCCCAGCAGGCCGCCGATGAGCGGGCCGATCGCGAACCCGAGGCCCACACACGTCTCGAACAGCTCGACGGCCCACGCGCGGTCGTTGGCGAGCGAGACGAGCAGCACCATCGCGGTGGCGAAGAACATCGCGTTGCCGAGCCCCCACAGGCCGCGCAGCGCGGCGAGCTGGCCGATGTTCACCGTGGCGGCGGCGAGGCCGGCTGCGATCGCGACCACCGTGACGCCCGCCGCGAGGATCTTCTTGTAGCCGAACTTCCCGGTGAGCATGACGGCCGGGATCATGCCGATGGCCATGACCGCGATGTACGCGGTGAACAGCAGCTCGATCTGCCACGTCGTCGCCCCGAGGTCGGAGCCGATCGCGGGCAGGATCGGGTCGACGATCGCGATGCCGGCGATCGCGAAGAACGCGGTGAGCGTCGTCGCGTAGATCGCCGTCTTGTTGGGTTCGTTGCGGGCCACGTGCATCCTTCGCGAGTAACTGTATGCGGCAGGTAAGTATCTGTACCATACACCTATGAGCAGCGACATGGACAGTGCGGTCCGCCGCATCGAGCAGCAGGTCGCCCTGCTGCTGCGCCTCGCCGACCGCAACCGGCGCCGCAGCCCGAGGCTCGAGCGCACGCTCGACCGCTCGGCCTACCTCGCGCTGCGCCAGCTCGCCGACGGCGGCCCCGCGGGCATCAACGAGATCGCCGACCACCTGCGGCTCGACGCCTCGACCGTCACGCGCCAGGTCGTCGCGATGGAGCAGGCGGGGTACGTCTCGCGCGGTCGCGACGACAGCGACGGGCGGCGCGTCGTCATCGAGATGACCGACGCGGGGCGGGCCGAGCTGGCCGCGACCGCGGACGCGCGCGCGGAGGTCTACGGCGACGTCCTCGCCGAATGGTCCGACCCGGACCTCGACCTGCTCGCCGAGCTGCTCGGCCGTCTCAACGACTCGCTCGAGGCACACACGCGCGCGGTCGACGCCCGGACCGCCTGACGGGCTCGCCGCCCGCGGGGTTAGGGTCACCTACCGTGACGACCCTTCCCACCGAGCGCCCCAACGAGCGCCCTGCCCGCCCCGCCCGTCCCACGCCGGTCGTGGCCCACGTCCTGCGTGCGGAGCGGCTCACGCCGGGTCTCGTGCGCGTCGTCGTCGGCGGCCCGGGGCTCGCGCCGTTCGTCGCGCGCGGCGACGCCGACTCCTACGTCAAGCTCGTGTTCCTCCCGGCCGGCGACCGGCCGCTGCTCCCCGACGGCCGGCTCGACCTCGAGGCCGTGCGTGCCGCGCTGCCCGAGGGCGTCGTGCCCCGGCAGCGCGCCTACACGGTGCGCGCCTACGCCGAGGGCGAGCTCACGATCGATGTCGTCGTGCACGGCGACGAGGGCATCGCAGGCCCGTGGGCCGCTGGGGTGACCGGCGGCGAGGAGGTGCTCGTCATGGGCCCGGGCGGGGCGTGGTCGCCGTCCGACGACGTGGACCATCACCTGCTGCTGGGCGACGCGAGCGCGCTGCCCGCGATCGCCGTCGCCCTCGAGCGGATGCGCCCGGACGCTCGCGGCGTCGCCGTGATCGAGGTCCACGACGCGGCCGACGAGCTCGAGCTCGTCGCGCCGCCAGGGGTCGAGGTGCGATGGGTGCACGCGGGCGACGGCACACCGGGGGCCGCGCTCGTCGACGCCGCGCTCGCGCTGAGCATC
Organism: Cellulomonas sp. HZM; assembly: GCF_000708885.1. Lineage (GTDB taxonomy): Bacteria > Actinomycetota > Actinomycetes > Actinomycetales > Cellulomonadaceae > Cellulomonas. Next base: position 7,522 of record NZ_JEOE01000046.1, on the reverse strand, counting down.
CCGCCGGGTCGCACCGGCGCCTTCGTGCACGGCGAGGCCGGTGCGGTCTGCCGGCTGCGGCGCTGGCTGCGGCTCGAGCACGGCGTCGCGCGCGAGGACCTGTCCGCCTCGGGGTACTGGCGCCTGGGCGTCGACGACGAGGGGTGGCGCGCGGGCAAGCGCGAGTGGGCCGCCGAGATCGAGCAGAACGAGGCCGCGGCCGGCCTGGACTGAGCGCCGGCCGCGGACGGCTCACACCCCCGGGTAGGCACCCGCCGCGATGTCCTCGAGCAGCGTCGGGCCAATCGGCTCCCAGCCGAGCAGCGCGCGGGTCTCGTCGCTCGTGGCGGCGAGGTCACGTCCGAAGAAGCCGCCGATCCAGCCGAAGCGCTCGATCGCCTCGTCGGGCGCGAAGGACGCCACGGGCAGGCCCAGCGAGCTCCCCAGCGCCTCGGCGATCGCGCGCGTCGGGACGGAGGGCTCGCCGACGGCGTGCACGATCGACCCCGAAGGAGCGTGGTCGAGCGCGAGCGCCACCAACCGTGCGGCGTCCGAGCGGTGCACGGCCGCCCAGCCGTTCGTGCCGTCGCCGGGGTAGCCCGCGACGCCGTTCTCGCGCGCGACCTGGGCGATCCGCGCGATGAAGCCGTGCCGGTCCCCCACGCCGTGCACCGTGGGTGCGAACCGCACGCTCACCACGTGCACGCCGCGGTCGACGTACTCGAGCGCGAGGTTCTCGCTGCCTCCCCGCATCGAGTCGGGGCCGTGGAACGGCGAGGGGTCCGCCTCGGTCGTCGGCCGGCCCTGCGCGAGACCCGCGACACCCGATGCGAGCAGGAACCGGCGGCCGGAGCCCTCGAGCGCGTCCACGAACGTCTGGACGGCACCGCGCTCGGCGGCGTTCGAGACCGCCTGGTTCGCGAAGTCGTGCTTGTTGGCGAGGTGCAGCACGGCGTCCGCCTCGTCGGCCCCGGCCCGCAGGCCGTCGAGGTCGTCGAGGTCTCCCCGGAGCACGCGCGCGCCCGCCTGCTCGAGCCTCGCGGCCGACGCGTCCGACCTCGCGAGGCCGGTCACCTCGTGCCCTGCCGCCAGCAGCTCGGCGACCGACGCCGACCCGATCCAGCCCGATGCTCCCGTGACGAAGACGTGCATGGGTGCGTTCCTTCCATCTGATGTCTGTGACTGACATCGACCAGGTTAGCGCCGAAGTCAGTCGCTGTCATCACTATGCTGGCCGCATGGCACGGTGGGAACCCGGGACGAGCGACCGGCTGCGCGCGGCAGCCCTCGACCTGTTCGTCGAGCAGGGCTTCGAGCAGACGACGAGCGCCGAGATCGCGCACGCGGCCGGGGTCACCGAGCGCACGTTCTTCCGGCACTTCCGCGACAAGCGCGAGGTGCTGTTCGGCGGGCAGGACCAGCTCGAGCTCGCGTTCGTCACCGGCATCCGCGACGCCCCCGCCGGCGCTCCCCCGCTCGACCTCGTCGCGGCCGCCCTCGACTCGGCCGCACAGTTCTTCACCGACGAGCGACGCGCGTCCTCGCGCGTGCGGCAGACCGTGGTCGACGCCAACCCCGCCCTCCAGGAGCGCGAGCGCCACAAGCTCGCGTCGGTCGCCGCCGTGCTGCGCACCGAGCTGCACGCGCACGGCGTGCCCGAACCCGCGGCCAGGCTCGCCGCCGAGTCCGGGGCGACCGTGTTCAGCATCTCGTTCGCGCAGTGGATCGCCCCCGGCGAGGAGCGCGGCATGCGGGAGATCGCCGACGGCGTCCTCGGCGCGCTCGTGTCGCTGACGGGCGCCGGCGCTGCTGAGATGGAGGCCTGAGCCGCCGGGCGCGCAGCGCCCGGCACGGTGACACGTCGAGGAGGAGCGCATGAGGATCGGCATCGTGGTGGGATCGATCCGGGACGGCCGCCGCGGCGGCCAGGTGGGCCGCTGGGTGCTCGACGAGGCGTCGTCGCGCGAGGACGCGGACTACACGCTCGTCGACCTGCGCACGTTCGACGTCCCGTTGCTCACCGAGCACACGCTGCCCGCGGCGGCGCAGCGCCGCTACGACTCCCCGGCCGTGACGCGCTGGAGCCAGGCGATCGACCCGTGCGACGGCTACGTCTTCGTCACGCCCGAGTACAACCACGGCCTGCCCGGGGCGTTCAAGAACGCCGTCGACTCGCTCGGGCCCGAATGGAACGACAAGCCCGTCGGGTTCGTGTCCTACGGCTCGGCGAGCGGCATCCGGGCGGTCGAGCAGTGGCGCCAGGTCGTCGCCAACTTCCGCATGCACGACGTGCGCGCACAGGTGGCCCTGTCGAACTTCACCGAGTTCGACGAGGACCGGACGTTCGCGCCCGACCCGCGGCGCGCGGACGACCTGCGGATCATGCTCGACGAGCTCGTCTCGCACACCACCGCGCGCGCCTGACGGACCCCGCGTGCCCCCGACAGGGCTCGAACCTGTACTGGGCCGGGTTTAAGCCGGCTGCCTCTGCCGATTGGGCTACGGGGGCGTTCGTCGGCCCATCCTGCCAGGACCCGAGCGCGCACCGGGCACGGGACGAGACGACGAGGCCCCTGCCATCCGTTCCCGGGTGGCAGGGGCCTCGTCGTCGGACGTGCGGTCGGTCAGCGCGCGGCGCTCTTCGCCTTCTGCGTGCCGGCCTTGATCTCCGGGTCGGCCGGTGCGGGCTCCTGCGCACGCGGCTTCGGCGGCACCGACGCGTCGCGGAACTCGGCGCGCGGGTCGTGCAGCGAGCCGAGCGAGACGACCTCGCGCCGCAGCAGCACCGAGCCCGTCCAGCCCGCCATGATGCGCAGCTTGCGGTTCACCGTGGGCATCGCGAACACGTGGTACGTGCGGTGCAGCACCCATGCCGGGAAGCCGCGGACCTTGATCTTGCCGAACATCTGCGCGACACCCTTGTACATGCCGAGCGACGCGACGGCGCCGATGTTCTTGTGGCTGTACTCGGTGAGCTCCGCCGAGCGCAGCACGCGCGCGAGGTTGTCGCCCAGGTGGTTGCCCTCGCGCAGCGCGTGCTGGGCGTTCGGCGGGCAGAACTTGCCGGGGTTGTACAGGTCCGGCACGGCCGCGCAGTCGCCGGCGGAGTACGCGTCCGGCACGACCACGCCGTCGGCGTCGATCACCTGGAGCTTCGCGTTCACCGTCACGCGGCCCATCTGGTCCAGCGGGAGGTCGGACTGCTGCAGCACCGGGTTCGCCTTGACGCCCGCGGTCCACACGATCGTCTCCGCGTCGAACTCCGTCTTGTTCGACAGCACCACGTGGCCGTCGACACAGCTCGACAGGAACGTCGACAGGTGGATCTCGATGTTGCGCTTGCGCAGCTGCTCGAGCGTGTAGCCGCCGAGCTCCTCGCTCACCTCGGGCAGGATGCGCGGGCTGCCCTCGACCAGCACGAACCGCAGCTCGTCCTGCTCGATCTGCTTGTAGTGGCGCACGGTGTAGCGCGCGATGTCCTCGAGCTCCGCGAGCGCCTCGATGCCGGCGAACCCGCCGCCGACGAACACGAACGTCAGCATGCGGCGGCGCAGCTCCGGGTCCCACGTCGAGGACGCGACGTCGATCCGGTTGAGGATGTGGTTGCGGACCGCGATGGCCTCTTCGACGTTCTTGAAGCCGATCGCCTGCTCCGCGAGGCCCGGGATGGGCAGCGTGCGGGCGACCGAGCCGAGGCCGACGACCAGGTGGTCGTACGTGATCCAGTACGCGTCGCCCTCCTCGGGCGTGATCTCCACCGTGCGGGCCGCGTGGTTGATCTGCGAGACCTTGCCCTGCAGCACGTCGACACCCTTGAGAGCGCGACGGTGCGGGGCGACGACGTTGCGGGCGTCGATCGAGCCGGCCGCGGCCTCGGGGAGGAACGGCGCGTACGTCATGTACGGGCGGGGGTCGACGACGACGATGGCCGCCTCCCGCTTGCCGAGGCGCTTGCGCAGCCGGCGGGCGGTGTAGAGCCCCACGGTCCCGCCGCCGAGGATCACGACGCGCGGCACCTTGCGGGACTTGGCCGCCGTGGCGGCGTCGGAGGCAGCAGCAACCGGGGTCGAGGCAGACTGAGGCATACCTTTACGGTAGCCGCGTGCACGTGCGTGCACCTCCTCGAGGACCGGTGACGCTGCGCACAAACCCGGGTTCTGGGCTGTGAGGCGCGCCACGACGACGCGGGCTCCCGGCGACACCGGCCCCTCCGCTGGGTGCCGCCGGGATGCTGCGAGCCGCGTCAGTCGTCGCCCGGGGTGGGCTGGGCGGCCCCTGTGGGACCGGTCGTCGGGCCGGTCGTCGGAGCTGTCGGGCCCGTCGTCGGAGCGTTCGTCGGGCCCGTCGTCGGGGCCGTCCCGGCACCCGTCGGCGTCAGCACGGCCGCCGCACGTGCGAACGGCCACGGCATCGCGACGACGGGCGACGACGGGTCGTCGGGCGAGGCGCCCTGCAGGGGGAACACGTTCCAGCGCTGGCGGCCGTCGACCGACGTCGCGGGGACCGGCTCGAGCTGCGCGCCCGAGTCCTCGTCGTACCAGGAGTCGCCCAGGTACGTGCCCTCCTGCCCGACGGATACCGGCCGCCCGCGGTCGTCGTACACCTGCGCACCCTCGATCGGGCTGCCGTCCGGGCCGTAGACGAACAGGTTGCCCGCCTGCTCGCCGTCGACGTAGACGCCGTCGGACGGCGAGACGGCGTACGAGCCCTGCGGCTCGCCCCCGCCGCTCCCGCCCGCGGTCGCGAGGATCGGCAGCGCGAGCACGAGCACGACGACGCTCGCCACCTGCCACAGCAGACGCGTCACGCGGTGCGAACGCCACCGCCCGCGACCCCACTGCACGCTCACCACGACGAGAGCGCCGAGCAGCGGCCAGGACGCCGGCGCCCGTACGGACGCACCGAAGACGACCCCGAAGGTCAGCACGAACACGACCCATGCGCGCAGCACCCACCACAGCGGGGCGAGCGTGCGTGCGAAGGCCCAGAACGACGGCCACCACGGCTGCTCCACCAGCGGCTGGACCGCTCGTCGGCCGGCCGCGCGGGCCGCGTCCGCCACGTCGGCGAGCGGGCGCCGCCGGCGGCCCCCTGCGCCGTCGGACAGGCCCGCCGCCGTGCGGAGCTCCGCCGCGTACCGCTCCGGGGTGCCGAAGCGGGCGACGAGGCCGGCGGCACCCGGACCCTCGTCGTGCGCGTCTGCCAGGGCGTCGGCGAGCGCGACCTCCAGGTCGTCGGTGAGGTCGTCGACCTGCTCCGGCGTCAGGCCGACGAGCGCGCGCCGGACCTGCGCCACGTAGTCCGCCACGTCGTGCACCACGTCGCCCGCGGGCGTCTCGAGCATGCTCATCTCACGTCCTCCGTCCCGAGGAGCCGGCTCATCGTGCCGGCGAACTCGTGCCAGTCCTTGCGGTGCGCGTCGAGCGTGGCCCGGCCCTGCGCGTTGATCCCGTAGTACTTGCGGTGCGGGCCCTCGTCGCTCGGCACGACGTACGAGGTGAGCGCGCCCGCCGAGTACAGCCGCCGCAGCGTGCCGTACACCGACGCGTCGCCGACCTCCTCCAGGCCGGCGGTCCGCAGCCTCCGCACGACGTCGTACCCGTACCCGTCCTCGTGCGCGACGACGGCCAGCACCGCCACGTCGAGCACGCCCTTGAGCAGCTGGGTGGTGTCCATCGCCGCTCCTTCCCGTCGTCGTCGCGCCGCCCGTGGAGTCGGCGCGTACTCGGTCCTTGAGATCTCTCCGGTCTCGCGATCCACACGGTAGTGCGTGATGCACAGTACCGTCGAGAGCAACACACCGACCGATCGCCACCGCCGACGAGAGAGCGCGTTCGACGCGAGAGTCGAACGTCGACGGTGCGCTCTCGGGCCGATGTTCGACTCTCGGCGGGAGGTGGAGCGGGGCGGCGGGGCGCGGGTCAGCGCTCGGCGGCGCTCCAGGCGATGCCGTCGAGGATGTCGTGCTCCGAGGTCACCGCGTGGGTCAGCTCGCGGCCCGCGGCGGCGACCTCGTCGCGCACGCGCAGCACCACCTCGCGCCACACCAGCGCACCGGCGCCGATGACGTCCACACGGCCAGGGTGCATGAAGCCCAGCGCGGCCCGCTCCTCGCGTGTGCGGGTCAGCAGGTCGTCGCACGCCGCGACCGTCTGGTCGAGCGTGAGGACCGCGCCGTCGATGCGCGACGGGTCGTACTGCGCGAGCCCCAGCGCGTGCGCGGTGATCGTCGTGACCGATCCGGCCAGGCCGACGAGCGTGACCGCGTCCCCGAACGGGACGACCGCGGCCGCCTCGTCGAGCGCCGCGCGCACGTCCGCGACCGCCGCCGCGACCTCGTCGGCCGTCGGCGGGTCGCTGCGCAGGTGCCGCTCGGTCATCCGCACGCACCCGACGTCCATCGAGAACGCCGCGGTCGGCGCGTCGGTGCCGAGCACCACCTCGGTGGAGCCACCGCCCAGGTCGACGACGAGGAACGGCCCCGGCAGCCGCGACGCGAGGACCCCCGTCGCACCGCGGAAGGACAGCGCGGCCTCCTCGGTCCCCTCGACGACCTCCGGATCCACGCCGAGCGCGTCGCGGACGCCCCGGACGAAGTCGTCGCGGTTCTCGGCATCGCGCGACGCCGACGTCGCGACGAAGCGCACCGTCTCCACGCCCAGGTCGTCGCACACCGCGGCGTACCGGCGCGCGGCGTCGAGCGTGCGCTCGAGCGCCTCGGGCGCGATGCGACCCGTGCGGTCGACGCCCTGACCGAGGCGCACCACCTCCATGCGGCGGTCCAGGTCGACCAGCGTGCCCGCCTCACGGTCGACGTCGGCGACGAGGAGTCGGATCGAGTTGGTCCCGCAGTCGATGGCAGCCACACGCGTCACGCGGGACATCCTCGCACCGGCCGGCGCCGGCCGCGGACCGGTCCGGGACGTGGGTCGCCGGGTGCTCGACCGGTCGGCCGACGCGCCGTCGGCGGGTCGTCGGCGGGTCGGTCGTCGTCGGGTGTGTCGTGGGGCGTCAGCAGGTGCAGCGGTCCGGGCGCCAGGTGTCGCGCAGCAGGTCCAGGACCAGATCGCCCACCGGGTTCACACCCGGACCGGCAGCGAGCGAGTGGCCGACGACGACGTGCAGGCACTTCACGCGCGTCGGCATGCCGCCCGCCGAGATGCCCGCGATCTCCTCGACGTGGCCCAGCTCCTCGCGGTCCGCGAGGTACGCCTCGTGCGCGCGCTGGTAGCCGGCGGCGAGCTCGTCGTCCTCCGCGAGGCGCGCGGTCAGCTCCTTCATGAGCCCCGACGCCTCGAGCGTGCTCACCGCAGCCACCGCGGGCGGGCACGTGAGGTAGTAGGTCGTCGGGAACGGGGTCCCGTCGTCGAGCCGGGGTGCCGTGCGGACCACGAGCGGGCGACCGCACACACAGCGTGCCGCGACGCCGACCACGCCGCGCGGAACGCGGCCCAACTGCTCGGCGAGCACCTCGAGGTCGCGTTCGGTCACGTCGGGCTGGGCGGTCGGGGTCACGAGGGGCTCCAGTAACGGGGGCAGGAAC
>NZ_JEOE01000045.1 GCF_000708885.1 Cellulomonas sp. HZM | reverse complement strand
GGGCGGGCTTGGGTGCGGCCGTGCGGCCGTTGGCGGACGGGCGCATGCGCACGCCGGCACGGCGGAGCACGTCCGCGACGTAGGTGCGGCTCGTCGCGATGTCGGGGTAGCGGGCGACGATCTGGTCGATGGTCGCGCCCTGCGTGTACGCCTGGGTGAACGCGAGCACGACGTGCACGGGGTCGCTCTGCGTCGTCTTGGCGTTCTGGCCGCCGTTCGTGGCTCGGTCGTCGCGCAGTCGCACGCCGGCCGTGACGAGCGCGGCGCGGACGGCCTCCGGGCCGCGGTTGAATCGGGCGGCCACCTGCGGGACAGACTCGCCCGTGAGGTACGCCTCGACGATCTTGACGCGCTCGTCGACCCCGATGTTCGTGCGGCGCCCGGTGCCACCCCGGACGCACGTCCCGCACATGCCGTCACGCACCCGGCTCACCGTGCCCGGCGCGGCAGCAGCAGACGTGCTGCTGGGACGCGTCGAGCGACCGCAGCCGCCCGCACACGGGCGGATCGACTCCCGGCGCGGCCCCGCCGGCTTGGGGACCTGGACCGGGCGGGGCTTGGCCGCGGCGGGCGGTCTCGGGCGCGGCTTGGGACGCTCGTCGTCGAGGGCGTCGCCGCGACGGGCGGCCTCGGCCTGGCGGACCGTGTCGCCGCGGTACTGGCGGCGCTTGGCGGCCTTCTCCTCCATGCGCCGGCGGAAGTCCTCGACCGTCTCCTTGCCGCGCGGCTCGGTCGGGATGTCAGGCGCCTGGTCGTAGTACGGGCCCGTGACGTGCGCAGGGCGAACGGGGACAGGCATCACGCACCGGCCTTGCCGTGCGTGGCGACGGCGAGCTGCTCGACGTCGGAGAGCGTGTAGCCCCACGCCTCGAGCTGACGCAGGTGCACGACCCGCAGGTGCGCGAACCACGTCTGCCGCTTGTGCCAGAAGTCGCGGGGCATGTGCCCCTCGACGTGCGCGGCCGCGAGCGCGACGAGGTAGCGCATCGCGGGCTCGGGCCGGGTGAGGTCGGTCTCGACGTCGACGTCGCGGACGTCCTTGTCGCCGTACAGGAAGGCGCGCGCGAGGGTGTGGGCGTCGCCGCCCGGGCTGTCTGCTCGGCCGAACCACAGGACCTGGGCGACGTACTGGCCGGCGTCCTTCGGCAGGGCCTTGCGCTGCAGCAGCTCGCGGATGAAGGCGGTCCGGACCGGTTCGGCGGCGTCGGCGGCCTTGTTGTTGGCGATGAGGGCGCGACGCTCGGCCTTCTGCTCCTCGCTCTGCGGTCCGGAGGTCGCGCCCGACGAGGGCTGGGCGTACTTGTTGACGTGGCCGGCCTTCTTCCACGTGGTGCACACGTAGACGCCGTGTGCGCCGGTGACGCGGCGCCTGCCGTCGCTCCACTCGCGGGTGGCGCCGACGTAGACGGCGTGACCGGGGCAGTGCTTGTGGTTCGCGGGCGTGAGCTGCTTGCCGCCGGCCTTGTCGAGCAGACCGTCGAGGCGGTCGTCGTAGCCCCACTCGGAGTCTGCGATGACGCGGGTCCCCTCGGGCAGCGTCGCGACGAACGTCGCGATCGCCTCACGCTCGGCTCGGGCCTCGCGGGCGGCCGAGGCGGCGTGCGCGAACTTGCCGGGCTCAGGGGCGAGCTTCGTCAGGTCCTTGACGACCGTCGCGTCGTCGTCGAACTCCGCGAGCGTCGCGAGCTGGTCGAGCGTCATGTTGGGGTTCTTCGCGGCGACCTTCGTCGCGGCCTTGGAGCCGGCGACTGCGAGCGCGGTCTCGACGACGTCCTGGCGGACGCGGGCGCGCTTCGCGATCGACTCCGCGGAGCGGCCCATGAGCGAGAGCTGCTGGAAGGCTGCGGCTGTCTCAGCGGCGGTGAGGGGTTCGCGCTGGTCGTTCGTGACCAGCTGGTCCCACAGGCGGGCCTCGTCGTCGCCGACGGGCGGCAGGAGCGCGATGGGGACGGTCGGCAGGTCGAGCTCGAGCGCGGCGACGAGGCGGCGCTGGCCGTCGACGACGAGGAGCTGCCCGAGCGGGTCACGCCGGCACAGCAGCGGGACGAGGACCCCGCCGTTCTCGGTGATCGACGCCTTGAAGTCGGCGGTGAGCTTGAGCTCGGAGCGTGCGTTCGTGTCGAGGGTCAGAGTGCGGGGGTCGACCTCGACCCGCTCGAGGGCCGGCGCATGGGTCGGCGGGGTGGCGGTCAGGGCGTCGAGAGCGGTCGACGACGTCGACGACGTCGCCGGCGCGGGGACGGTCGTGCGCTTCGTGGGCATGGCTCACGCCTCCTTCGTGGCGCGCGCCGCGAGGAGCTCGTACGCCTGGTCGTAGGTCTCGTGGTCGGGCAGCATCTGCTCGGCGATCGCCTTCGCCCGGCCTGCGACGCGCTGCCAGTCGTGCTCGCCGAGGTCGGGGTAGTCCTCCCACCGCTCGCCGATGTAGCCGCCGGACCCGCCGAGCGCGGACGTCGCGGCGACGTGCCGGGCGACCGCGTCGACCGCGGCCGCGACGTCGGCGGTCAGGTTGGCGATCGCGGGGGGCGCGTCGAGGGCGGCCAGCACAGCGACTGCCTTCGCGTACCGGACGAGCGCGTCCGAGCCGTCGTCGAGAGCCGCTGCGACCCGTGCGATCCGGTCGACGTCGGCGTCGAGGGCGACGCTGTACTCCCCGGTGCTGGCCGAGACGGCGCCGAGGAACTTCTGGCCCCGGTAGATCGCGATCGGGGCGCCGGCGGCGGGCTTCAGGGTCCAACCCATGCGCTGCGCCAAGTGGAGGTGGAACGCGCTGAGGCGCGAGGGCGTGGCGCCGTCGGGTGCCGGTGAGGCCGCGTCGTCCAGGAGTACCTCGATGACGGCGCGCCCCGGGTTGGGCATGAAGTGCTGGCACCACATGGGGTCGCCGGTCGGTGCGACGTCTTCGCGGACGATCAGGTACCGGTCGGTGACGTAGGTGACGCCGTCGTGCTCGACGCGCCACAGGTACGCGGCCTCGATGGGGAACTCACCGTCGTCGTCGTCGCCGGCGGCGGCCGCGTATCCGGGGCTGACGCGGGGTGCGAAGTCGGACCAGGTCAGTCGCGCGGGGTGGGTCTCGGTCATCGGGGTGTTCCGTTCTGCTGGGGCGTCGATGCCAGCTGCTCGGGGGTGATGCGGGCGGGGCAGGTGTAGATGTGCGAGTGGTGGCGGGACTCGGTGACGTCGGGCTCCTCGTCCTCGTCGAGCCACCGCGAGGTGCGCTTCGACAGCGACACGGCGTACGGGGCGCCGCGGTCGTCGGTCGGGTCCGCGTCGAGCGGGATCGGGCGGGCCGGGCCGCGCTCGGTGCGGCGCTGCGCGCGCGGGGTGTGCGTCGGCCAGATCAGCCGGCCCCCGCACGCCGGGCACGTGGGCAGGTGCGCCCAGGGCGAGCGGCGGCGGCGGCTCACGACGTGTCCTTCGACGGCTCGGTCGCACGCGCGAGCGCGGCGTCGAGGACGTTCAGCGCCGCACGGGCCTGCACGTACCCGACGACCGCGGAGTGCGCCGGGTAGCAGCCCGAGTGCATGTCGACCTGCAGCGCCAGGAGCAGCGCCTCACCCGCCGGGCGCCACACCTCCGGCGCGAGCTGCGCGAGGATCTGCCCGCTCACCGCGGCCGCGCGCTCGTCGAGACGCATCCCCTTGAGCCACGGCGCCTGCACCTCGAGCGCAGCACGCCACGCCGCCGCGAGCGCCGGGACGTCGATCGGCCGGGTGGTCACCGTCGCCGCCTCGAGACCGCCGCGACGATCGCGATCCCGGCCAGGACCGCGACGGCCGCGGCGAGTGCCGCGACGGCGATCCAGTCGCCGGCACCGGTGTGCGCGAGCTGGCCGCAGTCAGTCGTCGCGCAGGGCGGTGCGGCGGAGGGCGTCGCCGAGGGTGCGGCGGACGTCGGAGTCGGGCTCGGGGCCGTAGACGGCGTCGACGACGTCGAGGGCGTCACGCGCGGGGAGGCCGTCGTCGGTGAGGGCGACGAAGGCGGCGTCGGCCGGCTTGAGGTGGGGGTCGAAGCGGTCGGCGAGGGCCCGGTCCCACTCGTCGGCGTCGGCGTAGCCGAGGGCTCGGGCGAGGTAGGTGACGGGGTCGGCGTCGACGTCGTCGTCTCGGTCGGGGTCGCGGTCGGTGTCCACGTCGGCTCCTGCGTCGGCTCGGTGGTCGGGCACGGCGGCGCGACGGCGAAGCGCCACGACAGCGCCCACCCGTGGTCCTCGCCGTAGGTCAGGACGCCGTCGTCGGCGAGGGCGTCCGTGCGGGCCTTGTCGGCCGTCGTGGCGTACGGGTACGTGTCGAGCTGCAGCCACACCGTGGTGCCGTCGGGCGAGCACGTGGCGTCCGTCGCGGCGGCCTGCGGCCACGTCACGCGGTCGGGGGTGCCGCCGTCGGGCAGCACCCACGCCAGCTCGAGCGTGGTGGCGTCCTCGGTCGCGGACGCCGGGGCCGAGCCCCACGCGTACACGACCACCGCGACCAGCAGGCAGAACAGCACGACGCCCGCGCCGGCCAGGACGTCGCCGACGATCTGGGCGACCGGGTGCCGGCGGCGTGCGGGCCGGTAGACCAGGTCGACCGCCGCCGTGGTGATGACGGCCTGCTCGTCGGGCGACAGGTGCAAGGTGCCGGCGACGTCGCGGGCACGGGTGACGCGGATCGCGTCGTCGACGGCCCGCACGAAGTCGGGGTCCGGGGTGGTGCTCGACATGGGTAGTTCCTTCCGTGGCATCAAGACGGGAGGTGCAAGGGGGTGGGGTGTGGGCGGCCCGGTGAGACCGGGCGAGACGGGCCGGGCCGCCGGTCAGAGGCGCCGCGGTTCAGGCCCGGGCGGGCCGTCCGCGAGCGCGGTGTCGAACGCGTCGATCGCGGCGTCGGCGCGGTCCGCGGCACGGCGGTACCGCTCGAGGTTCAGGTCGAGGTCACGCTCGTCGGCCGTCATGAGCGCGGACAGGGCCTTGGCGAGCTGCTCGACAGCGCGCAGGGCGTCGTTGCGGGCGCGGGCGCGACGGGCGCTCGGCTCGGTGAGGCCGGGGGCGACCGGTCCGAAGAACCGGACCACCGGGCGCGTGCCGTACACGTCGGCGGGCGTCGGGGCGGTCACGACCGGCCACCCGTCCGGTCGTCTGGGCGGGGTACGGCCAGGTGGCCGTCGATGCCGTGGCACGTCGGGCACTGGCGCGGGCGGGGATGCGAGCGCGGCGTCGGCTGCCCGTCGAGAAGACGGGTCAGGGACGCGGTGCCCGTCCGGCCGTGACGGGGCGGCATGCGCTTGTCCGCAGCACGGCCCAGCCCGTAGGCGAGCACAACGAGCGCGGCGAACGCCACGCCGGCGACGAGGCAGAGGGCGAGGTCGAGGGCGCTCACAGCACGTCCCCCCGGAACGACGCCACGCCAGCCTGCGACGACGAGCGGCGGGAGTTGTCCGCCGCGGTCGAGGGCGACGCAGGGGCCGCGTCACCCCCGACCGGGCGCTCCACCGACACGGGCGCGGCCGCCGAAGGAACAGCCGCCGTGTCGGTGGGCTCCCCTACGGTCGGGTCACCAGCACCAGGCGTGACAGCGCCCGGTGCACCGACGACAGGTCGGGTACCAACCGGGTCCTGTCCGACCGAAGGAGAAGTCTTGTGAGCACGAACCTTGTCGACATCCGCACCCAGATCAGCCTCGCCCGCTCTGCGGCCGTCGATCCCGCCCCGAGTGACCTTCAGCCCATGCCCGTCGAGCGGTACGCGGGCACAGAGGCCGGCGCCGTGCGGATCCTGCAGGTCCAGATCGCGCACCTCGCCAACGCGCTCAGCATGGTCGTCGACCATCTCGAAGGACGGCGCCGATAGCGGCGGCCCGTAGGGGTCGGCCGGGTCGGCCGGCGCGGGCAGGTCGTGGTGCCGGTAGTGGACCGTCAACGACGCGGCGGCGCGCATCCCGCGCAGCACCGCGCGCCGCAGCGAGCGCCGGCGACGAGCGGCGCGGATCTTGTCGAGCACGACCCATACCGAGAGCGCGAGGGCGATCGCGAGGGCCGCGTCGCCGGTGCTCACGACGCGCTCCGGGCGAGCAGGTCGGCCGACTCGATGCCCAGCAGGTCAGCGACGGCAGCGAGCTCGTTGACGTCGAAGGCCACGGAGCCGCTCAGGCGGCGGCTGACGGCGGCCTGCGACATGTTGAGCCGGTCCGCGACCATGGTCTGCGTCACACGGCGGCGCGCCATCGCGGCGCGCACCTCGTCGGCTACACGCTGAGCGTGTGATTGCGTCTGCATGAGGGCAAGTTCTACCCACAGCGATGCACCGCGTCAAGTGTTAGTTACTCGGTGGGCGTGTCACAACTCACTTGTAGCGTGTACTAGACACCGGTGGTCAGCGGTTATACGTTGAGCGCATGAGCGCTGTAGTCCCCATGCCAGACCGCACTTCGCCGCGCGGACGCGTTGCTGCCGAGGTCCGCGCCGAGATGGCGCGTGCACGCCTGAGCGGTAACCGCCTCGGCAAGTTGACCGGCAAGTCGCAGGCGTACTGGTGGCGCCGCCTGTCGGGCGAGACGCCGTTCGACGTCGATGACCTGAGCACGGTCGCCGACCTGCTCGGCGTCGAGGTCGTGACCTTCTTCGGGGTGGAACGCAGAAACCCCCGCCCGGATGGCCCGGACGGGGGTTCTACGGTCGGTCACCCCGTGGGGTGCCGGTGCGATGCGTGCGCCCGAAGGGACTCGAACCCCCAACCTTCTGATCCGTAGTCAGATGCTCTATCCATTGAGCTACGGGCGCATGGCTCTCGACGAGCCGCGGTAGACGATACCGGGTGACCGGCCGACTGCCCAAACCGGATGCGCGTGACGCGCAGCACGGCAGGCCCTGACAGCGGCGGTCAGCGACCGCGGAGAGGTGTGCCTGGCGGGCTGGGTAGCCCGCGCGCCAGCCCGCCGTCGCGACGGGAGAGTCCAGAGCGCGATAGGCAGGAACGACGAGAGCCCGGTCGGCGGACCGGGCTCTCGAGAGCGGAGACGGTGGGATTTGAACCCACGGAAGGGTTGCCCCTTCACGACCTTAGCAGGGTCGCGCACTAGACCTGGCTATGCGACGTCTCCAGGCTCGCACAGGCTACCTGGGCGCGTCGTCGGACACCAAAAGCATGCCCTGATCAGCGCTCGGACCCCCAGGTCGGGTCCGTGAGCATGCGCGCGACCGCGAGCCCGATCGACAGCGCGACGACCACGAGCGCCGCCTGCACGCCGTACGCGAGCGCCTGCACGGTGTCGCCCTCCGACAGGCTGAACACCGACCGGTAGGCGGTCACGCCGGGGACCATGATGACGACGGCCGGCACGGCGACCGTCACGCGCGGGACGCGGATCGCCGGCGCGACGTAGGCGGCGAGCAGGCCGACGACGAGCGCCGCGAGCGCGGCCGCCGCCTGCACGGCGAACCCGCGGTCGACGAGCCACAACCGCCCGACGTTGGCGACCATCCCGATCAGCGCCGCCGCGAACGCCATGCGCCACGGGCTGTTGAACATGAGCGCGAACCCCAGGACGCCGACGAGGCTCGCGAGCAGCCGCAGCCCGAGCAGGACGCCCGGCGCGAGGCCGAGCGGCGCGGGCGGGACGGGTTCGAGGCCGACGACGCTCGACACGCCCCACACGGCCAGCGCCGCCGACGTGAGGATCATCAGCGCGTAGGTCAGCCGCGACAGGCCGGCCGAGAAGTCGAGGCGCGCGAGGTCGAGCGCGCCCGTGACCAGCGCGAACCCCGGGATGAGGAACAGCACCGCGGAGACGTAGCCCGCCTCGTGCCTCGTCGTGATCGCGCCCGCGGAGTGCAGCGCCGTGACGACGGCGAGGTAGCCGAAGCAGGCGACGGCCGCGGCGAGCATCGTCACGCCGAACGGGTTCCAGCCGCGGTGCGCGAGCGTGCGGCGGACCGCCTGGCCCAGGGTCGCGGCGACGAGCACGACGAGCACCTCGATCGGGCCGCCGTTGTTGAGGAACGCGAACGCCGCGCACGCGATCCCGGCCCACAGCGCGTTGAGAGCGGGGCGGTAGAGCGCGGGGGTCGCGACGATCACGTCGAGCCGGTGCTCGACGTCGTCGGGCCGCGCCTCGGTGCCGCTCTCGCTCGCTCGGGCTTCGACGTCGGTGACCATCTCCTCGAGCCGCGCGAGGCGGTCGGAGTCGATGCCGACGTGGCGGACCTCGGCGACCTCGGTGCGGAACGAGCGGCCGCGGTGCGACGTCGTCGTGATCTCGGTGAGCGTCACGTGCGCCTCGTGGCGGTCGACGCCCATGGCGTGCGCGAGGCGGGACATCGACGCCTTGACGCGGTACGAGCCGGTTCCCGCGGCGAGGCTCAGGCGGCCCGCGCGCAGGGCTGCGCCCGAGCGGCGGATGAGCTCGAGCTCGTCGTCGTCGGGGGTCGTCGGCACCCCGACATCATCACCCGTCCGCACGGCCGACGACGAGCGCCGACGTCCCGGTGCGCCGCGCCCACCTGCGATTTCAGCCCTGAGCCAATCCGCTTGACGGACGCTGTGCGCCCGTTGTGCGATGAGCCTGGTCGCGGGGTCAGCCGTGACCAGGGCGCAGCCTCCGTGTCAGCGGGGTGTCGGTCGTCTGTCAGTGGTCGGGACTAACGTCCCGCACGCACCCTCCCCCGTGGCGACGTCGCCGCTCCCACCACTCTTGCTTGGAGACACCCGTGTCCGACTCCGTCGCGGCCACCACCGCCGCACCTGCCGGGGAGACGGCCGAAGGCCCCGATCCTCGTCGCTGGGCGATCCTCGCGGTCCTCGCGATCGCGCAGCTGATCCTCGTCCTCGACTCGTCGATCATGACGATCGCACTCCCCGACGCCGCGAAGGCGCTCGACATCTCGCAGGCGAACCTGCAGTGGGTCGTCACGGCGTACACGCTCGCGTTCGGCGGCCTGCTCCTGCTCGGCGGTCGCATCGCCGACTACCTGGGCCGCAAGCGCGCGTTCATCATCGGCCTGCTCGGCTTCGCGATCGCCTCGGCGATCGGTGGCGCCGCGATCAACCAGGGCATGCTCTACAGCTCGCGGGCGCTCCAGGGGGCATTCGGCGCGCTGCTCGCACCCGCGTCGCTGTCGCTCATCACCGTGACGTTCACGGGTGGCAAGGAGCGCGCGAAGGCGTTCGGCGTCTTCGGTGCCATCGCGGGCGGTGGCGCGGCCATCGGCCTGATCGCGGGCGGCGCGCTCACCGAGTACCTGAACTGGCGCTGGTGCCTGCTGGTCAACCTGCCGATCGCGCTGATCACGGCCGCGTTCGCGCTGCCGATCCTGCGCGAGTCCAAGGCGCACGGCGACACCCGCATGGACGTCCCGGGCGCGATCCTCGCGTCGCTCGGGCTCGTCTCGCTCGTGTACGCGTTCACCGAGGCCGCCAAGCAGAAGGTCGGCGCGGACGGCCTGCCGCACGCGACCGGCTGGACCGACCCCGTCGTCGTCACGCTGCTCGCCGCGGCGGTCGTGCTCCTCGTCGCGTTCGTGTGGCTCGAGACCCGAGTGGCGAACCCGCTGCTCCCGCTGCGGATCGTGCTGCACCGCAACCGCGGCGGCTCCTACCTGGTGTTCTTCCTGGTGGGCGCGGGCCTGTTCTCGATGTTCCTGTTCATGACGCTGTACCTGCAGCAGGTCCTCGGGTACGAGCCGCTCAAGGCCGGCTTCGCGTTCCTGCCGTTCTCGCTGGGGATCATCGTCATGGCCGGCGTCGTCGCGCAGCTCATGCCGCGCGTCGGGCCGAAGCCGCTCATGATCGCAGGGCTGACGCTCGCCGCCACCGGCCTGCTCCTGCTGCTGCGCACCACGCCGACGTCGTCCTACTTCGGTGCCGTGTTCCCCGCGCTGGTCGTGATGAGCCTCGGCATGGCAGCGGTGTTCATCCCGACGTCCTCGACCGCGCTCATCGGCGTGGGCGGGCACGACGCGGGCATCGCGAGCGCGGTGCTGAACACGTCGCAGCAGGTCGGCGGGTCGCTCGGGCTCGCGCTGCTCAACACGTTCGCCCTGACGGCGACCGCGGACAAGATCTCGGACCTCGTGGCCGGCGGCGCCGACCCGAAGTCGCCCGTCACCGCGGCGACAGCACAGGTGGCCGGCTTCCACACCGCCTACGTCGGCAGCGCGATCATGCTCGTGCTCGCGCTCGGCGTGGCCCTGTTCGTCATCACGGCGCGCAAGCACGACCTGCCCCAGGACGCGGCGGTCGCGGTCTGACCGCCTGATCCAGCAGGACCGGCCACGGGCCGGCGCAGCTCGCCTCGCGCGAGCCGGCGCCGGCCCGTCGTCGTGCTGGGCCCGCTCACCTCGTGCGAGCTGGCGGTCGCCCGTCGTCGTGCTGGGCCCGCTCACCTCGTGCGAGCTGGCGGTCGCCCGTCGTCGTGCTGGGCCTGCTCACCTCGTGCGAGCTGGCGGTCGCTCGTCGTCGTCCGGGGCCCGGCCGTGGGGCGCGACGCGGGCGCCGTGCGTCGTCGCGAACACATCCAGCGGTACTTGTGACAGGTGCACACTCCTGATGTCGGCTCGGCGCCACACCTGCCTCACGAGTCACAAGTGCCGCTGATCGTGAAGTGCGCGGGCGCCCCGGGGTCAGTCGCGGCGTTGCTCGTTGGCGCGGATGCCCTCGGCGGCGCGGGCCGCGATCTCCTCGACGCGGGCCGCCCTCGTCGCCGGTCGCTTGGCCTGCACCACCCAGACCAGCTGCGCGCGGCGGGTGCTGCGCGGGAACGCCTGCCACGTCTCGCGCGAACCCGTGTGCCGGTCGAACGCCGCCTCGAGGTCCTCCGGCGCGACGAGGTCCTCCACAGCGTCGAGCAGCGACCACGTGCCGTCCGCCTTCGACTGCTCGACGGCCGCGCGCCCCGCGGGCTCCATGAGCCCGTCCGCCTCGAGCCGCTCGACGCGCAGCTTGTTGGACCGCGCCCAGCCGCCACCAGGCTTGCGGCGGGTCATCCAGGTCATGCGGCGCTCTTCGTCGAGCGACCGGACCGTCGCATCCACCCACCCGAAGCACAGTGCCGTCTCGACGAGCGCCTCGTACTCCACGACCGGCCGCTCGGACACCGGCTTCCACGTCACCGCCCACGCCCCCGGCGGCTCGTCGCCGTGGTGCTCGGCGAGCCACGCACGCCACTGCTCGACCGTCTCGACGTGCACGCGCGGCGCATCGGCCATCCCCATGCCCCCACCCTGCCAGCACCGGCGCGCCCCGGCCTGCACCTGGCCCGCCACCGGCTCACCATCGGTCGGGGGCTGGCCCGCCACCGGCTCACCACCGGCCATCGGACGGCCCGCCGCCGGCCTGCGCCGGCGCCGACGACCTCCCGACGCACAGAGACACCGAGGCACCGCGCGCCGGGCCACCGCGTCACCACAGCGCCGCACGCGACGGGCAGCGGGCTCAGGCCGGGGCGAAGCGCACGCGGCGGTCAGGGACCGAGGCCTCGGTCAAGCGCACGCGGACGCGCTCGCCGAGCGGCAGGCCGACGCCCTCGATCCGTGCGCGCACCACCGGGTCGGCGAGCTGGACGGTCCCGCCGCGGTCCTTGTCGTCGACGTCGACCACCATCCCGTCGAACTCCTGGCCGACCCTGTCCCGCAGCAGCACCGCCTCGACGAGGTCGAGGCAGCCGCGCTCGTAGGCCGACGCACGTCGGTCGCCGCCCGCCATGAGTGCCGGGAGGTCGGGCAGCGCCGCCCGCACGTCGTCGTCGGGCTCGCGGCCGGTCGCCACCGCGAGGCACGTCCGGCCGACGAACCGGTCCACGAGCCGGCGCAGCGGCGCGGTCGCGTGCGCGTACGGCGCCGCGATCGCCGCGTGCAGCGGGTGCTCGGGCACCGACCCGTCGAACGCGACGTAGGCGGCGCCGCGCAGCAGGGTCGTCGCTTCGACGAGCAGCGCCGCCTGCGCGGGATCGCCCGCGTCCCATGTCCGGACGACGTCGCCGACGACGGCCCCCTGCGGCCACGGCACGCCGAGCGCGGCCGCCGATCGCCGCAGGCGGGCCACGTCCCGCGGGTCCGCAGCGGGCAGCGTCCGCAGCACCCCGACCTTCGCGTCGAGCATCAGCGTCGCCGCGCACATCCCGGTGAGCAGCGAGATCTGCGCGTTCCAGTCCTCCACCGGGAGCGTCGAGCGGCTGCGGAGCACCCACCGGCCGTCCTCACGCTCGACGACCTGCTCGGGGCTCGGGAGCGTGATGCCGCCCCGCGCACGCTCCGCCTCCTCACGCAGCCGCCCGATGTCGCGCAGCAGCGCGAGCGACTCGTCGGCCGAGCCGTCGTCGATCGACCTCTGCACGCCCTCGTAGGTGAGCTGCGCGCGGCTGCGGACCGTGGCGGCGCGCAGGTCCACCGCTGTGGGCGCACCGTCAGAGTCGAGGTCGATCGTCCACAGCAGCGCGGGCGCGTCCTGGTCGGGCAGCAGGCTCGCGGCGCCCTCTGAGAGCTGCGGCGGGTGCAGAGCGGTACGACCGTCGGGCGCGTAGAGCGTGACGACGCGGCTCCGCGCCTCGGTGTCGATCGCGCCGCCGGGCGCCACCCACGAGGCGACGTCCGCGATCGCGTACCGCACGCGGAATCCGGTACCGCGTCTCTCGAGGTGCACCGCCTGGTCGAGGTCCATGCTGCCCGGCGGGTCGATGGTCACGAACGGGACGTCGGTCGCGTCGGCACGGTCCATCGGCAGCGGACCGTGCGCGATGCGGTCGTCGGCCTCCGCGAGCACCGCCGCCGGGAACTGCGCAGGGACGTCGAGCTCCTGGCGCAGGCTCTCGAGGCCCTGGGCGACCGCGGCGTCCGTGGCGAGGTCCGGTCCGGCCGTCGCGGCCTCGGCTCTCGACGACGGACGAGGGGCGAGTCGGACACGGCGTCGGGGCACGGGCCGAGCGTAGGCCCGCGGCCGCCGTGCGGCACCCGGTCCGGCCGGGCGCACGCGGCGCCGCGCGGGCCGGACCGGGGGACGCCGGCTCGTTCGTCGGGACGGCGCCGCGGACGGTACCGCAGCGCGACGAGACCGCCCGACGAGACGGCCCGACGAACGCTCGTCGCACGCTCAGGCGAGCGACGCCACCACGGCCGCGACGCGCCGCTCGCGGGTCGCGGCCGCCTTCGCCTCGGTCACCGAGCGCACATGCTCCTTGCGGCGCGACGGGGACAGCGCGTCGAACGCGTCCCTGGCGCCGGCGGCGGCGAGCGCGGCCGCCAGGTCGTCGGGGACCTCGACGGTGCGCGGCTGGTCGTCGTGCTCGAGGACCACGTCGTGCTCCTCGCCGCCCGCCACCCCTGCCTCTGCTCGGATCGCCGCCGACACCGGGACGAGGTAGCGCCCACCCATCGGGGCGATCGTCGAGCGGTACGTGAACCCGTTGAGCGTCACGACGACGGGAGGCCGCTTGCCCGCACCGAGGGCCAGGACGACGTCCTCCGGCACCTCGATGCCGACGTTGTTGCCGGTCTGGAGCAGCGTGGTGCGGATCGTGGGCACGCGCCCACCCTGCCACCGCCACGCGCACCGGACCAGACCCGTGGCCGCGCCGCGGTGCCGAGCGCGCGTGCTGCGGCACGAGCGCGCGCCGCGCGCGGTACGCGCTCGCGCCGTGCGGCCCGCGCTCGGCGTTGCGCTCGGCTTGGTCGAGCGCGACGGGCGGGTGCAGGTCAGGAGCAGGTGTCGCAGATGCCCGTCGCGGGCAAAACCGTGAAGCACGTCGGGCACAGCGCGGGCGGGGCCTCGACCGCGGCTCGGGAGGAGGAGCGGGACGTGGAGCGGGACGTGGACGGCGCGCTCCCGACCGCCGACGACGAGGATCGGGCGCCTGCCGTGCGCGACGAGCCGGCACGGGCCGAGGCACCGGAGGACGAGCTGGCCGACGAGCCGACGCTGCCCCGTGCCGACGGGCTCGCGCCCTCCTCCGTCGCACGCGGCTTGCGCACGGGCGCGGTCGACGCCCGGCGCAGCGTCATCTTCGGCCGCGCGGGCTCGCCGCCGCCGGGAGGCAGCTCCGCACCGAACGCCTGGTAGCAGCGCAGTCGCTCGAGCGCGGCGTGCTCGTCGGGGTCCGCTGGCCGGTGCCCTGTCGCCGCGACGACGCCACGCGCGTACCCGGGGCCGACCGAGCCGTCGACCCGCACGCACAGCGAGGACAGCAGCGGCTCGTCGCGCGCGGCGCACTCGGCGGCGACGCGGCCGAGCGCGTCGTCGACCCACTGCCACGACGGCTTCGAGGTCCGCACGCCGCTCGCGTCCTGCACACGGTCGCCCAGCTCCGGGTAGGTGACCACCGCGTGGTAGGTGCCGGCCGTCTCGACGAGGACGTCACGCGCGGCCAGGGCCCAGATCGAGACCGCCTCGTCGAACGTCACGGGTTGCTGGTCTCGCTCGTCGTACGTCTGCACCCTTGCAGTCTGCCTCACCCGTCCGGGTGGCCCGTACCGACCCGGTCGGCCCGACGGCCGACGCGGGTACCGACGCGGGTCAGACGCGGGTCAGACGCGGGTCAGTGCGGCATGCACGCGCCCGCGCCGAACAGCAGGCTTCCGCTCGGGGACGTCGAGAAGGCGACGAGCCCGCCCGCGGGCCACTGCCCGCGCACGGTCGTGGTGTCGCCCTGCGTGCGCGTGAAGACGCTGAAGCCCTGGTCACGCCAGTCGTCGCGGACCTGGGCGACGACGGCCTGCGGGTCCGCCGCGACCGGGCCCTCGTAGCCGCGGAGCCAGTACGTGGTGCCGTCCGGGTTCCAGACGATCTTGCACGACTGCCCGGGCGCGTCGGTCTGCGACTGCGGCGTGAGCTGCACGCTCGGCGCGATCGAGGCCGCGGTGGCGTCGAGGACGGCCTGCATCTGGTCGCGCGACGCCGCGGCGGACGTGGCCTGCGCGACCGGCTCGGGTGCGTCGTGCCGGTTGACGACCGCGATCACGCCGGCGACGAGCGCGCCCACGACGATCAGCGCGAGCACGACGCGCGAGATCATCATCGTGCGGTGCACCTCGGGGTCGAGGTCGTCGACCCCGTCGTCGTCGTATGCCACCGGTCCCTGCCCGCCTTCGTCTCGTCGCGGCCGACGAGCGGCCGCCGGCGTCCCAGGGTGCCACGCGCACGCTCCCCCGCGAGACGCCGTCCGGCGCACGGCGACCGCCGACGGGCGCGGCGGGTCGCGATGAGGCCCCGGCGGGAGCCGCTGCCGGGCGGTCGCGGTGCTGACCAGGCGGGTCGTGGTGGTGCTCGGACGTTGTCGTGGCCGACGGGCGGCTGTGGGAGACTGCGCCAGCCGGTTCGCCGGCTCGGAGGGCTGGCTGAGCGGCCGAAGGCGCCCGCCTTGAAAGCGGGTGGGGCGGTGACCCCGTCCTCGCGGGTTCGAATCCCGCGCCCTCCGCCCCGTGCTTTGCCTTCGCCCCCCGCCCGCACTGCGGGGAGCGAGGGTCAGGCCGGGATCGGCTCGCGCGGGGCGTCGGGAGTGGTCGCGAGGGACCAGCGGATCACGCGCGTGACCGCGCGGCCCGCGACGACCGCGCCGTGGGTCCGCGCACCGGGCGCCACCATCGCGCGCGCCCACGGCTGCAGCGTCGCCACCGCGCACGACGACAGCCCCGCGTACCCCGGCCGCAGCGTCCACGGCACGGGCGGCTGGTGCAGCAGGAAGTCGATCGTGTCGCGCGCCTGGTCGCTCACGCGCAGCTGCGGGCGGAAGTCGTCGAGCTGCTCGGCGAGCCGGGCGACGCTCGTCGGCGCGTCCAGCACCCCGAGCCGCTCCGCGACGGTCGCCATCTGCGCGACGTACTCGTCGTACCGCTCGTCGGGCAGCCGCGCCGAGCCCACGGCCCGGTGCGCCGCGACGAACGAGTCGACCTCCGCGACGTGCACCCACCGCAGCAGGTCGGGGTCGCTCGCGCGGTAGCGCACGCCGTCGGGCGACGTCCCCCGCACGCGCTCGTGGATCGCGCGCACGCGGTCGACGGCGGCCTGCGCGTCGTCGGCCGTGCCGAACGCCGTCACCGCGAGGAACGTGCTGGTCCGCGCCAGCCGGCCCCACGGGTCGCTGCGGTAGCCGGAGTGGCCCGCGACGCCGGCCATCGCAGCGGGGTGCAGCGCCTGCAGCAGCAGGGCCCGCAGGCCGCCGACGAACATCGACGCGTCCGCGTGCACCACGCGCACCGCCGAGCCGGGCGGGAACCAGCGCGGGCCGGGCGTCTCGTGGATGCGCGCACGGGCCGCCGGGCCGTCCGGGCCCGCGACGCGCTCGAACAGCGCCTCGCCCGCTCGTCGTCGCAACCCCACGGTCCGATCATCACCCGTGCCCGGCGACCGTGCAGCCGGTCGACGGCTCAGCCCTGCACCCAGGGCTCCGGGTCCGCTTCCCACCACCGCGGCGACCGCCCGGGCGTCACCACCTCGAGCCCGTACACCGCGGCGAGCCGCGCCACGCGCAGGTCGTAGGTCGCGACGCTCGTCAGCCCCTCCGCCAGCACGGTCCCGACGTGCAGCGCGACGAACGGCGGCGCGACGCCCGCGACGTCGGTCGCGCGCTCCACCGCCTGGTCCGAGAAGCGCAGCACGTGCACGCGGTCCGTGACCTCGTGCGCCGCGATCACCGCCGACGCGCCGAACGGTCGCGCCGTGCCCCGCAGCTCGCTCACGCCGAGCGGCGACGTCACGAGGTCGGGCTCGTGCTGCGCCGCCCATGCGCGCCACGCGGGGCCGAACGGCGCACCCGGGAGGTACCGGGACAGCGCAGACCCGTCCGCGTACACGCGGCGGTCGGTGTCGGCGGGCACCTGGCCATGATGGCGCACGACGACGAGCGCGCGGGTCCCGGACGAGAGACGAGGCCCAGACCCGCGCGCTCGTCCGGAGCCGGCGCGCTCGCCGGGCCGGGGCCGGGCCGGGGTGGGGCCGTCAGGTGCGGGATGCCGCGGGACGACGGCCCGCGACGATCTCGTCCGCGTGGTCCGCGACCCAGCTGACGAGCGGCAGCAGGTGCTGCACGAGCGAGCGGCCGCGGTCGGTGAGCCAGTAGTCGACGCGCGGCGGGACGCTCGGCGTCACCTCGCGGTGCACGATGCCGTCCACCTCGAGCGTGCGCAGCGTCTGCGCGAGCATCTTCTCGCTGATGCCGTCGACGACCCGCCGCAGCTCGCCCCAGCGCATCGGCCGCTCCGAGAGCGCGACGAGCAGCAGCACGCCCCAGCGGCTCGTGATGTGGTCCAGCACCTCGCGCGTCGGGCACGCACTCGCGAGAAGTCCGTCACCCAGCATCCGGTCCAGCAGGCTGACCTCGTTGCTTACCGTCACGTGCGTACCTTACGCCGAAGTGGGTACCAACGATCGGGAAGGCCCCAAGACTCCAGCGGGTTGCGGGACGACGACACCGTCCGCACCACGTCTGGAGAACCATCATGACCATCGTCGTCACCGGCGCCACCGGCCACCTGGGCCGCCTCGTCGTCGAGGGCCTGCTCGACGCCGGGACCCCCGCCGACCAGGTCGTCGCCACCGGCCGCAGCGCCGAGCGCCTCGCCGAGCTCGCCGCCCGAGGCGTGCGCACCGCGGCTGTCGTCTACGAGGACCGCGCGTCCGTCGCGGCGGCGCTCGCGGGCGCCGACACCCTCGTGCTCGTCTCCGGCAGCGAGGTCGGCCGCCGCATCGAGCAGCACACCAACCTCGTCGAGGAGGCCGTCGCCGCGGGCGTGCGGCGCATCGTCTACACGAGCATCACGCACGCCGACACGAGCGACCACGTGCTCGCGCCCGAGCACCGCGCGACCGAGGAGCTCGTCCGCGCGTCGGGCCTCGCGTGGACGTTCCTGCGCAACAACTGGTACTCGGAGAACTACGCGAGCTCGCTCGCGCAGGCGCGCGCCACCGGGGAGATCCTCACGAGCACCGGCGACGGACGCGTCGCGAGCGCGTCGCGCGCCGACTACGCCGCGGCGGCCGTCGCCGTCGCGCTCGGCGACGGGCACGACGGCCGCGTCTACGAGCTGACCGGCGACGTCGCCTGGACCTCCGACGACCTCGCCGCCACGCTCGGCGAGCTCCTGGGCACCACCGTCACCCGCCGGGAGGTCACGCCCGACGAGCACCGCGCCGCGCTCGTCGCCGCCGGGCTCGACGAGGGCACCGCCGGCTTCGTCGTCGCGCTCGACCAGGACACCGCGCGCGGGCTGCTCGCCGAGGTCACGCCCGACCTGCGCGACCTCGTCGGCCGGCCGACGACGCCCCTCGCGGACACCCTGCGCACGTTCGTCTGACCGCAGGGACGACGACGGCCGGGCACCCCTCACGGGGGCCCGGCCGCTCGTCGTCAGGGCCTCAGCGGCTGCGCAGACGCTCCATCGCGAGCTGCACGAGCGAGATGAGGGCCTGCTTGGTCGCCGCGCGCGAACGGGCGTCCGTGTACAGCACCGGCACGTGCGCGGGGATCGCGAGCGCCTCGCGCACGTCCTCGAGCTGGTGCTTGGCGACGCCGTCGAAGCAGTTCACGCCCACGACGAACGGGATGCCACGGCTCTCGAAGTAGTCCACGGCCGGGAAGCACTGGTCCAGGCGGTCGGTGTCGACGAGGACGACGGCGCCGATGGCGCCGCGGACCAGGTCGTCCCACATGAACAGGAAGCGGTCCTGGCCGGGCGTGCCGAACAGGTACAGCCACAGCGACCCCGGCAGGGCGATGCGACCGAAGTCCATCGCCACCGTGGTGGTGGTCTTGCGGTCCGACACGCCACCGGCGTCGTCGACGCCGACAGAGTGCTCGGTCATCGCGGCCTCGGTGTTGAGGGGCTCGATGTCCGAGATGGACCCGATGAAGGTCGTCTTGCCGACGGCGAACCCGCCGGCGACGACGATCTTGACGACGGTGGGGGCGACAGACGCGGCGGTTCCGGCCGGAGCGGCCACCGCGGCGTCAGAGGGCGGAAATGCCATTGAGAACACTCTCCAGCACGCTCAGGGACAGGGCGGGGGACTCACCGGTGTTGACCTCGACCGGCTGCGACGAATGCACTCGCACCAGGTGCTGGTCGGCCATGTCGGACACGATGATCCGGACGACCCCCAGCGGGAGGTGGAGCAGGGCGGACAGCTCGGCGACCGAGATGTACGTGTGCGAGCTCTGCTGCAGGATCGAACGCTTCTCAGGCGTCAGTCCCGTGCTCGACACAGCGTCCGGCAGCGCCTCGACCAGTGCCTCGAGAGGCAGGTCGGAGCGCGCCGACCGCACGCGGCCACCGGTCACGGCATAGGGCCGGACCGTTCTGGCCTCGTACTCGATGTGCTCACTCATGGGCGTGACCGGCTCAGGCGACCGGGGCCCGGGTGGCACCGTCGACGGGGAGCTGGCCACGCATCTCGGAGATGAGCTGCGGGGTCAGGGTCGCCTCGGTACGGGAGACGAGCATCGCCATCTCGTAGCCGATGAGGCCGACGTCGCACGTCGACTCGGCGACCACGGCGAGGACGGAGCCGTTCGAGACGCTCATGAGGAAGAGGAACAGGTTGTCCATCTCCATGATCGCCTGACGCACCTCCCCCGCACGAAGCTGGCGGGCGGCGCCTCGGGTGAGGCTCGACATGCCGGACACGATCGCGGCGAGCTGGTCGCCGCTCGTCCGGTCGAGCTGCTCCGACATCGCCATGAGCAGCCCGTCCGCCGACACCACGAGGGTGTGGCGAGTGCCGGGCACGGTCCGGACGAAGTTGTCCAGGAGCCAGCCGAAGTTGGCTGCCTCGGTGCTGAGCGCGGTCACACTTCCTCCTTGCTGGTGCAGTGGCTGGTGCGGTCCCAGGCTGCGGTTAGGTGCGTCTCCGGGCGGGAGGCGGCGGTGGGGCGGGTGGTAGGGATACTCACTGGGCGGATCCGTCCTGCTGGTCGGGACCGCCCGCGGCACGGCGGCCGCGCGAGGTTCCGGACTGGAAGTTCGACAGACGCGAGCGCAGCTCGTCGGCGTCGCGCTGGATCGGTGCCGGTGCCTCGTCGGGGCCCGGCGTCGATGCCGGGACGGCCGTCGGGACACGCTTGGTCAGGCTGCCGGCCGAGCCGGTCGCCGTCGCGGGCCGGTACGCCGAGAGCTGGCTCAGCTCCGACAGCGCCTGCTCCTGGATGTCGGAGCGGAGCGCCAGCATCGCGGCCACGTCGTCGTCGAGCGTCCCGATGCGCGGGGCGACCGACGGCGGCAGCGACGGCTGCGGCACCGAGCCCGCCGGGGCGGGAG
>NZ_JEOE01000044.1 GCF_000708885.1 Cellulomonas sp. HZM | reverse complement strand
AACCCGCCCCGGCCACGTCCAGCGCACCGGACAACGACGCCGCCGCCGCGAACCGCTCGGGTCGACGCAGCGCCCACCTCAACGCGCCGTACCCACCCATCGAGAGACCCGCCACGAACGTGTCCTCGGGTTCGGCGGACACCCGGAAGAGCTGCCCGACGACGTGCGGCAGCTCATCCGACAAGAATGTCCAGTACCGGCTGCCGTGCAGCTCGTCCGTGTAGAACGACCGCCCGGCGCGCGGCATGACGACCGCGATGCCGCGCTCGGCCGCGTACCGCTCGATCGAGGTCCGGCGCGTCCAGATGGTCTCGTCGTCGGACAGCCCGTGCAGCAGGTAGAGCACCGGCGGCGGCTGGTCGCCCGCGACGCCGGTCAGGCCGATCTGCGCACGCGTCGCCTGCGGCAGCAGCACCGTCATCGCGGTGCTGAGCTCGAGCGTCTCGGAGAAGAAGTGGCAGGTCACGAGGGCCATGCCGCCAACCTACGCCGCGTCACGCGTCCAGCAGCCGCAGCCGCACGACCGCGCGGTCCCCCGCCTCGACGTGCTCGGCCCGCCGCACCGCCTTCTTCACCGGAAGGGCGTACGTCGTAGCGCCCGGGAAGATCGACGTGCGCCACGTCGACCCGCCGAGCGTCACCTCGACGCGCACCGACCCGAACCCGCGCGTCACGCCACCGGCGACGTCCGCGATCTCGTCCGCGAGGTCGGTCGGGAGGTCGACGAACGTCCAGTGGTCGTCGCGGCGCACGTCCCACGTGCGCAGCTCCGCCTCGAACTCGTAGACCGACTCGTCAGGTTGCACCCCGCCAGTGTGCCGACCACGTCCGACACGGCACGCGGAGAGCCTCCGACGAGCCCACCGACGCGCCCACCGACGAGGCCGTGTCAGCGGTCGGGTCGAACATGCGTTCGTGACCGATCTGCCTCGCGACGCGCCGCGCGCGACCGTCCTGCACGCCGACCTCGACGCGTTCTACGCGTCCGTCGAGCAGCGCGACGACCCTCGCCTGCGCGGCCGTCCCGTCGCCGTCGGGGGTGGCGTCGTGCTCGCCGCGTCGTACGAGGCGAAGCGTCGCGGCGTCCGCACCGCGATGAGCGGCCGGCAGGCACGGTCGCTGTGCCCCGGCCTGATCGTCGTCCGGCCCAGGTTCGACGCGTACGTCGAGGCGAGCCGCGCCGTCTTCGACCTGTTCCGGGCGACGACGCCACGGGTGCAGGGCGTGTCGATCGACGAGGCCTTCCTCGACGTCGCCGGCCTGCACCGCATCGACGTCCCGCCGGTGCAGATCGCGGCGCGGCTGCGCGGCCAGGTGCTCGAGCAGGTCGGGCTCCCGATCACCGTCGGCGTCGCACGCACACCGTTCCTGGCGAAGGTGGCGAGCCGTGTCGCCAAGCCGGACGGGCTGCTGCTCGTCGACCCGGACGCCGAGGACGCGTTCCTGCACCCGCTGCCTATCGAGCTGCTGTGGGGCGTCGGCGAGGTCACCGCGAACCGCCTGCGCGGCTACGGGCTGTGCACGGCGGGCGACGTCGCGGCGTTGTCGGTCGACGCGCTGCGCGGCATCCTCGGCCCGCACGCCGGCAGCCACCTCTTCGCGGTGGTCCACGGCCGCACCCCGGAGCGGGTCGTCACGGACCGATCCCGCCGCTCCGTCGGCGCGCAGCGTGCGCTCGGCCGCGGGCCGCACGACGCCGCCTTCGTCGAGTCGGCGCTGCTCGGCCTCGTCGACCGCGTGTGCCGTCGGATGCGCGCCGCGCACCTCGTCGCCCGCACGGTCGTGCTGCGGCTGCGCTTCGGCGACTACACGCGTGCGACACGGTCGCGGTCGTTCGCGCACGCCACCTCGTCGGGCGCCGACCTCGCCGCCACGGCGGTCGCGCTGCTCGACGGCGCAGCGCCGCTGGCCCGCGAGCGCGGGCTGACGCTGGTGGGGGTCGCGCTGACCGGGCTGCAGAGCGACGCGTGGGTGCAGCCGCGGCTCGCGCTCGACGGTCCCGACGAGACGGGGCTCGACGCCGCCCTCGACGCGGTGCACGAACGCTTCGGCTCGGCGTCGCTCGCCCGCGCGAGCCTCCTGCGCCGCGGCGAGGGGCTCGCGGTGCCCCTGCTGCCGGACCGGGAGGACGACGAGTGACGACCGCCTCCGACGTCGCCGCCACACCCCGGGTCGCGCGGCGCGGGGTACCGCACCGGCGTACCGTGCGAGGCGGCCGCACGACGAGGTGCCGGCCGATCCGAGGAGGTCGTGGTGCCGATCACCAGCCCGTTCCCCGACGTCGAGATCCCCGATGTCGCGCTGTACGACTACCTGTTCGCGGACCTCACCGACGCAGATCGCGCGCGGACGGCGGTCGTCGACTCCGTCTCGGGCCGCGCGACGACGTACGGCGCGCTCGTCGACCAGGTCGACGCCGTGGCAGGAGCCCTGGCCGCGCGCGGGATCGGCGTCGGCGACGTGGTCGCGCTGCACGCCCCCAACTCCCCCGCGTTCGTCGCCGTGTTCCACGGCATCCTGCGCGCGGGCGCGACCGTGACGACGGTCAACTCGCTCTACACGGCCGAGGAGATCGGCCGACAGCTCGCGGACTCGGGTGCCCGGCTCGCGGTCACCGTCTCCGCGCTGCTGCCGGCGATGGCCGGCGGCGCGGCAGCGGCCGGGATCGAGCACGTCGTCGTGCTGGACGGCGCCGAGGCACACACCTCGCTCGCGGACCTCCTGGCCGCCGGGGAACCAGCTCCGCAGGTCGCGTTCGACCCGTCGTCGCACCTGGCCGTCCTCCCGTACTCGTCGGGGACGACCGGCCTGGCCAAGGGCGTGATGCTCACGCACCGCAACCTCGTCGCGAACGTCGCCCAGACCCTCCCGGTCATCGACCTCACACCCGACGACGTGGTGGCCGCCGTGCTCCCGTTCTTCCACATCTACGGCATGACGGTGCTGCTCGACCTGTCCCTGCGCGCACGCAGCACGCTCGTCACGTTCCCCCGGTTCGACCTCGAGCAGTTCCTCGCGACCCTGCAGCGCGAGCGTTGCACGTACCTGTTCGTGGCCCCGCCGATCGCGCTCGCACTCGCCCGCCACCCGCTCGTCGCCGATCACGACCTCTCGGCCGTGCGCACCGTGCTGTCCGGCGCCGCACCTCTCGACGGTGCGCTCGCGGACGCGGTCGCGGACCGCCTCGGGTGCCGCGTGGTGCAGGGGTATGGGATGACGGAGATGAGCCCGGTCTCGCACGCGGTGCCCGCGTCTCGCGACGACATCCCACGCGGGTCCGTCGGCGTCGTCGTCCCGAACATGCTGTGCCGCCTCGTGGACCCCGAGACGGGCGCGGACATCGAGGTGCCCGCCGACGGGATGAGCGCAGCCGGAGAGCTGTGGTGCCGCGGGCCGAACGTCATGACGGGATACCTCGGTGACGACGAGGCGACCCGGGCGACCCTCGACGCCGAGGGCTACCTGCACACGGGCGACATCGCGACGGTCGACGCGAGCGGTGCGTTCTACGTCGTCGACCGCCTCAAGGAGCTCATCAAGTACCACGGCTACCAGGTCCCGCCGGCCGAGCTCGAGGCGCTGCTGCTCACGCATCCCGACGTGCTCGACGCCGCAGTCATCGGCGTCCCGGACGAGGACGGGCAGGAGGTGCCGAAGGCGTTCGTCGTGCGCCGCCCGGGTGCGGAGCCCGACGAGGCGGCGATCATGGCGTGGGTGGCGCAACGCGTCGCGCCGCACAAGAAGGTGCGCAGGCTCGAGCTGGTGGACGCGATCCCCAAGTCGTCGTCGGGCAAGATCCTGCGCAAGGACCTGCGAGCGAGGGAGCGTGAGCATGCCGGTGCATGAGGGTTTCAGCGGGTTCTCGGTCGACGACGTGCCGGCCGCCGCGCAGTTCTACGGCGAGGTGCTCGGTCTCGACGTCAGCCAGGACCACGGCATGCTGTGGTTGCACGTGGGCCACGACGTGCTGGTCTACCCCAAGGGCGAGGCGCACACGCCCGCCACGTTCACCGTGCTGAACTTCCCCGCCGACGACGTCGCGGCGACCGTGGCCGAGCTGCGTGCGCGCGGCGTGCAGTTCGAGCGCTACGCGGGGACCCCCGGCGAGACCGACGAGGACTTCGTGTTCCGTGGCGAGGGTCCTCAGATCGCGTGGTTCACGGACCCTGCGGGCAACGTGCTGTCGGTGATCGAGCGCATGTGAGACGACGTCGCTCCCGGCCCCGCGACGGGGACCGGGAGCGACGTCGTGCGGACATGCGTCAGGCGTCGACGAGCTCGCGCTCCGACGACGGTCCGGCCGTGGCGTCGTCGTCCGACGTCGCCGCACCGGCCGAGTCGTCCGCGAACAGGTCCTCCGCGGACGCTGCCGCGTACTGCTCGAGGTCGAGGATCCCCTCACGCTTCGCGACGACCGTCGGCACGAGCGCCTGCCCCGCGACGTTCACCGCGGTGCGGCCCATGTCGAGGATCGGGTCGATCGCCAGCAGCAGGCCGACGCCCGCGAGCGGCAGGCCGAGCGTCGACAGCGTGAGCGTGAGCATCACGACCGCACCGGTGAGCCCGGCGGTCGCCGCGGACCCGACGACGGACACGAACGCGATGAGCAGGTAGTCCTTGACCGTGAGGTCGACCCCGAAGATCTGCGCGACGAAGATCGCGGAGATCGCCGGGTAGATCGAGGCGCAGCCGTCCATCTTCGTCGTCGCGGCGAGCGGCACCGCGAACGACGCGTACGACCGCGGCACGCCCAGGTTCCGCTCGACGACACGCTCGGTCACGGGCAGCGTGCCGACCGACGACCGCGACACGAACGCGAGCTGGATGGCCGGCCACGCGCCGCGGAAGAAGCTGACGACGCTCAGCCCGTTGGTGCGCAGGATCAGCGGGTAGACGACGAAGAGCACGATCGCCAGGCCGGTGTAGATCGCGACGGCGAACGTCCCGAGCGGTGCGAGCAGGTCCCATCCGTACGTCGCGACGGCCTTGCCGATGAGCCCGAGCGTGCCGAGCGGCGCGAGCCGGATGACCCACCACAGCACCTTCTGCACGACGGTCAGCGCGGACCGGTTGAACGCGAGGAACGGCTCGGCCGCCTTGCCGGAGCGCAGTGCCGCGATGCCGACGACGAGCGCGATCACGACGATCTGCAGCACGTTGAACGAGATCGACGTCTTCGCGACGACGACGCCGTCCACCACGGATGCCTGGGTGTCGCCGCCGAGCCCGAGGAAGTTGCCCGGGATCAGGCCGTTGAGGAAGTCGAGCCAGCTGCCCGAGTGGCCCGGGTCGGAGCCGTCCGACGCCGACAGCGTGGTGTGCGCGCCGGGGTTGAACAGGAGGCCGAGGCCGATGCCGACCGCGACCGAGATCGCCGCCGTGATCGCGAACCACAGCAGCGTCTGCACGGCGAGCCGCGCGGCGTTGGTGACGTGCTGGAGGTTCGCGATCGAGGTGACGATCGCGAGGAAGACGAGCGGCGGGACGATCGCCTTGAGCAGCGTGACGAAGCTCGAGCCGATCTCGTCGAGCGTGGTGGTCAGCCAGTTGGGGTCGCCGTCGGCACTGGTGCCCATCTGGCGTGCGACCCAGCCGAGCAGGACGCCGAGCGCGAGGCCGAGCAGGACCTGGACCGTGAAGGAGGGGAACCGCAGCCGCCGGGGCGCGTGCGTGGTGGTGCTGGAGGACATGGAGGCAGGAACCTTTCGAGGCACACGGGGGGCGCGTGATCGAGGTGGACCGACGCGACGACGCGCAGCGACGTCACGCACGGAGGGGGTGAGCCCGGTCAGGGGCAGAGCGCCGCACGAGCGGCGGGGCCGGCGTCAGCGCCGGCGCGTGAGCCGAGGGCTCAGCGACACCGCACGGGGCGACGACAGAGCGCGCTGGCGACCAGGTGCAGGTCGACGGCGCGGCGCTCGGTCAGGTTCCACGTGCTCACGTGGGCGTCTCCTCGGGGGTTCTCGCAGGACGGCGGGTTCTCCCGGCCGCTCCTGCGCAACACGCTAACCCCGGGCAACTCATCCCGCCAAAGCGCGTGACCCCGCCCACACCCGGCCCGGACGACGACCGCACGCAGCCCGCACGGCGTCGGCTCGCGCCCGCGACCCGGTCAGCGGCGCGAGCCGGGACCGACGCCGACGCGGCGCGGCCTGGACGCCGCGAGCCGCCGCCGCACCAGCCGGTGCGCACGCGTCGCGGATCGCACGCGCGGCGTCGGCACGACGACCTCGGACACGCTCGACCCCTCGGCCGGGCCCTCGACGAGCAGCGGCTGCACATCGCCGACGGGGATGCTCGCGAGCTCGCGGTGCGCCCGCAGGTACGTCGGCACCAGCAGCACGACGGCACCGAGCCACGCGAGCGGGTTCCCCCACACGACGCCCGCGTAGCCGAACATCGACCCGAGGACGACGGCTGCACCGACCCGCATGAGCAGCTCGATCACCCCGGACACCGTCGGCACGAACGCGCGACCGAGCCCCTGCAGCGCCCCGCGGAGCACGAACAGCACCCCGAGCAGCGAGTAGGTCAGTCCCGTGACCGTGAGGAACTGCGCGGCCATGTGCACCACGCGGTCGTTCCCGGGGCCGACGAACAGCTGGACGATGTGGCTGCCGAGCGTCACCAGCACCACCCCGAGCGCAACCGCTCCGGCCATCGACATCACGGTGCCCTGCAGCACGCCGCGCC
Source organism: Cellulomonas sp. HZM (assembly GCF_000708885.1). Taxonomy (GTDB): domain Bacteria; phylum Actinomycetota; class Actinomycetes; order Actinomycetales; family Cellulomonadaceae; genus Cellulomonas. The sequence continues at coordinate 14,211 of NZ_JEOE01000044.1, read as the reverse complement.
GGATGCGGTCCGGCCGGCCCGCGCCGTGGTTCTGCGCGACGAACGTCGAGACCGCGAGCCCGAGCGACGACAGCAGCGCGACCGCGAGGCCGTCGACGCGCGCGGCCGTCGTGTACGCCGCGACCGCGTCGGCACCGATCTCGTTGAGCCGCAGCTGCACGGTGAGCGTGCCGATCGCGATGATCGACGCCTGGAACCCCATCGGCAGCCCGAGGCGCAGGTGCCGCGCGATCTCGTCGCGACCCACGTGCCAGTCCTCGCGCCGCACGTGCAGCACGGGCACACGACGTCGCACGAACCACACGCACAGCGCGACGGACACGGCCTGCGAGGCGACGGTCGCGAGCGCGGCCCCGCCCACCCCGAACCCGAGCACCCGGACGAGCGTCACGACGAGCACGACGTTGAGGCCGCACGCCGCCGCCAGGAAGTAGAGCGGCGTACGCGAGTCGCCGATCGCGCGGATGATCGCCGAGAGGAAGTTGAAGAACATCGTCGTGACCGCACCCGCGAAGCTGACGGTGGCGAACGTGCGCGCCATCGGCACGAGCTCGTCCGGCGTCTGCAGGAGCGCCAGCGCGGGTCCTGTCGCGACGAGTGCGACGACGGTCAGCACGATGCTCGCGGCGCCGGTGAGCAGCGCACCGGTCGCGACCGAGCGGCGCACCGCTCGCTCGTCGCCCGCGCCGAACGCCTGGGCGGTGGGGATCGCGAACCCGGTGGTCATGCCCCAGGCGAACCCGAGCAGCAGGAACAGCAGCGCGCCGGTCGATCCGACCGCGGCGAGAGCGTCGACGCCGAGCGTGCGGCCGACGACGAACGCGTCGGCCACCTGGTACAGCTGCTGGACGACGTTGCCGACGAGCAGCGGCACGGCGAACGCGAGGATGACGCGCCAGGGGCGGCCGACGGTGAGGACCTTGGGCATGACGGAGCTTCCGGGTGGTGCGAGCGGGGTCGAGAGGGGATGGGCGGAGGCGTCCGTGCGAGGGCTGTCGTCGTGGCGCTCGCGTCGATCATATCGATTCGATAGAGGCTGACCTCGTCTTTTTCGGCCGGGTCGGTGTCACGTCGGTCACCGCCCTGGCGGGCTCCACGCCTCGTTCCGAGCCTGGTTCCGAGCCTGGTGGCGAGCCGGTCTCAGCCGACGAACGACGCCGCGGCTCCCGGGTCGAGCGCGCTCGCGATCCGCGCGTGCATCTCGTCGGACATCGACGGCATCGCGTCCGGCGCGAACCACCCGGCGTCCGTGCTCTCGTCGTCCCCGGGCGCCGCCTCGCCGCTGACGTACCTGAACCGGAACGTGAGGTCGAGGTACTGCGAACGGTCGCCGTTCGGGTAGGTCATCGGCGCGAGCGCCTTGACGCGGGTCAGCCGCTCCGCGACGGCGACGACGCTCGCCTCCTCGAGGACCTCGCGCGCCCCCGCGACCGCGGGCTCCTCACCCGGGTCGATGATCCCCGTGACCGGCGTCCAGGCGCCGTTGTCAGCCCGCCGCACGAGCAGCACCTGCTCGAACGGGTCGGGCCGCACGACGACCGCGGTGACGCCTGGCAGCCACAGCAGGTCGTGGCCGATCCGGCGGCGCAGGTCGAGGACGAAGTCGGGTGTGGCCACGCGTCGATCCTGCCCCGCTCAGCGCTGCGCCGCCTCGCCGGGCGCCGCCTCCGTCCGCACCCGCGCGTGCGTGCGCGAGTAGAGGAAGTAGATCGCGAACCCCACGACGAGCCACACCAGGAACCGCAGCCACGTCTCGACCGACAGGTTGACCATCAGGTAGAGGCAGACGAGCGCGGACACGATCGGCAGCACCGGCACCCACGGCGCCCGGAAGGCACGAGGCACGTCGGGACGCGTCCGCCGCAGCACGATCACGCCGAGGCTCACCAGCACGAACGCGCTCAGCGTGCCGATGTTCACCATCTCCTCGAGCACGCCCACGGGCGTGACCCCCGCGACGACCGCCGTCACGACGGTGACGCCGAGCGTGATCACCCACGGCGTGCGGAAGGTCGGGTGCACCTTCGCGAACGCACCGGGCAGCAGGTGGTCGCGGCTCATCGCGAAGATGACGCGCGACGCCCCGACCATGAGCGTCAGCACCACGGTCGTGAGGCCCGCGACGGCGCCGGCGGAGATGAGCGTGGCCATCCAGTCCGCGCCGTGCGCCTCGAACGCGCTCGCGAGCGCGGCCTTCGGGTCCAGCTGGTCGTACGGCACCATGCCCGTCACGACGAGCGACACCGCGCAGTACAGCACCGTGCAGATGAGCAGCGAGCCGATGATCCCGCGCGGCAGGTCGCGCTGCGGCTCACGCGCCTCCTCGGCGGTCGTCGCGACCACGTCGAACCCGATGAACGCGAAGAACACGAGGGCGGCGCCCGCGAAGATCCCACCCACACCGAACGCCGTGGGCGTCAGCCCCAGCAACGCCTGGATCAAGGGCTGCGTGAGCCCGGTCGTCGCGTCCGTGGCCTGCGCCGGCGGGATGAACGGGCTGTAGTTGTCCGGCGAGATGAACCCGATGCCGGCGACGATGACGAACAGCACGATGAACAGCTTGATCCCGACGAGCACCAGGTTGACCCGCATCGACTCCTTGATGCCGAGCGTGATGAGCAGCCCGAGCACCACCACGAGCACCATCGCCGGCACGTCCACGGCCCCGCCGTACGAGACGGGCCGCGGCGCGGTCCACCCGATGTTCTGCATGAACGTGTCGAAGTACGCGCTCCACCCCTGCGCGACGACGCTCGCACCCAGGAACATCTCGAGGATCAGGTCCCATCCGATGATCCAGGCGAAGATCTCGCCGAGGCTCGCGTAGCTGAACGTGTAGGCCGAACCCGAGACGGGCACGGTCGAGGCGAACTCCGCGTAGCAGACGGCCGCGAGCGCGCAGCAGATCGCCGCCACCACGAAGCTCAGCACGATCGCAGGCCCCGCGACGTCGTGGGCGGCCTTGCCCGTCAGCGTGAAGATGCCCGCGCCGATGACGACGCCCACGCCGAACACCACGAGGTCGAGCACCGACAGGGACCGCTTGAGCTTGAACTCCGGCTCCTCGGCGTCCGCGAGGGACTGCTCGATGCTCTTGGTCCGCAGGATGCTCATGAGCTCCCCCTCGTCCGGCCGGTCGAGCGCCAGTCTGTCGGAGCGGTGCCCACGGCGCGCGCGGAGCACCTGTGGACAACTCGCGACGCGTCGAGCAGGCTCCCCGCTACGGTCCCCGCACACCACAACCAGGGGGATCCACGTGCGCCGTCTTCTCGTCATCATCACGACCGTCCTCGCGTCGGTTGCGCTCGTCGCCGGCGTCGCGGTCGCCGGGCTCGTCGGCCCGGACGACTGGGCATCCGTGCCGGGAATCACGACGACCGCCGACGGGCCCGTGAGCACGACGCCCACCGTCCTGGCTCTTCGCGACGCCCGCCTCCGCATCACGGTCGACGGCCCGGGTGAGGTGTTCGTGGGTACCGCGAACCCGGTCGACGTCGAGAGCTACCTTGCCGGGGTCCGGCGGCTGAGCGTCGACGAGCTCAAGCCCTCCGGTGCGACGCACGCCGTGATCGTCCCCGGCGACGCCCGCGCACCTCAGGTGTCCCCGCCGGACGCGACGTTCTGGCTCTCCCGCGCGCACGGCTCGGGCTCGACGAGCATCGATCTGCAGCTCGACGGGGTGGCGCCGCTGAGCCTCGTGGCGATGCCCGTGACCGGTGACGGCCCGCTCACCATGAGCGTCGCGCTGCGCGTGCCGCACGCGTTCGCGGTCGCCGCCGGCACCGCCGGTGCGGCACTCGTCGTCCTCGTGCTCGTGGCCCTCGCGCGTCGTCGCGCTCGGCGCGACCCATCGGCGTCGTCCGGCGCCGCGAGCAGCGCCACGGTCGGCGACGACGTCCGCCGAGCCGGGGTCCCGAGCGCCCTCCGGGCGGCTTCGATCCCGGTGGTCGTCACCGCCGCCCTGACCGGCTGCGCCGCGGTCCCGAGCCGCGTTCCCACGGCCGACCCGCAGCGGGTCTCGATCACGCAGCGCGAGCTGGGGGCGGCCGTCTCGTCGTACAACGACCGCAACAACAAGGCCATCGCCCGGGCCGCGGCCGGCGACGCCACGCTCTGGGCCGGCGTCGACCTGGGCGCGGTGCTGCGCGAGGACGAGTACGACACTGCCTACGCGCGGGCGGCGCGCTCGCACAAGAAGGCGCAGAAGACGACGGTGCGCGTGGACCGTGCGTTCGCGCCGTCGTTCTCGTCGTACCCGATGTGGTTCGTGGCGAGCGGGACGATGTCGAGCGGCACGACGTCCGATGACCACGTGTGGGTCTTCGAGCGCGCCTCCGCGGTGGCGCCGTGGCGGATGAGCGCGTCGGCCGACGTGCGCGCGGGCGACGTCCCCACCCCTGTCCCTACGGACCGGCCCTCCGGCGCTCGGCCGAGCACCGCGACGGACGCCGAGGTCGCGGCTGCGAAGGATGCGAGCGACGTCGTGCGGGACTTCGTGCGGACCGGCGTGTCCTCGAAGCTCGTCGCCGGCACGGACGTGGCCGACTTCCGCGCGACGCTCGAGAAGCCCGCGAAGGCGACCGACAGCTACCTCGCCCCGGTCCAGCTCGACCCGCTCGCGTCCGACGGGACCCAGGACGCCGCGACCGCGACACGCGTGGTGCCGACCGCCGACGGCGCGCTCGCGGTGACGACGTACTCGTACGTCGCCATGATCGACGCGGACTACGGCAGGGTCCTGTCCCTCGGAGACCCCGTGGTCGCCAAGCTCACGCACCAGACGGGCGATCTCGACGCGGTCGTGATCCACGGCGTGCTGACCGTCGTGACGCGCCTTCCTCACGAGGGCTCCGCGAAGATCCTCGGCGCGAGCTGGTCGACGACCCTGGGCTGACAGAGGCGTCGACGCGCGCCGCACGGTCGCAGGAGAGATCATCGGCAGACCGACGAGGGAGGCCGGCATGCCGTTCACCAAGACCCAGGACAGGTTCCACCGCGGCCGCAAGGTGGTCCGCCTCGTCACGATCGGCCTCGCGGTCGCGGCGATCACCAAGGAGCTGCGCACGCCGTCCGACGAGCGAACGTGGCACGGGGTCGTCGTCGGGTTCGTCCCCTACGACTTCCGCGTGCCCACGTTGGAACGCGTCAAGTCGCGCATGTGGGACCCCGACGGCGCCCACGTGATCGCACCGCGCGTCTTCGGCGTCGGCTGGACGATCAACCTGGGCCGCGTGTTCGGCGAGGCCCGGGGGCGGCTGACCTCCCACTGAGAAGGTCGGCCACCCCCGGTGGTGTCTAGCCGAGGATCGGTCCCAGCGCGCTGATCAGCGCGTGGCTGTCCGAGTCCTGGCTCAGCTCCCACGCCATGGCCCCACGCAGGCCGAGCGCCTTGACGAGCTTGGTGCGCTCGCCGATGGACCGCGGGCTCGAGAACGCGATGACCGTCGGGACGGTCGCCGGGCCGGTGGTGAGGTTCGGGTGCTCGGCTGCCGGGTTGGACAGGAACGGCTCGCCCGCGAGCGGGTTCCAGTACACCGTGTAGCCGGACCCGCCCTTCGTGCCGGCGGCGTCGACGTAGCCGCCCTCGTCGACGAGCGCGTGGTAGCTGGGCTGCGGCGCCACGTCGACCGTCAGCGAGTTCGGGTCCGTCCCGGTGTTGTCGAATGCCGTGTACAGGCCGTGGTTGGCCGATCCGGTGCGCAGGTACTGCTGCCCGTAGAACGGCACCCCGACGACGATCTTGTTCGCCGGCACGCCGTTGAGCAGGTAGTACGCGACGGTCCCGCTCGTGTTCCAGGTGAGGTTCTTCGCGTTGGGGTCACGCGGGTCGGGCGTGAACAGGGTGTTGGGCGACGCCTTGGGACCGCTCGCGACGTTGAAGTCGTAGGTCATGACGTTGTCCCAGTCGAGGTACTTCGAGAACTCCCTGAGCTCGTAGTACTTCGTCGAGCTGGTCGCCGCGGGGAGCGCCGCCGTGAGCAGGTAGTGCTTGCCGGTCGTCGCGCCGTAGGCGTCGAGCTGCTTGCGGAACTCCGCGGCGAGCAGAGTCGCGTTGTGCCGGTCGGCGGGACCGGGGTCGACGTTCCCGTCCGCCACTTGGGTGGGGTACTCCCAGTCGATGTCGATGCCGTCGAAGAGACCGGCAGCCGAGCCCGCTCCCCCGGCGCCCTCGGGCCACCCGCCGCCGGGCAGGTCACCCTTGATGAACGTGTCGATGCACGAGGAGACGAACTGCTGGCGCAGCTGAGGGGTCGAGGCGAGCTTGGAGAACCAGGTCGACTTGGTCCAGCCACCGAGCGAGATCTCGACCTTGAGGTGCGGGTTCGCGGCCTTGAGCTTGCGCAGCTGGTTGAAGTTGCCGAACAGGTGCTGGTCGGGGTCGCTCGGGTCGTCGGCCACGCCGTCGACCGTGTTGTCGCCCGTCCAGTAGACCTGCTGGTAGTCGGCCCACGGGTCGAGGACGTCGCAGCTGGCCTTGCCCGTGGCGGGGTCGTAGCCGGGCACGCCGAACGCGTACTGGATGACGTTGAGCTTGGTGGCCGGGATGTCCTTGACGTAGTAGCCGCGTCCGTAGACGTCCCAGTCGGCGAAGTAGGCGGTGACGACCTTGCGCGGCGCGTCCGGCGTCGGCTTCGTCGTCGACGCCTGGGCGGGCGGTGCGGCGAGTGCGAGACCGACGCCGGCGACGACGGCGACGGATGCGAACAACCTGCGGGAACGACGCATGGGGTTTCTCCCTGACGCTACGGCGATGGAACCGGGGGATTAGTAAGCATTCCTAGCAAATCGCGACATCCCTACCCTACGACCGCAGGTCCGTTCTGAGTCAAGCGTCCGGTTTTCACCGGTTCGCGCGGCACGGTCGCCCGGTCGGTCTCACACCGCGGGACGCTCGCCGCCGCTCGCCCCGGCGTTGCAGCCCGCGCGCCTACGATCCGGTGGCCGACGACGAGAGGACACCCCGATGAGCCAGGAGAGCCAGGAGAGCACCGCCACGCTCGAGCCGACGACGAGCGTGCTCGACAACGCCGCGTGGTACTCGCTCGTCGGCCGGCACGCCGCCCTCAGCGAGGGCAACGAGCTCGCGCGCCGCTTCCTGCCCGAGGTCTCCCGGTTCGCGGGAGTCGCCGACTGGGAGCACCCCGACGTGTGGGACGCGATCGTCGACCTCGTCGGGCGCGACGCCCCCTTCCCGTTCTCCGGGAACCGCCCCACGCTCCCCCACGGCTGGGCCGTGGACGCGAGCGGTGAGGGCGTGCAGCTCGTCGAGACCGACGCCCTCGTGACCAGGCCGGACGACGAGGCGGTCGTGCTCGGCGCCGCCGACGTGCCCGCGATGCTCGACCTGGTCGCGCGCACGCAGCCCGGACCGTTCTCGCCGCGCACGCACGAGCTCGGCCGGTACGTCGGCATCAGGCGCGGCGGCGCGCTCGTCGCGATGGCCGGCGAGCGCCTCCAGCCCGACGGGTGGACCGAGATCAGCGCCGTCTGCACCGACGCCGAGCACCGCGGCCAGGGGCTCGCGACCCGCCTCGTGCTCGACGTGGCGCACCACGTCCGCGAGCGCGGTGACCGTGCGCTGCTGCACGCGGCCGCGACCAACACGGGCGCCATCGCCATCTACGAGCGCCTCGGCTTCACGCTGCGCCGCCGCACGACGTTCGGCCAGCTCCGCACCCCCGCCTGACCTGCTCCGTCACCCTCGCCGCGCCGACCCGAATTGCCCCGGTTAGCGTGGGGACGCCCCGACCCACGGGCATTCCCCCGCAAGGAGACATGATGAGACTCCGCAACCGACGCCTGTCCCGGCGCTCGACCGTCGTCGCCGCCACCCTGGCCGCGACCCTCGTCGGCGGTGGTGTGGCCTACGCCGCCACCGCGCAGCCCGCCATCAAGACCTTCACCCCCAGGTCGGCGGACCAGATCACCAACATCGACGTGCTGCGCCAGCAGATCCGCAACTACTACGGCGACGAGCTCGGCACCGGCACCTTCGACCCGAAGAGCAGCTACGCGCGCGAGGCCTCCAAGGTCGCGCGCTCGGGCGAGACGTACCTGGCCCGCGCAGCGCACAAGCACGCGAGCAAGCACGCGCACGGCAACAAGAACGCGACGAAGGCGATCGTTCTCGATGTCGACGACACGACGCTCACCACCTGGAACTACGAGGTCGCGAGCAACTGGGCCTACAACCCGACGACCAACGCACAGTTCGTCACCGACCAGAAGTTCCCCGCGACACCGGGCATGGTCGCGCTGGTCACGAAGGCGAAGAAGCTCGGCTACGCGGTGTTCTTCCTCACCGGCCGGCCGGCCGCGCAGGAGGCGGCGACGCTCGGCAACCTGACCAAGGACGGCGTCGGCGTGGACGCCGGCTACCCGGTCCCGACCACGCTGAAGAACGGTGAGGACGGCCTGTTCACCAAACCGGCCGTCGCCGACTACCCGGCTTACCTCAAGACCGCGTGCGCGTCCGACCCGAACGGCTCGTGCACGACGATCCACTACAAGTCGGCCACGCGCGCCCACATCGAGTCTCTCGGGTACGACATCGTCGCCAACTTCGGCGACCAGTACTCCGACCTCAAGGGCGGCTACGCAGACCGCGGGTTCAAGCTGCCGAACCCGAACTACTACCTGCCGTGACGTACGCGCGTGGCCCCGGCCGACGAGGCCGGGGCCACGCGGCGCGAATCACCCGCGATGAGTGATCGTCACCGTGCCGTGACCGTGAACGACTTGGTCATCGTCGCGTCCGACGAGTCCCCGCCGAACACCTGGATCTCCCCCGGCTCCACGACGAACCTGCCGCGGTTGTCGTAGAACCCGAAGTCGCTCTTGTCGAGGGTGAACGTCACCTTCGTCGACTCCCCCGGGTCGAGCGTCACGCGCTCGAACCCGCGCAGCCGGCGCACCGGCTGGGACATGCTGGCGACGGGGTCGTGGATGTAGACCTGGGCGACGTCGTCCCCCGTGCGGTCACCGGTGTTCTTCACGACCATCGAGGCCGTGACCCTGCCGTTGCGGTCGACCTTCGTGCGGTTCAGGGTCAGCTTCGAGACGTCGAACGTCGTGTAGCTGAGGCCGTAGCCGAACGAGAACAGCGGCTCGCACGTGGGCAGGTCGCGGTAGCGCGCGTTCCACTTGAACGTCGCGTCGCACGGGCGACCCGACGGCTCGTGGTTGTAGTAGTACGGCACGGTGCCCACGCCCCGCGGGAAGGACACGGGCAGCTTGCCGCCCGGGTTCACCTTGCCGTACAGCACGTCGGCGACGGCGTTGCCGCCCTCCGTCCCGGGGAACCACGCCTCGAGGATCGCCGCTGGCTTGTCGACGACGGCCGTCAGGTCGAGCGGGTGCCCGTTGAGCAGCACGACGACCACCGGCTTGCCGGTCGCCACCACCGCGTTCAGCAGGTCCTCCTGGTGGCCCGGGAGGTCGAGCTGGCTGCGGCTGTTGGACTCGCCGCTCATGAAGCCGCTCTCGCCGAGCGCCAGCACCACCTGGTCGGCGTTCTTCGCCGCGGCGACGGCGTCGTCGATGTCGGTCCCGCCCACGCCCGGACCGGCGCACACTTCGTCGTCGGCCGTGATGGGCGGGGTGGCGTTGTTGGGCGGGTCGAAGTTGTGTGCCAGGTTGCACGCCGCGGTGTACGTCACGGTGCTGGTGCTGGCTGCCTTCAGCCCGTCGAAGAGGCTGACGAACTTCGGCGCCAGGTCGTCGGATCCTCGTCCGGACCACGGACCGAGCATCTCGTCGACCGTCTGCCCGAACGGGCCGATGAGCGCGGTCGACCGCGCCGGGTCGAGCGGCAACGCCTGGTCCTCGTTCTTGAGCAGCACCATCGACCGCGCCGCGGCCGTCCGGGCCTTGGCCAGGTCTGCCGGCTTGCCGTAGCTCGCGGCGCTGCTCGCCTTGGCGATGTCGACGTAGGGGTGCTCGAAGAGACCGGCGCGGAACTTGACGCGCAGGATGCGCTTCACCGCGTCGTTCAGCCGGGAGATCGAGATCTTCCCGTCGCTGAGCAGCTGCTGGCCGTAGTCGCGCAGGTAGGTGCTGACCATCTCGGAGTCGGTGCCGGCCATGAGGGCCGCGGCGCCTGCGTCCGGGCCGTCGGCGGCGATGCCGTGCCCGCATGGACCGTCGTCGGGCTTCACCGGCGGGCACGCCCGCAGCTCGGCGACCGCGGTGTAGTCGCTCTCGATGAACCCGTCGAAGCCCCACTCCTTCTTCAGGATGTCCGTCTCGGTGTACTTGTTGGCGCAGCCCGGGACCCCGTTCAGCGCGTTGAACGAGCACATCACCGTGTCGGCGCCTGCGTCGATCGCCGCCTTGAACGGCGGCAGGTACGTGTTGCGCAGCACGGAGTCGGACATGTCGGTGGTGTTGTAGTCACGGCCACCCTCGGCCGCGCCGTAGCCCACGTAGTGCTTGACGCTCGCGACGACCTTGTCGGGCGCGCTGTAGTCCGAGCCCTGCGTGCCCTTGACCCGCGCGGCCGCCATGACCGCGCCGAGGTACGGGTCCTCACCGGCACCCTCGACGATGCGCCCCCACCTCGGCTCGTGCGAGACGTCGACCATCGGGCTGTACACCTGCTTGAGCCCCTGGATCGCGGACTCCTTCGCTCCGACGGAGGCGTCGGCGCGGGCCACGGCAGGATCGAACGAGCTCGCGGCGCCCAGCGGCACGGGGAAGATCGTGCGGTAGCCGTGGATCGTGTCGTAGGCGAACAGGATCGGGATGTGCAGCCGCGACTGCTCGACCGCGACGTGCTGCAGGTGGTTGATCTTCTCCGCGTCGACGAGGCTGAACACCGATCCCACGCCCGCCTTGGCGTCGGCGTCGGTGACCTGGCCGTCGGAGAGCAGCTGGACCTGCTGCATCTTCTCCTTGGTCGTCATGCGGGCGAGAAGGCGGTTGACCTTCTGCTCGATCGTCGTGGCGGCTGGTTGCCGTGTGCCGGCGAGCGCCTGCTCCTCGCTGGACACGTTGGCCGCGACGGCGCTACCGCCCGCCGCGAGCACGAGTGCGGTCGCCGCTGCGACCGCCGCCGTTCGTCTGCCGATCCTTGCCATGGGAAGTCCTCCTGCAGTCGATGTGACATCTCTCCGCAGGCGCCCCTGTCCGGGACGTCTCCGCTGGTGCGACGACCTCCCTCCCCTGTCGGGCCGTGCCCGACGACCGGCGACGCTCGTCGCCCGCCGGCCGGCAAGGTCGGCCGCGTCGGTCCGTAGTCGCCCTCGTCGGCGATGCCGATCGGTGCACGCGCCGTGACCTGGCGCCACGGAGCACCCGCCGAACGTCGTCGTCCGGGTCGATGGCGGGCGCCGCTGGCGGGCGCCGCTCCCCATCGTGTGGCGTTCGTGGACGGCTCGCAACGGGCCGAGCCGAGGCACCGGGTGCCGGACGCACGAGTAGCCGCCCGGTCAGGACCGGGCGGCTACTCGTGACGACGTGGAGGTGGCGGGAATCGAACCCGCGTCCGATGACGTGGAACCAGGGCTTCTCCGGGTGCAGTCCGTGATGGATTTTCTCAGCCCCCACCACTCCCACGGACGGAAAGGTGGACGGGCTCAGTCAGCTAGAAGTCCCGCTCGTCACACTGACGATGACAAGCAGCAGTGGCTCCCTGGATGACGCCGGGAACTAGGCCGGAAGCATGCCTAGGCCGACGGACTTCGAGGCTCGCTCAGGCGGCGAGGGCGAAGTCGGTGCGCTTGGAATCGGCACCTATGGGTTTGCACGGAGCGTTCACGAGATAACCGTGCGTCCTCGACCCGCTTCTCCTGGCTCGACGATCACCGTCGAAACCGATCACCCCCATGTTCAGTTGTCAACCAGCCCGAGGGACCGTCCGACAGTCTAGACGTGCAACCACGCCGCGCCCTACCTGATTCCGGCGGGGCCGCGCGTCAGACGAGCGAGGCGGGCGTCACACCGTCCGCGTCGACGAGCTGCAGCACCGCCATGTCGGCACGCGGGTCGGAGACGAGCACGGTCGCGACGTAGGTGCGGCCCGTGCCAGGGTCGGTGACCGACACCTCGGAGGCGTCAGCCACGACGTGGCGGTGCGTGACCGCGACGCCCCCGGCGGACACGACGAGCGCGGTGCCGGTCGACGAGCCCGCGCTCACCGTGAGCACGCCGTCGGTCGAGCCGGCGGCGAGGCCCGGCCACGTCGGTGCGGCGAGCGGGGCGGGGTCGTCGGCGGCGGCGGGTGACGCGGAGACCGCCGACCCGACCGCGACCCCGGCGACGAGCGCCGCGCCCACCGCTGCTCGTCGTCCGCGCCTGCGGGGGCGGACCTGCTCGTCGTCGTCCATCGCCGTGCTCCTCTCCGGTGACCGGCGCCCCGTCGTCGCCGCGAGCACCAGACAACTGGACCAACCCGCGAGGAGCCGCAGAAGTTCCCGTGACGAACCTGTGCGTCCAGGTCAAGCACTGGTCAATGGCAGGCGTCCCCGCCACCCGCGTCGCCGCCGGACCCGCCGTCGCTGAAGACGCCGTCCGCACCCCTGTCCCCCAGGGCTGCGAACGGGATGGACACCTTCGACCACAGCACGGGCGAGCGGTGGGGGTGGAACAGGGCGTCGAGCCAGATCCGCTCGCGGTCGTTCGTCGTGGCGTCGGCGCGGCACAGCGGTGTGATGAGCCAGTCGGTCGTGCGACCCTTCGCCGAGCGCACCGGCTCGATGCGGACGAACCCTCGACGCGCGAGCTCCTGCACGTCTCCAGCCGGGTCCCGCGACGCCCGCACTCCCAGGACGATCACGCCGGCGACGATCGCGCCGATGACGACGACAGCCGCGATCACACCGATGGTCGTCGTGGTCATCGGCCATCACCCTCTCGTCGATCGTGCCGCCGGCGACCGACCGCCGACCGCCGCCGTGAACCCGGTCGCACATCCTTGCGCACCCGCCGGCTCCTGGTCACGTCGCCCGAGTGCCCGAGCTCGAGGCCAGGGCACCATCGACACGCGCCCGAGCCTCGCTCGCGCGCGTGTCGGTGGTGCGCGGCACGATGTCCCCATGCGCCTGCCCGTGATGCCGCCCGTCGCCCCGATGCTCGCGAGATCGGTCAAGGAGATCCCCGACGTGGGGCACGTCGAGCCCAAGTGGGACGGGTTCCGCACGATCGTGTTCCGCGACGGCGACGAGGTCGAGCTCGGCAGCCGCAACGAGCGCCCGATGACGCGATACTTCCCCGAGGTCGTCGAGGCGGTCAGGGCGACCTTCCCGCCGCGGGCGGTGATCGACGGCGAGATCGTCGTCGTCAGCGGCGATCGGCTCGACTTCGAGGCGCTGCAGCAGCGGATCCACCCCGCGGAGAGCCGCGTGCGCAGGCTCTCGCAGGAGACGCCCGCGAGCTTCGTCGCGTTCGACCTGCTGGCCCTGGGCGACGACGACCTGACCGGGCTGCCGTTCTCGGAGCGGCGCGCGCGGCTGGTCGAGGCGCTCGCCGACGCGCAGGCACCGGTCCACGTCACCCCCGCGACGGACGACCTGGCGACCGCGCGAGAGTGGTTCACGCAGTTCGAGGGCGCCGGGCTCGACGGCGTCGTCGCCAAGCCGCTGGACGGCACGTACCAGCCGGACAAGCGCGCGATGTTCAAGATCAAGCACGAGCGGACCGCCGACTGCGTGGTGGCCGGCTACCGCCTGCACAAGCAGGGCGACGTCGTCGGGAGCCTTCTGCTCGGGCTCTACACCGACGACGGCAGGCTGCAGCACGTGGGCGTCGTCGCGAGCTTCCCCATGGCGCGCCGCCGCGAGCTCGTCGACGAGCTCGCACCGCTCACCACCGGCGTCGAGGACCACCCGTGGACCTCCGCGGCGCCGACCGGGGACCGCGTCCCCGGTGCCGTGAGCCGCTGGAACGCGGGCAAGGACCTCAGCTTCGTCCCGTTGCGCCCCGAGCTCGTCGTCGAGGTCGCCTACGACCACATGGAAGGCGACCGCTTCCGGCACACCACGCAGTTCCGCAGGTGGCGGCCGGACCGCGACGCGTCGTCGTGCACGTACGCACAGCTCGAGCAGCCGGTGAGCTTCGACCTCGCGCAGATCCTCGGCTGATCACCACGCCCCGCCGCCGCCTCCACCGGATCCGCTGCCCGCGCCGGCATCACCGCTGAAGCCGCTCCCGCCACCCGAGCCGAAGCCCGACGAGTGACCGCCGCCGAACCCCGACGAGTGCCCGCCCCCGAAC
>NZ_JEOE01000043.1 GCF_000708885.1 Cellulomonas sp. HZM | reverse complement strand
CCGGCGGCGTCGGTTGTTTATAAGAGACAGGCCGCGAGGGGCACGAGCGACCGCCCGCGTGGGGGATCATTGTCTCTCGTCCGACCGACCCGCCCGCGCCACCGTGCGCGGGCCAGCGACGGGAGCCCCCGTGACCCGAGAGCCGCTGCGCCTCATGGCGGTGCACGCGCACCCCGACGACGAGTCGAGCAAGGGGGCCGCGACGACGGCCCGCTACGCCGCCGAGGGCGTCGAGGTGCTCGTCGTGACCTGCACCGACGGCGCGCGCGGGGACGTGCTCAACGAGCGCTACGGCCACCTGGAGCCGGGCATCGAGGCGATGCGCGCGGTGCGTCGTGTGGAGATGGATGCCGCGGCCGCCGCGCTCGGCGTGCGCCAGCACTGGCTGGGCTTCGTCGACTCCGGTCTGCCCGAGGGTGACCCGCTGCCGCCGCTGCCCGAGGGCTGCTTCGGCCTCGTGCCGCTCGAGGAGGCCGCTGCGCCTCTCGTCGAGGTCGTCCGCGAGTTCCGCCCGCACGTCATGACGACGTACGACCCGTCGGGCGGCTACCCCCACCCGGACCACGTGATGTGCCACCGCGTCTCGGTCGAGGCGTTCGAGGCGGCCGCCGACCCGACGCGCTACCCGGACCGGGGCGAGGCGTGGGCGCCGCTCAAGCTCTACTACAACCACGGCTTCTCGCTCGTGCGCATGCGCGCGGTGCACGAGGCGATCCTCGAGGTGGGCGGCGAGTCGCCGTTCGGCGACTGGATCGAGTCCCGCCAGGCGCGCGAGATACCCGAGCGGGAGGTCACCACCCGCATCGAGTGCTCCGAGTTCTTCGACCGGCGTGACGCGGCGCTGCGGGCGCACGCGACGCAGATCGACCCGGAGGGCTTCTTCTTCGCGGTGCCGCGCGCCGTCGAGGTCGAGCGCTGGCCCACCGAGGAGTACGAGCTCGCGCAGTCGCGCGTGCCCACCGACCTGCCGGAGGACGACCTGTTCGCGGGCATCCGGGAGACGGTCCGATGACGCTGCTGCTCGCCGCCACCCCGTCGCCGACGCCGTCGCCCTCGGGCATCGTCACCGCCGCGCAGGGCGGCTCACCGGGGTTCCTCGGGTTCGTGTTCACGTTCGTGCTCGCGCTCGCGGCCGCGGGGCTGTTCCTCTCGCTCACCAAGCAGCTGCGCAAGGTCGACCGGCGCGCCAAGGCCCTCGGGGACGACGACGAGGACGGCACGCCTCGCACGGGCATGGTCGACGCCGGCGCCGGTGGTCCCGACCTCGAGGTGGACGCCGCGCCGTCGGTTCGCCGTGAGGACGACGAGCCGCGGTGAGCGAGCGCCCCGCGCCGCCGCAGCGGCCCGCCGTGCGCGTCACGGTCGGCCAGCTGGACGGCTCGACCGACCCGGGGGCCAACCGGGTGATGGTCGCCGACGCGTTCCGCACCGCGGAGCACGTGCGCGCGGACCTGCTGGTGCTGCCCGAGTACGCGTCGGCGTTCCACCCGGGCGGCGTGGGGGTCGACGACGCGGAGCCGCTGACCGGGCCCTTCGTGAGGGCGCTGCGCGAGCGGGCTGCGGCGAGCGGCGTCGCGGTCGTCGCGGGGATGACGATCCCGGGCACCGACCCGCGGCGTGCGGTGAATGCGGTGGTCGCGGTGGACGGCGCCGGCGAGCTCGTCGGGGTCTACCGCAAGGTGCACCTGTACGACGCGTTCGGGTCGCGCGAGTCCGACCGGCTCGAGGCGGGCCCTGCCGATGCGGCGCCGCTGGTGCTGTCCGTCGGTGGCCTGCGGTTCGGCGTGATGACCTGCTACGACCTGCGGTTCCCCGAGTCGGCGCGCAGGCTCGTCGATGCGGGGGCCGACGTGCTCGTCGTGCCCGCCGCATGGGCCGACGGCGAGCTCAAGGCGATGCACTGGCGCACGCTCGCCGTCGCCCGGGCGATCGAGAACACGTCCGCGGTGGTCGCGGTGGGGATGGCCGGCAAGGGCGTCGTCGGGCGTTCGCTCGTCGTCGGGCCGGACGGGGCCGTGGGGCTCGAGCTCGACGACCGCCCGGCTGTGCGGACCGTCGACCTGGACGCCGACAGGCTCGCCGCCGTGCGGCAGCAGAACCCGTCGCTCGCGAACCGCCGGTACGCGGTGGTGCCGCGGTAGGTCTGCGTGCGTTCAGGCCGAGCCGTAGGACGCCATCGACACGGCCACGTAGTGGCACGTGAAGCCGACGACGGTCAGCGCGTGGAAGATCTCGTGGAACCCGAACCAGCGCGGCGACGGGTTGGGCCGCTTGGTCCCGTATACGACGGCACCGGCGGTGTACGCGAGCCCGCCGGCGGCGACGAGCCACACGATCGCGGGCCCGCCCGAGCGCCAGAACTGCGGCAGGAACGCGACCGCCACCCACCCGAGCGCGACGTACACCGGCACGTACACCCAGCGCGGCGCGCCGAGCCAGAACACGCGCGCGAGCAGCCCGACGAGCGCGCCCGACCACACGATGATCAGCAGCACCTCGGCCGTGTACTTGGGCAGCAGCAGGACCGCGAGCGGCGTGTAGGTGCCCGCGATGATGAGGAAGATGTTGGTGTGGTCGAGGCGGCGCAGCACGCCCGCGACCCTCGGCGACCAGCGGCCGCGGTGGTAGATCGCGCTGGTGCCGAACAGCATCACGGCGGAGATGCCGAACACCGCGGTGGACCACTTCGCGGCCGTCGTCGGTGAGAGCACGACGAGCACGATCGACGCGGCGAGGACGAGCGGTGCGACGCCTGCGTGGATCCAGCCGCGCAGGTGGGGCTTGACGACGTCGGCGACGGTGGTGACCGTGCTGACGGACGAGCCGTCGGGAGAGCCGTCGGGAGAGCCGTCGGAGTCCGGCGGGGTGGTGCTCATGGGGCGGACTCGTTTCGTCGGGCGACAACCTACGATCCCGTAGGTTACGGCAGCGTAGGTTGTGGTGTCGAACCACGGCGTGCCGCCACGCTAGTAACGTGAGCGCGTCCCGTCGGCCGGCCGGCACGGGACGACGAGGACGCCAGCCGAACGGGAGGTCGCGTGCGCCTGCCGCACCCGCTCTACCGGCTCTACGAGAGCCGCCTCGCGGCGTCCCTCCCGGCGGACCGACTGCCCCGGCACATCGGCGTCATCGTCGACGGCAACCGCCGCTGGGCGCGCAGTCTGGGGGAGTCCACCGCGCACGGCCACCAGGCAGGGGCGGACAAGATCGTCGACCTGCTCGACTGGAGCGAGGACGTCGGCGTCGAGGTCGTGACGCTGTGGATGCTCTCCACCGACAACCTCTCGCGCGCGAGCGACGAGCTGGGCCCGCTGCTCGCGATCATCGAGGACCTCGTCGGCCGCCTCGCCCAGAGCCGTCGCTGGCGCCTGCAGGCCGTGGGCGCGCTGGACATGCTCCCCGAGCACACCACCCGTGCGCTGCTCGCGGCTCAGGAGGCCACCGCCGACGTCGAGGGCGTGCACGTCAACGTGGCCGTCGGCTACGGCGGCCGCCGCGAGATCACCGACGCGGTGCGCGCCTACCTGCGCGCCGGCGCTGCGGCCGGCACCAGCCTCGAGGAGCTCGCGGACCAGATCGACGTCGAGCACATCGCCGAGCACCTCTACACCAAGGGTCAGCCCGACCCGGACCTGGTGATCCGCACCTCGGGCGAGCAGCGGCTCGGCGGGTTCCTGCTGTGGCAGAGCGCGCACTCGGAGTTCTACTTCTGCGAGGCGTACTGGCCGGACTTCCGGCGGGTCGACTTCCTGCGCGCGATGCGGTCGTACGCCGCGCGCGAGCGGCGGCTGGGGCGCTGAGGACGACCGCTCGTACCCGAAAGTGCCCACGTGAAGTGCGCAACACCGCTACGGTGCTCACTGCCCGACGATGCCGCGGTCGGCTCGATTCGGAGGGTGAGTTGGCACGGTCAGCAGGAACACGACGGTACGTCGGCTCAGCCATGGTCGCACTTGTTGGCCTGCTGCTGACCGGAATCGGCTCGAGCGAACCCGCGGCGGCGGTCGATGGGCGCGAGATCACCGGCACGATCGTCTTGCCCGAAGGCGTGCACCTCCCGCCCGACGATGTGGTGACGGTCGAGGCCTGGCACGGCGACCACGAGGTCGCGTCGAGCGTGGTGCAGCTCGACGACCTGGCGTTCGTCGTCGGCTCGGGTTCGCACGGAGATGTCGAGCTCCTCGTGCGCGAGTCGTCGGGAGCGGTCGTCGACGGGTGGTTCACGGGTGAAGCAACGTCGTGGGTACGTGCCGATGCGCGCAAGGTCTCGGGCGGCTCGGATGTCACGGTTCACCTCGACGTGGCGGTCGCGATCGAGGGATCGATCGTCCTCCCTGGAGGGCTGCGTTCCGACCGGGTCGACGTCGGGATCATCGCGTTCGGCCCGATGAGTGGCTCGGGCCGTCGCGTGCAGGACGCGAGCGTCAGTGTGTCGCCTGGCGGCATCACCTACCGGATCGGTGGACTTCGTCGAGGCGAGCAGTACGGGGTGCGCTTGTGGGACGAGTCACGGCTCCTCGTGGCAGGGGATGCCGGTGGGCCGGACGGACAGCTCGTCGACGATCGTGAGCGCGCGATGAGCATCACGGCGCCGGCGACGATCAACCTCGCTCCACGGGCCACCCCGTTTCTCGCCGGGACGATGCGCCTGCCCGAGGGCGTGCTCGCGGCCGACACGAACGTCCAGGTCACGGTGAACGAAGTCGGCTCCGACCTGGAAATCAGCGCGGATGCCGAGCCCGATCCGCTCGAGCCTCGCGCGCTCTCGTTCGCGATCCCGGTCCCGAGCCGTACAGCGACCTACACGATCTCGGTGACCGACCGCGAGTCGACGGTGGCCATGGGCTACCTCGGTCCAGATGGGTGGCAACCCGGTTCGGGCGGCGCAAGGCAGCTCGAACCGTCCACCGACTGGTTGGATCTCGATCTGGCGCGAGCTGCGGCGTTCACCGGACGTGTCATCCTCCCGGTCGGACTGGACTTCGATCGCGGGCTGCCGGTTGTCAGTGTGCGCACCGCCGGGAAGACGGTCGCCTACGGGCATGTGAGCCGCGACGGCGAGTTCGAGGTACGCGGCCTCCTGCCCGGAGGAACCTACGAGGTGTATCTCAACGACTCGTCGAAGCAGCTCGTGCAAGGCCGAGTCCTGGCGGACGGAACCGTCGCACCGGACGACGAGGCTTCCACCGCGTTGGCGCCAGGGCCGATCACGATCCGAACCGAGCTCACGGGTCGCCTCTGGGTGAAGGTGACTGTGTCCGACGGGAGTCGCGGAACGATCGAAGTGAGCGTTGTCGGTGACAGCGTGGTCTCGGGCACCGTCGACGGCTCAGGCACTGCGATGATCCCCGGGCTGGAGGCGGGACAGGAGTACCACGTCTTCGTGACCGGGAACGGATACGGCCGGGGGTGGTACGACGGCGAGAATCGGCAGTTGTCTCGCGAGCCGGGCGTGATAGTCCGGGCAGGAGACTCCATCTCCGTCGTCGTCAGACCCGAGTTCTCTATCCTCCCCAGATTCACGTTCCCCGCCGGCTACTGCTCGCAGAGCCTGGACAACGCCCTCGTCTGGCTCTCCCGGCTCGAACCACAAGGCTGGCAGTTCGAGACGGCGCACGACGTCGACTCCTGGATGGCTCCTGAATTCGGACACCTCGACCCGTATGCGACCTACGCGTTGTCGATCTGGAGCGGCGACGAGGACGTCGAGCAGGTGGGCTACGTGGCTGCAGACGGACGAGTCGGCGTCACAATCGATGAAGCGGCCAGGTTCACCGGCGACGCGCGGATCACCGTCCCCATCCACCTGAGCCCAGGTTCGCGGCATGTGCTGCGTAGCACGGCGGGCCCGGTGATCTCGGGCGCTCCCCGAGTCGGCGTCGCCATGATTGCCTCCGGAGCCATGTGGTCGCGCGAGGGCACGAAAACGTCATTGCAGTGGTTCCGTGGCGGTGTACCGATCTCTGGCGCGACGAGTCCGTCGTACGTGCCTACGTCCGCGGACATTGGAGCGAGTCTGACCGTTCGGGCGACCGGATGGACGGACGAGTGCAGTGCGGTACAGGCTGACAGTCGGCCGACGGTGAAGGTAGCCGCCGGCACCATCGCGGCTACGAAGGCTCCTACGATCTCCGGATCGGCGGCTGTGGGCGCCCGACTGTCGACCACGTCCGGATCGTGGTCCGTGCCTGGGCTCGAGTACCACTACCAGTGGCTGCGGGGTTCCGCAGCGATTCCTGGCGCGACAGGTTCGACGTACATGCTCTCGTCGGCGGACCGCGGAGCCAAGGTGGCTGTGCGTGTGTCCGCGAGTCGATCGGGCTACGTGACCGCCTCCGCAACGAGTGGCGCCACCGTCGTCGTGCGGCCAGGAACGATCATCAACCGATCACGCCCTTCCATCGCAGGCACGGCGAAGGTCGGGAAGAAGCTCAAGGCTGGCTCCGGGAAGTGGTCGGTCACCGGAGTGACGTACCGGTACCAGTGGTACCGCGACGGCAAGACGATCCGGGGCGCCACGCGCTCGTCGTGGACGTTGACGACGAAGGACGTCGGTACGAGGGTGACCGTGCGGGTGACCGCGTCCCGCGCCGGGTACACGAACGCATCCGCGACCAGCAAGGCGACCGCGACGGTGCGACGTCGGTAGCACCGCGCGCTGCCGACCGGTCAGGTGAACGCCGTGTGACATCTCCCGCCCCCCGCGCGTGTCGCACGTCACACGCGCACCGCCGGGGTTAGCGTCCCGAGCAGAGGACGGCGCCCGTCGTCCCCGGGAGGCCTGGTCCATGGAGCATCTGCTCCGGGAGGAGGGCCGGCCCCGGTCCTGCTCCGCAGGGCGAGGCCGCCCCCACCCCGTCGCCGATCGCCGGCACACGACCCCGCTCGCGCGGGGCGCCGGCGCGAGGCGCCTTCTGCGGCGCACGTAGCGCCGGAGGGAGCAGGCCGTGGTCAGCAGCGCAACGCAGCACGCCGAGGTCACCGAGGTCGTCGAGGGCCGTCGCACGCACGTGCTCGACACATCCGTCCTGCTGTCCGACCCGAAGGCGATCAGTCGCTTCGCGGAGCACGACGTGGTCCTGCCCGTCGTCGTCATCACGGAGCTCGAGGCCAAGCGGCACCACGCCGAGCTCGGGTACTTCGCCCGCTCCGCGCTGCGGATGCTCGACGACCTGCGGATCAAGCACGGCCGTCTGGACGCACCGATCGAGGTCACGCCCGAGGGCGGGACGCTGCGCGTCGAGCTCAACCACACCGACCCGACGGTCCTGCCCGCCGGCTTCCGGCTGGGCGACAACGACACGCGCATCCTGTCGGTGGCGGCGAACCTCGCCGCGGAGGGGCACGACGTCACGGTGGTCTCCAAGGACCTCCCGATGCGCGTCAAGGCGTCGGCCGTGGGGCTGCGGGCCGAGGAGTACCGCGCCGAGCTCGCGGTCGACTCGGGCTGGACCGGGATGGACGCGCTGGACCTCACCGAGCAGCAGATGAGCGATCTGTGGGAGCACGAGTCGGTCGCGCTGGCGGACGTCACGCCCGGCATCGGCATCGGAGCGACGGCGCCGCAGGACCTGCCGTGCCACACCGGCCTGGTGCTGCACAGCCCGCGTGGGTCCGCGCTCGGGCGGGTGACGGCCGACAAGCACGTGCAGCTGGTGCGCGGCGACCAGGACGTGTTCGGGGTGCACGGGCGCAGCGCCGAGCAGCGCATCGCGATCGACATGCTGCTCGACGAGGAGGTCGGGATCGTCTCGCTCGGCGGCCGCGCCGGCACCGGCAAGTCGGCGCTCGCGCTGTGCGCGGGGCTCGAGGCGGTGCTCGAGCGGCGCCAGCACCGCAAGGTCATGGTGTTCCGACCGCTGTACGCGGTGGGCGGCCAGGACCTCGGCTACCTGCCGGGCAGCGAGGCCGAGAAGATGAACCCCTGGGCGCAGGCGGTGTTCGACACGCTCGGCGCGCTGGTGTCCAAGGAGGTCGTCGAGGAGGTCCTCGACCGCGACATCCTCGAGGTGCTGCCGCTCACGCACATCCGCGGCCGCTCGCTGCACGACGCGTTCGTGATCGTCGACGAGGCGCAGTCGCTCGAGCGCAACGTGCTGCTCACCGTGCTCTCGCGCATCGGGCAGTCGTCGCGTGTGGTGCTCACGCACGACGTCGCGCAGCGCGACAACCTCCGCGTCGGCCGTCACGACGGCATCGCCGCCGTGATCGAGGCGCTCAAGGGGCACCCGCTGTTCGGGCACGTGACGCTGACCCGTTCGGAGCGCTCGCCCGTCGCGGCGCTCGTCACGGAGCTGCTCGAGGGGATCGAGGTGTGAAGTCCACCCGTCGGGGGCGCTGACGTGGCACGTCCCGCACCAGTAGTCTCGGCGCGCACATCCGGACCTCACGAGGAGACGACATGACCACGCCCGACCCGATCGAGCAGGGTTCCTACCCGCCCGTCCCGCCGCCGTACGTGGCAGCGGCCGACTCGGCGTACGGCGCCCCGGGCGACGTGAGCCCCAAGCTCCTGCTGCCCGCGGTGCTGCTGTGCTTCTTCCTGGGCAGCCTCGGCATCCACCGGTTCTACGTCGGCAAGGTCGGCACCGGCATCGCGATGATCCTCACCCTCGGTGGCCTGGGCATCTGGACGCTGATCGACTTCATCATGCTGCTCGTCGGCGTGTTCAAGGACAAGGAGGGCCGCGTCCTCAAGCAGTGGACGTGACCTGAGCCGGCGAAGGGGCGCCCGCTGCACGACGACGCGGGCGCCCCTTCGTCGTGTCACCCCTCGACCAGCCGACCGTCCGCGAGGTGCAGCACGCGGTCGGCGAGCGACATCATCAGCGGGTCGTGCGTCGAGACGATCGCGGTCATCCCCTCGGCCTCGACGACCGCCCGGAGCAGCGCCATGACGGCGGTCCCGGTGTCGGTGTCGAGCTGCCCCGTCGGCTCGTCGGCGACGAGCAGGCGGGGAGAGTTGGCGAGCGCGCGCGCGATCGCGACACGCTGCTGCTGGCCCCCGGACATCTCGCCCGGGCGCTGCAGCGTGTGGTCGCCCAGGCCGACGAGGTCGAGCAGCAGCTGCACGCGCGCCTCACGGTCCGCGGCCGGCAGGCGGCGCAGGCGCAGCGGGACACCGACGTTCTCCGCGGCCGAGAGCACCGGCACGAGGCCGAACGTCTGGAAGACGAAGGACACCACGTCGCGACGCAGGTCGACGAGACCTGCCTCGTCGAGCGTGGAGACCTCGCGGCCGTCGACCACCACGCGGCCCTCGTCGGGCCGGTCCAGGCCCCCGATGCAGTTCAGCAGGGTCGTCTTGCCGGACCCCGACCGCCCGACGAGCGCGACGAGCTCACCCGGCGCGATCTGGAACGACACGTCGCGCACCGCGTGCACGGCCGTCGCGCCGCTGCCGTACGTGCGGCTGACTCCCTCGACCAGCACCGCGGGCCGGGTCTGCACGCTCGTCGTCATCGCTCCTCCTCCTGCCCGCGCCCCTCGGCCGAGGGGCGCCCCGACGGCCACACCGACACGTGCGAGTCCTCGAGCGCGAGGCGTACCCGCCCGACGAGCTGCAGCGCGTCGCGGTACTCGCGCGGCAGCTGCACGCGCCCCGCGCGGTCCAGCACAGCGAACTCCTCGGCCACCACGTGCTCGCTGCCGTCCTCGCGCGTGTGCGTGCGCCGCACCACCTCGGACGACGTGCGCCCGTCGCGGATGGCGACCGTGCGCTGCACGTGCTCGGAGACGCCCGCGTCGTGCGTGACGACGACGACCGTCGTGCCGAGCTCGCGGTTCGCGGTGCGCAGGCCCTCGAGGACGTCGTGCGACGTCGCGGTGTCGAGCTCACCCGTCGGCTCGTCGGCGAACAGCACGTGCGGCGAGTTGGCCAGTCCCACGGCGATCGCGACGCGCTGCTGCTCGCCGCCCGACATCTCGCCCGGCCGACGGTCGGCGCAGTAGCCGACGCCGAGCACGTCGAGCAGCTCCGCGGCGCGGCGGGCGCGCTGCGCTCGCGGGGCGCCCGCGAGGGCCAGTGGGAGCACCACGTTCTCGGCCGACGTCAGGTACGGCACGAGGTTGCGCGCGGTCTGCTGCCACACGAACCCCACCATCGAGCGCCGGTACTCGACGCGTTGGCGCGGCGTCATCGCCATGAGGTCCCACGGCCCGACGCGCACGCGGCCCGCGGTGGGCGCGTCGAGCCCGGACAGCACGGACAGCAGCGTCGACTTGCCCGAGCCGGACGCGCCGACGATCGCGACGAGCTCGCCCTGCTCGACGAGCAGGTCCAGGCCCTGCAGCGCCTGCACCTCGATGCCCTCGGACTGGTAGATCCGCACGAGCGAGTCGCACACGATCAGCGCGTCCTGCCCGAACTCGCCGCCGTGCGCACGCGCGCGCTCCTCGAGCGCCCCGAGCGTCGTGGTCATGCCGCCCTCCTTCGTCGGACCGTCATCGTTCACCCACCCGCAGCACCTCGCCGAGCCGCTCGCGCCGCCGCACGGCCGACTCCACGACCACCGCGACCGCGAGCGCGAGCAGCACCGCGGCCGCCGCCGCGGCGACCGGCCACCACCCCACGTGCAGCGCGGGCGCGCCGAACCCGCCGGTCGTCACGTCCAGCCCGAGGGCACCCGTGAGCAGCCAGGGGATCGCGATCCCGATCGCGCTGCCCGCGACGAGCGCACCGCCCGCGAGCGGGGCGACCTCCGCGAACGTCAGCGCGCGTGCGGTGCGCGCGTCGAGCCCGAGGGTGCGCAGCGCGGACATCGTGCGGCCACGCTCTCCCGACGTCGCGACCACGAGCAGCGCGAGCGCGAGGGCCGCATACCCGGCGAGCACGACGGCGGCGCCGACGAGGAGCCGCAGCAGGTCCCGGTCGAGGGGCGTGGACCGCCGCTCGTCGAGCCAGCCCGCGAGCGTCGTGACCGTCACGCCGCGGCGGTCGGCGAGGTGCTGCCCGGCGACGGCCGCCTCGGCGCCCGGTCCGTCGACGAGCACGCTCGTCAGCGCCGTCGTACCGCCCTGCGCGGCGTCGAACGTCGTCCGGTCGACGAGCACGCGGCCGCCGACGCCCGCCGCGAGGTCGTGCAGGTGCGGCAGGTCACCGATCACGCCGACCACGTCGAGGGCCACGGTGCCACCCGCCGTGGCGACCGTCGGCCGCACGAGGTCGGCGGTTGCTTGCACCGAGGTGCCGGCGAGCGCCGGGACGTCGTCGGCCGGACCTGTGAGCGCGGCGAGCTCCGGCACCGGTCGGCCGTGCGCGGAGCCGATCGCGGCGAGCGCGTGCGCGTCGACGAGTTGCAGGTCGACGGAGACGCCCGTGCTCGAGCCCAGGCTGCGGCCGCCGAGCACCGCGACGGCGCCCACCGTGCGCACACCGTCCGCGGCTCGCAGGGCCGCCACGTCGTCGGCGGTCAGCGCACCGTCCACCCGGACGTCGGCCCCCACGCGGTCGAACGCGGCCTCGCCCTGCCCGGCGACGACGGTCGCCGCCGTGGTGCCGCAGAACACGACCATCCCGACGGCCATCGTCAGCGCCATGAGCGGCACCGCGGTCCCGGCGACGGCGCTCGCACGAGCGGTCGCGACGAGCGGCACGAGCCCGCGGTGGCCGCGCGCGGCGCGCGACGCGGTCCGCAGCAGCGGGGGCAGCGCGTGCACGACCAGCACCGTGCCGGCCGCCGCGGCGAGCAGCGGCGCGGCCGCGAGCAGCGGGTCGACGCCGCCGCTGCCCTGGTCCAGGAGCCCGCGTCGGCGGACCGACACGAACGCGCCCGCAGCGAGCACGACGAGCGCACCCTCGGCGACCAGCCGCCGGGCGCGGCGCCGGCTCGCGAGCCGCGCACGGTCCGAGCGGTTGGCGGGCTGCCGCCGGCCCGACCACGCGGTCCGCACCCGCAGCACCGCGGCGACGGCTGGCGCGAGCGCCGCCACGGCGACGAGCGCGGCTGCAACACCCCACGAGGTCGGTCCGGGGACGAGCGCCGCACCCGCGAACCCGACGAGCCCCGCGACGACCGCGAGCGGGACGGCCTCGACGAGCCCGCGCACCGCGACCGAGGCGAGCGACGCGCCGCGCGCCCGCTCGGCCAGCAGGAACGTCTCGCGCCGCGTGACGAGCAGCCGCGCCGCGAGCACCAGCACGAGCGCCGCGACGCCACCGAGCCCGAGCACCACGAGCCGCTGCTGCGCGTCCGCGGCCGCGAGCCGGCGGCCGACGTCGTCGAGCACGTCGCCGAGCGACGTGGCGACGGCGACGGTGCTGCCGTCGACCTGCCGCAGCGCGGTGGGGTCGGCCTGGATCTTCGTGACGGCGGCGCGCACGCGGGCGCTGCCGGGGGCGTCGACCGCGTCCGGGTCGACGGGGTACCTGAGCAGGGTGGTGGCCACGCGGGCCTGGAGCACGAGCTGCGCGTCCGCGAGCGAGTCGTCGGTGAGGAGCAGCCCCGCGCGGCCCCGCTGGGTAGTCGGGTCGGCCGCCGTGAGCGGGCCGAGCAGGTCGTCGGCGCCGGCCCACACGGGGTCCTGCGGGTCGGCCACCGTGTACATGCCTGTCACGACGACCTGGGCGAGCCCGCGCGTGCGGAACGGGCCGCGCACGACGTCGCCCACGTGCACGCCGAGCGCGCGGGCGGTGTCGACCTGCATCCCGACCTGCACCTGGCGGCGCAGCTCGGCAGCGTCGTCCGTCGACCCGTCGGAGGTGTTGTCGCCCGTGTCGTCGCCCGCGTCGTCCTCGGGGAGCGGCGCGAGCGTCGGTGCGGCACCCGAGACCCACCGGACCAGGCCGGCCTGACGACCTTCGTCGGCCACGCCGACGTACGCGAGCCGCGTCGCGATCGGGACGTCACCCGCACGCGCGCTGATCACGGGCGTGGTCACCGCGGTCGTCCCGTCGCCCGTCACGGCGGCCAGGGCAGGCGGCAGCGCCGCGCGCACGGTCGCCGCGGTGTCCCGCAGCTCGGCGGCGACGTTGGGGTCGCGCGTGCTCGGCGTGCCGGGCGTGAATCCCACCGACGGCGGGGCGCCGACGGTCCCGACGAGGTCCGCGCCCGGACCCGCGGTCGCGACCGCGTGGTGCACGGCGTCGTCGGCGGCACCGGCGACGACGCGCGGCACGACGAGCGAGAGCGCGACGCTCACGGCCAGCACCGCGGCGGACAGCGTCAGCAGCCCGGCGTCGGCGCGTGCGCGTCGGCGCGCCATGAGCGTCGCGGCGCCCGTGGCGGCGCGGGTCGCGGTGGCGAGGTCGGTCATCGTTCGTCCCCCAGGCGCAGGAGCTCGCCCGACGCGCGGCGCAGCAGGGCGTTCGTGGTGAGCGCGACGACGAGCGCACCGACCACGACGAGCGTCCCGACGAGCACGCCCTGCGTGCGCCAGCCCCACAGCACCACGACACCGGGCACGGGGGCCGTGCCCGCCGACGAGACCGTGACGAGCGGTGCGACGACCCGGCCGAGCAGCGTCCCGAGCGCGAGGCCGACGAGCCCTCCGACGGCTGCGAGCACGCCGTGCTCGACCAGCACGGACCGCACGAGGCCGCCGCGCGGAGCGCCGACAGCCTGCAGCCGCGCGAGCTCGAGCCTGCGCATCCGCACCGAGACCGTGGCGCTCATCGCGAGACCCGCCAGCGCGAGCGCGAGCGCAGCCACCACGACGATCCACAGCGCGGCGGGCACCCCGACGCGCAACGGTCCGTCGGTCGCGGCGGCCCGCGCCTCGGCGCGCGAGACGACGTCGCCGACGTGCGCGGAGCGCAGGCCGTCGACGGCCGCGGCCGCCTCGTCGTCGGGGACCGTGACCCACCACTCGTCGACGGACGGCGCGGGCTGCCCGGACGCGATCGCCGCCCGGCCGAGCGCGTCGGAGTCCACCAGCACGCCCGACCCCGACGGCAGGCCCGGCAGGTAGGGGACGGTGCCGCGCACGTCGACGTCGACGAGCGCGCCGCCCACGGACAGACGCAGCGGGTCGCCCACGTCCGTGCCGATCGTCGTCAGCAGGTCGGGTGTGACGAGCGCCGGGACGGGTGCCTCCGGAGCCGCGAACGTCGTCGCGACGAGCGTCTCGGGCGTTCCCCACCACGTCCCGCCGTGGAGCGTGCCGTGAGTGCGCAGGGCCCGTGCCGTCGCCCGGGCACCCGTGGCCTTCGCCCACGTGCCGGAGTCGAACGCGACGTCCTGCACGCCGGTGAGGTCGTCCGCCGCCGGAGGGCCGTCGTCGCCGGGTTCCGGCCCGGCGGCGGTGCGTAGGTCCCTGAGCTGCACCGTCACGACCGTGTCGGTCGCCGGAACGGTGTCGTCCGCGGCGGGCGTGAGGTGCACGACGACGGCCACGAGGCTGAGCCCGCGCGCCGCGGCGGGCAGCGGCACGACGACGTCGTCGACCGACCCGACCAGGTCGACGGCGGGCAGCGCGAGCGTGCTGCGGGCGCCCGAGGCGTCCTGCACGACGAGCTGCACGCTCGTCGAGCCCGGACCGGGCGAGGTCATCGTGGACCGGACGTCGACGACGAGGTACCGCGCCCGGCCGGGCAGCGGCACGCCGTCGACCGTCCCCGTCGGCGCGAGCCCGGCCGTCGCGCCCGCCCAGCCGCCGTCCACGCGGCCCCGCAGCACGTCGCCGTCGCCCGCCGTGCCGAGCGCGAGCAGCGACGCGGCGACGCCGCCCGTGTCCTCGCGCGGGTCCGCCGACGGCGCGCCGACCGTGACGTCCTGCCTCGAGGCGGGGTGCGCCGAGGCCGACAGCCCGTGGGCGTCGAGGACCGCGGAGGTCTCGATCGTCGTCCCGGACGGCACCACCCGCAGGTCGGCACCCACCGCGAGGTCCGCCTGGTCCTGCTGCGAGGTGCGCCAGGTGGCGAGGAAGGACAGCGAGAACGTCCCCGCACCCACCGCGAGCGTGAGCAGCAGGACCGCGGCCGTCGCGCGGCCGGGCCGTCGGCCCAGCTCCCAGGCCGCGAGCGGCGCGACGAGCGAGCGGCTACGGGCCGCGAGCCGCTCACCCACGTGCGCGACGAGCGGCATGAGGCGCAGCGCGAGGACCGCGCCGGCGAGCAGCACGAGCGCCGGGGCGAGGACCAGCACGGGGTCGACCGCCGCGGCGCCACCCACGGGCGAGCGGTACGCGCCCAGCTGCCACAGCGCGACCCCTGCGAGCAGCACGAGCGCGAGGTCCCCGCCGGAACGCGCGATCGTCGAGCGCCGGTCCTGCCGCGCGTCGGGCTGCTCGCCGTCGACCGCCCGGCGGCGCAGGAGCGGGGCGACGAGCACCGCGGCGAGCCCGAGTGCCGCGAGCGCGCACACGACCCACAGCCGCGCGGGCAGCCCGGGGTCCACGTGCAGGCCGCTGTCCCGGAGTGCGCCGCGCGAGGTCACCACGCGGTACAGCGCGACCGCGAGCCAGGGCGCGGCAGCCGCGGTCACCGCCGCGACGGCGAGGGCCTCGAGCACCGCGAGCCCCAGCAGCTGCCGGCCGGACGCGCCGCGTGACGCCATGAGCGCCTGCTCGGGCGCCCGGCGCTCGGCGAGCAGCCGCGCGGCGAGCAGCAGCACGGTCACCGCCAGCACGACGAGCAGCAGGGCGACGACCGTCACGATCACCTGTGTCACACGCAGGCTCGTGACCGCGGTGTCGATCGTGCGGTCGAGCCTCGTCGCGACGTACGTGCTGGTGAAGTCGTCCTGGGTCGCCGCCGCGAGCCGCTGCCGGGCGTCGCCGACGCGTGCGCGCAGGCCGTCGAGCCGGCCTGCGTCGGCGCCCGCCAGGTCCGGCCACGCGACGAGGTGCGCGAGCCCGAGCGACGACGTGCCGTCCGTGAACACGTCGTCACCGGCCGTGACGAACGGACCCCAGGCCTGCGTGCGGAGCATGCCGCCCGTGCCGAGGACGGGGTAGGCGGGGTCGTGCTCGGTGCCGCCCAGCACGTCGCGCGCCCACGACGCCGACGGGCCCTCGAGCCGGAACGTGCCGGTCACGACGAAGGTCGCGGGCGTCCGCGCCGCGGCGTCGACGACGCGCACGACGTCACCGACCGCCCAGCCGTACTCCCGGGCCGCGACCTCGGGCACCGCGACCTCGACGTTCCCGTGCGCGTCCACGCCGTCCGTCGGGAACGCGCCCTGCACGACCCTGCTCGACGTGCGCACGAGCGGTTCGGACGCGAGGTACGCGTAGGGATCGACGGCGTCGTCGGTGCCCTGCACCGAGTACATCGCGGATGCGAGCCAGGTCTCGCGACGGGCCGGGAGGTCGCCGAGCGTCTCGTCGAGGAACGCGGTCGAGTGCGCGATCACGTCCGGCCCGTTGAGCGTGTTGATGGGCGTCACGACCGCGTCGAGCTCGCGGTCGGCGTCCGAGGTGCGCCCGAGCGCGACGCCGAGCATGTGGTCCTGGCTCACGGCGAGCAGCACGGTGAACGTCCCGAGCAGCGTGGTCGCGACGACGGCGACCGCGAGCACCGTGAGCAGGAGCGTCTGCTGCGCGCGGGCGCGGTGCACCAGCAGGCGCGCGTTCCAGCCCGCGTTCACGCAGGTCCTCCTCGTCGTCGTCGACGCGTCGCGGACCGGGCCCGGACGGGGTGCATCCGATCGTAGGAGCGCTCCTACGGTGCTTGGGAGCGGTTCCACATCTCGAAACGACAACGATCTCGGCGCGGTGCGGCGGAGGGTCGTCGACGCTCCCCGTCGGTCTTGCGGTTCATCTCCCGGGTTGACGGCACGTATGGCCCGAGGGTTATATTCCGGTCGGAATAACTCGCCAGGAGGTGCGCCACGTGGTGCCCGGCATGGCCGTGTCGGTGGTCGACGAGAGGATGCGCGCATGGCGTCGGGAGAGCTGTCGGCAGTGGCCGTGTTGCTGCTCGCGCTGCTGCACGAGCAGCCGATGCACCCGTACCAGCTGCACCGCTCGCTCGTGCAACGCGGCGACACGCGCCTCGTGCGCGTCAACCCCGGTGCGGTCTACCACGCGGTCGAGCGGCTCGAGCGGGACGGCCTCGTCGAGGTCGTCGGCGTCGACCGTGAGGGCGGCCGTCCCGAGCGGACGACGTACCAGGTGACGGACGCGGGCCGAGCGGCGTTCGAGCACCGGCTGCGCAGCCTGCTGGGCGACGAGCACCGCACGTACCCGCTGTTCCCCGTCGGGCTCGCCGAGGCCAACGAGCTGCCCGCGGCGGACGTCGCGGCCCAGCTGCGACGGCGCCGCGAGCGCCAGGAGCTGGCTCGCGGTGAGCTGCAGACGCGCTACGACCGGGCCGCCTCGCTCGGCCTCCCCCGCCGGTACATGCTGGACGTCGAGCACGAGCTCGCGCTCGCCGCACGTGAGCTCGAGTGGCTCGACGCCCTGGTCGCCGAGCTCGAGGACCCTGCCGACCCGCTCGCCTGGCACGAGCCGTTCCCCCTCGCCTACGTCGAGGCGCGCAAGGCCGCGTGCGGCCCCCAGACCACCTGATCCCCGCATCACCCCGGCGTCTCCAGCGCCGGCCCCGAACAGACAGAAGGAACACCATGTCCACCGAGCAGCCCCGGGCCCTCGTCGACCTGCACGGTCGCAGCCCTTGGAGCGTCCTGCCGCCGCTGTGCCTCGGCTTCTTCATGATCATGCTCGACACGACGATCGTGAACGTCGCCGTGCCGACCCTCATGAAGGAGCTCCACGCCGACGTGACGTCGGTCGGGTGGGTCAACAGCGCCTACCTCCTCACGTTCGCCGTCCTCCTGCTGGTCACGGGCCGCCTGGGTGACAAGTTCGGCCCCCGGCCGGTCTTCATCATCGGCCTCGTGATCTTCACGCTCGCGTCGCTCGCGTGCGGGCTGTCGCCCACCGTGGGCTGGCTCATCGCCGCCCGTGCGGTGCAGGGCGTCGGCGGCGCGCTCATGACGCCGCAGACCATGTCGATGATCACGCGCGTGTTCCCGGCGCAGAAGCGCGGGGCAGCGATGGGCATCTGGGGGGCCGTCGCGGGCGTCGCGACGATCACCGGCCCCGTGCTGGGCGGTCTGCTCGTCCCGATCGGGTGGGAGTGGATCTTCTTCGTCAACATCCCGGTCGGGATCGTCGCGCTCGTGTTCGCGGTCATCAGCCTGCCCAAGCTGCCCACGGCGAACCGTCGGCTCGACGGCATCGGCGTGCTGCTGTCCGTCGTCGGCATGTTCCTGCTCGTGTTCGGCCTGCAGGAGGGCTCGACGTACGACTGGTCGACCATCGCCGGGCCGATCACCGTGTGGGGCGTCGTCGCCGCGGGTGTCGTCGTGCTCGTCGCGTTCGTGCTCTGGCAGCGCCACCTGGGCGCCGACGCGCTCATGCCGCTGACGCTGTTCCACAGCCGCAACTTCTCGATGGCCAACGTCGCGGGGTTCGCCGTGACGTTCGCGATGACCGGGATCTTCTTCCCCTTCACGATCTTCCTGCAGGTCGGCCTCGGCCTGTCGCCGCTGCGCTCGGCGCTCGTCGGCGTGGGCGGCTCGCTGCTGTCCGGGATCGTGGCGCCCTTCGCCGGCCGCATGTCGGACAAGATCCCGGGCAAGTGGATCGTCGCCGCGGGCTTCGCGATCCTCACGGGTGTCGTGTTCGCACTCCACGAGCTGATCGAGCCCGACGCAGCGGTGTGGAAGCTCGTCGTCGTCATGTGCTTCTTCGGCATCGGCACGGGCTGCCTGTTCTCGCCGCTCGCCAACCTCGCGACGTCCGGGCTCGACCACCGCAACGCCGGTGCCGGCGCCGGCGCGTTCAACACCAACCGGCAGATCGGTGGCGTCGTCGGCTCCGCGGCGATCATCGCGCTGTTCACGTCGCGGCTCGGGATCGAGATCCCGAAGGCGGCTCAGAGCGCGGCCCAGAGCCTGCCCGAGGCGATGCGCGAGCCGTTCGTGCAGGCGTTCGCCCACGTGGACCAGGACGCGCTCGCGGGCGGTTCGAGCTCGGCCTTCCCGATCCCGGACGGGGTGCCCGCGGACGCCGCGAAGCAGTTCACGAGCGCGGCGATGGACGCCGTGCACGCGGGTCTCGCGAACGCGGTGAGCCAGACCATGCTGCTCACCGTGCTGGTGCTCGCGATCGGCCTGGTCTCGGCGCTCGCGATGAAGGGCGTCCGCCCCCACCACCACGTCGAGGGCCAGGCGCAGCAGGACGCCGCGGCTGCGGCGGCGGCTCAGGCGCACTGACGCCGGCCGGCGCTCCGGCACGACGAAGCCCGGCCCACCCCTCGGGGTGGGCCGGGCTTCGTCGTCGGACCGCGGCGCCGTGCGGGTGCGCGGGCGCGCGGCGTGCGGACGGCCGTGGCGCGATGCGAACGGTCAGGACTGCGGGGGACGCGTCATGCTCAGCACGTCGAGGGCCGCGTCGAGCTGCTCCTCGCTCACCTCGCCACGCTCCACGTACCCGAGGTCGATCACCGCGGCACGGACCGTGATGCCCTGCTTGACTGCGTGCTTGGCGATCTTCGCGGCCGCCTCGTAGCCGATCACACGGTTGAGCGGCGTGACGATCGACGGCGACGACTCGGCGAACGCGCGCGCCCGCTCCTCGTTGGCGACGAGCCCGTCGATCGTCTTGTCCGCGAGCACGCGCGACGCGTTGGCGAGCAGCCGGATCGACTCGAGCACGGCCGACGCGATCACGGGGATCTGCACGTTGAGCTCGAACGAGCCGGAGGCACCCGCCCACGCGACCGTCGCGTCGTTGCCGACGACGCGGGCCGCGACCATGAGCACGGCCTCGGGGATCACGGGGTTGACCTTGCCGGGCATGATCGAGGAGCCGGGCTGCAGGTCCGGGATCGCGATCTCGCCGAGTCCCGTGTTGGGGCCGGAACCCATCCAGCGCAGGTCGTTGCAGATCTTCGTCAGGCTCACGGCGATGGTGCGCAGCGCGCCCGAGAGCTCGACGAGACCGTCGCGCGAGGACTGCGCCTCGAAGTGGTCGCGCGCCTCGGTCAGCGGCAGTCCGGTGTCCTCGCGCAGGAGCTGGATGACGCGCTGCGGGAAGCCCGCCGGAGTGTTGATGCCCGTGCCGACGGCGGTGCCGCCCAGCGGGACCTCCGCCGCGCGGGGGAGCGCGGCCTGCAGGCGCTCGACGCCGTAGCGGACCGCCGCCGCGTAACCGCCGAACTCCTGGCCGAGCGTCACGGGCGTCGCGTCCATGAGGTGCGTGCGGCCGGACTTCACGACGCCGACCCACTCGTCGGCCTTCGCCTGCAACGCGCCCGCGAGGTGCTCGAGCGCGGGCACCAGGTCGCGCACGACCCCGGCCGTCGCGGCGACGTGCACCGACGTCGGGAACACGTCGTTCGACGACTGCGACGCGTTGACGTGGTCGTTCGGGTGCACGGGCGACCCGAGCGCGCGCGTCGCGAGGGTCG
Source organism: Cellulomonas sp. HZM (assembly GCF_000708885.1). GTDB lineage: Bacteria > Actinomycetota > Actinomycetes > Actinomycetales > Cellulomonadaceae > Cellulomonas. The sequence continues at coordinate 896 of NZ_JEOE01000043.1, read as the reverse complement.
CGACGACCTCGTTCGTGTTCATGTTCGACGACGTGCCCGAGCCGGTCTGGTAGACGTCGACCGGGAAGTGCTCGTCGTGGGCCCCGGTCGCGACCTCGTCGGCCGCACCGACGATCGCGTCCGCGACGGACTGGTCCAGCACACCCAGCTCGGCGTTGGCGCGCGCCGCCGCCTTCTTGATGCGGGCCAGCGCCTCGATGTGCCCGCGCTCGAGCCGCGTGCCCGAGATCGGGAAGTTCTCGACCGCGCGCTGCGTCTGCGCGCGGTACAGGGCGGCGGCCGGGACCCGGACCTCACCCATCGTGTCGTGCTCGATGCGGAAGTCGGCATTGAGGTCGGCGCTGAGGTCGGCACCTTCGCCGGAGGCTGCAGAAGTCATGCGCCCATCCTGCCCCAGCAACGCACCCCACCGACGACGCTCACCACCCGTGACCGTTCGACCGGGTGGCTTGTGGCCCACGAGGCGAGCCGGATCCCGCCTGCTCGATCGCGCGGCCCGCCCGATCGCGCGGACGGGCCGCCCCGCCGGATGATGGCTGCATGACCGACTCTCCGGCTCCCCGGCCACGAGCGGGTGGCGTATGACTCGCGGCGCGAGCCGGTTCCCGCCCGGTCGCGACGCGGACCGGGCGCCGGGCGCGGGCCGGGCGCTGGGTAGCGGGCGCGGGGCGGGCGGGGAGACGTGCGAGGCCGAACGGTTCCTGGTGCGCGGGCGGCTCGAGCGGACGCCCCGCCGGGACGCTGACCGGGACACCGTGCGCGAGCATCTCGTCGGCCGCGTGCTCGCGCCGGGGGAGTGGGCGACCGAGCGTGAGGTCACCGACCGGCTCGCGGAGCTGGCCGACGACCCGGTGCGCCTGCGCCGCGACCTCGTCGAGAGCGGGCTGCTGGGCCGT
>NZ_JEOE01000042.1 GCF_000708885.1 Cellulomonas sp. HZM | reverse complement strand
GGAGGCGTTGGCGGACCCGGTCGCGCAGGCGAGGTTCACTGAGGCGGTCACGGGTATGACACCGGTGCAGACCCGCAGGACGATCCTGGAGTACGCGGCTGTCTTCGACCCGGGCCGGGTGCAGGACGAGCACGACCAGGCCCGGCGGGACCGGTTCTTCAACCTGTCCGGTCACGGCGCCGGGGTCAAGGTCACCGGGTTCCTGGACGCCACCACCGGGCACGCGCTGCGCCTGGCGTTGGAGGCGGCCTCACCGCGGGTCGAGGGGGACGAACGCACCGGGCAGCAACGCCGCGCCGACGCCCTGGGCACGATCGCCGCCCACGCACTCGGATGCGGCACCGGCGACGGCGGAACGAACACGGGCACGAGCGCCGGCGCGGGTGCAGGTGCGGGCAGCGGTGGCTCGACGCGCACCGGCAAGCCCGGTGGCGGGTTGTCCGGGGTGCGTAACCGGCCGCACATCTCGTTGATCGTCCCGGCCGAGACGATGGTCGAGCTGCATCGCGCAGGCCTGGCCGGCGAGACCGGCCGCATCCACCACGCCCGCCGCGCCGACGGCCGCGGCCGGCCGCAGGACGACACACGTCCCGCGCCACGCGATAGCGGCGGCGGTGGCTATGGGAGCGGCGGTGGCCATGGGAGTGGTGGTGGTGGCGACATCGTCGACGCCAGCCAGGCCGGCGACGCCCGCGGCACGGGCAACGCGGGCGTCGGGGACACGCTGTTGTCCGACCTGCCCGGTCCGCGCACCGCCGACGGTGAACTCATCACCACCCGCTCGGCTGCGGGGCACCTGGCTGCCGGGCTCGCGGGGGTGCCCGCACCGACGCTGGAGGACGGGACACCGGTGGCGCTCTCGGAACTGGCGCGGGCGTTGTGCGACTGCGACATCACGAGGATCGCCATCACCGCGGACAACGTGCCCGTCGACCTGGGACGGACCGCCCGGGTGTACACCGGGGCGCACCGGCGGGCCGTGACCGTGCGGGACCAAGGATGCGCCTGGAACGGGTGCGAGACACCCGCCCGGTTCACCGAGATCCACCACATCCGCTGGTGGGACCGCGACAACGGCGAAACCTCCCTCGAGAACGCCGTGATGCTCTGCGACTACCACCACCACCGCGTCCACGAACACAACCTGTCCATCGAACGACACGTCCCACCGCCAAGACCGGCACCCGGTCGGCGGCGACGGCCACGCATCGAGAACGGCGACACACCACCGGGCGCATCGGGTGGCAGTCTCGGCACGCCTTCGGCGGCAGGCGGGGCGCACGTCGGTGACCCCAGTGCGCGTGGCGGGTCGCCGGACGGCACCTCCGGCGCGGTCGGCGATCGGACGGCCGTGGTGCCAGGGTCCGGGTTGCCGACGGTCGGAAGGGCGCGAGCGACCTACACGTTCCGGCGCACCAGCGACGGCGCGGTCGTCAACGAACCACGACGACCCGGCGCCGCCGCCTGACGCGCTCAGCCCTTCTCGATGCTCTCGGGGCGCAGCTCGCGGTTGAGGACGATCGCGGGGATCGCGAAGGCGGCCACGTCGATCACGGCCACCGCGACCACGACCCATCGCACCGCCCCGGTGAACGCGGTGAACGCGATGGCCAGGAGCGCCACTGGTGCGATGAGCATCACCAGTCCCATGCGGCGGGCGCTCGCTCGCGCCTGCGGCGTCGCCCCGCGTGACCAGAGGCCGGCCGGGCCTGCCGCACCGCCCGTTCCAGCACCGACTGCCCCAGCACCGCCCGTTCCCGCACCGCTTGCCCCAGCACCGCCCGCCCCTGTGTCGCGCGCGCTTGCGTCGCGCGCGAGGCCCGGCGACTCCAACGTCGGGCGCTCGTGCGGATCCACGGGTCCTGAGGTGCTCGGGTCGGTCATCAGGGGTCTCCTCGGTGCGCGGCACGGCGACGGGTCGGTGGTCCAGATGCTACGGGGCCGCCCACCGGGCACCAGGCCGCACAACCGGCGCTCAGCCGACGAGCTCCTGCGTCCCCAGCACGATCGCCAGCGCGAGCCTCTCCGCGTCCTGGGTGCCGGGCTCCGCCGTGTAGACCATGATCCGCAGGTCGTCGCCGGCCACGACGAGCGTGTCGCAGTCCACGACGATCGACCCCACCTGCGGGTGCGCGATCACCTTGTGCCGAGAACGCTCACCGCCCACGGCCACGGGCGCGGCGTCCCACAGCTCCTCGAACCGCGGGCTCACGGCGCGCAGGTCCGCGACGAGTCGCCGGAGCCGACCGTCGTGCGGGTAGCGCGCAGCGGTGACCTGCAGGTCGGCGACGAGTCCCGCGACCTGCTCGTCGTGCTCCCGCCGCGACTGCACGGCACGCGAGCCGCCGCCCACCACGTTGCGCCACACGCCGTTGCGATCGTTCCCGACGAGCTCCGACGTCGGCCCCATCAACGCGTCGTACGGGGCGTTCGCCACGACGAGGTCCCACGCCGCGTCGTACACGACGACGGGGGTCCCGACGAACCGGTCAAGGAGCCGCTGGACGCTCGGCGACACGCGTCGGGGCACGACTCCCGGCCCCGGAGCAGCGAGCCCGGCGAGCAGGAACAGGTGGTCGCGCTCGGCATCCCTCAGCCTCAGCCCGCGGGCCAGCGCCTCGACCACCTGCGCCGACGGGGCTCGCGCGCGCCCCTGCTCGAGACGGGTGAGGTAGTCGACCGAGATGCCCGCGAGGCCGGCGAGCTCCTCGCGCCGCAGCCCGGCGGCGCGGCGCCGTCCACCCGACGGCAGGCCGGCCGCCTCGGGCCGGACACGGTCGCGCCACCGCCGCACCGCGTGCCCGAGCTCGGAGTCCTCCACGGGTTCGAGTGTGCGCTCGTCGGCGGACGCTGTCCTGGCACCGCGAGTCCTACGAACACGGGACGACTGCCTGACCCGCCCCGGCGGACGCACGATGGACGCATGACGACCACACTCGTGACCGGCGCCAACAAGGGCCTCGGCAAGGAGACCGCCCGCCTGCTCGTCCAGGCGGGGCACACCGTCTGGCTGGGCGCGCGCGACGAGGAGCGGGGCCATGCCGCGGCCGACGAGCTCGGCGCACGCTTCGTCCAGCTCGACGTCACCGACGACGCCTCGGTCGCGCGCGCGCTCGCGACGATCGAGGAGGCCGGCACCGGGCTCGACGTCCTCGTCAACAACGCGGGCATCGCGATGCGCGGCGAGGGCATGACCGAGGCGATGGACGGCCCGAGCGTGCTCAGCGTGTTCGACACCAACGCCGTGGGCGTCGTGCGCGTGACGCAGGCCGCCCTCCCGCTGCTCGAGCAGTCGGACGCCCCGGTCGTCGTCAACGTGTCGAGCGCTCTCGGCTCGTTCTGGGCGACGCACGAGCCGTCGCGACCGGCGTCGCGCTTCGTCTCGATCGTCTACGGCGCGAGCAAGGCCGCGGTCTCGATGCTGACGGTGCAGTACGCGCGGGCCTACCCGCACATCCGGATCAACGCGGTCGAGCCGGGGATCACGGCGACCGAGCTCGGCGGCGGCGACCCGGGGAGCCACCCGGGGCGCGACGCGGCCGAGAGCGCACGCGTCGTCGTGGCCCTCGCGACCGTCGGTCCCGACGGCCCGACCGGTACGTTCCAGGAGGACGCCGGCGAGCTCGGCTGGTAGGCCGTCAGCGGCCGACGAGCTCCTTGCCGAACACGAGTGAGCGCACGTCGTCGTCGTACGGCGGGAACGGGACGATCGGGCGCCAGCCCGTCACGGTGTACAGGCCGACCGCCTCCGGCTGTCGCATCCCGGTCTGGAGCACGAGGCGCTCGTACCCGAGCTCGCGCGCGTGCGCCTCCGCCGCGTCGAGCAGCCGCTTCGAGACCCCGGCGCCGCGCGCGTCGGCCTCGACGTAGAGCTTCTTCAGCTCGGCACTACCCGCCGGGTGGCCGTCGCGGGGCGCACGCAGGGACAGGCAGCCGACAGCACGGCCGTCGATGCGGGCGACCCACGTCGCGAGCTCGCCGACACCCTGCGCCGCATCGTCGACCTCGAAGCCGCCTGCGGCCTCCACGGCCTCGCGCAGGTCGGGGTACGTGGGTGCGTTGAACTGCGTGTACATCCGGCGCCGGAGCCGAGCCGCGTCATCGTCGTCCCATCGGACTCGTTCGATCTCGACGCTCACGACCGCCCGGTCCGACGATCGCCGCCGCAGCCCGGGCACCGGCCGCAGGTCCTTCGCGAAGCAGCGGGAGTCGACGAGGCCCACGTACTCGCCGTACGCGTCCGTCGGCGCGTAGCCGGCGGACAGGTACAGCCCGATCGCCTCGGGCTGGCGCGGACCGGTCTCGAGGATCAGGCGTGTCAGGCCCAGCCGCTCGGCGCGCGCCTCGAGGTCGAGCAGCACCGTCCGGGCGTGGCCGCGCCCGCGGTGCGCAGGGGCGACGAACAGGCGCTTGAGCTCGCCGGTGCCGGGCTCGAGATCGCCCCCGGCGCGCAGCGCCCCGCACGCGAGCGCCCCGCCGGCGTCGTCGTACAGCACCACCATCGCGGCGATGTCGTCGCCCGGCATGTCATGACCGAGGTCGTCCTCGCCGTACCGCTCGCGCAGCTCAGCCTGCTGCGCGAGGCGCAGCCGCAGGGCGTCAGGGTGCTCCCAGGCGACGAGCTCCAGCGGCATCAGCCGACGAGCGCGTGCAGCACGGACGTGAAGAACGCGAGCCCGTCGGTGCCCGTACGGGGACCGTTCGCGCCGTCCGGGCCGAAGCCGGGCTCGACCGCGTGCTCCGGGTGCGGCATGAGGCCTACGACGTTGCCCGCCGCGTTGGTGATGCCCGCGATGTCGCGGCGCGACCCGTTGGGGTTCCAGCCGACGTAGCGGAACACGACGCGACCCTCGCCCTCGAGCTCGTCGAGCGTGTGCTCGTCGGCCACGTACTGGCCGTCCTGGTTCTTCAACGGGATCGTGATGTGCTGGCCCGCGGTGTACTCCCGGGTCCACGCGGTGTCGACGTTCTCGACCGCCAGCACCTGCTCGCGGCACACGAAGTGCAGGTGGTCGTTCTTGATCATCGACCCGGGCAGCAGGTGGGCCTCGGTGAGCACCTGGAAGCCGTTGCAGATGCCCAGCACCGGCAGGCCCTTGTGCGCGGCGTCGACGATCTCGCCCATGACGGGCGCGAAGCGCGAGATGGCGCCCGCGCGCAGGTAGTCGCCGTAGGAGAAGCCACCGGGCAGGACGACGGCGTCGACCCCGTGCAGGTCCGCGTCGGCGTGCCACAGGGAGACGGCCTCGGCGCCGGCGAGACGGACCGCGCGAGCGGCGTCCCGGTCGTCGAGCGTGCCGGGGAACGTGACGACGCCGATGCGGGTCATGCCTGCGCGTCCTGCGTGTCCTGCGCGTCCTCGTAGACCGCGACGACGTCCTCGATCACCGGGTTCGAGAGCACCTGCTCCCCCGCGGCGCGGGCTGCGGCGAGCACCTCCTCGGTGACCTCGCCCTCGACCTCGAGCTCGAAGCGCTTGCCCTGACGGACCGAGGCGAACTGCCCGAAGCCCAGGCGCGGCAGAGCACCGGCCACGGCCTTGCCCTGCGGGTCGAGGATCTCCGGCTTAGGCATCACGTCGACGACGACTCGTCCCACGGGTGTGCTCCCAGGTGTTCACGCGGCGATGGGGGTCGGCCGGAGTCTACGGGAGGGCTCAGGTGGCGGGAGACCAGGGGTCGCCGGTTGGGACGACGCCGTGTGCGAGGACCCCGGACGCCGCCGGGTCGGGACGCGGGACGAGCTCCGGGGCATCGACGCGCGGTGGGTCGAGGAGGATCGCTCGGCGCGCGTCGACGAGCGCGACCTCCGGACGACGTCGGGTGGTGAGCCAGATCGCGGCGAACGTCGGTGCGGCGAGCCCCACGATCCCGAGGAGCCATGACGTGTCCGTGCCGAACGGCTGCGCGAACACGACGGCGACGCTGCCCCACACCACCACGTTCACCCACCAGGGTCGGCGGGTCGCGACCACGTCGCGGTTCGGCTGCGGCACCGGACGTAGGCGCTGGCTCCCCCACGCGCAGTAGACGCCGACGCCCACCGCCACGCTCGCTCCGACGACGACAGGAGCGAGCGACCCACCGGACCGCACGAGGTCGACGACCCCGACGAGACCGACCACGCCTGTGACGATCGAGGCCTGCCCGGCGAACGACGACGCACGAACGCGATGACGAGGCTCGGAACGGACGACGAGGCAGGACTGGTGCGCGACCGACCCTGTCGCGAATGCCGTGCGGCGAGCGGACGCCCGGTGGTGGCTCAGGTCGAACATCGTCGCGACGAGCACGGACACGACGACCATCAGCCAGAGGAGGTCCCACTCACCCGACAGCCCGTAGAGGAACAGCAGGAAGAGGTACACGGGAGGCACCCGGACCCACGGCCGGCTGATCACGTCGTCCGCCCACAGCCAGTGCCTCGGCGGCACGGGCCGATCGGCCTGCATCCGCAGCCACACGGCCACTCCCGGCCACGCCCGCCAGCGCGCCGCGATCCCGCCGCGCACCAGCCCGAGGCCGTCCCTCAGCCCCACGCGCGTCGCGTCGGGCCCGGCGATCTCCGCGAGCACGCCCGTCACCTCGTCGGCCCGCTGCGCGCGCCACCACCGCGGGTAGGCCCGCAACCACCGCGCGACCGACCGTGCGAACGCGTCCCCCTGCACCGCGCCACCCACGCCGCTCACGCCCCGCCGAGCGCGGGCCGCGCCCCGAGCACCCGCTGCGCCCGCGCCGCGAGCGCACGCAGCCGCGCGGTCTCCTGCGTGACGGCAGAGGTTCCCTCGGGCGTGAGCCGGTAGTACCGACGCAGCCGCCCGTCGACGACCTCCTCGCCGCTGACCTCGGCGTACCCGGCCCCGACGAGCCGGTCGAGCACGCCGTACAGGGTCCCTGCACCGAGGCGCACCCGGTCGTCGGACAGCTCGCGCACGGCCTGGACGACGCCGTACCCGTGCCGCGGTCGGTCAGCCAGCGAGAGCAGCACCAGGTAGGTCTGCTCGGTCATCTTCAGCCCCATGTCCGATATATATCGCCAGACGACCTATCCGGGCAAGGGGTCACACGGCCAGTGCGCTGCCTGTGAGCCGCTCGTAGGCCTCGAGGTACCGGTCACGCGTGCGCTCGACGACGTCGGCGGGCAGCGGCGGCGGCGGGACGTCGCCCGCTCGGTCCCACCCGGACGACGCCGAGGTCAGCCAGTCGCGCACGAACTGCTTGTCGAAGCTGGGCTGCGCGGTGCCGGGACGCCACTCGTCGGCCGGCCAGAACCGCGACGAGTCCGGCGTCAGCACCTCGTCGCCGAGCGTCACCGCGCCCGTCGTCGGGTCCGTGCCGAACTCGAGCTTGGTGTCCGCGAGCACCACGCCCCGCTCGCGCGCGATCGCCTCCGCGCGGGCGTAGACCGCGAGCGTGAGGTCGCGCAGCGTCGCGGCGGCGTCGGCGCCGACCGTCTCCACGACCGTCGAGAACGGCACGTTCTCGTCGTGGTCGCCCAGGTCCGCCTTGGTCGCGGGCGTGAAGATCGGCTCGGGCAGGCGGGAGCCGTCGACGAGGCCCGGCGGCAGCTCGATGCCCGTGACCGAGCCCGACGTCCGGTACTCCGCGAGCCCGGAGCCGGCGAGGTACCCGCGCGCGACGCACTCGACGGGGAACATCTGCAGGCGCCGGCAGACCATCGCGCGCCCCGCGACCTCGGCGGGCACGTCGGTCGACACGACGTGGTTGGGCACGAGGTCCGCGAGCTGCTCGAACCACCACAGGCTCAGCTGCGTCAGGACGGTCCCCTTGCCGGGGATCGCGGGCTCGAGCACGTGGTCGTAGGCGGAGACCCGGTCGCTCGCGACGACGAGCACCACGTCGCCGAACCGCTCCGCGAGCGTCCTGCCCTGCTCGGACCCGTCCGGGACGTACAGGTCACGGACCTTGCCCGAGTAGGTGTGCTGCCAGCCGGTGAGGGTGATCGCGTCGGTCACGCGCCCTAGTGTGGCGTGCGGACCGCCGACCGCGCGCGTCCGTCTCGCGACAGGAGGCCGCGTGGAGCCGCTCCTCGTCCTGCTCGGCGGGCTGCCGGGCTCGGGCAAGACGACGTTGGCACGCAGCCTCGCACGGGCTCTCGACGCCTCTCACGTCCGCGTCGACACGATCGAGCAGGCACTGCTGCGGTGCGGGATCGGCGACGGCGTCGCGGGCTACGCGGTGGGCATGGCGGTCACGACCGACGACCTGCGCGTGGGTCGCAGCGTCGTCGCGGACGCGGTGAACGCGGTCGACGAGGCTCGCACCGGCTGGCGCGACGCCGCGGCCGCCGCCGACGCGCGCGTCGTCGAGCTGTGGGTCACCTGCTCGGACCCGGTCGAGCACCGGCGTCGCGTCGAGCAGCGCGAGGCGGACATCCCCGGCCACCGCCAGCCGACGTGGGCCGAGGCCACCGCGCTCGTCGTCGACCCGTGGCCGACCGCGACGGTCGTCGAGACCGCCGGCCGCACGCCCGACGAGGTGCTGGCCGCGGCGCTGCGGGCGATCGACCGGCCGCGCTGACCAACCCCGCGACCTGACCCCGAGAGCTAGCCCCGCGAGGCCTCGAGCGCGATGTCCGTGCGGTGCTGCGACCCGACGAGCCCGATGAGGCCGACCCCCGCGTAGGCACGCTCGCGCGCGGCGGCGAGGTCCGCGCCCGTGCCGACGACGGACAGCACGCGCCCGCCGTCGGACACGACGACCCCGTCGCGGTCCGCCGTGCCGGCGTGCAGCACGTGAACCGAGTCGAGCGCGTCGGCCTGCACGATCCCCACGATCGGGTCGCCCGTGCGCGACGACGTCGGGTAGCCCTCCGACGCGACGACGACCGTCACGGCCGCGTCGTCACGCCACTCGAGCGGTGCGAGCTCGGAGAGCCGGCCCTGCGCGACGGCCATGAGCACGCCCGCGAGCGGCGTCGCGAGCCGCGCGAGCACGACCTGCGTCTCCGGGTCACCGAAGCGGGCGTTGAACTCGACCACCCGCACCCCGGCGGACGTCAGCGCGAGCCCGCAGTACAGGACACCAGCGAACGGGGTCCCGCGCCGGGCCATCTCGGCGATCGTCGGCCGCGCGACGCGCTCGACGACCTCGTCGACCAGGTCCGCGGGCGCCCACGGCAGCGGCGAGTACGCGCCCATGCCGCCGGTGTTCGGCCCCTCGTCGCCGTCGAGCGCGCGCTTGAAGTCCTGCGCCGGCACGAGCGGGACCACGTCGGTGCCGTCCGACAGCACGAACAGCGACACCTCGGGCCCGTCCAGGAACTCCTCGACCACCACGCGGCCGCCGGGCTTGAGCAGGCACGTGCGCGCGTGCTCGAGCGCCACGTGGCGGTCGTCGGTCACGACGACGCCCTTGCCCGCCGCGAGCCCGTCGTCCTTGACGACGTACGGCGCACCGAGCTCGTCGAGCGCCTGCTCGGCCTCGACGATGGTCGTCGCGACCCGCGGCTCCGCGGTCGGCACGCCCGCGGCCGCCATGATCTCCTTGGCGAACGCCTTCGAGCCCTCGAGCCGCGCGGCCTCGCCGGACGGACCGAACACCGCGATCCCTGCGGCGCTCACGGCGTCCGCGACGCCCGCGACGAGCGGCGCCTCGGGACCGACGACGACGAGGTCGACGCCGAGGTCCGTCGCGAGCTCCGCGACCTCGCGCCCGTCCAGCGGGTTCACGGTGTGCAGCGTCGCGAGCCCGCCGATCCCGGGGTTACCGGGTGCGGCGTGCAGCTCGTCGACAGCGGGGTCGAGCGACAGGGCTCGGACGAGGGCGTGCTCACGGGCGCCGGTACCGACGACGAGGATCTTCACGGGCGCCGAGACTACCGGCCACCCGCAGGCGACCGGCAGCCCGTCTCAGAGCGCCTCAGCTCATTCCGCCCGGGGTCAGCCACAGCAGCAGCAGGAAGCAGGCGCTCACGATCGCGAGCCAGATCTGGAGCGGCGACCAGTGATACCAGGCCGCCAGGAAGCCGTCGCGACGGGCACGCCTCCCGAACAGGCTCAGGACGTGCACGACGAACAGGAGACCGATCGACCCGAACGCCAGGAGGCGCAGCAGGTCGACGGTTGTCATCCCGAGCGCCCGCGAGTCCGCGCCGACCTCAGCCCAGCAGGTCGTGGCGGACGATCGTCGCCTCGCGACCCGGGCCGACGCCGATCGCGCTGATCCGCGTGCCGCTGATCTCCTCGAGTCGCAGCAGGTACCGCTGGGCGTTCTTCGGCAGGTCGTCGAAGTCGCGCGCTGCGGTGATGTCCTCGGTCCAGCCGTCGAGGTGCTCGTAGACCGGCGTCGCGTGGTGGAAGTCGCTCTGGTCGTCGGGCATCTCGTCGAACCGCTTGCCGTCGACCTCGTACGCGACGCAGACCGGGATGCTCTCGCGGCCCGTGAGCACGTCGAGCTTGGTCAGGACGATGTCCGTGAGCCCGTTGACGCGCGACGCGTAGCGCGACACGACCGAGTCGTACCAGCCCGTGCGCCGGGGGCGGCCGGTCGTCGTCCCGAACTCGCCGCCGGTCTGGCGCAGCCACTCGCCGTCGTCGTCGAGCAGCTCGGTGGGGAACGGGCCCTCGCCGACGCGCGTCGTGTACGCCTTGGCGACGCCGACGACCCGGTCGATCCTCGTCGGCCCGACGCCCGAGCCGGTGCAGGCCCCGCCCGCCGTCGCGGACGACGACGTGACGAACGGGTACGTGCCGTGGTCGATGTCCAGCATCGTCGCCTGGCCGGCCTCGAACACGAGGGTCTTGCCGTCGTCGAGCGCGCGGTTGAGCTCGAGCGGGGTGTCGCCCACGTACGGACGCAGGCGCTCGGCGTGGCGCAGCAGGTCCTCGACCGTCTCGTCGACCGTGATGGCGCGGCGGTTGTAGACCTTGACGAGCAGGTGGTTCTTCTGGTCGAGCGCGCCCTCGACCTTCTCGCGCAGGATCTTCTCGTCGAACAGGTCCTGGATGCGGACGCCGACGCGGTTGATCTTGTCGGAGTAGGTGGGGCCGATGCCGCGGCCCGTGGTGCCGATGCGGCGCTTGCCGAGGAACCGCTCCGTGACCTTGTCGACCGTGCGGTTGTAGGGCGCGATGACGTGCGCGGCCGACGAGACGCGCAGGCGCGAGGTGTCGACGCCACGGGACTCGAGCGCGTCGATCTCCTCGAACAGCACCTCGATGTCGATGACGACGCCGTTGCCGATGACGGGGACGACGCCGGGCGAGAGGATGCCCGACGGCAGCAGGTGCAGCGCGTACTTCTCGCCGCCGACGACCACCGTGTGGCCGGCGTTGTTGCCGCCGTTGAACTTCACGACGTAGTCGATGCGCGAACCGAGCTGGTCGGTCGCCTTGCCCTTGCCCTCGTCGCCCCACTGGACACCGAGCACCACCACGGCGGGCATCTGATCACCACTCTCACGGCTGCCTGGCTCGTCGGGCGCCCCGTCTCAGGAGCGACCCCGGCACGGTCGGCAGTGGTCCCGTACCTCCGAGAGGGTACCGGACGGTCAAGAGACGGTCATGTCCGGGCGCGTGCGCTGGGAACCGCCCCGCGCCCGCCGGACGTGCGCCTCACGACGAGAGCGCGGCGACCTCGTCGGCGGACGTGCCCGAGTCGAGGAGGAACTGCGCGCACCGCTGCGCCTCGTCGTCCTCGCCGATCGCCGCTGCGGCTCGACCGAGCGCCGCGAGCGCACGCAGGAACCCCTGGTTGGGCTCGTGCGCGGCGGGGATCGGGCCGCGTCCCCGCCAACCCGCGCGGCGCAGCGCGTCGAGACCCCGGTGGTAGCCCGTACGCGCGTACGCGTAGGACTCGACCGCGTCGTCGGCCTCCTCCGCCAGCACCGCCCACGCGAGGGACGACGCGGGCTCGGCACGTGCCGCGTCGCGTGCACCCGTCCCGGCGGCGAGCGCGGCACGGACCGCCGCGTCCGGGCCGGCGGCGGCCAGCAACGTCGGGGCAGGACCGTCCAGCAGGTTCTCGTGGCTCATCGGGCCAGTCTCGCACCGGCGCGAGACGACCCCGACGCGGCCGGCTCCGCTGCGGCACCGACCGACGCGGGTGCCGGCACCAGGGTTCGCGGCGCGCTCGATCGCCTCGGGCACGCATGTCGGGATGCAAGCACGCTGCCCGCGACCTACAGTCGACCCGCCCCTCCCCGCGACCACCCGGTGACCATGATCGAGATCTCGACGTCCGCGACCACGACCACGCTCGTGGTCTCCGGCGACCTGGACCTGGCCGAGCGCGACCAGTTCCCCGAGGTCGCCGCGCGTGTCGTCGGCCTGCGCCGCCAGCTCGTCATCGTCGACATGTGCCGGGTCACGTTCATGGACTCGACCGGCGCGGCGTTCCTCATCTCGCTCGCCGACGCGGGCCGCAAGCGCGGTGGCGCGACGGTGCTGCGGGGCGCCGACCCGCGCGACCTGTTCGTCATCGAGGTGTGCGGCGCGACGGAGCTCTTCCGCATCGACACGGACCACCGCTGCGAGGACGTCCCGCCGGTCGCGGAGCTCGACACCCCCGCCCCCGCCTGACCCGACGCGCCCCGGCCCCGGTCGGGCCGAGGACGGGTGGCGTCCGGCTCGCCAGGTGAGCCATTCCCCACCCGGCCAACCGCACGCGACCCGCGTCGGGCGCGGCTCAGCGGCCCGCCGGCGGCAGCGCGCCCGGGCGGACCTTCGCCCACACCAGCTTGCCGCGCGACGACGGCCGCCAGCCCCAGTCGGCCAGCCGCTCGACGATCCGCATGCCGAAGCCACCGACCCGGCCGGGGTGACCGTCGGTCGCGATCGGCGGGGCCGGGTTGCCGTCCTCGACCTCGATGCGCAGCCCGTCGCCCGTGTCGTACAGCTGCAGCGACACGTGCCCGAACCCGTGCAGCACGGCGTTCGCGACGAGCTCGGACACGACGAGCTCCGCGTTCGCCGCGTTCGGCATGTCCCACGCGTGGCACGTGCGGACGACCGCGTGCCGGGCCCGTCCGATCGACGACGGCTCGCTCGGCAGCGACCAGCGCCGTCGGCGCGGCGAGCGCCCCCGCTCGACCACGTCCCGCGGGTCGGGGACGCGCACCACGACGACCGCCACGTCGTCCTCCGGGTGGTCGGCGAGCCGCGACAGGATCTCCTCGCCGATCCCCGCGGAGTCACGCGCGGTCACGGTGCCGACGACGTCGCTGAGCGCGGCGATGCCGTCGCGCAGCCCGCGGTCGCGACGCTCGATGAGCCCGTCGGTGTAGTAGACGAGCACGTCGCCGGGCGCGAGGTCGAGCCCCGCGGTGCTGCGCCCGTGGCCACCGAACCCGACCAGCGGCCCCGCGCCGTCCATCAGTGCGGTCACCTCGCCGCTGCGCACGTGCAGCACGGGCAGGTGGCCCGCGCGCGAGTACTCGATGCGCCAGCCGGCGGACGAGCGCGTGAGCGTCGACAGCACGAGACCCGCCGAGCGCGGGATGCGCATCCCGTGCACCAGCTGGTCGACGCGCTCGAGCACCGGCCCGGGCGTCGTGATGTCGTACGCGTAGGACCGGACCACCGAGCGGAGCTGGCCCATCGCGGCGGCGGCCTCGACGTCGTGCCCGACGACGTCGCCGATCACCACACCGACGACGTCGGGCGAGATCTGCAGCACGTCGTACCAGTCCCCGCCCACCTGCACGTTCTCGGAGTTCGGGGCGTAGTACGTCCACACGTCGAGGCCGTCGACCTCCGCCTGCTGCGGCAGCATCGCGCGCTGCAGCGTCTCGGCCAGGCGGTGCTCGCGGTCGTAGAGGCGCGCGTTGTCGATGACGAGCCCCACGCGGCGTGCCGTGAGCTCGAGGACGGTCTGCGCGGAGCGCTCGATCCCGTCGATGCCCAGCCCGACGCGCGGCAGCACCACGAGCAGCCCGAGCACCCGCCGTCGCCCCGAGACGGGGAGCACGACGGCCGCGGGGGCGCCCGACGCGTTGGTCAGCGCCGGGCCGCCGTGGGTGCGCACGTGCCCCGCGAGCCACGCCGACGCGCTGCCGGGCACGTAGTCGCCCGACAGGTCGAGCTCGAGCGGGCGGTCCTTCACGCCGTCGAGCAGCAGCTGGACGGCGTCGTCGGCCGGTGCCTGCCCGTCGCCCACAGAGCCGTGGCGCCGACCCTTCCCGGACGGGGGCCGGTGGTGGTCGACACCCTCAGCGGCCCGCAGGCCGCCGTCGTTGACGTAGAACGCCGCCCAGCCGACCACCGAGTGCCGCAGCAGCGCGGCGATCTCGTGCAGCGGCGTCATGCGGTCGTCGACGTCCATCAGCAGGTCCGAGACCTGGGTCATCAGACCGAGGCTGCGCCGCTCGCGGCGCTCGGCCTCGACGAGCGCGGCCTGCTCGGCGTCGTGCGACTGCTGCTCGGTCAGGTCGTGCAGGCTCGCGACCCAGTAGCGCGGCGTCTCGTCGTCGGCCGACGACACCGGTGCGAGCTCCACCCGGCACGCGTACACGGAACCGTCGGCCCGTCGCAGGCTCATCGTCTGGGTCGACGCACGGCCCGCGCGCACCGCGTCCCGCAGCGCGAGCAGCGCGTCCGGACGGCGAGCACCCGGGGGCAGCGCGTCCCGCTGGTGCGCGAGCGCGGTCGCGGCGTCGTAGCCGGTCGAGCGCTCGAACGCGTGGTTGACCCACACGACGGGCAGGTGCGGGTCGTGCCCGTCGAGCATCGCGACGGGCACGCTCAGTGCGTCGAGCGCACGGGCCAGCACCGCACGTCCGGGCACGTCGGCGGCGGCCTCGAGGGCAACTCGCTCCGCGCGGGAGTTGACCACCACCACCTCCGATCGTCTAGCGTGCCGAGCAGGCGGGACGTCGTTGCAGCGACGACCGTCCCACCCGCGGAAGGAGCACCGTGCGCGACGGTAACAGCACGACCCCGGACGAGCAGTCCGGCGGCGAGACCTCACCCTCCGGTGAGCCAGGGGCCGTGCACGTCATCGTCGGGGCCGAAAGCACGCGCATCGTGCTGTCCGGCGAGGTCGACGCCGACCTGTCCGCGGAGCTGCAGGAGGCGACCGCGGAGGCCGAGCACCTGGGCCTGCCGATCGAGGTCGACGCCCACCACGTCACCTTCATGGACTCGTCGGGCGTGGCCTTCCTCGCGCGGCTGTCGATCCGGTCCCAGCACCGCGTCCGCCTGCTCCGCGTCCCGCCGACCGTGCGGTTCCTGCTCGAGGTCACGCGTATCGGTGAGCTGCTCGACGTGGTGGACGACGACGAGCCGTCGTTCCAGACCGTCAGCCAGGACGGGCCGCCGCAGGCCTGACGCCCGTACGACGAACGCGCGCCCCCGGACCGGTCCGGGGGCGCGCGTTCGTCGTCGGTCGCTCAGGTCAGAGCTTGTGACCCGCCGAGCGCAGCTGCTGGCACGCCTCGACGATGCGGGCGGCCATGCCGGCCTCGGCCAGCTTGCCCCACGCGCGCGGGTCGTAGGCCTTCTTGTTGCCGACCTCGCCGTCGATCTTCAGCACGCCGTCGTAGTTGGCGAACATGTGGCCGACGACCGGACGCGTGAACGCGTACTGCGTGTCGGTGTCGATGTTCATCTTGATGACGCCGTTGTCGACCGCCTCCGAGATCTCCTCGGCCGTCGAGCCCGAACCACCGTGGAACACGAGGTCGAACGGGTTCTCCTTGCCGATCTCGTCGCCGACCTTCTTCTGGATGTCGGCCAGGATCGACGGGCGCAGCTTGACCGCCCCCGGCTTGTACACGCCGTGCACGTTGCCGAACGTGAGGGCCGTCAGGTAGCGGCCCTTCTCGCCCGCACCGAGCGCGCGGACCGTCGCGAGACCGTCCTCGGGCGTCGTGTACAGCTTGTCGTTGATCTCCGCGGTGTGGCCGTCCTCCTCGCCACCGACGACGCCGACCTCGATCTCGAGGATCGTGCGCGCCGCCTGCGAGAGCTCGAGCAGCTCGGCCGCGATGACGAGGTTCTCGTCGAGCGGGATGTTCGAGCCGTCGAACATGTGCGACTGGAACGTCGGGTTCTTGCCGGCCTTGACCTGCTCCGCCTCGATCGCGAGCAGCGGGCGCACCCAGCTGTCGAGGTTCTGCTTCGTGCAGTGGTCGGTGTGGATCGCGATCGTGACGCCGTAGCCCTTCGCGACCTCGGCGGCGTAGGCCGCGAGCGCGAGCGAACCGGCGACGCGGTCCTTGACCGTGGAGCCGGCGGCGTACTCGGCGCCACCGACGGAGACCTGGATGATGCCGTCCGACTCCGCCTCGGCGAAGCCCTGCAGCGCGGCGGTCACGGTCTGCGACGACGTGATGTTCACGGCCGGGTAGGCGAACTTGCCCGCCTTCGCCCGGTCGATCATCTCGGCGTACACCTCGGGGGTGGCGATGGCCATCTGCTCACATCTCCTGTGGCTCGTTCGGGGTTGTTTCGGTCCGAGTTTGCCACTACCCGGTGATACCGCGTCCGGGACGTCCTGCCCATGGGACGACGAGCACCGGCACGTGACCACCGCGCGTCACGGAGCGGCGTGCTGCGCCACCCACGCGTGCATCGCGATCGCGGCCGCGGCGCCCGCGTTGATCGACCTCGTCGAGCCGAACTGCGCGATGTGCAGCACGTCCCGCGCGGTGGCCCGCACCTCGTCGGACAGGCCCACCGACTCCTGGCCGAACACCAGGACGCACGCACGCGGCAGGGGGTAGCCCTCGAGCGGGACCGAGCCCGGCAGGTTGTCGACGCCGAGCACGGGCAGCCCCTGCTCGTCGGCCCACGTCACGAGGTCCGCGACGTCGGGGTGGTGGCGCACGTGCTGGTAGCGGTCCGTCACCATCGCACCGCGGCGGTTCCAGCGGCGGCGGCCGACGACGTGCACCTCGGCCGCGAGGAACGCGTTGGCGGTGCGGACCACCGAGCCGATGTTGAGGTCGTGCTGCCAGTTCTCGATCGCGACGTGGAACGGGTGGCGGCGCGTGTCGAGGTCCGCGACCACCGCCTCGAGCGTCCAGTAGCGGTAGGCGTCGACGACGTTGCGACGGTCGCCGTGCTCGAGCAGCTCGGGGTCGTAGCGCGGGTCGGGCGTGCCGTCGTCGAGCCGCGGCCACGCCGCCGCGCCGCCCGGCCACGGGCCGACGCCCACCTCGTCGCGCCGCCCGTCGCCGTCCACGCCGTGCACGCTAGCGCGCGACCGCTCACGGGAACCCCACAGACGCCCCCGCGGTGGCACACACCCCGCCCCGTAGGCTGGACGCATGCTCACGACGACCGCCCTCGCGGCCGCACTCGCGCCCACCCTCGCACCCACGCAGGTCCCCGCGCTCGGACCCGACATCCTCGACGCGCAGCACCTCATCGACCGGTTCGGCACGTGGGCGCTGCTGGGCATCATGGCGATCGTCTTCATCGAGGTCGGCCTGCTGTTCCCGATCCTGCCCGGCGACTCGCTGCTGTTCACCGCGGGTGCGCTGCTCGCGCAGGAGGCGCTCGACATCCCGCTGAACATCGGCGAGCTCATGGTCGTCATGATCCTCACCGCGTTCGCGGGCACGCAGTGCGGCTACCTCATCGGCCGCAAGCTCGGCCCGCGCGTGTTCAGCAAGCCCGACTCCCGGTTCTTCAAGCAGAAGTACATCGACGACACGTACGCGTACTTCGACCGCTACGGCGGGCGGACGCTGATCGTCGCGCAGTTCATGCCGTTCGTGCGCACCTACGCGTCGGTCGCGGCGGGCGTGGGGCGGATGCCGTACCGGCACTTCGTGAAGTTCAACGCGATCGGCGTGGTGCTGTGGGCCGGCGGTGTCACGTACCTGGGCTACGTTCTCGGGAACATCGCGTTCATCAGCAACAACATCGAGGCGCTGCTCGCGCTCGTCGTGCTGTTCTCGGTGACGCCGATCCTGCTGGAGCTGTGGCGGGCGCGGCGCAAGCGCAAGGCCGGCGTCCTCGACGAGGACGGCCGTGACACCCGGTACGACGAGCCCGCCGAGCGGGCCGAGGTCGAGAGGAAGTCGTTCGAGGCATGACTCGTGAGATCCGGTCCTGGCTGTCCGACATGGACGGCGTGCTCGTGCACGAGGGCACCGCGCTGCCCGGTGCGGCGGAGTTCGTCCGCGCGCTGCGCGAGAAGGAGCGCCCGTTCCTCGTCCTGACCAACAACTCGATCTTCACTCCGCGTGACCTGCGCGCGCGGCTCGCCGCATCGGGCATCGACCTGCCCGAGGAGGCCATCTGGACCTCCGCGATGGCGACCGCCCAGTTCCTCACCGACCAGATGCCGGGCGGGTCGGCGTACGTCATCGGCGAGGCGGGGCTGACGACCGCGCTGTACGAGGCCGGCTACACGCTCACCGCGGCGCAGCCCGACTTCGTGGTGCTGGGCGAGACGCGGACCTACTCGTTCGAGGCGATCACGCAGGCGATCCGGCTCATCCAGGCCGGTGCACGCTTCATCTGCACCAACCCGGACGTCACGGGCCCGTCCGCTGACGGCGACCTGCCCGCGACGGGCGCCGTGGCGGCGATGGTGCGCGCCGCGACGGGCCGCTCCCCCTACTTCGTCGGCAAGCCCAACCCGATGATGATCCGCTCGGCGCTCAACCGGATCGACGCGCACTCGGAGACGACCGCGATGGTCGGGGACCGGATGGACACCGACGTGGTCGCCGGCATCGAGGCCGGCCTGCGCACGTTCCTCGTGCTGTCCGGTTCCACGCGGCAGCAGGACGTCGAGAAGTTCCCGTTCCGGCCGTCCGAGGTGCTGCCGTCGGTCGAGCACCTGGTCGCGCGGGTCTGACGGCGCGTCCGGTCCCCGCACGACGAGAGGGGGCGCTGCCGTGGTCCGGCAGCGCCCCCTTCGTCGTCGGGTCGGTCGCCCGTCAGGTCAGAACTGGACCGTCGGCGCCTGGCGCACGGTCGGGTCATCGACCTCGAAGTACTCGGCCCGCTCGAAGTGGAACATGTTCGCGATGATGTTGCTCGGGAACGACTCGACGCGGGTGTTGAGGTCCCGCACGTTGGCGTTGTAGAACCGGCGGGCCGCGGCGATGCGGTCCTCGGTGGCGGTGAGCTCGAGCTGCAGCTGCTGGAAGTTCTCGCTCGCGCGCAGCACCGGGTAGTTCTCGGCGACCGCGAACAGCCGGCCCAGCGCCTGCGTGAGCTGGTTCTCCTGCTGCGCCTGCTCGGCAGGCGATGCACCCGGGGCGGCGGCGGCGGAGCGCGCCCGCGCGACCTCCTCGAACACCGACTTCTCGTGCGCCGCATAGCCCTTGACGGACTCGACCAGGTTCGGGATCAGGTCGTGCCGGCGGTGCAGCTCGACGTCGATCTGGCGCCACGACTCCTGCACGAGGTTCCGCACGCGGACGAGCGAGTTGTACATGGAGACGAGCGCGATCGCGATGATCACCAGGATCACCACGACGACGCCGGCGATGATGAGTCCGGTCATGAGAGCTCCTCGGTGGGGTTCGCAGCGGTGTTCGGGTTCGGGTTCGGGGCGGGGTCCGGGTTCGGGTTCGGGTTCGGGCGTGCGGCCGGGTCGTAGCCGTGGTCGAGCCACACGTGCCGCGGTACGGAGGCGACGATCTGCTGCAGGAGCCCGAGCCGCGGCGCGATGAGCCCCAGGTCCGTCGAGCCCGTGCGCCACGTCAGGATCGAGTTCCCCTCGATGCGCCACGCGACACCGCGCGCGTCGGGCGCGAGCAGCCGCTCCATGAGCCGCGGGTGGATGATCGCGTGCGCGACCACCGGGCTCTCGCCGACCACACGGTAGGTGCGGTTGAACTCGTCCGACTCGAACTGGATGTCCTGCCCGCCGACCATCTTGACGAGCTTGGCACCCAGACCCTCCGGGGTCAGCTCCACGGTCGGCAGCTCGGACGGCATGGCGAGCGCGATCACGTGGTAGCTCGTCGAGCTGCGGCTCGTCTTGCCGTCCGAGTCGCGTGAGACGTTCGTCTCGACGTAGGTAAAAGACAGCGCGGGCATGCCGTCCCACGTGCCGCGCAGCACCTCGGTGCCCTCGCGCTCGTCTCCGCGACCGAAGGGCGAGCCAGCCCAGCGGTACGCGAGCGAGTCGTCCTGCGCCTCGTACGACCAGCCGGACGCGACGGACCACCGGAACAGCGCCTCGCGCCTCTTCGACTGCTGCCACAGACCGAAGGCGGCGACGCCCGCGACGACGACGAAGCCCACGGCCATGAGGCCGACCATGCCGGTCACGTCAGGCCGAGGTCGGTGAGGCTGAACAGGTAGTGGTAGGGCACGCCGAGTGCCTCGATCTTCTCGGCGGCGCCCGTCGCGCGGTCGACGATCACGGCGACGCCCAGCACCTCGGCGCCGGCCTCGCGCGCGGCCTCGACCGCGGCGATCGGCGACCCGCCGGTCGTCGAGGTGTCCTCGAGCACGACGACCTTGCGGCCCGCGACGTCCGGCCCCTCGATGCGCCGCTGCATGCCGTGCGCCTTGGCCTCCTTGCGCACGACGAACGCGTCGAGGTCCTGACCGCGGCTGGCCGCGGCGTGCAGCAGCGCGGTCGCGACCGGGTCGGCGCCGAGGGTCAGCCCGCCCACCGCGTCGACCTCGGCCGTGCCCAGCCCGACCTCCTCGAGCTGGTCGAGCAGCACGTGGCCGATGAGCGGCGCCGCGCGGTGGTGCAGCGTCACGCGACGCAGGTCCACGTAGTAGTCGGCCTCGCGGCCCGACGACAGCGTCACCCTGCCGTGCACGACGGCGAGGTCCTTGATGAGCTCGAGCAACTGCTCGCGGGGCGTCGGGGAGAGGTGTTCGGTCACGCCGGTCAGGCTACCGGGGCGCGGCCGTCGTCGGGCGTGGTCGTCGTCGGGCGTGGTCGTCGCGGTCCGGTCTCGAGACCGCCGACGGTCAGCCCGTGGGGTCCTCGAGCGCCTTGCGGTAACGCCCCACCGCGCGCACCGCGGACCGCGGCGCGACGCGGGCGGCGCCGGCCAGGACCCGGTAGCGCAGGCTGGGCGTCGCGATGACGGCCCCACGTCGCACGTCCGCGAGCGCGGACGAGACCACGTGCTCCGCGCCGAGCCACGCCGCGTCGGGGTAGGCGCTGACGTCGATGCGACCGCGCTCGTGGAACTCGGTGCGCACGAAGCCCGGGCTCACGACCGTCGCGGTGACGCCCGTGCCCTTGAGCTCGACCGCGAGGCCCTCGGTGAACGAGCGGACCCACGCCTTGTGCGCCGAGTACGTCCCCGACGCGAGCAGCGCCGCGATCGACCCGACGTTGAGGATCGCTCCCCGCCCGCGCTCCACCATGCCCGGCACGGCGGCGTGCGAGAGCACCATCACGGCACGGACCATCAGGTCGAGCGCGTGCTCCTCGCGCGTCAGGTCTCCCCCGACGAACCGCTGGTTCAGCCCCAGCCCTGCGTTGTTCACGAGCAGCCCGACGGGGTTCTCGTCGGACCGCAACCGGTCCGCGACGCGCTCGAGGTCGGCACGGTCCGTGAGGTCGGCGACGAGCACCTCGGCCCGCACCCCCGCTGCGGCCTCGATCTGCCCGGCGACGTGCGTCAGCCGCTCCTCGTCACGCGCGACGAGCACGACGTCGTGCCGTGCGGTGGCGAGCTGCCAGGCGAACTCGAGGCCGAGCCCGGCGCTCGCGCCGGTGACGAGTGCGGTTCCCATGCCGGCCAGCCTATGCGCGCCGCCACGCCCCAGCGCACCCACACCCCCCACC
>NZ_JEOE01000041.1 GCF_000708885.1 Cellulomonas sp. HZM | reverse complement strand
GTCACCGGGGGTGGGCACCGACGCCAGCGGGGTCGTGGGCACCGGCGCGAGTGGCGGCGCGGGCGGCGGCGCTGTGTCCGCGCCCGACTGGTCGTGGCTGCCCGACCCCGACGACGCACCGGACCGGGCTCGCCTGGCACGCGCGCGCGACGAGGCGGAGCGGCTGCTCGCCGACCACGGCGTGACCTACGGCGCCGACCGCCCCGAGGGCGCCGGCCCGTGGCGGCTGGACCCGGAGCCGGTGACGATCGACGAGGCCGAGTGGT
This sequence comes from Cellulomonas sp. HZM, assembly GCF_000708885.1. GTDB lineage: Bacteria > Actinomycetota > Actinomycetes > Actinomycetales > Cellulomonadaceae > Cellulomonas. The sequence goes on along the minus strand of NZ_JEOE01000041.1, from coordinate 23,792 downwards.
CGGCGCTCGACGCGGCGCTGGTGCAGCGCGCAGAGCTGCTCGACGCCGTCCTCGCCGACGTCTACGGCGCGCGGCGGCTCCTCGCGGACAGCCTGCTGCCGCCGACCGCGGTGGTGTCGCACGGCGGGTTCCTGCGCGCGGTCGACGGGCTGCGGCTGCCGGGCGGGCGGGAGCTGGTCCTCACCGCGACCGACCTGGTGCGCGACGGGCGCGGCGCGTGGACCGCGGTCGCGGACCGCACGCAGGCACCGTCGGGCGCGGGGTACGCGATGGAGGGTCGGCGCGTCGTCGCCCAGGTGCTCGCCGACGTGTACCGCCAGGCGTCCATCCAGCGGCTCGGCCCGTTCTTCCGTGCGATGCGCACCGCGCTTCGCGACGTCGCGCCCCCGCACGCGGAGCAGCCGCGGGTCGTGCTGCTCACGGCCGGCCCGGCGAGCGAGACGGCGTTCGACCAGGCGTACCTCGCGTCGATGCTGGGCCTGCCGCTCGTCGAGGGCTCGGACCTCGTGGTGCGCGACGGGCGGCTGTGGATGCGCTCGCTGGGCGAGCTCGAGGCCGTGGACGTGGTGCTGCGCCGCGTCGACGCGCAGTGGTGCGACCCGCTCGACCTGCGCACGGGCTCGCGGCTGGGCGTCCCCGGGCTGGTGCGCACGCTGCGCGCGGGCAACGTGAGCGTGGTGAACCCGCTGGGCGCCTCGGTGCTGGAGAACCCGGCGCTGCTGGCATACCTGCCGCGGCTCGCGCGCACCGTCCTCGACGCCGACCTCCTGCTGCCGTCCCCGCCGACGTGGTGGTGCGGCGACCCGTCGTCGTTGCAGCACGTCCTGGGGCGGCTCGGCGACCTCGCGCTGCTGCCTTCGGAGCGCCGTGCGGGCACCGGGCTCGTCGCGGGCTGGGAGCTGGACGCGGCGCAGCGCGACGAGCTCGCGCGCCGCATCGCCGCCGAGCCCTGGCTGTGGACCGCGCAGGAGCCGTCGCACCGCGACGAGACGCACGACGGCCCGCGCGCCGCGATGCTGCGCACGTTCGCGGTCGCGCACCGCGGGTCGTACGCGGTCATGGCGGGCGGGCTCGCGCGCGTGTCCGACGAGCCCGTGGTCTCGTCGTCGTCGGGCGCCGTCGCCAAGGACGTGTGGGTGCTGTCGTCGCAGGAGGCCCCCGACGAGGCGGCCGAGCCGGTGCTCGGCGGGAGGCGCGCGGGCAGCGGCATCTCGCCCCGAACGGCCGAGAACCTGTGGTGGATGGGCCGCTACGCGGAGCGCGCGGAGGGCGCCGCGCGGGTGCTGCGCGTGGTCGTCGACCGCTGGGACGACTTCCACGCCCGGCCACGCACCGCGGGCGCGCGGGCCCTCGCGGTGCTGGTCTCGGGCCTCGAGCCCGACGACGAGCGGACCGGCGCGAGCCTGCGCGAGCTGGTGCTCGACGCGCGCACGCCCGCGTCGGTCGCGGCGTCGCTGCGGCGCCTGTCGTCGGCCGCAGCGGCGGTGCGCGACCAGCTCTCGAGCGACACCTTCGGCCCGCTCGCCCGCATCGACCGCGTGCTGCGCAGCGAGCGGGCACGCCGCCGACCCGCCGCGGACGGCCTCGAGCTGCGCCTCGCCGACGAGGACGGTGCCGCCACCGCGGGGCTGCGACCCGTGCTCGACGAGGTGCTCGAGGGGCTGCTCGCGGTCGCGGGCATCGCGTCCGAGGGCCTCGTGCGCGACATCGGCTGGCGGTTCCTCGACGCGGGACGCCGCGTCGAGCGCGCGCAGCACGTCGTCGAGCACCTGCGGGCGACGCTCGTCGAGCGCCGTGCCGCAGCCGTCGAGAGCCAGCTCGTCGACTCGGTGGTGCTCGCGCACGACTCGTCGATCACGTTCCGCCGCCGCTACGCGTCGACCGCGAGCGTGCCCGAGGTCCTGGACCTGCTGCTCCTGGACCCGACCAACCCGCGCTCGGTCGCGTTCAGCCTCGACCGGCTCGCCGACGACCTGGGACCGACCCCCGCCGCCGCGCACCTGCTCGGAGGCGTCGCCGACCTGCTCGCGGAGCTCGACCCGGTCGCGGCGAGCGCAGGCGAGGGACGCCGGGAGCGCCTCGACGAGACGCTCGACTCGATCGGCTGGCGGCTGCGGCAGGCGGCCGACGAGATCGAGCGCGCCGCGTTCGTCCGCCCCGGCCCGAGCCGCGCGCTCGAGGACCCGTGGGACGCGGCCGACGAGCAGGAGCGCCCGTGACCCGCACCTACGACCTCGTGCACCGCACCACGTACACGTACGCGGCGACGGTGACCGACTCCTACGGCCGCACGACGATGACGCCCCGCGACCTCCCGGGGCAGGCGGTGCTGGACTCCTCGGTGCTCGTCGAGCCCGCACCGGCCGACTCGTCGTCGCACGTCGACTACTTCGGCAACCGCACCACGTACTTCGGCGTGACCAGCCCGCACACCGAGCTGGTCGTGACGTCGCGGTCGACGATCGAGGTGACCCGCACCGTCCCCGAGGCGCTGCCGGCCGTGACGTGGGAGGACACCGCTCGGTCGGTCGAGACGGGGGACGCCGCCGCGGCGGTCTCGTCCGACGTGCTCGTCGCGCTGCGGGAGATGGTGCTGCCCTCGACGCACGTCAGCACGGGCGACGAGGTGCGTGCGTGGGCTGCGCCGTCGTTCACGCCGGGCCGCGAGCTGGCCGAGCTCGTCGTCGACCTCGCCCACCGCATCCGCACCGAGCTCGACTACCGCTCCGGCTCGACCACGGTGCACACCACGCAGGCGCAGCTGCTCGCCCAGCGGGCGGGCGTGTGCCAGGACTTCGCGCACCTGATGATCGCCGCGCTGCGCGCCCACGGGCTGCCCGCGCGGTACGTGTCGGGGTACATCGAGACGCGGCCGCCCGCGGGGCGGGAGAAGCTGCGGGGCGCGGACGCGTCGCACGCGTGGGTGTCGGTGTGGCTGCCCGGTGCGGGGTGGGTGGACGTGGACCCGACGAACGACCAGCTGGTCGACGACCGGTACGTGGTGCTCGGCTGGGGGCGCGACTACCACGACGTGCCGCCGTTGCGGGGCGTGATCTTCACCGAGGGGTCGGGTTCGCGGCTGTCGGTGCAGGTGGACCTGGTGCCGACGGGGTCGCCGCGGTTCGAGTGACGCGATCCGAGCGATGTGCCCCGCGTGAGTGCGGCGGCGTGCGGGCGGAGCGGACGGGTCAGCGCCGCGACGCCCGGTCGCGCAGCTCGTCGGGAGTGACCACGAACCCGCCGCCGTCCAGCACCGTCCCGCCGCACGCGCGCCACAACGCGCTGGTCACGCGCGCGATCGACGGCGCCACGCGCTGACGTGCGATGACGTGCAGCGGCGACGGGGTCTCCGTGGTGAGCTCGCCCGGTTCGAGGGGCTGCCAGCTCACCTCGTACGCCCACGGCCCGTGCTCGCGCCAGTCCACGGCCTGCAGCGCGACGGGCGTCGCGCGAGGTCGGTGCATCCGCAGCCGGACCGCGCCGTCGTACTCGTAGGCGGCCGTGATCGTGAAGGGCTGCGGGGCCCCGCCCGGGGGCGCGGGGACGTCGACCGGGCTCAGGCGGGCGCCGCTGAGCGCGGGCCGGACGAGCGGGACGACGTCGGCCGTCGTCATCGGGATCGCGGTCCACAGCGTGAGGTCGATGCGCGCCTCCGGGTCCGGCGCGATCGCGCGCACGCGGTCCGCGGGGAGCACGAGCCCGCCCACGTGCCGTGCCGTCGCGGTCATCCAGCCGGCCGCGCGGTCCAGCGCCGCCTGCCCCACGTGCTCGAGGCCGTACAGGTCGCGAGGGCCGTGCTCGTGCGTCGCCGGCAGCGGGACGGGGCCGACGAGCGCCGCCTCCTCGTCGAGCCGCAGGAGCCCCTGCACACCCGGCTGCTCCTCCTGCACGGCGATGCCGCGGAATCGAGCCCCGGTCATCGGGCGCGCGACCCGCACCGCGGCGACCGGCTCCCGCTCCCAGCGCGCGTCCCCGAACCAGGCGCGAGCGAGCGCCACGACGTCCGCGCCGGGCGGCAGCGCGAGCACGTGCATGCCGTCGAGCTCCGCGGGGAGACCGAACACACCGGATGCGTGGGCTGCCAGGTCCTGTGCCATGTCCGGACGCTAGCCACGCATTGCTGCCGGGATGTTTCCAGCGTGTGGCGAACCGTCCACCGTGTGCCAACAGCGCTGTCCACAGGGTGACGCGCTCAGTTACCCAGAGGTGTGGGTAACCCTGTGGACAACTGTGCGCGCGGGCTACGCGCCGACGTCGTGCAGGTGGTGCACCACGTCGTGCAGGAAGTACTGCCCGAGCGTGCGGACCGTGAACTCCGACCCGTTCGAGCGCTTCCCCGTGCGCTCCCACGCGTCGTCGGGCACCGCGTCGAACCGGTCCGCGATCCCCTCTCCCGCGTCCGCGAGCTGCTCGGCGACGACCACCGGGTCCTGCAGGTCGTAGCGCTCCGCGAGCGCGGTCGCGTCCTGGTCCCAGTTGGCGAACGGCGGGTCGTCGTGGTCGAGCATGAGCGCGAGCCGCTCGTCGAACACCCCGAAGACGTCGCGCACGTGCGCGCCGTACTCGAGCGTGGACCACGTCGTCGGCGCGGGCCGCACGCGCGCGTCCTCGCGGTGCAGCGCGGACACCCAGCGGGGCACCAGGTCGCGCACCGTCGGGCCGATCTCACGCGGGTCGACGTCGGCGGCTGCGAACCCGCGCTCGGGGCAGCGCTCGCGCAGCACCCAGGTCCAGTCCTTGTCGTCGGGCTCGATCTGCGGCGCGTCGCTCGTCATGACCGCACGGTACCCGCGTCGGCGCTACAGGACCCCCGCGGTGTGGAGCTCGGCGTACTCGTCGTCGGTGAGGAGTCGGGAGCGGATGAGGAACCGCACCCCCTCGGGCGCCTCGAGGGAGAACCCGGCGCCGCGGCCAGGCACCACGTCGATCGTGAGGTGCGTGTGCTTCCAGTACTCGTACTGCGCGCGCGTCATCCACACGGGGACGACTCCGCCGTCGCCGATGTCGAGGTCACCCAGGTGCTCATCGACGTCCCCGGTGAGGAACTCCCCCGCCGGGTAGCACATGGGCGACGACCCGTCGCAGCACCCGCCGGACTGGTGGAACATCAGCTCGCCGTGCTGCGCGCGCAGCTGCCTCAGCAGCGCCGCGGCGTCGGGGGTCACCGCCACCCGCTCCGGAAGCGTGCTCGTGCCGTCGCTCATCTCCGCCTCCCTCGTCCCCGGCCGCCGCTCGGGCCGCGCCTCCGCTCGGACCTCGTCGCCGCTCGCACGCGCAACCATCTCCGATCAGCGGCACTTGTGACAGGAGTGCACTCGGAGCGCCTCTGCGAGGCAACTCGTGTCCCTCGCGTCACAAGTGCCGCTGATCCGGTCGCGTCCCCGGCCGGGTGCCGGACCAGGCACCCGGCCGGCACCCGTCAGAAGAAGCCGAGCTTCTGACCCGAGTACGACACCAGCAGGTTCTTCGTCTGCTGGTAGTGGTCGAGCATCATCTTGTGGTTCTCGCGCCCGACGCCCGAGCCCTTGTAGCCGCCGAACGCCGCCGCGGCCGGGTACGCGTGGTAGCAGTTCGTCCACACGCGGCCGGCCTCGATGTCGCGACCGGCGCGGTACGCGGTCGCCTGCTCGCGCGACCAGACACCCGCGCCCAGCCCGTAGAGCGTGTCGTTCGCGGTGTGGATCGCGTCCGAGTAGTCGGAGAACGACGTCACCGCGACGACCGGCCCGAAGATCTCCTCCTGGAAGATCCGCATCGAGTTCTTGCCCTCGAAGATCGTCGGCTGCACGTAGTAGCCGTCCGCGAGGTCGCCCTCGAGGTGCGCCTGCTGGCCGCCCGTGAGGACCTTGGCGCCCTCCTCCTTGCCGATCTCGATGTACGACAGGATCTTCTGCAGCTGGTCGTTCGACGCCTGCGCGCCGATCATCGTGTCGGTGTCCAGCGGGTTGCCCTGCTTGATGGCCTCGACGCGCGCGATGCCGTCCGCGAGGAACCCGTCGTAGATCGACTCCTGGATGAGCGCGCGCGACGGGCACGTGCACACCTCGCCCTGGTTGAGCGCGAACATCGCGAACCCCTCGAGCGCCTTGTCGTAGTAGTCGTCCTTGGCGCGGGCGACGTCCTCGAAGAAGATGTTAGGGCTCTTGCCGCCCAGCTCGAGCGTCACCGGGATGATGTTCTGCGACGCGTACTGCATGATCAGGCGCCCGGTCGTCGTCTCGCCCGTGAACGCGATCTTGCGGATCCGCGGCGACGACGCGAGCGGCTTGCCGGCCTCGACGCCGAACCCGTTGACCACGTTGACCACGCCCGGCGGCAGCAGGTCGGCGATGAGCTCCATCAGGAACAGGATCGACGCGGGCGTCTGCTCGGCCGGCTTGATGACCACGGTGTTCCCGGCAGCCAGCGCGGGCGCGAGCTTCCACGTCGCCATGAGCAGCGGGAAGTTCCACGGGATGATCTGCCCGACGACGCCCAGCGGCTCGTGGAAGTGGTACGCGATCGTGTCCTCGTCGATCTCCGAGATCGACCCCTCCTGCGCGCGCACGGCACCCGCGAAGTAGCGGAAGTGGTCGATCGCGAGCGGCAGGTCCGCGTTGAGCGTCTCGCGCACCGGCTTGCCGTTCTCCCACGTCTCGGCGACGGCGAGCATCTCGAGGTTCTCCTCGATGCGGTCGGCGATCTTGTTGAGGATCACCGCCCGCTCGGTCGCGGAGGTCTTCCCCCAGGACCGCGCGGCGCCGTGCGCGGCGTCGAGCGCACGGTCGATGTCGGCCGCGTCGCCGCGCGCCACCTCGGTGAACGTGTGCCCCGTGACCGGCGACGGGTTCTCGAAGTAGCGACCCGCGGCCGGGGCGACGAACTCCCCGCCGATCCAGTGGTCGTAGCGCTCGCGGTAGGTGGCCGGGCTGCCGGGCTTGCCCGGCGCTGCGTAGACGGTCATGGCGTGCCCCATCCGTTCCGGGTGCGGGCGATCGCTCGCCCGGGTGCGGCATCGTCGCCGCGTCCTGGTCCGGACCGTAGGCACGCGCACGTTGCAGGGGCGTTGCAGCGGGTGCCGGGCCGACGTCTGGGCAGACGGCTGGGCAGACGGCTGGGCCGACGAGCAGGCCGACGATCCTTCGACGGCCGGTGGGCGGGATCTCGTCAGCCGCGGCCCGGGCTGGGCCGGGCCGGTGCACCGCGCGGCGGGCCCAGCTCGGCCTCGAGCCGGCTCAGCTGGGCGTGCGCACGCAGCTGCCCCGCCGACCCGGGCGCCGACGCCGCCGCGAGCGCGCGCCACGCGTCCCAGTCGTCGGCACCCTCGTCGGACGCCGCCCACCGCACGATCAGGTGCGGGTCGTGGCTCGCGAGGACGGCGGCCCGCACCTCGTCGGCGACCGCCGCGCGCACACGCTCGACCCCCGGGGCGGCCGAGCGTGGCAGCACCGGCCCGGTGTAGGAGCCGATCGCCTCCGCGACGTCCCCCAGCGCGAGCGCGGAGCGGACCGTGTCGACGTCGGAACGGATCGCTCGCGTGAGCCGGTAGGGCCGGGACTCGGACAGCAGCGGGCCGACCGCGCGGCGCAGCCGGGACACCTCGGCACGCACCGTGACCGCGGACAGCTCGTGCTCGGAGAGCAGCACGGCGAGCTCGTCGGCCGCGAGGCCCGCGGGGTGCTCGGCGAGGAGCAGCAGGATCTCCGCGTGCCGGCGCGACAGGCGGTGGGCCGTGCCGTCGACGACGACGGTCCCACCCTGGCTGCCGAGCACGCGGAGCAGGGGCGCCGGCGGGGCGGGGGTCGCCGGCGCGGCGCGGCCCGTGCCCGCGGCGATCGTCGCCTCGACGGCCGCGGCCGTCGCGCGGACCAGCCGCATCGCCATGCTCGTCGCGACCGGTGGCCCGCCCGTGACGTCGAGCACGCCCAGCACCGTGCCGTGGACGTCGTGCACGGGGACGGCCGCGCAGTTCCACGGCTGGACGGGCCGCGCCCAGTGCTCGCTGCCGATCACCTGGACGTCGCGACCCGTGGCGAGCGCGGTCCCCGGGGCGTTGGTGCCCGCGCAGTCCTCGCGCCACACGGCCCCCTCGACGAAGCCCGCGGCCTCGACCGCGCGCCGCACACCACGGTCGCCCCCCACCCACAGGAGCCGGCCGCTCGCATCGGTGAGAGCCGCGACCCACGCCGGGTCGCCGTCGAGGAGCAGTCGGCGCACGACGGGCAGGACCGCCGCGAACGGGTGCTCGCTGCGCAGGCCGGCCAGGTCCGCCGCGGAGACGTCGACCGGCGGGGCGGGGCGCTCGGGGTCGACGCCGCTGCGCCTGCTGCGGCGCCAGGAGTCGGCGACGACCCGGCGCACCCCGCGGGCCGGGGCGTGGCCGGTGCTGACGAACTCGTCGTGGGCCGCGCTCGTCGGCGGCTCGCCCCGGATCGGGCTGAGCGCACCCGTGACGCTGGTGGTGCTCACGCACACCTCCTGCCGGCTGGTGCCGACGTCGACGTCGTCGTCGCACCGACGACCGCGCGCCCGCGCCGCCGTCCATCTCGAGTGTAAGGACGCGCCGCGTGATCCGGCAGGGCCTGCCGGTGCCCGCTCCGAATCCAGGATCAGCGGCACCTGTGACACGAGTCGACGCACGGGTCCGCCGGCAGTGCTCACCAGCCCCACGCGTCACAAGTTCCGCTGATCCGGATCGAACCACCCGGTTCCGGAGCAAGGATCTGACGAAGCGTGCCAGAATGTCACCATGCCCAAGATCATCGGCGGGTCGCTGCACGAGCACCGCGAGCAGACCCGGCAGAAGCTGTTCGCCGCGCTGTCGACCCTCATGGCCGAGCAGGGCTTCGACGCCGTGACCCTCGCGGAGATCGCGCAGGCCGCCGGCGTGGGCCGCACCGCGGTGTACAACCACTTCCCCGACAAGGAGGCCCTCCTCCTCGGGTTCATCACGCACGAGACCGAGCAGTACGCCGCGACGCTGCAGCGCTCGCTCGACGACATCGACGACCCGGTCGAGCAGCTGCGCACCTACGTGCGCCAGCAGGTCCAGCTGAAGCGGGTCTACCACCTCGCGCCCGGCCCGGAGCTGCGCTCGGTGCTCTCGCGCGGGACGCAGCAGCGCGTGCGCGAGCACGTCGCCGTCGTCGAGGTGATCCTGCGGGACATCCTCACGGCGGGCATCGAGTCCGGTGCCTTCCCCCAGCAGGACCTCGAGGTGACGGTTCCCCTCGTCAACGCGTGCCTGTCCGGTCGCGGTGTCCCCGACGACGGTCCCGAGCGCGAGCGGGCGATCGAGCAGACGGAGCAGTTCGTGCTCCGGGCCGTGGGGGCGCTCGCCCCGGTGCCGGCCTGAGCGCGCCGCGGCGCGGCCGGGCCGACGGCTCGCGCCGACGCGGTGGTGCAGGCGGACGCGGTGGTGCGGGTGGACGGCAGACCACCCCCTCCCCGAGCACACCCCGCCCCACGAGCCTCGAGCTGACGTTCCTGGCCGGCCTCGGCGACGTCCTGCGCGACGAGGTCCGCGAGCGCCTGGGCCGCCCCTCGTCGCCGGTCGCCGGTCGCGACGACGCCCTGCGCCTCACCTACGCGGGCCCGCTCGCGGACGTGCGCGCCCTGACCACCGCCGTCGCCTCGTTCGTCGTGCTGCACTTCGACGTGCCCCGGCCGCGCTCGCTGACGAGCGGCGAGCACCTCGCGCGCATCGTCGAGGCCGCGTACGCGTCGCTACGGGTCGCGGGGTCCTCGACGTTCCGGTTCGAGGCCGCGGGCAGCGACTCCGCGGTGTTCGCACGGCTCGGCGAGGAGATCGCGCGCGCGACGGGGCTCAAGCACGACGACGAGCGCGGTGAGCTGGTGCTCCGCGTGCGGCGCGGAGCCCCGGCGCACGGGAGCCCGGCGCACGGCACGGCCGACCCCGGCTGGGACGTGCTCGTGCGCGTCGGCAACCGGCCGCTGTCCGCGCGCCCGTGGCGCGTCGCGGACTACCCGGGCGCGGCCAACGCGACGATCGCCGCCGCGATGGTGCGCCTCGCCGGGCGGTCCGACGAGCAGCGCGTGGTCAACCTCATGTCCGGGTCGGGCACGCTGCTGATCGAGCGGCTCCTCGCCGGTCCCGCCGCGCAGGCCGTGGCGATCGACGTGTCGTCGACCGCGACCGAGGCGGCCCGCGCCAACCTCGAGGCCGCGGGCCTGACCCGCCGCGCGACGCTCGTCACGGGGGACGTCGCCGCTGCCGAGGGCGAGTACGACCTGCTCCTCGCCGACCCGCCGTGGAGCGACCTGCACGGCACGCACGCGACGGCCGAGCAGGTGCACACCGACCTTCTCGGCACGGCGGCGAGGCTCGCCGCACCGGGCGCCCGGCTCCTCGTGCTCACGCACGAGATCAAGGTGATGGACCGGGTGCTGCGCGCGCAGACTGGCTGGAGCCGCACCAGCGAGACGCGTGTGTTCGCCAAGGGTCACCACCCGCGCATCTACGTGCTCGACCGCACCTGAGATCGCACCTGGGACCGCGCGGAGTCGACCGGCGCGTTGTCCGCGATCCACTCGTCGGTGCGCAGCCACGAGTCGAACAGCCACTGCTCCTGCTCGTCCGGGTCGCGCGGGACCTCGTCGGGAGCGACGGACCAGCCCTTCATGACGATCCGCTTGTCGAGGGGGAGCTCGCGCCAGATGTCGCGGACCGTGACGAGGCGGTCGAGGCCCGTGTGCGCCACGAACACGACGCCCGCCTGCGGAGCCTGGTCGAGCGCGGCCAGCAGGCCACCGGAGTGCGGCGCCATGACGTTGGTCATCTGCTCGGCCCGCGCGGCGAGGTCGTCGCGGCCCCGTTCGCGCAGCGCCTCGATGCGCGCGAGACGCCGACCGGGAGTCACGTTGCCGCCCTCCGGGAAGATGAGCAGCGCGTCGTGCGGACCGAGGTCCCGTGCCAGGCCGCCCACCGCGTCGGACTGTCCGGGAGCACCATGTCGGCGCGCCTTGCGCGGCGTGACGAACTGCGTGGGCAGGCGGTTGAGGAGCACGTCGATCGCGGGGTCCCACTGCAGCGTGTCCTTGAGGACGATGCGCGGGCGGCGGTCGAACCAGTTGAGCAGCGCGTGCACCAGGATGAACGAGTCGCCCGGTCCGGCGTGCCGGCTCGCGACGACGACCGGTGTGCCGGGCATCCGCCCGCCGAGGTCGGCGTCGACGACTTCGATCTCGAGGCGCAGCGTCCAGCGCACCTGCCAGAAGAGCACCTGCAGCATGCGGCGCGCGAGCGTGTAGTGCGCGCGCTGGAACGCCGGCCGTCGGACGTAGACGCCGAACAACGAGCCGATCCACAGCCCGAGCAGCGCGACGAGGCACGCCGCGTCCCACAGCACGTAGAAGCTGGCCATCCAGGCGATGCGCGGGATGCGCAGCCGCCCGGGCAGCACCCAGGACAGCACGCCGCCGACGATGATCACGAGCAGGATCGTCGTCGGGACCAGGACCACCGCAGCGAGCACGATCGCCGGGGCGAGCACGACGCGCCGCACCCAGCGCGGCGGGAGCCGCCACCTCACTGCTGGTCCAGGTATGCGGTCGTCGCGGTGAACGCCGCCTCGATCCGGGCCTTCGTCGCGTCCATCCGGCGGTAGGAGCCGAGCTTCTCGTCGCCCTTGGCGGGCCCCCCGCTGGGCAGCACGTGCACGCTCACACCCTCGGGGACGGCGTCCATCTCGCGCGAGAAGCGGTGTCGGCGCGCGATCTCGAAGCTGACGCGCGCGACCTCGGACGGCTTCTCGGGTGCCTCGAGCGTCTCCTCGATCCGTCCCACCTGCAGCACGTACACACGGGTCGCGCCGCGGCGGATCGCCTCGCCGAGCGGGATGGAGTTGACCATGCCGCCGTCGACGAAGTGCTCGTCGCCGATCTTCGTCGGCGGCAGCACGCCCGGCACCGACGACGACGCGAGGATCGCCGGCACCAACGGGCCGTGGTCGAACCACCGCTCCGCCGCCCGCTCGATGCTCGCCGCCGTCACCGCGAGCGGGATCCGCAGGTCCTCGAACTGCGGGTCCTCACCCAGCATGTCGACGAGCAGCGCGCGCAGCGGCGCCGGGTCGTTGAGGTGGGTGCGCGACTTCGCGAGCCGCGCGAGCTGCTTGGGCCACGAGTCGCCGTAGATCGCGGCCGCCGCGGGCGACGCCCATGCCTCGACGAGCCGGTCGACGACCGCGGGCGTCGGGTCGCTCGCGAGCGCGGCGCCGTTGATGGCGCCGATCGACGTCCCGACGACGAGGTCCGGCACGATGCCCGCACCGAGCAGCGCCTGCAGCATCCCGACCTGCACGGCACCACGCACGCCGCCGCCGCCGAGCACGAATCCTGTCGTCACCCGGTGATCGTGGCACGACCCACCGACGCGCGCCGGTGAGCACGCGGGTTCCCGGCGAGAGTCGCACCACCGACCCGCGCACCCACCGGGAACCCGCGCGCTCGCCCGGGCGCACCGAGCCGCGCGGGTCAGATCTTCATGGAGCAGGACGGGTGCGTGATGTTCGCCGACGGGATCCACTTGATGTTCCGGACGCGGGCCGCGATGTGCTCCGCCGCCCAGTCCTCGTAGCAGTCGTAGGCCGAGCCGTGGATCGTCGTCGGGACCGAGTCCTTGCTGCAGATGTCGTCGCTGCTCCAGCACCAGCTCATGATCTGCTGGACGTCGGTGGTCCCGGTGAAGTTCGCGCGGGCGCCCCAGATGCCGTTCTGGCCCTTCTGCATGATGGGCCGGTGGTAGATGTTCGGGTCGGCGGAGTTGCGCTTCGCGTCGGCGAACAGGTGCACCTGGGTCACGTGCTTCTTCGCGCTCGAGGAGAGCATCGCGTAGCCGTTGCCGACCGCCTGAGCGCCCTGCGAGTACCCGAACAGGATGATCTTGGCCGACGAGCAGTGGGACACGATGTTGTTGACCTGGTTGTAGACGTTCGTCGCACCGATGTTCATCGACGTGTCGTAGTTGAACTTGTCGGCCACGCGCCACCCGATCGCGATCGCGGGGTACGACACCATGTTCGCCTGGATCTGGCTGCGCTTGAGGCCGAGCCGGACGCGGGCGTCCTCGTACACGCGCAGGCCACGATCGCCCATGCCGCTCGAGTACTTCGTGGGGTTCTCGCTCGGCTTCGAGGGGTTCTGGCCCGAGCCGCGCGCCGAGAGGAAGTACGCGCTCGCGCACCGCGCCGTGTTGATCTTCTTCGCGCCCGTGCCCGACGAGTTCTTGGCCGCGACGGCCCACCGGCCCGACATGTAGTCGTAGTTCACCTCGGACGTCAGCAGGTCGCTCGTGCGCAGGCTGCGCGTCGAGCTGCTGACCGTGGCGTAGGCGCTCCAGGTGAACCCCGTGACGATCCAGCCGTGCCCGTCGGTGTCCGCACGGACCGGCAGCTCGCGGTAGATCGTGTAGCCCGTCGCGCCGCTCACCCCGGTCCAGGAGATGTTGTAGCCGCCCGCCGACGAGCGGCTGACGGAGACCGTCGAGGGCGCCGACGGCGTTGCCGCGGACGCGGGTCCGGCGGACAGCGAGACGACGAGTGCGGCGGCCAGGCCGGCGGCGAGCGCGACGCGAGATCTGAGGCTCACGAGGTTCCTTCCGTGGAGGGCGACCGGCGGTGATCCGCCGGCCACCGCAGAAGCTAGCCACGGGGAACCGGACACATCGCAAGCATTCGGGTGATCCGGCAGGCGATCGGGTGAATCTCCTCGTCAGCCCCAGAGGCGGAACGCCAGGACCGCCGCGACGGCGGCCCCGACGAGCAGGCCCAGGTTGAGCCCGATCTGCCGCGCCTCGCCACGCACCACGTGCAGCGTCGTCGCACCGATCTGCAGCAGCACCAGTCCCACGGCCGCCCACCCGGCCAGCACCGGGGCGACGTCGGTCGACGGCGGCAGCAGCAGGCCGAGCACGCCCAGCGCCTCCACGGCACCGATCGCGCGTACCGCGGGCATGGGCGCGCGCTCGACCCAGTGCATCATCGGCTGCAGCTGCTCGCGCGAGCGCACCAGCTTGAGCACCGCCGAGTAGGCGTAGAACACGGCGAGCAGGCCCGCGAGGACCCAGTAGGCGACGAGCACGAGAACTCCCTGGCCGGACGACGAGCGGGCGCCCATCCTCGCCCGGCGTGTGCCCCGCAGGCGAGACCCGCGCGGCGCGCCGCGACGGTCGACCCCGGCGGCGGTGCGACAGTCGGGTGGGAGGTGGCGATGAGGCTGACCGCGACACGGCGTGCGCGCACCGCCGCGGGTGCAGTGGCGGTCGGGCTCGCGCTCGCGGCATGCACCGCGGGGACGACGTCGGCCGGGGGCGCGCACGCCTCGTCGAGCCCGCCGAGCCCGACGAGCAGCGCCGGACCAAAGAGCACCGCGCCGACGAGCAACGGGCCGACGAGCAACGGGCCGACGAGCACCGCGCCGACGACCGCGCCTCCCGCCGGCCCGGGAGCCACGAGCACGTCGTCCCCCTCGTCGTCCCCGCCGTCGTCCCCCTCGCCGCCCGCTCCCAGCGCGGTCGAGGTCGCGCACCGCCGCGCCTCCAACGTCGACGTCCGCCCCCTGCGCCCGCGCGAGAAGCCGCCGCAGTTCGTGCTGTTCTCGTTCGACGGCGCCGGCTGGCACGACCGCTGGCAGGAGTTCCTGGCCGCCGCGGACAAGGTCGACGCGCGCTTCACGGGCTTCCTGTCGGGCACGTACCTGCTCACCGACGCGCACGGAGACGCCTACCAGGGGCCGGGTCACCGGCGCGGGGTCTCGGAGGTCGGGTTCGGGGGCACCCCGGCGCAGGTCGAGCGGCTCGTCGGCGACCTCAACCAGGCGTACGCCGCGGGCGACGAGATCGGGACGCACTACAACGGGCACTTCTGCGACGAGGCCGCGCCCGGCGGCGGGCAGTGGAGCTCGAAGCAGTGGCGCAGCGAGCTCGGGCAGTTCTTCACCTTCGTCGACCGGTGGAAGACGATCGACGGGCTGCCGGACGCCCCGGACCTTCAGGTCCCGGCGTCGTCGATCGTCGGGGGCCGGCTGCCGTGCCTGGAGGGCAAGTTCTCCGCGGTGCTGCCGGCGTGGCGCGAGCACGGCATGGTCTACGACACGTCGGGCTCGGGCTCGATCGCGTGGCCGCGGCAGGTGCACGGCGTCTGGGAGCTCCCGATGCAGTACGTCGCGTCCCCGACGCTGGGTGACGTCACCGCCATGGACTACAACTTCTGGTTCAAGTTCAACGGCGCGAAGAACGACCCCGCCGCAGCGCCGCAGATCCGCGCGAAGGTGCTCGCCACCTACGAGCACATGTACGACGTCGCGCGGCACGGCAACCGCGCACCGCTCGTCATCGGCAACCACTTCAACGCGTGGAGCGGCAACGCCTTCAACCCGGCGGTCAAGGACTTCATGCTCGAGGTGTGCGACGACCCCGGCACGATCTGCGCGACCTACTCGGACGTCATCGCGTGGATGCAGGCGCAGGACCCGAAGGTGCTGGCGCACCTGCAGGCGCTGCCGCCCGTGCGCTGACCGCCCGCTTCAGCAGCGGCGCGAGCGGCCGCTCGACCAGCCGGTGGACGAGCCACGCGAGCACCAGCATCCCGACGACCGTCGCGACGAGCGTCACGCGCGGGTCCACGCCGCGGTCCGACAGCCACGTGATGACGTACCAGCCCAGGTGCTCGTGCACGAGGTAGAAGGGGTAGGTCAGAAGCCCTGCGGTCGTCAGCCACCGCCAGCGCGCCCAGCCGAACCAGCCGAGCGCGATCGCGGCGACCAGCAGGTAGCACGCGGCGACGACCCCGATGATCACCAGGGGCGACCGCTGGATGTACATGTCCGTGCCGGGGTGCCACAGGTCCTGCACCACGCGCCGCTGCCCGAGCGCGAAGCTCACGACGACGAGCGCCCACGGCTCGGGCGCGGACCCGAACCGGTGCACCACGTACAGCGCCATGCCGCCGACGAAGAACGGCGCGTGGTCGGGCATCAGGAGCTCGTCGAGGACCGGCACGTCGAACGCCGTGACCAGCAGGCCCGCGCCCAGCCACACCCAGCAGAACCGCAGCACGCGCGCACGGCTCGCCCCCGCCCCGCGCAGCACCGCGACCGCGAACAGCACGTAGAACCACGCCTCGACCCACAGCGTCCAGTCGACGCCGAGGATCCGCGGCGCCCCCGCGGGCACCTGCAGCAGCGTGAGGTTGACCAGCACGTCGTCGGCCCGGGGCGTCCCGGACACCGCGGGCCACGCCAGCATCGCGCCGACGAGCAGCAGCAGCGCCGCCCAGTACGCCGGGTACACGCGCGCGATGCGGGAGGCCGCGAACGCCCTCGTCGTGCGCCCCCACCCGCTCATGCAGATGACGAACCCGCTGATGACGAAGAAGAGCTGCACGCCGATCGGGCCGTACACCGCGACCGACGAGATGCGCGGGAACAGGTCGGACGGGTCGGCGCCCCAGTGCTTCGTCATGTCCGAGCGCGCGGTGTAGTGGTAGAGGCACACCGCGAGCGCGGCGACGAGCCGCAGGCCGTCGAGCGCCCGGAGCCGTGCGCCGCGGGCGGGTGCCGCGCCGTCGGCGGGGATGTCGCCCGCGGGGCCGGCGACGGGGGCGCCGGGCTCGGCGACGGCTTCGCGCGGCGCGGTCTGGGTCACCCGCGGGAGTGTTCCACCGCCGGCCGAGCACCAGGTGAACTCAGGACGCGCAGCGGGTGAACGCCGGGCCGGGGCGGCCTCGCGCGGGTAGCGTCTGGGTCGTGACGAGTCGTCTCGAGGTCGAGCAGCGTGTCCGCGACCGGTTGTGGGACCACACCGACGAGGACGTGTGCCACGCGATCGCCGCGGCGGCCTACCTCACGGCGCTCGAGGCCCAGGAGCGATGCGAACCTGCGACTGAGGTCACGCGCGTCCTGGTCGAGTTCGGCCGGTACAAGCGGGAGCTGTTCGGGGGCGGGTAGCGGCCGCAGCACGCTGACTCGGCGCCCTTCGTCGTGTCGGAGAATGATCCGGTGACCCGCCCTGCCCGCCTGCCCCGCGTCCGTGCGTCCGAACTCGTCGGCCGCGGCTGGCTCAACACGGGCGGCCGGGACGTCACGCTGGCCGACCTGCGCGGCAAGGTCGTCGTCCTCGACTTCTGGACCTTCTGCTGCATCAACTGCCTGCACGTGCTCGACGAGCTGCGCGAGCTCGAGGAGCAGCACCGGGACGTGCTCGTGATCGTGGGCGTGCACTCGCCGAAGTTCGCGCACGAGGCGGACCCCGTGGCCCTCGCGGCGGCCGTCGAGCGGTACGGCGTGGCGCACCCCGTGCTGGACGACCCGGAGCTGGTCACGTGGTCGGCGTACACGGCGCGGGCGTGGCCGACGCTCGTCGTGATCGACCCCGAGGGGTACGTCGTCGCGCAGATGGCCGGCGAGGGGCACCGGCACAACCTCGAGGTGCTGGTGCGCGACCTCGTCGCGGAGCACGAGGCGAAGGGCACGCTGCACCGCGGCGACGGCCCGTACGTGCCCCCGGAGCCGACGAGCGGCACGCTGCGCTTCCCCGCGAAGGCGCTCGCGCTGCCGGGCGGGAACCTGCTGGTCGCGGACGCCGGGCACCACTCGCTCGTCGAGCTCGCGCCGGACGCGGAGACGCTTGTCCGGCGGATCGGGGCCGGTGAGCGCGGGCTCGTGGACGGCGGTCCCGACGAGGCGCGGTTCGACGAGCCCAACGGGCTGTGCCTGGTACCCGACGAGCTGCGCGAACGCCTCGGGTACGACGTGCTCGTCGCGGACACCGTGAACCACGCGCTGCGCGGGGTGCGGCTGGCCGACGGCGCGGTGACGACAGTCGCGGGCACCGGCGAGCAGTACATGGTGGGCGCCGCCGACAACGAGTCAGCCGACGGTCCGACGCCCGCGCGGCGGCGCAAGCTGTCCTCACCGTGGGACGTCGTGTGGTCGGCCGCGCTCGGCGCGTTCGTCGTCGCGATGGCCGGGAACCACACGCTGTGGACGTTCGACGGCGACGACGTCGTGCCGCTCGCCGGGACGATGAACGAGGGGCTGCTCGACGGTCCGCTCGCCGACGCGTGGTTCGCGCAGCCGTCCGGGCTCGCGGTCGGGGCCGACGAGCGGATCTGGCTCGCCGATTCCGAGACGTCCGCGCTGCGGTGGGTGGACCCGGCCGGCCGGACCGTGCACACCGTCGTCGGCGAGGGGCTGTTCGACTTCGGGCACCGCGACGGGCCCGCCGCGCAGGCCCGGCTCCAGCACCCGCTGGGCGTGGCGGTGCTGGGCGACGGGTCGGCCGTCGTCGCGGACACGTACAACGGTGCGGTGCGCCGGTACGCGGACGACGAGGTGACGACGCTCGCCGACGGGCTCGCGGAGCCCAGCGGCTTCGTCGTCCTCCCGGACGGCACGCTGCTCGTCGTCGAGTCCGCCGCGCACCGCATCACGCGCGTGTCCCTCGGTGCGGTGACCAGCGTCGACGCGGGTGCCCACCGCACGCAGCGCCCGGTCACCGACCTCGGCACGCTCGTCGACCTCGACGTGGTGTTCACCCCCGCAGCCGGTCAGAAGTACGACGACCGCTACGGCCCCTCGACCCGGCTGCAGGTCTCGTCGACCCCGCCGGGGCTGATCCTCGAGGGCGCGGGCGACGACGTGCCGCTGACCCGGACGCTGCGCCTCGACCCGGCGGTCGGCGAGGGGGTCCTGCACGTCACGGCGCACGCCGCGAGCTGCGACGCGGACCCCGCGATCGAGTACCCCGCGTGCCACCTCAACGCGCAGGACTGGGGCGTGCCGGTGCGGCTCGTCGACGGCGGGCCGACGACGCTCACGCTGCCGCTGCACGGCTGAGCCGTCACCGCACAGGCGGCGTCAGCCCGCGCCGACCACCGCGACCGCCACGAGCGCCTCGAGCGCCGCGCTCACGGTCGGCCCCTGCGCCGCCGTCGACGACGCGCCCACGTCCACGACCCACGGCCCGTATGCGAACCGCCGGGTCGACTGGTCCCGGTCGAAGTCGGCGGGGCTGCCGCCGCGCGCGACGGCCGACGCGTCGTCGCCGCGCTGCATGAGAACGGCCCACTGCGAGCCGCCGAGCGTCTCGGTGACCGCCGCCGCGAGCGCGCACAGCCGCGGCACCACGCCGGACTGCGCGGCCGCGATCGCGGCGGAGCCGACGACGACCACGCGCTCGGCCGTGACGCCGGGGTCCGCGGTGGGCGTCGCGACCTGCAGCCGGCGGGCTCGCGCGCGCTTGTTGCGGTACTGCTCGACGTCCGCGCGGCGGAACAGCGTGCGCGCCGACACCGGGCCGGACACCGCGGTCGACGCGATGCCGTAGGAGATCGCCGCGCCGTGCGGCAGCGGGTACATCGCGAGGGTCGAGGCGATGACCTCGGACACCTCGGCGCGACGCCGGCCCTGCGTCACGAGCGCGAACTCGTCGCCGCCGATGCGCGCCGCGGTGGTCCCGGGCAGCGCGTCGGTGATGCGGCGCAGCACGTCGCCCACCGTGCGCAGCAGGTCGTCGCCCGCGTCGTGGCCCATGAGGTCGTTGACGCGCTTGAGCCCGTCGACGTCGCACATCACGATGCACGTCTCGTCGCCGGACTCCAGGGCGCTCTCGGCGACGGAGTCGATGACGCGCCGGTTCGCGAGGCCCGTCAGCGGGTCGTCGGCGACGAGGTGACGCACCTGGTCCTCGAGGTCGACGCGCGCGATCGCGCCGGCTGCGAGCGCCGCGAGCACCTCCGCCCGCGCCACGTCGTCGACCGTGAACAGCCCCGCGCCGGGCGGCCGCGCGGCGTACACCTGGCCCCAGACGATGCCGTTGACGACGATCGGGCACGCGAGCGCCGAGCCCCCGCCCAGCTCGCGCAGCGTCTCGATCTCGACCTCGTCGCCCGCCTCGGGGTCCTGCGCGTCGACCGGGTCGCCGTTGACGTCGACCGCGTGCGCGACCCAGCTGGTGCGCTCCCGGATGAGCTCGCGCAACGCAGGCCGGTCCTCTGCGCGGTACGACGCGCGCGTGTGCCACAGCCGGCGCGGGTCCGTGGGCACGGGCGTGACCAGCAGGATGCGGCAGGTGTCCTGCTCGATGCGGCAGAACGCGACGCTCGACGCGTCGAGCAGCTCGACGCCCGTGCTCGTGGCCTGCTGGGCGACGTCGTCGAGCGTGCGGCAGCGGTCGAGGCGGTGCGCAGCTAGGGCCAGCCCGCGCACGCCGACGAGGTGCGCGGCGGATCGACGGCCCGCACGCACGCCCGTCGTCGCTGCGCGTCGTGTCACCGGGACATCATCGTCCACGCGGGGTGACAGCACGACACAGATGGGCGAACCGGGCGCTCACATCACCCGTCCGCCCGGCGTGTCGCGGCGCGTGTCCTCGTCGGGCGCCGCGTCACGCAACCGCGTGCACCTCGCCGAGCTCGCCGAACACCGCCTGGTTGAGGCGGAACGCGACGCGCGCCTCCTCGACGACGGCCGCGCGCTGGGCGTCGTCGAGGGGCAGCGCGTCGAGGCGCTCGCGGTACACGTCCTTGAACGGCTTGAGCTTGTGGATCTCGGGGAACGCGTAGAACTCGAGGCCGTCGGTGCCGAAGCCGTAGTGGCGCTGCATCATGCGCGCGATGATCTGGCCGCCCGACAGGTCACCGAGGTAGCGCGTGTAGGCGTGCGCGGCGTAGAGCGCGATGTCGTCGCCGCACGTCGCGAGCCGCTCGGCGTAGGCCTGGGTCGCGGGCAGGAACCGCACCCGGGCCGCCCAGTCGTCGCCGACGAGGAAGCGCAGGTCCCGCTCGATGGCCGGCACGCGGGTCAGCTCGTCGAACACGAGCTCGTGGTCGTCCCCGCGCTCGCGCAGACGAGCGCCCGCGGCCTCCAGTGCGGTGTACACCGCGAGCTGCTGCACGGCGAGGTCCGCGTAGGCCGCACGGTCGAGCCGCCCCGCCAGGAGCTGCTCGACGAAGCCGGTGCGCTCGGCGCTCTCGTGCTCCGCACGCGTGCCCTCGCGCAGCGCGAGGGACAGCGGCGTGCGGGTCGCGTCGGCGACCTCTCGGACGGCGGTGGTGGACATGGCGCTCCCGGGGCGGTGACGACGGTGACGAGAAGGACGACGACAGTCGTGATGACAACTCGTCAGGAAGCGTACGTCATGTAGGTAAGGCTTGCCTACCCCGGCCGTGGGCTGTCCCGCTGCTTTCCCGTCAGGCCGTCGGCGGGGCCGGCGGCACGTCGCGGCGCTCGACGACCTCGCGGTGGGTCGTGTTGGTGCGCTGCGCGTTCATCACGAGCGCGATGATCAGCGTCAGGACGCCCGCGCCCATGCAGATGTAGCCGATCAGCGCGAGGTCGACGCCGCTCACGGAGTCCTTGACCGCGAACGCCAGGATCGCGCCCACGACGATCAGGAAGATGCCGCCGCCGATACCCATGAGGTCCTCCTCCCGGCCGGCCGCGTACGGACCGGATCCGGCTGGAAGCGTCTCCCGGGACGCGCACGCCCGCACCTCGAGCGGCGCACGCCACCCGATCGGGTCACCCCTGCGTCCCTCGCAGCGGCCCGTCCCGGGGGCGCCGTGCCGCCCCGGACCGCGCGACCGCTCAGCCCAGGATGTCGGGGTACTGCGCGGTCCCGTCTCCCAGCACGTGCTCCGCGAGGAACGCCGTCACCACCTGGTACCAGACGATCGCGTGCTGGGGGCTGAGCACCCAGTGGTTCTCGTCGGGGAAGTACAGGAACCTGTGGGGCGTGCGGCCCTCGTCGTCCGCGGGCAGCTGCGAGTGCGCCAGCAGCTCGTACCAGAGGCGCAGCCCCTCGCCGACCGGCACGCGGTAGTCCTTGTCACCGTGCACGACCAGCATCGGCGTCGCGATGCTCCCGACCGACGCGTGCGGCGAGTGCTCCGCCGCCATCTCGGGGGTCATCTCGCGCGCCCAGTAGAACGCCGCGTCCGTCGTGGGGCCGAACTGGTCCAGCGCCCACAGGCTCGCGTGCGTGACGATCGCCGCGAACCGGTCCGTGTGGCCCGCCACCCAGTTCGCCATGTACCCGCCGAACGAGCCGCCCATCGCAGCCGTGCGGGTCTCGTCGACGTCGTCGCGCGCGACCACCGCGTCCGTGATCGCCATGAGGTCCGTGAACGGTGCGTCGCCCCACGCACCCCAGCCCGCCTGCACGAACTCCTGGCCGTAGCCCGTGGACAGCGCCGGGTCGGGCAGCAGCACCGCGTAGCCCTGCTCGACCAGCAGCCACGGGTTCCAGCGCCACGACCACGCGTTCCACGAGCCGAGCGGACCGCCGTGGATCCACAGCAGGAGGGGGTGCTTCGCGTCGTGCGCGCTGCCGCCCGTGCCAGGTCCCTCGTCGGCCCCGCCGGCCCCGTCGGATGCGGCGGGAGCACCGTGCGGCAGCGCGAGCCACGCGCGGACCGTGCGGCCGTCGGCCACCGTGGTCTCGACCTCCTCGAGCCGCCCGGGCAGCTCCGGCGCGGGCGCCGGGGTGGGCAGCGCGGTCACCTCGCCGGTCGCCAGGTCGATGCGGACGGGGTGGGGCGGGCGCTCGTAGGACGCGCGGATCGCGTACACCGTCGTGCCGTCGGGGCTCACCTGCAGGTCGGAGTAGGCGGCGTCGTCGTGCGTGATGCGGGTCACGGTGTCGGTCGTCGTGCCGCCGCCGTGCGCCAGGTCGATGCGGAACACGGGGGCGCGGCCCAGGTCGTCGGCGACGACGACGATCGCGTCGCTGCCCGGCAGCCACTGCGCCCCGTGCGGCCACCGGTCCCACTCGTCGGCCACGACGCGCACCTCGCCGCCGGCCAGCGGCACGAGCGCGAGCCGGGCCACGGGCGCGACCTGCGGGGTCGAGATGGTGTCACGCTGGAGCACGACCCAGCGGCCGTCGGGGCTGATCTGCGGCCCGCCTAGGTCGAGCGCCGGGTCGTCGACCAGCACCCGGCGCTCACCGGAGGCGACGTCGATCGCGACGAGCTGCGAGCGCTGGTCCCCGCGCGCACCGAACCGGGTCCACCCGGCGACGATCGTCGCGCCGTCGGGACTGATGGCGTACCCCTGCTCGACCAGGCTGCCGCGCGCGTCGGGAGTCGCATCGGTGAGGGTCAGTCGCGGGTCCTTCGTCGTCGCATCGGCTGCCGACACCCTCGTCGGGACGTCCGCCGTGAACAGGTGGGGCTGCTCGGGGCCGAGGTCGTGGTCCCAGTACCGGACCGGGTAGCCGTCGTGCAGGATCGCGGCGACCTTCTTGTCCTTGCGGGCGGTGCGCAGCCTCTCGTCGTGCTCGGCGTCCGTGGCGGACGGCAGCACGTCCGAGCCGACGACGAGCGTCCCCGCGTCCCGCGCGACCTTGACCCCGCCGAGCCCGGCGGCCCGGTCCGCGACGACACGCGCCTCGGCGCCGTCGACCGGCAGCAGCCACAGCGCGGGCACCGGGTCGTCGGACTCCTTGCCGTCCGGGTCGGGGCGCGCGCTGGTGAACAGCAGGTCGCCCGCGGGGGTGAACGCCGCGCTCGACTCGCCCTTCGCGCTGCGGGTCAGCCTCCGGGGCTGCCGCTCGCCCGCGGGGTCGACCTCCCACAGCGCGGTGACGTACCTGGTCCGCTTCTCGTCGAGAGTCTGCACGGCGGTCACGAGCCGCTTCCCGTCGGGCGACAGCTTCAGCCCGGACACCCGCGGCATCGCGACATACCGCTCCAGATCCCACGCCCCCGATCACGCCGATGGCAGGGCGCGTCCACATCCGGGCCGTGAGCGGTCCGGTGCCGGCGAGCCGTACGCCGTCGAGCACCCCGGCA
>NZ_JEOE01000040.1 GCF_000708885.1 Cellulomonas sp. HZM | reverse complement strand
CACTCTCCCTACCGTTTTTTTTTTTTCAAGCAGAAGACGGCATACGAGATCTAGTACGGTCTCGTGGGCTCGGGTGGGCGCTCGGCAACCTCGGCAACCGGCTCGCGGTGCGGTCCGCGCCCGACGAGGCGTTCCGGCTGGTGCTGTGGATGTCGGTCGTGCCGCCGCTGCCCATGCTGGCGCTCGCGCTCGTCGTCGAGGGACCCGCTCGCATCACCGCGTCGTTCCACGGGCTCACGACGAGCACCGGGCTGCTCGCGCTCGGCGGGCTCGTCTACACGGTGCTCATCGGCACGCTCCTCGGGTCCGGCGTGTGGACGCGGCTCATGGGCCGCCACCCGTCGAGCACCGTCGCGCCGTTCTCGATGCTCGTGCCCGTCGTCGGGATCGGGTCCTCGTGGCTGCTGCTGCGCGAGAGCACGTCGGCCACCGAGCTCGCGTGGGGCGCGCTCGTCGTCGCGGGCGTGCTGCTCGGCAGCGTCCGCCGGGGCGTCGCGGCTCAGCCCGCGACGACCACCAGCGCGGTCGCGACCGCCGCGACCCCCTCGCCGCGCCCCGTGAGCCCGAGCCCGTCGGTCGTCGTGGCCGAGACGCTCACGGGCGCCCCCGCGGCCGACGACAGCGCCGCCTCCGCCTCGGCCCGCCGCTGACCCACGCGCGGGCGGTTGCCGATCACCTGCACCGCGACGTTCCCGATCTCGAACCCCGCGGCCCGCACGCGCCGCGCCGCCTCGGCCAGGAGCGCGGACCCCGCGGCACCGGCCCACTGCGGCTCTGACGTGCCGAAGTTCGACCCGAGGTCGCCGAGCCCCGCGGCGGACAGCAGCGCATCGGCCGCCGCGTGCGCGGCGACGTCGGCGTCGGAGTGGCCCTCGAGGCCGCGCTCGCCGGGCCAGTGCAGGCCCGCAAGGTGCAGCTCGCGCGCGGGGTCGTCGCTGAACGCGTGCACGTCGACCCCGAGGCCGGTGCGCGGGAGGGCGGTCATCGGTTCTCCTCGAGGTCGAGCTCGGCGAGCAGCAGGTCGCGGCGGGTGGTGATCTTGGCGGCGCGCTCGTCGCCGGGCACCACCCACACGGGCAGGCCGAGGCGCTCGACGAGGCCGGCGTCGTCGGAGGCCGCCAGCTGCTCGTCGTCCGCGTCCGCCGCTGCAGCCGCGTGCGCGCGCACGAGGACGTCGCGCGCGAAGCCCTGCGGCGTCTGCACCGCGCGCAGCACCGACCGGTCCACCGTCCGCTCGACGGGCCAGCCGCCGACGCCGTCGCCCACCTGCTTGATCGTGTCCGTCACGGGCAGGCCGGGGATCACGGCAGGGTGGCCGTCGAGCACCGCCCGTGCGACCCGCTCGACCATGTCGGCGGGCACGAACGGCCGCGCGGCGTCGTGCACCAGCACCACGTCCACGTCGTCGGCCAGCACATCCAGCGCCCGGGCCACCGAGGCCTGCCGCGTCGCCCCACCGGCCACCACCTGGACCCCGGGGAGCACGCGCTCGAACTCCGCGAGGTGCGCGGCCGGTGCCGTCACGACGACCGCGGACATGGCGACGCCGCCCGGCCTGGCCTGGGCCAGCGCACGGGCGGCGTGCACGACGATCGGTTCGCCGCGGACCGGGACCAGCGCCTTGGGGAGCTCGTGGCCGAGCCGCGAGCCGCTGCCGGCGGCCGTCAGGATGGCGGCGGTGCGCACCTCAGGACGCGAGGACCTCGTCGAGGATGGCCTCGGCCTTCTCCTCCTCGGTGTGCTCCGCGAGCGCGAGCTCCGAGACGAGGATCTGGCGGGCCTTCGACAGCATCCGCTTCTCCCCGGCCGACAGGCCGCGGTCCGCGTCGCGGCGGGACAGGTCGCGCACGACCTCGGCCACCTTGATGACGTCGCCCGACGCGAGCTTCTCGAGGTTCGCCTTGTAGCGGCGCGACCAGTTGGTCGGCTCCTCGGTGTAGGGGGCCCGCAGGACCTCGAACACCTTGTCCAGACCCTCCTGGCCGACGACGTCACGGACGCCCACCAGGTCGACGTTCTCAGCGGGGACCTCGATCGTCAGGTCGCCCTGGGCGACCTTCAGCTTGAGGTAGATCTTGTCCTCTCCGCGGATGGTCCTGGTCTTGATCTCTTCGATGAGAGCTGCACCGTGGTGCGGGTAGACAACGGTCTCCCCAACAGTGAAAGTCATCTGCAGGTGTCCCCTTTCGCGGTGGCCTAGCCTACCACGCCACATATCACCCCTTTCCGGCCGGAGGGCGTCGTACACGCTGGTCAGGGGGCACGCGATCACGCCGCGTCCCGCCGGCGGCGGGTGACCCGCACCACGCGGCCGACGACCGTCCGACGCGCACCGCGGGCGTCGCCTGCGGCTAGGCTGGCGCCAGCGCCACCGGTCAGGCCCGCACGTCCCCGCGGAGGTCCGGCGGCCGACGAGACAGCACGCCCCGCCCCGAACGCCAGGAGTCCCTCGTGACCTCGCCCCGCCACCGTCTGTCCCGCGTCCTGCTCGCGTCCGGGCTGTGCGTCGCAGCGCTCACGCTCACGGCGTGCTCGGCCACCAACGAGATCACCACCGAGAACGAGTACTCGGCGTCCGACGGCGTGCGCGCCACGCTCGGCGACGTGCGCGCGTCGAACCTGCTCGTCGTGTCCGAGGCGAAGGGCGCGCCCGGTCAGCTCCACGGAGCGCTGACCAACGACGGCGACGAGCCCGAGTCGATCACGTTCACGTTCGGCACCGAGACCGCCAAGGTCGACGTCCCCGCGGGCGAGACCGTGCTCATCAACGGCGACGCGAACGGGACCGACGACAACGGCGCCGCCGAGGACACCACCGCCGCCGTGACCATCTCGTCGGTGTCCGTCGCGCCCGGCGCCGTCCTGCCGGCGACGCTCACCAGCACGCGCGCCGGCAGCCAGACGCTGTCCGTCCCCGTGCTCGACGGCACGCTCCCCGAGTACTCGACGGCACCGACCGCCTGACGCAGCACGACGGGCTCCACGTACGACGAAGGCCGCCGGCCCCGAGCACCGGGGCGGCGGCCTTCGTCGTCCGCGCTGTCCGCATGACCCGACGGACGACCCGCCGGCTCAGCCGAACCGGCCCGAGATGTAGTCCTCCGTGGCCTGCTCGCGCGGCGCCGAGAAGATCGTCGCGGTGTCGTCGATCTCGACGAGCTTGCCCGGCTGACCCGTGCCCGCGAGGTTGAAGAACGCCGTGCGGTCCGAGACGCGCGCCGCCTGCTGCATGTTGTGCGTGACGATCACGATCGTGTACTCGGACTTCAGCTCCGCGACGAGGTCCTCGATCGCGAGCGTCGAGATCGGGTCCAGGGCCGAGCAGGGCTCGTCCATGAGCAGCACCTGCGGGCGCACCGCGATGGCGCGCGCGATGCACAGGCGCTGCTGCTGCCCGCCCGAGAGGCCCGAGCCCGGACGCGCGAGGCGGTCCTTCACCTCGTTCCAGAGGTTGGCCCCGCGCAGCGACTGCTCCACCAGGTCCTGCGCGTCGCCCTTGCTGATCTTGCGGTTGTTGAGCCGCACGCCCGCCAGCACGTTCTCCGCGATCGACATCGTCGGGAACGGGTTGGGGCGCTGGAACACCATGCCGACCTGACGTCGGACCGCGACCGGGTCCACGTCCTGGCCGTACAGGTCCACGCCGTCCATCGCGACCGTGCCCTCGACGCGCGCGCCGGGCACCACCTCGTGCATGCGGTTGAGCGTGCGCAGGAAGGTCGACTTGCCGCAGCCCGACGGGCCGATGAACGCCGTCACCGAGCGGGGCTCGACGGTCATCTGCACGTCCGCGACGGCCCGGAAGTCGCCGTAGTAGATGTTGAGGTCCTTGACGTCGATGCGCTGTGCCATGGGGGGGTCCTTTAGCGGAGGTTCTTGGGAGCGAAGAAGCGGGTGACGAGGCGGGCGACGAGGTTGAGCAGCATGACGATGAGGATGAGCGTCAGCGCGCCGGCCCAGGCACGGTCGTAGTTGATGGTCGCGATGCAGTCCGTCGCGCCCGGCGAGCACGGCACCAGGCCGTTCTGGAACTGGCGGTACACGTACACCGGCAGCGTCATCATGCGACCGTCGAACAGGTTGAAGTTGATCGAGTCGATGACGCCGACCGTGATGAGCAGCGGAGCCGTCTCGCCGATGACGCGGGAGATCGCGATCATGACGCCCGTGACGATGCCCGCCACCGCGGTGCGGAGCACCACCTTGATGACGACGAGCCAGCGCGGGACGCCCAGCGCGAGCGCGGCCTCGCGCAGCTCGTTCGGGACGAGCCGCAGCATCTCCTCGCTCGAGCGGACCACCACCGGGATCATCAGCACCGAGAGCGCCACCGAGCCGACCGCGCCCATCCGCACGCCCGGGCCCAGGAACACCGCGAACAGCGCGTACGCGAAGAGGCCCGCGACGATCGACGGGATACCCGTCATGACGTCGACGAAGAACGTCACCGCGCGCGCCAGGTGCCCGCGCCCGTACTCGACGAGGTAGATCGCGGTCAGCAGGCCGATCGGCACCGAGATGAGCGCCGCGAACAGCGTGATCTCGACGGTGCCGACGATCGCGTGGTAGACGCCGCCGGCGTCCATCCCGCCGAAGACGCCGCGCATCGAGTGCGTCAGGAAGTACACGTTGAAGCGCTCGGCGCCGTTCTTCACGACGGTCCACGCGACCGACAGCAGCGGGAGGCACGCGAGCACGAACGCGCCGACGATCAGCGCGCGCATCACCTTGTCGCGACGGTGGCGGCGCGGGTCGACCTGCTTGAGCAGGGCGCGCAGCTCCGGGTTGCCGGAGAGCTCGGGGGTCGTGGCGGTCATCAGTTGGCTCCCGAGAAGTCCTTGCGGCGGGACACGATCCAGCGCGCACCCATGTTCACGACGAGCGTGATGAGGAACAGCGCGAGGCCCGTCGCGATGAGCGTGGAGACGCCCATGGGGGTCGCCTCGGGGAACTGCGCGGCGATGTTGGCCGCGATCGTCTGCTGCTGACCGGCCTCGAGGATGCGGAACGAGTACAGGAACCCGGGCGACAGGATCATCAGCACGGCCATCGTCTCGCCGAGCGCGCGGCCCAGACCGAGCATCGCGGCCGAGATGACGCCCGAGCGGCCGAACGGCAGGACCGCGGTGCGGATCATCTCCCAACGCGTCGCGCCGAGCGCGAGCGCCGCCTCCTCGTGCAGCCGCGGGGTCTGGAGGAACACCTCGCGGCTCACGGCGGTGATGATCGGCAGGATCATGACCGCGAGCACGATGCCCACGGTCAGCAGCACGCGAGCTGTCGGCGACACCGTGCCCGCGAAGAGCGGGAACCAGCCGACGTGCGTGCCCAGCCACGCCCACACGGGCTGCACGAGCGGCGCGAGCACGAGCGCTCCCCACAGGCCGTAGACGACCGACGGGACCGCGGCGAGCAGGTCGATCACGTACCCGAGCCCGCTCGCCAGGCGACGCGGCGCGTAGTGCGAGATGAACAAGGCGATCCCGATCGCGACCGGCACCGCCATGAGCAGCGCGAGGGCAGCGGCGAGGATCGTGCCGAAGATCATCGGGCCGACGTAGTCGAGCAGCGAGCTCGAGCCACGGAGCAGGTTGACCTGCTTCACGAGCTCCGACGACGGCGTCGACAGGGCCGGCCACGCCTTGATGACGAGGAACACCGCGACGGCGGCGAGCGTGACGAGGATGAGGGCGCCGGCGCCGGTCGCGAGCCAGCGGAACGCGCGGCTCGCGCCGCGGTCCGCGGCACGCGCCCGGCTGCGCCGTAGCGCGCGACCCGGGCCCTGCGGCTCGGGTCCGCCGGCGATGCTCACCGGCGGGGTCTGGGTGGTGGACACGATGCTCCTGCGTCGGTCAGGTGTGGGGGGGACGTTCGCCGGTGGCCGGCCCGGGTCCCCCCCGGGACGGGCCGGCCACCGGCAGCTGGTGCGGTCAGGCGCCCTTGATGGACTCGACCGCGGTCTTGGCGTCGGCGGCGAGCGCGTCCGGCAGCGGGGCCGAACCGGCAGCGGCCTTCGCGGCCTGCTGACCCTCGGAGCTCACGATGTAGCCGAGCAGGCCCTTGACCAGGTCGGCCTTCGCGGCGTCCTTGTAGGTCGAGCACGCGATGCCGTACGAGACGAGGATCAGCGGGTAGGCGCCGGCCTCGGTCGTCGTGCGGTCCACGTTCACGACGATGTCGTTCGCACCGCGCGTGGTGTCGCGGGGCGACTTGTCGAGCGCGATCGCTGCCGCCTCGGCCGTCGGCGCGACGAACGCGTCGCCGACCTTGATCGACACCTTGCCGAGCGTGCCCGCGGCGGACTCGTCGGCGTAGCCGATCGTGCCCTTGCCGCCCTGGACCGCCTGGATCAGACCCGACGTGCCGGTACCCGACTCACCGCCCTGCAGCGGCCAGTCGTCGGCCGCCTCGTTCGTCCAGACGTCGGACGCCGTCTTGTTGAGGTAGTCGGTGAAGTTCTTCGTCGTGCCCGAGCCGTCCGCGCGGTGCACGGGGGTGATCGCCGTGGACGGCAGCTTTGCGTCGGGGTTGTCGGCCTTGATGGCCTCGTCGTCCCACTTCGTGATCTTGCCCGCGAAGATCTTCGCGATCGTGTCCGACGAGAGGTTGAGCGAGGTCACGCCGTCGAGGTTGAACACCACGGCGATGGGGCTGACGTAGACCGGGACGTCGATGGCGTCCGAGCCGCACGCGGCCTTCGCCTGCTCGAGCTCCTCGGGCTTCATCGCGGAGTCGGAGCCGGCCCAGTCGGCCGCACCCTGGATGAACTGGGTCCGGCCCGCGCCGGAACCCTGCGGGTCGTAGTTGACGGTGACGTCGGGGTTGGCCTGCTGGAAGCCGGCGCGCCACGCGTCCATGGCCTTCTCCTGCGCGGAGGAGCCGACGCCGTTGAGCTCGCCCTTGAGGGCGCTGCCGCCCGAGGTCGAGCCGCTCGTCGCACCGGAGTCGCCGGTCGGGTCGTCCGATCCGCAGGCCGTGAGCGAGAAGGCGAGCACACCTGCGAGGGCGACCGCGCCGACGCGGCTGGGAAGGGAGAGCTTCACTGTGATCCGTCCTGTCGTCGTGCGCACCCGATCGGTGCGCGGCGTGGCCGACGTTAGGAACCGGATGTGACGTCCCGGGCGGACGTAGTTGAACCCCAGGTGAACGCTGGCCGACAGTTGTTCACGCGTCCATGAAGGCCCGCGCGGCGGACGGCCCGCGCGGCGGACGGCCTGCGCGGCGGTGCCACGACCGGGGCGCATCACGATCAGCGGCACTTGTGACAGGTGGCCACTCGTGGGGCGATCGTCAGTCGCACGAGGGTGCAGGAGTCACAAGTGCCGCTGGTTGCGCACGGCGCCGGCGCCGGCGCGCGGGCCGGGGCCGTGCGCTGGCGCCGTGGTCAGGCCTCGGGGGTGAGCTTGTAGCCCAGGCCGCGGACCGTGACGAGCAGGACCGGGTTCGCGGGGTCGGCCTCGATCTTGGCGCGCACACGCTTCACGTGGACGTCCAGCGTCTTGGTGTCCCCCACGTAGTCCGAGCCCCAGATGCGGTCGATGAGCTGCCCGCGGGTCAGCACGCGCCCCGCGTTGCGCAGCAGCAGCTCGAGCAGCTCGAACTCCTTGAGCGGGAACGCGACCGTCTCGTCGTGCACGCGCACCACGTGGCGCTCGACGTCCATCTTGATCGGGCCGGCGACCAGCAGGTCGTCGTCCTCGTCGTCGATCGGCTCGCCCGCGGTCGCGACGGGGACCGGCGCCGCCCGTCGCCGCAGCACCGCACGCACGCGCGCGACGAGCTCGCGCGACGAGTACGGCTTCGTGACGTAGTCGTCGGCGCCGAGCTCGAGGCCCACGACCTTGTCGATCTCGTCGTCCTTCGCCGTGAGCATGATGACGGGCACCTCGCTCGTCGCGCGGATCGCGCGGCACACCTCGGTGCCGGGCATGCCAGGCAGCATGAGGTCGAGCAGCACCAGGTCGATGCCGCCCTCCTGGAAGCGGTCGAGCCCGTCGGTGCCGGTCGCCGCGGTGACGACCTCGTAGCCCTCGCGCTGCAGCTGGTAGGTCAGGGGATCGCGGTAGGACTCCTCGTCCTCGACCACGAGGATCCGCGTCATGACGCGCTCCTGTGCACGTGCTCTCCTTCGTCGGGCGCGCCGGACGGGCCGGCGTCGGTGGCGGGTTCGTGCGCGGGGGGGACGTCCTGGTGGGGCGCCGGCGGGAACACCGAGACGCCCGATGGCGGGGTGCGCAGGGGCGGCGTGTCCGGCACCGCCGCGACCGCGACGGGGAGCCGCAGCGTGAACGTCGAGCCCCGGCCCTGCTGCGACCACACGGTGACGTCGCCGCCGTGGTCCGCCGCGACGTGCTTGACGATCGACAGGCCGAGCCCCGTGCCGCCGGTCGCGCGCGAGCGCGCGGGGTCGACGCGGTAGAACCGCTCGAAGACGCGCTCCTGGTCCTTGGGCGAGATGCCGATGCCCTCGTCGACCACCGCGATCTCGACGATCTGGTCGCGCAGGCGCACGCCGACGCCGACGTGCGACGCCTCTCCCGAGTACGCCACGGCGTTGTCGACGAGGTTGCGCACGGCCGTCACGAGCAGGTCGTGGTTGCCGAAAACCTGCAGTCCCGTGCCGGTGCCCACGTCGATGCGCACCTGCTTGGCGCTCGCCGTGGTGCGTGCGCGGTCGACGGCCTCGCGCACCACGGCGTCGACGTCGACGCTCGTCGTGGCCGCGAGCGCACCCGCGACCTGGAGACGGGACAGCTCGATGATCTCGTGCACGAGCGCCGACAGGCGGACCGCCTCGGTCTGCATGCGGCCGGCGAAGCGGCGCACGGCCTCCGGGTCGTCCGCCGCGTCCTGCACGGTCTCCGCCAGGAGGGTCAGCGCCCCCACCGGCGTCTTGAGCTCGTGCGAGATGTTCACGACGAAGTCGCGGCGGATCGCCTCGAGCCGGCGTGCCTGCGTCATGTCCTCCGCGAGCACGACGACGTGCCGCGGCGTCACCTGCGCGACGCGCACCTGCACGAGCAGCATCCCCGCACCGAGCGGACCGCGCGGGACCTCCAGCTCCTCGTCGCGGATCACACCGTCGCGCCGCACGCCCTCGACGAGCTCGCGGATGGCTGCCGGCACGATGCGACCGTCGCGGACCAGCCCCAGGGAGTACGCAGGGGCGCTCGCTCGGATCACGGTGTCGTCGGGGTCGAGCACCACCGCGGCCGAGCGCAGGACGGCGAGCGTGCGGACCAGCCCGTCGTCGAGCTCGGGCGTCGGCGCGGGCGGCACGGCGTGCATCGAGCGCTGGCTCGACCAGTACGCGGCGACGGCGAACGCGCCGACGAGGATGCCGAGGCACCCTGCGACGATCAGCTCCCAGCCGTCCGCGGTCACGGCTCCACAGTAGGGCTCGCCCACCCGCACCCTGCACGGATGCCGCGCCCAGGGGCCAACTGCCGCCGAGCGTTCACCGCTTGTTCACCGCTGCGCAGGCGCGTGGATGACTCGTCGCTCGTGGCACGCACGACGACGGCCGTGCACCTCGCTCGGGAGGTGCACGGCCGTCGTCACGCCGAGGTCGCTCAGGCGAGCAGCTTGGCCTTCGCCGCGGAGAACTCGGCGTCGTCCAGGATCCCCTGGGCGTGCAGCTGGGCCAGCTGCGAGAGCTTCGCCATGAGGTCGTCGCCCGCTGCGGGCGCGGCGGGCGCCGCCGCGACGGCAGGGGCGGCCGCCTGCGCGGCCACCGCTGCGGCGGCCGCCTCGTCGATCTGGCGCTGCTGCTCGGCCGCAGCCGCCTGCTGCTGGTCATAGCTCGCCTGGGCACGGCCCATCTGCCGACGCTGCACCGCGCCCGCCGTGGCCGACGCCGTGCCGGCGATGACCGCGGTCCGCGCCGCGGTTCCGATGAGACCGGGTCGTCCGACCCGACGGATCATGGGCATGTCAGTCCTCCAGCTCGTCTGCGAGCTCCGAGAGCTCGTCCACCACGTCGGCAGGGATGCGCTCGGAGGCGAGGAGCTCGCCCCCGGCCGCGAAGATCGCGCGCTGCAGCCCGACGGACCACAGGTGCTCGACGACGAGCACGAGCGCCGAGGTGCCGGGCTCGAGCGCGCCGACGACCTCGTCGACGTCCTCCTCGGACGTGAGGCCGCCGCCGGCGAGCTGGACGTCCGTGATCTCGAGCTCGTCGCCGAGCTGGTCGACCTCGATGATCTCGACGTCGCCCTCGAGACCGCGCCGTGCGACGACGAGATCGACGATGCGGACCTGCTGCGACTCGACGAGAGCCAGCAGCTCGCTCTTGACGTCGTCGGGGATGCGGTCCTGCGGGAAGCCGATCGCGATGAGCTCGACCGGTCCGAACTTCGGTGCCATGGATTCTCCTCGGGCGTGGGGTCGTTCAGAGTCGGGCGGCGGCGCGTTCTGCCTCGTCACCGTGCACGACCAGGGCCCACAGTACGACCACGTCGATCGCGATCACGACGAGGGACCACCACGGTGTCACGGGCAGCGAGACGAACTGCGCGACGATGTTGAGGACGACCACGACGACGGCCGTGCCGCGCGCCCAGGACGACCCGCCGAACAGCGCGAAACCGACGAGCGCGATGATCGCGCCGAGGATCAGGTGCACCCATCCCCACGTCGAGACGTCGATCAGCGCGACGCCGTTGCCGCTCCACGTGATCACCTTGTCCGGGCTGAAGACGGCCACGAGGCCGGACACCACGTTGAGCAGCCCGACCGTGATGAGCGCGAACGCCGCGAACCACACCCAGCCGACCCAGCCCGACACCCTGTTGTTCGCCACTTGCCTGCCCTCTCGACGTCGATCACCGCTACCGAGGCACAGTGTGCCCGACCTCGGACGTATCGGGACAGAGCCGTGCGCGTGCCGACCAACAGCCGCCGTGCGTTCACCTGACCGCGCACGTCCGTTCACCTGCCGGTGCCACGCTGGGCCGACATCGGTGCGCAGAGGCGCAGACATGCGCATCTGCAGTGTGCGCAGCACGAGAGGGATCACATGCGCGACATCTTCGAGGCCGAGCTCACCCAGCTCGGCGAGGACCTCGCGGCCATGAGCCGCCTGGTCGAGCACGCCATCACGAACGCCGGGGTGGCCCTGCTCACCGCGGACCTCGCACTGGCCGAGACGGTCATCGTCGACGACCTGGCGATCGACGCGATGGAGCGCGACATCGACGAGCGCTCGGTGCAGCTCCTCGCGCAGCAGGCACCCGTCGCGACCGACCTGCGGGTCGTCGTGACGGCGCTGCGCATCAGCGCGACGCTCGAGCGCATGGGCGACCTGGCGCGGCACATCGCGCAGATCGCACGCGGGCGCTACCCGCGCGACGCGGTGCCGCAGAGCCTGTCCGGCACGTTCGCGGAGATGCACGACGCGGCGGTCCGCGTCGCACGACGATGCACCACGCTGCTGGAGAACCGCGACGTGCCGCTCGCGGAGAGCATCGAGCAGGACGACGACCTGCTCGACGAGCTCCACGAGGACGTGTTCACCGCGATGCTCGGCGGCTCGTGGTCCGCGAGCCCGCAGGAGACGGTGGACACCACGCTGCTGAGCCGCTTCTACGAGCGCTTCGGCGACCACGGCGTCTCGGCCGCGCGCCGCGTGGTGTACCTGGTGACGGGCACCAACGCCGACGAGCTCGACCGCTCGGCGAGCTGACCCGCTCGCCGGCCGACCCGCCCGCCTCGTCGCACCGAGCGCGTATCGACGAGAGCGCCGGTCCCCTGCGGGGGCCGGCGCTCTCGTCGTGCGTGGTGCGGGGCGGCGTCAGCGGCCCTGGTTGGCCACCGCGGCGATCGCGGCCTGCGCCGCGTCCGGGTCGAGGTAGCGGCCGCCCGGGACGGTGGGCTTGAAGTCGTCGTCGAGCTCGTAGACGACCGGGATGCCGGTGGGGATGTTCAGGCCCGCGATGTCGTCGTCCGAGATGCCGTCGAGGTACTTCTCGAGCGCGCGGATCGAGTTGCCGTGCGCCGCGACGAGGACGACCTTCCCGGCCTTGAGGTCGGGGACGATGTCCGACTCCCAGTACGGGAGCTCGCGCTCGAGCACGTCCTTGAGGCACTCGGTGCGCACCAGCGGCGAGTCCGCGTAGCGCGGGTCGGCGTCCTGCGAGAACTCCGAGCCCAGCTCGATCTCGGGCGGCGGGACGTCGTACGAGCGGCGCCAGAGCATGAACTGCTCCTCGCCGAACTCGTCGAGCGTCTGCTTCTTGTCCTTGCCCTGCAGCGCGCCGTAGTGGCGCTCGTTGAGGCGCCAGCTGCGCTTGACCGGGATCCAGTGCCGGTCCGCGGCGTCGAGCGCCAGGTTGGCCGTCGTGATCGCGCGGCGCAGCACCGAGGTGTGCACGACGTCGGGCAGGATGCCCGCGTCCTTGAGGAGAGCGCCACCGCGCTTGGCCTCCTCGACGCCCTTCTCGGACAGGGCCACGTCGACCCAGCCGGTGAAGAGGTTCTTGGCGTTCCACTCGCTCTCGCCGTGGCGGAGCAGCACGAGGGTGTAGGTCATGGGTTCATCCTGCCGCAGGGCGGGCACCCCGGCGCAGGGACGTCAGTCCCTGGGACGACATCAGTCGGGACGGCCGTCACCCCTCGCGCGCGACCTCGTACACCTTGAGCACCTGGTCGGCGGCGGCCTCCCACCCGAACCGCTCGGAGCTGGTGCGCGCCGCTGCGGCGTACCGCGCGAGCCGCTCGGGGTCCGCGAGCAGGTCGGCGAGGACGTCGGCCCAGCGCTGCGGGTCGTGGCCCGCGACGAGCAGGCCGGAGACCCCGTCGTCGACGATGGACCGCAGCCCGCCCACCGCGGCGGCGACCACGGGCACGCCGGTCGCCTGCGCCTCGGCCGCGACGAGCCCGAACGACTCCGAGCGCGACGGCATCGCGACGACGTCGGCGGCGCGGTACCAGGTGGCGAGCTCGTCGCGCGCGGCGGGAGGGCGCACGACGACGTCGTCGGCGACCCCGCACACGCTCGCGAGCGCCTGCAGCTCGCGGACCGCGGTCGAGCGCCCGGAGGGTCCCCCGAGCACGACGAGCAGCGGCACCGGCCGGCCCTGCGCGCGCAGCACGCCGAGCGCGCGCACCAGCACGTCGGGGGCCTTGAGCGCCTGTACCCGACCCGCGAACAGCACGACGTCGCGGTCGGTCGGCAGCCCCAGCTCACGTCGGGCCTCGTCGCGGTCCCCCGGCGTGAAGCGGCGCAGGTCCACGCCCGGCTCGACGACGTGCACGCGCGCGGGGTCGGCGCCGTACAGCTCGACGAGCTCGCGCGCCTCGGCCGGCGTCGACGCGACCAGCGCGTCCGCCTCGGACACCACCTGCTCCTCGCCCAGCACGCGCGCGGCGGGCTCGGCGTCGTCCCCGGGCGCGAGCGCGGCGTTCTTCACGCGCGCGAGCGTGTGGGCCGTGTGCACGAGCGGCACCTCCCACCGGTCCGCCGCGATGCGACCGACCTGGCCGGACAGCCAGTAGTGCGAGTGCACGACGTCGTACCAGCCCGGCCGGCGCGCGGCCTCGGACCGCAGCACGCCCGCGGCCATGCCGCACAGCACGCCGGGCAGGTCGTTCTTGTCGAGCCGCTCGAACGGTCCGGCGGGCACGTGGTGCACCAGGATCGGCGGGACCACGCCCGCGGGGGCCTCGTCGGCCAGCAGCACCTCTCGCGACTCGTCGCGGGTCATCTCGCTGCCGTCCGCGCTCGTGCCCGGCAGCACCACGGTCTCGGGCAGGTCCGACGACGTGGCGCGCGTGAACACCTCGACCCGAGCCCCCCGCGCCGCGAGCGCGCGCGAGAGCTCCAGGACGTAGACGTTCATGCCGCCCGCGTCGCCCGTGCCGGGCTGGTCCAGCGGGGACGTGTGCACCGAGAGCATGGCGACGCGCGGTGCGTGGGTCACGTGGGCTCCTGACGGGCTCGGGGTGCTCGAGCCATTGTCGCCCGCGCGCCGCACTCGATGCACGTTGTCGTCCCCGCCCGGCGGCTGTTCATTCTCGGACCGCGCCGACAGCTCGCAACCTCGCGGATCGCCCAACTCTCGACATGCCTACAGGGAGTCGGTACGGTGCGGCGCAATCTAGACCTCGCGGAAGGCGGTACGGATATGGCCCGCGCTCCACGGAGTCCAAAGAGCCGAATCCAAATCCTGGCGCTCGCATTTGCGATGGTCACAGGGTCGACCTTAGTCGGCCAAGGCGTCGCTCATGCTTCGAGCTCGCTCGTCACCGTGTCGTGGGGCGCTTGGAAGCAGTACAGTCAGCAAGAAGGCAACTGGTGCTGGGCCGCCGGCGCAAAGATGATCGTCCAGAAATCTCTCGGGTCATCTGCGAGCGAATGCACGCTTGTCAAGTATGGGCGCAACTCTAGCGCCTGCGACGACATCGGGGGCACCATGGTCGAGATGAAGCGTGCGATCAGTACGAGCAGCGTCGCGACCTCGGGTCCCCACAATGGAACCGTCTCGTTTTCCACTGTGCGGAGCCGAACCCTAGCCGGCGGCGGCGTGCTGAACCTGGTTACCTGGGTCGGCGGGGGGCGATCGGACACATCGCGCCGCTTATCGGGAGTGCCGAATCGCCAGACAAGGTCTATATCACATCTATTCGCGACGGGGCCGTTTCCGGAAGTTGGATCACCTACAGCCAGTATTCTGCCGGCACAGCGGGACTCGGAACTAGTTCATACACACCGAACTCCTACCTCTACAGTTGAGAATGCGTAGGCCATGGACACCGTTCGGACCGCATTGGTCGCTCTCGCCGCATCTGTTGCTCTCATCGCCGTCACCACGTACGCGGCCGCCGCGGACGGTTCGACGCCTCCCCCCGCCGTATCCGACTCGATAGCCCCGGGAGGTAGCGCGTTCTCCCAGGCGGTGGCACTCAACGCAACATCTCCTGCGTCCGGGAAGGTCGACCGTACGAAACTCGAGACGAGCGCCACGCGGTTCGGCCCGCCTCAT
This sequence comes from Cellulomonas sp. HZM, assembly GCF_000708885.1. GTDB lineage: Bacteria > Actinomycetota > Actinomycetes > Actinomycetales > Cellulomonadaceae > Cellulomonas. Next base: position 9,621 of record NZ_JEOE01000040.1, on the reverse strand, counting down.
CGGATCTTCACCTGGGTGCCCACCGACGCCACGTCGAGCCAGTTGGTCGCTGAGGACTTCGATGCTGCCCGGGGCGAGCGATGGATCGCCGTCGAATACATCTCGGGGCGTGCCGTGTCCGCGCTCCAGGTCGACGGCGACGGGGCGTTTGTCCAGCTAGATGGCTGGTTGCCGAGCGAGGTCGAGGAACTGGCCAAGCTTCCGGACGGAGAGCAAGTCGTCGGTACCTCGTTGTGGGGCGAAGAGCTTTACGCGATGAACGGCGAGGGCACGCAGCTCACCGCGCTCACCCCGGCGGCCCAGGCGCTCATCGGAGACGGAACCGTGACCGCGAGCGATTTTCGCGCGGCCAAGAACGCGCAGCATCGTTCCGAACTGGCGAAGCAGCCTTCAGACCTGCCCTCGGACGCTATCGGGGCGATCGCTCCGGTTGCCGGCGCGAGCACCAAGCACTCGACTCGGCGAGTCAACTGGTCTGCTGTCGCCCTCGTCATCCCGGGTCTGCTGCTCGTGGGAGGCGGTGCGTTCGCGTTGGGCCGTCGTCGGCCGACCAGCGACGAATAGGACACGCCGCCAAGGAGACCGAACGCGGTCGACTCCGACAGAACGACGCTGCGCCAACGGGCGCGCCTCCTCGGGACCGCCCGGGGCGTCAGGTATGTCAGGAAGGCAATCAGTCCAGACCGCCAGATCGGAGGTCTGGATGGCGGCAGCCCGCGCGGAGGTGTCGCGCGCTCAGTTCCGATGCTCAGCTCCATTTCGGCTCGAGGGTGAGTTCCCCGGTGCCGGCAGACGTTGAATAGCTGACGACGACTCTCCCGGCAGGGACCATCGCGTCCGACGCGAAGACCAGGGTCAGGGCAGCCGTGCGCCCCCGCTTGGTGTCGAATGGCACTTCGGGCTTCGCGCCGACCACCGCGTAAGGATCGGCGGACGAAGTTCGCGCAAGGTGGACCACGGCCGGGTGATGAGCATCATCGCCGAGCCATTCGACGTCCGTGACGGTGAGGTGGCCGCCAGACCCGCGGAGCACCGTCTCGTAATACCGGCTACCGTCGTCCTTCTTGCCGAAGCTCGAGCCGCCGTCAGTGGACGGGTACGCGGCGCTCAGAGCGGTTGAGGCAGTCGACCGCGGCGGCGCGTCGGCATTCCCTGTGCATCCAGTCAAGAATGCCACCGCGGCGGTCACCAGGACGCCGCGCACCAAGTTTCGGTGACGCTTGGGTGGCGTCATGGTCTGATCCCCCTCCCCGAGTGCGAGCACCTGACCAGCCCCCAAGCCTCCGCACAAGAGCTCAGCCCCTGCGTCTCGCCGGCCGGACACGTGCACGACCACGACCTCGCGTTTCACGAGTCGCGCACGGAGCGGCCGGCATTCCGCCGACGTCGCCGCCGGCCGCCGCTGGACTACTGCCCGTCGGCGACGGCGAGCTCACGTCGAGCCGTCGTCGACCGGCCCGCGACCGGGACCACGCACGCCGCCGCGGGGACGTCGACACGGTCGACGACGGTGCCCTCGCGGTCCAGCACCTCGAGGCTGCCGGCCACCTGCTCGGCGACGACGAGGCGGCCACCGACCACCCCGTGGTGCCGCGGCCACGTCCCGGGCAGGTCGTCCGTGCGCAGCGGGGCGAGGAGCCCGTCGTCGGCCACCGCGAACCGCAGCAGCACGCCGGGGCCGCGCACCGCGACGACGACCTCGTCGCCGTCGAGCAGCACGTGCGCCGCGAGCCCCTCGGGCAGCGGCAGCGTCTGGACGACCTCGCCGCTCGGCCACGCGAGCACGCGGAGCGTCGAGTCGAGCTCGCCCGCGACGTACGCGTGTCGCCCGTCGGGCGCGAACGCGAGGTGGCGGGGGCCGGTGCCGGGGTCGAACGACGCCGCGATGCCCGCCTCGAGGACGCCGTCGGCGGTGAGCGCGTAGCGGCGCAGCTCGTCGGTGCCGAGGTCGACCACGACGACGTGCTCGCCGTCCGGCTCGAGCGCGACGAAGTGCGCGTGCGGGCCCTCCTGGCGGTCCTCGCGCGGGCCGTGTCCGGTGTGCCCGTGCACGACGACCGGACCCGCGAAGCTTCCGTCCGCGGCGAGCGGGATCGCGCCGAGCGTGCCCGACGAGTAGTTGGCGACCAGGAGCGTGCCTGCGTCCGGCGTCAGCAGGAGGTGGCAGGGGTCGGCGCCGCCGGAGGGGGTCGTCGCGGTCGGCGACACGCGGTCGCCGTCGACGACGAGCGCGGTGACCGTGCCGTCCGTCTGCTCGTTGGCGGCGTAGAGCACGCGCCCGCCGGGGTGCGCGGCGAGGAACGACGGCGACGGCGTCACGGCGACCTGCTCGACACCGGCCCACGTGCCGTCGTCGGCCAGCTCGGCACGCCACACGCCCTCACCCAGCCCGACGGGCGTGCCCGCGCCGGCGACGGGATAGGTGCCGATCCACAGCGAGGTCATCCGGACACCCTAGGGGCGTCGTCGGCGAGCCACGCCGCCGGGTCCGCGACGACGTCGGCGAGCACCGCGAGCGCCGCGCCGGTCATGGCGGGCAGCTCGCCCGCGACCGCGGCGTCGACGCTCGGTGGCGCCCACGGTGCGGCGAGCACGTGCCGCTCGAGCGCCGCGAGCACGGGCGCGGCGACGAGGTCCGCGACGGCCGCGAACGCGCCGCCGAGCACCACGTGCGAGACGTCGACGAGGTTGACCGTGTTGGCGAGGGCGGTGCCGAGCAGCGTCCCGGCGTCGCACACGGCGGCGGCCGCGCGCTCGTCGCCCGCACGGGCCGCGGTCCCGAGCGCCGCCATCCCGCCGCTCGGTTCGAGCCCCGCCGCGCGCAGCATCGCGTCCTGGCCGGCGACCTCCTCGAGCCGGCGGTCGCCGACGAGCGTCTGGCCGAGCTCGCCCGCCCACCCGCGCAGGCCGCCGAAGATGCGGCCGTCGACCACGACCGCCGCACCGATGCCGATCTCGCCCGAGACGTACACGAAGCTGGGGCGCTCGTCGGCGCCGGCGGTGCGGGCGGCGGACTCGGCGCGAGCCGCGAGGTCGGCCTCGTTGGCGAGGCGCGGCGGGTGCGCGGCCAGGGTCGGGGAGAGCGTCGGGGAGAGGTCGGCGAGCAGCGCGAGGACGTCGACGTCGCGCCAGCCCAGGTTGGGGGCGGTGCGCAGGGGACCGGTGCCGCGGTCGACGATGCCCGGCAGCGCGAGGGCGGCGCCGGCGATCCTCGTCGGGCCCGCCCCGCTCGTCGTCCCCACGTCGCTCGTCCCCGTATCGCTCGCACCCGCCTCCGCGAGCACAGCCTCGGCGAGCGCCGCCCACCGCGCGAGGACCTCGCGCGGGTCGCTCGCCCGGAAGTCTCCGGCGTCGACGCGCTCGGCGACGACGTCCCCCGACAGGTCGACGACGCGTGCACCGAGGTAGTCGACGTTGATCTCGGCGCCGAGCGCGGCGACCGTGCGTGCGGGCATGGTCAGCGGGACGGCGGGGCGGCCGGCGCGCTGCGTCTGGACCGGGTCGAGCTCGGCCAGCAGTCCCCCGGCGACGAGGCGGTCGACGAGCGCCGAGACCGTGGCGCGCGTCAGGCCGGTGGCCGCGGCGACGTCGGCGCGCGACGGCGTGCGACCCCGGGTCACGGCGTCGACGACGTGCCCCAGCACGAGGCCGAGGTTGTGCTCGCGCAGGCTCGCCTGGCGCGCCGCCGTCGTCCTCATGGGGGTTGACCCTAGCCGCTCCCGCGCATAAGTTCATTCGCACAACAAAATCCGTCTCGACGATGAGAGGTCTCCCGATGGTTCGCAAGCCCACCCCCGACGACAAGTTCTCCTTCGGTCTGTGGACCGTGGGCTGGAACGCGCAGGACCAGTTCGGCTCCGCGTCCCGGCCGTGGCTCGACCCGGTCGAGTCCGTGCACCGCCTCGCCGAGCTGGGCGCCGCGCACGTGACGTTCCACGACGACGACGTCGTGCCCTTCGGCTCGTCGGACGCCGAGCGCGACAAGATCCTCGACCGCTTCCGCGGCGCGCTCGACGAGACCGGCATCACGGTCGAGATGGTCACGACCAACACGTTCAGCCACCCGATCTTCAAGGACGGCGCGTTCACGTCGAACGACCGCCGCGTGCGCCGCTACGGCCTGCGCAAGGTGGTCCGCAACGTCGACCTCGCCGCGTCCCTGGGCGCCGACACGTTCGTCATGTGGGGCGGCCGCGAGGGCGCCGAGTACGACTCCGCGAAGGACCTCAACGCCGCGCACGACCGCTATGCCGAGGGCATCGACACCGTCGCCGCGTACATCAAGGAGCAGGGCTACGGCCTGCGCATCGCGATCGAGCCCAAGCCCAACGAGCCCCGCGGCGACATCCTGCTGCCGACCGTCGGGCACGCGCTCGCGCTCATCGCCAAGCTCGAGCACGGCGACATCGTCGGCCTCAACCCCGAGGTGGGCCACGAGCAGATGGCCGGCCTCAACTACACGTACGGCATCGCGCAGGCGCTGTGGGCGGGCAAGCTCTTCCACATCGACCTCAACGGGCAGAAGTCCATCAAGTACGACCAGGACCTGGTGTTCGGCCACGGCGACCTGTTCTCCGCGTTCGCCACGGTCGACCTGCTCGAGAACGGCTTCTCGGGCGGCGGCCCGCGCTACGACGGCCCGCGCCACTTCGACTACAAGCCGTCGCGCACCGAGGACTTCACGGGGGTCTGGGACTCGGCCGCCGCCAACATGTCGACGTACATCCTGCTGGCCGAGCGGGCGCGCGCGTTCCGCGCCGACCCCGAGGTCCAGGCCGCGCTCGAGGAGTCGGGCGTGCTCGAGCTCTCGCAGCCCACGCTGGCCGAGGGCGAGACGCTGGCCGACCTGCTCGCCGATACCTCGGCGTACGAGGACGTCGATCCCGACGAGGTCGCCGCGCGCGGCTTCGGGTTCGTGCGCCTCAACCAGCTCGCGCTCGAGCACGCGCTCGGCGCACGCTGACCCCGTGGCACTCGTCGCCGGGGTGGACTCCTCCACCCAGTCGTGCAAGGTCGTCGTGCGCGACGCCGCGACCGGGGCGCTCGTGCGCTCCGGTCGCGCGCCGCACCCCGACGGCACGTCCGTCGACCCACGGCACTGGTGGGACGCGCTGCTCGGGGCGATCGACGACGCGGGCGGGCTCGACGACGTCTCCGCGATCTCGGTCGGCGGGCAGCAGCACGGGATGGTCGTGCTCGACGAGCACGGCGAGGTGATCCGCGACGCGCTGCTGTGGAACGACACCCGCTCGGCGCAGGCGGCGCTGGACCTGGTCGACGAGCTCGGCGGGCCGCAGGCATGGGCCGACGCGGTCGGTTCCGTGCCCGTCGCGTCGCTCACCGTCACCAAGCTGCGGTGGCTGCGGGACGCCGAGCCGGCCGATGCCGCTCGTGTCGCGGCCGTCGCGCTCCCCCACGACTGGCTGACCTGGAGGCTCGCCGGCTCGCCCGGGCTCGACGCGCTCGTCACCGACCGGTCCGACGCGTCGGGCACGGGCTACTGGTCCCCCACGACGGGCGAGTACCGGCACGATCTGCTCGAGCTCGCGCTCGGGCACGACGCGCTCGTGCCGCGGGTCCTCGGGCCGTCCGAGGCCGGGCCGCGCTCGGTCGTCGGCGCGCTGTCCCCCGTGCTCGGTCCGGGCGCCGGGGACAACGCGGCGGCCGCGCTCGCGCTCGGGCTGGGGCCCGGGGACGTCGCGGTGTCCATCGGCACGTCCGGCGTGGTCAGCGCGATCAGCGCGCGGCCGACGAACGACGGGTCCGGGCTGGTGGCGGGCTTCGCGGACGCGACCGGCGCGTTCCTCCCGCTCGCGTGCACGCTCAACGCCTCGCGCGTGCTCGACGCCGCGGGCCGCGTGCTGGGCGTCGGGCACGACGAGCTGTCCGAGCTCGCCCTGTCGGCACCCGCCGGCGCCGACGGCCTCGTGCTCGTCCCCTACCTCGAGGGCGAGCGCACGCCGAACGAGCCCGACGCGACCGGGTCTCTGCACGGGCTGCGGCTGACCACCGCGACGCCCGCGCACGTCGCACGCGCACACGTCGAGGGCATGCTGTGCGGCCTCGCCGGCGGGATCGACGCGCTCGTCGCGCAGGGCGTCGAGGTGCGGCGCCTGTTCCTCGTCGGCGGCGGTGCCCAGTCCCGGGCGGTGCGGGAGATCGCGCCGAGCGTGCTCGGGCTCGACGTGCACGTGCCGACCGCCGGGGAGTACGTCGCAGACGGCGCCGCGCGGCAGGCGGCGTGGGTGCTGTCCGGGGACGACGCACCACCGGCGTGGACGGCTGCGGCCGAGGCCGGGGTGTTCCGCGGTGCCCCCGTGCCGTCCGTGCGGGAGAGGTACGCGGTCGCCCGCCCGCTCACGCTCGGGCGTCCCTGAGCACGCGACGAGGCCCGGCTCCCCGCTCGTCGGCGGGAGGCCGGGCCTCGTCGTACGCGTGGCGTCAGTTGGCCTGCTCGTAGGCGGCGCGCACCTCGGCGGGGATGCGGCCGCGCTCCGACACCGAGATGCCCTGGCCCTTGGCCCACTCGCGGATCGCGTGCGCGTCCGATGCCGAACGACGCGAGCCACCGCGCGCTGCCGGGCGACCCGCGGCGGAACGGCCGCCGACCTTGCGCCCGTGCCCGACCCAGCGCGCGAACGAGTCGCGCAGCTCGGCGGCGTGCGCCGACGTCAGGTCGATCTCGTACGTGACGCCGTCGAGCGCGAACGTGACGGTCTCGTCGGCGTCGCCCCCGTCGATGTCGTCGACCAGCAGGACGCGGACCTTCTGAACCATGTGTGCTCCACGGGCTGAGAGAAAAGAAATGCTCTTGGCGCCGTCAGGATCGCATCGGAACTAATCAGGCGTCAACATTTCCGGCGGAATCCGGCTTCGCGACGCTCTCCGCCGCCCGTCGTTCCGCCGCGTCCATGCGTGCGAGCGCCTGCCGTTCCGTGCGGTCCGCATTGATGACCGCACGCATCACGAACCAGAACAGGAGCCCCACGCCGATCGAGGGCAGAAGTGCCGCGAGTGCCGCTCCCATGCTCAGGCCTGCGGCTTCACGAGCGGGAACAGGATGGTGTCGCGGATACCGCGGCCGGTGAGCGCGATGAGGAGCCGGTCGATTCCCATGCCCATTCCGCCCGACGGCGGCATCGCGAACTCCATGGCCGTCAGGAAGTCCTCGTCGATCCGCATCGCGTCGTCGTCGCCGCGCGCCGCGAGCAGCGCCTGCGCCTCGAACCGCTCGCGCTGGATCACCGGGTCCACCAGCTCCGAGTAGGCCGTCGCCAGCTCCATGCCGCGCACGTACAGGTCCCACTTCTCGACGAGGCCGCGCTTGGAGCGGTGGTCACGCGTGAGCGGGGAGGTCTCCACGGGGAAGTCGCGCACGAACGTGGGCGCGTGCAGCGTCGAGCCGACGTGGTGCTCCCACAGCTCCTCGACCATCTTGCCGTGGTTGCGCTGCGCGGGCGCGAGCTCGATCTCGGCCTTCTCGAGGAGCGCCAGGAGATCGGCGTCCGACGTGTCGTGCGTGATCTCGACACCCAGGGAATCGCTCAGCGAGTCGTACATCGGAAGGTCGGCCCAGTCGCCCCCCACGTCGTACTGCTCACCGTCCGCGAGCGTGACGACGGTGGAGCCGAATGCCTCCTGCGCGGCGGTCTGCACGAGATCCTTCGTGAGGGCCGCCATCGTGTCGTAGTCGCCGTACGCCTCATATGCCTCGAGCATCGCGAACTCCGGCGAGTGCGTCGCATCGACACCCTCGTTGCGGAAGTTGCGATTGATCTCGAACACGCGCTCCACACCGCCGACCGCGGCGCGCTTGAGGAACAGCTCAGGCGCGATGCGCAGGAAGAGCGGGATGTCGAAAGCATTCATGTGCGTCTCGAACTGACGCGCCGCGGCACCCTCCGGACGCACCTGCAGCATGGGCGTCTCGACCTCGATGAAATCGCGGCGGTGCAGGTTCTCGCGTACCGAGCGCAGCACCGCGGCGCGTGTGCGCACCATGTCCCGCGAGCGCTGGCTCACGATGAGGTCGACGTAGCGCTGACGCACGCGGGCCTCGTCGGACAGCTCGGTGCCCTCGTACAGGTTGGGCAGCGGACGCACGGCCTTGGCGGCGAGCGCCCAGGAGTCGGCGAACACCGACAGCTCGCCGCGACGGCTCGAGATGACGCGCCCGTGCACGAACAGGTGGTCGCCGAGGTCGACGTCGGCCTTGAACGCCGCGAGGCGCTCCTCGCCCACCTCGGCGAGACTCAGCATCGCCTGCAGGCGACCGCCCTCGCCGTCCTGCAGCGTCGCGAAGCACAGCTTGCCCGTGTTGCGCAGGAACACGACGCGGCCGGCGACGCCCACCTCGTCGTCCGTCTCGGTGCCCGGCTCGAGGTCCGGGTGCTCCGCGCGCACCTGCGCGATCGTGTGCGTGCGCGGGACGGAGACCGGGTACGCCTCGCCGCCCTCGGCGATCAGCCGGGCGCGCTTCTCGCGCCGGATGCGGATCTGCTCGGGGGTGTCGTCGAGCTCGGCGGCGTCGGGCTCGACCTGGGCCTGCGAGGGGGCGTCGGTCACCGGGTCATCGTAACGAGCGAACCTGGGCGGTCCCGCCGCTCGTCCGGCCGCTCGTCCCGCGGGTCGTCGGGCTCAGGCCTCGAGGTCGAGCGCGAGGTCGAGGATCGGCGACGAGTGCGTCAGGCCGCCCACCGAGAGGAAGTCGACCCCCGTCTCCGCCACGTCGCGCGCGCGGTCGAGCGTCAGGTTGCCGGTCGCCTCGAGCTCGACGTGCGGCGCGACCGCGCGCACCGCGGCGACCACCTCGACCAGCACCGGGGGAGCCATGTTGTCGAGCAGCAGGAACGTCGCACCGGCCGCCACCGCCTCGAGCGCCTGGTCCACGGTGTCCGCCTCGACCTGGATCGCCACGTCCGGGAACCGTTCCTGCACCCGACGGACCGCGGCCGTCACCGATCCCGCCGCGGCGACGTGGTTGTCCTTGACCATGGCGACGTCGTACAGCCCCATGCGCTTGTTGGTCCCGCCCCCGCAGCGCACCGCGTACTTCTCGAGCGCGCGCAGGCCCGGGGTGGTCTTGCGGGTGTCGAGCACCGTCGCGCCCGTGCCGGCCAGCGCGTCGGCCCAGCGTCGCGTGTGGGTCGCGACGCCCGACGCACGGCTCGCGAGGTTGAGCAGCGTCCGCTCGGCGACGAGCAGCACCTGCACGGGCCCGACGAGCCGCGCCAGCACGTCGCCGCGGACCACGCGCGTGCCGTCGGGCACGACGACCTCGACGAGCGCGCGCGCCAGCCCGAGCCGCCGCGCGACCTCGTCGAGCACCACCGGGACGACGACCAGGCCCGCGACTACGCCGTCCGCGCGTGCGACCAGGTCGGCCGTGCCCTGCGCGGCGGGGTCGATCGTCGCCTGCGTCGTCACGTCCCGCCCGGGCTCGGGCCCCAGGTCCTCGTCGAGCGCCGCGACGACCACCCGCAGCACGGCGCCGGCTTCGGGCCCCGCATCCCCGGGCAGCACCCCGACCCGCTCGTCGGGCAGCACCCCGACCCGCTCGTCGTCGTGGGTCAGCGATCGGCTCTCGTCGGGAAGCACGCCGAGCACGCTACCCGCCCACGC
>NZ_JEOE01000039.1 GCF_000708885.1 Cellulomonas sp. HZM | reverse complement strand
GGGTGGGGCCGGGCGTCAGGGGCGGCCGAGGGCTCGGTACGTCCAGCCCGCCGCGCGCCACGCCGCAGGGTCCAGGACGTTGCGGCCGTCGAGGATCCGCTTGTGCGCGACGACCGCACCCAGCGCGGCCGGGTCGATCGACCGGTAGTCGTCCCACTCGGTCGCGAGCAGCACCACGTCGGCGTCGCGCGCTGCGTCGAGCGCCGAGTCCGCGAACCGCAGCTCCGGCCAGCGCGCTGCGGCGTTAGGCACCGCCTGCGGGTCCGTGACGGTCACGTGCGCGCCCTGCAGGCGCATCTGCTCGGCGACGGACAGCGCCGGCGAGTCGCGCACGTCGTCGGAGTTGGGCTTGAACGCGGCACCGAGCACCGCGACGCGGCGGCCGACGATCGAGCCGTCGCACACCTCGCGCGCGAGGTCGACGACGCGCACGCGTCGGCGCATGTTCACCGAGTCCACCTCGCGCAGGAACCCGAGCGCGTCGCTGACCCCCAGCTCGCCGGCGCGGGCCATGAACGCGCGGATGTCCTTGGGCAGGCAGCCGCCGCCGAAGCCGAGGCCCGCGTTGAGGAACCGCCGGCCGATGCGGTCGTCGAACCCGATCGCGTCCGCGAGCTGCGTGACGTCCGCGCCGGTGGCCTCGCACAGCTCCGCCATCGCGTTGATGAACGAGATCTTGGTGGCGAGGAACGAGTTGGCCGCGACCTTGACGAGCTGGGCCGTCGCGTAGTCGGTCACGACGAGCGGCGTGCCCTCGGCGAGCGGCGCGGCGTAGACCTCGTCGAGCAGGGTCTGCGCACGGGCGCCGTCGTCGGTCGGGACGCCGTCGGTCGTCGGCAGGCCGTAGACCAGCCGGTCGGGGTGCAGCGTGTCCTTGACGGCGAAGCCCTCGCGCAGGAACTCGGGGTTCCACACGAGCGTCGCGCCGGTCCCCTCGAGCCGTGCCGCCAGGTCCTCCGCGGTCCCGACCGGGACGGTCGACTTGCCGACGACCAGGTCGCCTGCGCCCAGGTGCGGCAGGAGGTCGGTGAACGCCGCCTCGACGTACTGCAGGTCCGCGCGGAACTCGCCGCGCTTCTGGGGGGTGCCCACGCACAAGAAGTGCACGTCCGCGCCCGCGGCGTCCGCCATCTCGGTGCTGAACGAGAGCCGGCCGGTCGCCCCTGCGGACGTCAGCAGCTCGGGCAGACCCGGCTCGTAGAACGGCGCCTTGCCCGCGCGCAGCGCGTCGACCTTCGCGACGTCCACGTCGATCCCGACCACCTCGTGGCCGAGCGACGCCATCGCGGCGGCGTGCACCGCGCCCAGGTAGCCGCAGCCGATGACACTGATGCGCACAGGTTCTCCTCGGGGTCCGTGGTCACCAGGAGCCTACAGATGCGGCCGTCCGTGTCCGTCACCCCGGCCGCGACAACCGCAGGTCGATTCGGTCTCAGATTGCGAGACCGCCATTGCGGCAAGGAACTGGCACCTGGGACGGTCCGTGTCCGAATGATCCAGAGATGATGGGGGAAATAATGAAGATTGCACGCCGATTCGCGGTCGCGAGTGCCACGCTTGCGCTCGCTGCGGGCGCCACGCTCGTTGGGACTTCCGCAAACGCCGCCACCACGTACAGCAGAACGGTCACCTCCACCAAGTGGGTGAGCCTTTCGTCAATCGGAACCTGTGCGAAGGTCACCATGAGTGCGACGGCGAAGTTCACCATCGCGACGCGAGCAGGAGGGACCCTGCACGTCTACGACAACCGCCGACTCGAGAAGCCTCGGATCACGGTCGCGACGTTCAGGAACGAGAGCGGGTGCAGCGCCGTATTTCCCCCGACTTCTGTCACGAAACTCACCATGACGCAGCGTTGGTACGACTACAGATGCGGCGGGAGCCTGTCAATGACGGCTGGACTACCTTGGGCAGTGGGTGTCGGTGGAACGTACTCCTGCGGCTCCGTCAAGCGTGCGACCGCCACGACCTCTTACGGTTCGGGGAGTTCCTTCACCCACACGGGTGAGGACACCATCTCGTTCTCCGAGGAGACCGACTACTGGGTTCAGCCGTACGGCTCCCGGCCGATCATCTATCAGGACACATGCTTTCGAGCGGACGCAACGGTTATCGCGTACAAGGGCACCAGCTCGGCAAGTAGCACGCCGACCTTCACTCTGTGCACACGCGTGTGAGCCGAGCGCGGACGATCGGTTGAGATCGCCCTCCTCCTGACCACGGTAGCCAGCGGCGACACACGTGCTCGGTCCGGTCGAGATCAAAGGCCCTCGATCGGACCGGGCACGTCAGCCACCACGCACCAGTCCAAGTCATCCCAACCAGTTGGATAGCGGACCGCGGACGAAATACAGGACGAACATGGCCGCGATGAGCCACATGAGCGGGTGCAGCTTGCGCGCCTTGCCGACGACGACCTGCAGGATCACGTAGAAGATGACGCCCGCGCCGATGCCCGCGGTGATCGAGTACGTGAACGGCATGAGCACGATCGTGAAGAACGCCGGCACGGCGATCTCGTAGCTCTTCCAGTCGATGCCGGACACCTGCGTGACCATGAGGTAGCCGACGACGACGAGCGCGGGAGCGGCGGCCTCCGACGGGATGATCTTGACGAGCGGCGCGAGGAACGTCGCGAGCAGGAACGCGATGCCGGTGACGACCGACGCGAGGCCGGTGCGCGCGCCCTCGCCGACACCCGCGGCGGACTCGATGTAGCTGGTGTTGCTCGAGATGCCCGCGGCGCCACCGGCGGCGGCGGCGATCGAGTCGACGACGAGGATCTGCTGCGTGCGCGGCGGGTTGCCCTTCTCGTCGAGCAGGCCGGCCTCGGAGCCGACGGCCACCATCGTGCCCATCGTGTCGAAGAAGTCCGCGAGCAGCAGCGAGAACACCAGCAGGACGACGGCGACGACGCCGATCTTGTGGAACGAGCCGAACAGCGAGAAGTGGCCGAGCAGGCCGAAATCCGGGGTGTCGACGATGGTGGTCGGCCACTTGGGGACATTGAGGCGGAACCCCGCGGGGTTCGGCGTGCCATCCGCACCGAACGCTCCGCCGACCTTGGCGATGGACTCGACGACGATCGCGACGATCGTCGTGACGACGATCGAGATGAGGATCGCGCCGCGGACCTTCTTGGCCATGAGGACGACCATCAGGACCAGCCCGACGACGAACACGAGCAGAGGCCACGTGGAGATCGATCCGGCGGGGCCGAGCTGCACGGGCGGGCTGTCGACGCCCGTGCTGCGGATGAATCCCGAGTCGACGAGCCCGATGAACGCGATGAACAGGCCGATGCCGACCGAGATCGCGGTCTTGAGCCACACCGGCACCGCGTTGAACACCGCCTGCCTGAACCCGGTGAGCACCAGGATCAGGATGATCACGCCCTCCATCACCACGATGCCCATGGCGTCGGCCCACGTCATGTCGGGCAGCGCGGCAATCGAGACGGCGACGACGGCGTTGATGCCGAGGCCCGTGGCGAGCGCGAGCGGGAAGTTGGCGACGGTCCCCATGAGGATGGTCAGGACGCCCGCGACCAGGGCGGTCGTGGCGGCGATGGTCGCCGGCGAGGCGAGCGACGCGCCGGTGCCGTCCTTGCCGCCCAGGATGATCGGGTTGAGCACGATGATGTACGCCATCGTGAAGAACGTGACGAGGCCACCACGGACCTCGGTGCCGATCGTCGAGCCACGCTCGCTGATCTTGAAGTAGCGGTCGAGCGCGTTGGTGGGGCGCGCGGGCGCGGCGGGGGCCGCCTTCTCGGTCGAAGCCATGGCGCGAAGTGTGTCAGACATGTGTTTCCGACGTGTAGACGTGCTGGTCAGACGTCCAGCTCGACCACGTCCGGCGCTGTCGCGCATCACCCCGGCGGGTGGAGTTCGGGCCTGGCGTTGCCCCGATCGGTCCACGGTCCACGCAGCGAGGCCCCGACGCGGGCATGCGTCGGCAGAATGACCCCGTGCCGACAGCCCAGCCCGTGCGCGTCCTCGCCGTCTGCACCGGCAACGTGTGCCGGTCGCCGGCCATCGAGCGCCTGCTCGCAGCAGGTCTCGGCGCGACCTGGCGCGGTGCGGCCCCTCGCGGCCTGCCGCCGGCCATCGAGGTGTCGTCGGCGGGTGTCGGGGCGGTGGTCGGGAGCCCGATGACGCTCGAGATGCAGGAGCTCGTCGCGTCCCGGGGCGGTGTGCCCGGCGAGTTCGCCGCGCGTGCGCTGACGTCCGAGATGGTCGCCGCGAGCGACCTGGTGCTCGCGGCCACGCGCCAGCACCGCGCGGCCGTCGTGGAGCTGTTCCCCGCGGCCGTGCGGCGGACGTTCACGCTGCGCGAGCTCGCGCGGCTGGCGGCGGGCGTCGACCCCGCCGACCTGCCGGGCGCGGGTGCGACGACCGCGGACCGACTCACCGCCCTCGTGCGGCTCGCGACGATGCGCCGCGGGATGACCCCCGCCGCGCGCCCGCAGGACGACGACGTCGTCGACCCTTACGGCGGCGACCGCAGGACGTACGCGACGAGCTTCGGGCAGCTGGTGCCCGCGGTCGAGACGATCGTGGCCGCGGTCCGCCGCTGACACAGGTGACGCCGGCCACCCGGCGACGCGCACCGGACTACGCTGCACGCGTGCCCGAGGACCACCCGCCCGTCGAACCGTTCCAGGTCGACTTCGTCCGCGTCATGACCGTCGGCACGCTCGTGTGGGTCGCCGCGCTCGTCGTCACGCTCGTCCTCCTGGCGACCGGCACCGTCGGCGGGATCCCCGTCGCCGTCTGCGCCGCCGGCGCCGCGCTCGGTCTGCTGGGCCGGGACTGGGCGGTCCGGCACCGCCCCTGAGCGAGACTGCCCACAGCCAGAGCGAGCCTGAACGGACTGGAGCGGACCGGAGCGGACCGGAGCGAGCACCGTCAGGGCTCGACGACCGACCCCAGCACCGCATCGGCCGCGCGCGAGGGGTCGGCGAGCACCGCCTCGACCGCGAACCGCAGGTCCCAGCGCCCCGCGGCCTGCGCGAGCGCCGCCGCCAGACCCGCGGCGTGCACCGCGTGCGGCACGCCGTCGGCCACCCACCACTCGACGTCGACACCGTCGACGCGCAGCTCGTCGTGCTCGAACCAGGTGGTCGACGCGCCCTCGACGTCGGGCAGGACCTCCAGGACGCCCGGGGGCACGGCGGCCGGGCGTCCCTCGTCGGCCCGCGCGCCGACGTCGAGCACGCCGTCCGCGAGGTCGCCGGAGCGCGACAGGTCGAGCGCGTGCGCCGCGGCGGCCGGGTCCGCGGCGGGGACCATCGCGGCGAGGTCCGTCCGCTGCCACCACATCGGCGAGTCGGCGACGGCCGCGTCGGCCGACCGGACCACGCGCACCTCCCCGGGGCCGACGAGCGCGGGCACGTGCGCGGGCGGCTCGTCGGGGGCGGCCCACCGCCACACCGCGGCCGCGACCGCGGGCTCGACGGCCGCCCCCACGACGAGCCCGTCGAGCAGAGCGGTCCAGGCTGCGCCGTCCAGCTCCGACGGACCGGCGACTCCCCCGAGAGCTCGCTGCACCGCGTCGTCGAGCCCCGCCACGACGCCCGGTGCGGGGCGCAGCAACGGGTCGCGACGACCCCCGAGCGCGAACGGTCGCCCCAGGCCGAGACCGGCGCGCGTGCGCAGCCACCACGCCGCGTACCCAGGCGCGGACGTCCCGTCCTCGCCGCGCACCGGGTCGAGGAGCGCGCGCCGAGCCTCGGGGTCCTCGGCCAGGCGCGTGAGCAGGTCCGGCCAGCGCGCGTCGTCGACAGCGTCGAGGTCTGCGACCGCCGCGACCCGGCCGGCGTACGCGCCCGGCCCGAGCGCCTCCGCGAGATGGCGGAGGTACTGCTCCCACCCGTCGAGCGACTGCGCGACGAGCACCGACGGGTCGTCGTCGGGCCCCGCTTCGAGCACCGCGGGATCGGCCACCACGTCCTCGACGGCCACCACGACGACGTCGCGCCGGACCCCGAGCGCGACGAGCGCGTCCGCGCCCCAGCGGTCCACGAGGTCGAGCGCGACGGGCGCCATCACGCGGTCGTCGAGCAGCGCCGCGGCCGGCGAGCCCGGCAGCACGAGGCCGTCCGCGGGGGTCGGCTCGCCGTCGGCGGCCGTGAGCTCGAGCAGCCCGGTCCACGCCCGCACGTCCGCGGGCAGGCCGGTGTCCTCCGCGGCGGCCGCGAGCGCGAGCACGGTCGTCGTGACGGTGTCGTCGTCCGGCTCGTCGAGGCCGACGCGCCGCACCTCGGGGCGCCGCAGCAGCCCCACCGCATCGACCTCGGCGGCGCCCACACGCACCAGCAACCGGTGCGCGGCGGCGGGGTCGACGAGCCGGACGCCCCAGCCGACGAGCGACGCGAGCACGTCGCCGCCCAGCTCCCGCGCCACCTCGTCGGCCACGAGCACCGTCCCGCGCGCGCCGCGCACCACGCGGCCGCCGACGAGCGGGACGGGCAGCGAAGCGAGCGCCTCGCGCGCCCGGTCGTCGACCGTGAGCGCGTCCAACGCGTCGTAGAGCTCGCGCCAAGCGCCGTCGTCGGGCGCCGGGAGCTCCTCGACGAGGTCGGCGAGAGGCCTCACCTCGACCCCGAGCGACCGCGCCTGCGACCGCCGCCCGGGCGGGACGACGACGAGCCCGGCCACCCGGCGCCCGAGCGCCGCGAGCGCGGCGGGCGGCACGTCCCCGTCGACCGCGACCGCGAGCGGCGCCGCGACCATGCCCGTGCCGTCGGCGCGCTCGAGCAGCGGCCGACGGGCGAGCGCGGCGACCAGCCGGGGACGCAGCGCGTCGTCGAGCGGACCGGCTGCGAGGCCTGTGGGGACGAGGGCGAGCGGGTCGTCCGCGCGCTCGGCAAGCTCGGCGTAGGCCTGCGCCGCGTGGTCCAGGAGCGCGTCCGTGAGGGGGCCGCGGGCGACGTGGCGGCGCGTCGGGTCGAGCGGGAGCGTCGCGACGAGCAGCGCGGGCAGGTCGAGGCGTTCGTCGGTGGGCGTGGGCGCGTGCACCACGCGGGCGGCGCCGGGTCGCGCCGACGAGCCCGCCGACGAGCCCGACGTCCCCGCCGCGGGCAACGCCCACGTCACGCGCCACGACCGCGCGGAGCGCTCCTCCACCGGACGGTCGGCGAGCAGCGCGAGGGGCAGCTCACCCTCGGCGGTCACGACCGTCCACCGGTCCTGCACGTCCGCGAGCCGGCGCGGCGCGGCGTCGTCGTCCTCGACGACGATCTCGACGAGGCCCGGAAGCGCGAGCAGCAGCGCGTCGTCGACCTGGAGCAGCAGCGCGCGCACCTCGTCGGCGGCGACCTCGTCGCGCAGCTCGAGCACCACCGCGGTGTCGTAGCCCGTGGGCGGGCGGCCGTCCGCGGGCAGGGGCAGGCGCAGCGCGGGCAGCGAGCCGTCGCGGCGGCGGACCTCGTCCGCGAGCGCGGGGTGCTCGCGTGCCGCGTCGGCGACGAGCTGTGCGGTGTCCCGCAGCCCGAAGCGCACTCCGCCGCTCGTCGAGAGCACGCTCACGTCGTCGGACACCGCACGCACCGCTGCGAAGCCGACCCCGTACCGGCCGACGAGCCGGTCGGTCGCGTCCCGCTTCGACGACGCGCGCATCGAGGCGAGCGACGCGACCCCGGCCTCGTCGAGCGGCGCCCCGGTGTTGGCGGCGACGAGCGTCGGCCGGCCCGTGCCGTGCGTCAGCCGCAGCAGGAGCCGGCCGGGGACGCCGGCGCGAGTCGCGGCGTCGGCGGCGTTCTGCGCGAGCTCGACGACGACGCGGTCGCGGTAGTACCCGCGGGCGTGGTCCTCCTCGACGTTCGCGTCCTCGCGCAGCCGTGCGGGCGACGCGGTCCACGCCCCCAGGGCGGCCGCGCGCAGCGCGGCGGTGCCGAAGGGGTCGGCGCTCACGCCCGGGGGTCGGCCTCGTCGTCCGCGACGGGCTCGTCGTGGACCGGCTGGTCGGCTGCGGGCTCGTCGGCTGCGGGGTCGTCGGCTGCGGGGTCGTCGGCGACGGGGTCGTCGGCCGGGCTGTCGTCCGTCAGGCTCGCGTCCGTCGCGACCTCGTCCGCCGCGCCGTCGACCGCGACCGGACCGCCGAGCGGGGGCAGCACGTCGATCGCGAGCTCGTCGATCAGCGGGTCGGGTGCGGGCCAGTCGCTCGGCCCGGCCTCCGCACCGGTCTGCGAGTGCGCGCCGCACCCGTGGTCCAGGCTCACGACCTTGCCGTCGTCGGGCGACCACTCGTTGACGCACACGCCGAACATCGTTCCGAGCCGCCCCTGCAGCGGGACGACGAATCCGCAGGTCATGCACGCCGCGGCGGACGCGACCGCACCGGGCGTCGTCGGCCCGTGCGAGCCGCGGTACCAACGCTCGGCCGCCTCGTCGATGCCCTGCGGGGACAGCACGCGCACGCGGGCGAGCGCGAGCTCGTCGATCGCGACCTCGTCGAGCTCGGGGTCGCCCGTGGGCGTCCAGCCGGGCTCGAGGCGGGGGTCGTCGGCGCGGAACGGCAGGACGTCTCCGGGGCCGACGTCGCCGGGGCGCAGCCGCTCGGACCACGGCACCCACGTCGCGGCGAGGATCGCGTCGTCGCCCGGCAGCAGCTCCGCCTCGCACACCGTCGCGACACGGCCGCGCGGCACGCGCGACACCGTGACGGTCCACTCCCAGCCGCGATACCCGCGGGCGAGGCACGCGAAGCGGTGCGAGACGAGGCGCTCGCCCTCCACGACGACGCCGAGGTGCTCGCCGACGTCGGCGGGGTTCTCGGCGAGGTCGAGCGCGACCTCGCGCGCGAGGTCGACCGCGGAGCGGAGGACGGCATCCTTGGTGGCGGTCGCCATGTCAGGCCTCGAGGTCGTCGGCGACGGCGCGCAGCAGCGTCGCGTACTGGGTCGCGCGGGCCTTCTCGGGGTACCGGCCGCGGCGCAGGTCGTTGCCCACGCGGTCCAGCACCTTGATGAGGTCCTCGATGATGACCGCCATGTCGTCGGCCGGCTTGCGCGCGACCTTGGCGACCGACGGGAGCGGGTCGAGGATCTTCACGGACAGTGCCTGCGGGCCGCGGCGGCCGTCGGCGACGCCGTAGTCGACCTTGGTGCCGGGCTTGGGCTGGACGCCCGCGGGAAGCGCGGAGGCGTGCAGGAACACCTCGCCGCCGTCGTCGTCGGCGATGAAGCCGAAGCCGCGCTCGGTGTCGAACCACTTGACCTTGCCGGTGGGCACGGCACACCTCGTTCTGCTCGTGGGTACTGCTGGGTGGGTGCTGCTGGGTGGGGTACGTCAGCCTCCCAGGCTACCGTCCGCGACCGCTTCCCCGAGCCTGTCGAGCGCGAGCGCCGCGAGCAGCGCCGAACCGGTCACGAGCGCGGAGTCGTCGAACCGCGCCTGCGCCGAGTGGTTGTAGGGCGCGGTGGTGTGGTCGAGCCCCGGCGGGGTGGCTCCGACGAACACGAAGGCCCCGGGCACCTCCTGCAGCACGAACGAGAAGTCCTCGCCGCCCGCGAGCGGCTGCTCCATCGGCACCCACGCCTGGTCGCCGAGCAGCTCACGCGTGACGCGCTCGGTGCGCGCCAGCTCGTCGGCGTCGTTGCGCGTGACCGGGTAGCCCCGGTGGTACTCGACCTCCGCGGTCAGCCCGTGCGCCGCGGCGACGTGCTCGCACACGCGCGTGATGCGCTCGGGGATCGACTCCCACGTGCCCTGCGAGAACGTGCGCACGGTGATCAGCAGCTCGGCGGTCGACGGGATGACGTTGTGCACCGTGCCGGCCTGGATCGAGCCCACCGTGACGACGACCGGGTCGAACGGGTCGATCTGCCGGGTCACCAGCGCCTGCAGCGCGAGCACGATCTCGGCCGCGACCGGGACGGGGTCGAGCGCGCGGTGCGGTGCGGAGCCGTGACCGCCCTCGCCGCGGACGACGACGCGCACGTCGTCGGTCGCCGCGAGCGCGGCACCCGGGCGCCCGCACACCGTGCCGCCCGGCGTGAGCGCCGAGGAGACGTGCACGCCGTACGCCGCGACCACACGCTCGCCCGCCGCGTCGAGGACGCCACCCGCGACCATCGGCTCGGCGCCGCCCGGTCCCTCCTCGCCGGGCTGGAACATGAGCACCACCGAGCCGGCGATCTCCTCGCGCCGCGCAGCGAGCAGACGAGCCGCGCCGACGAGCCCCGCGACGTGCAGGTCGTGCCCGCACGCGTGCATGACGCCGGGGTGCTCGGACGTGAACTCCTCGCCGCTGTCCTCCGCGACGGGCAGCGCGTCCATGTCACCGCGCAGCAGCACCGCGGGTCCGGGCCGGCCACCGCGCAGCACCGCGACCACCGACGACATGTCCTCGCCGGTGGTGATCTCGAGGTCGAGGTCCGCGAGCGCGTCGAGCACGAGGCGCTGCGTCTCGGGCAGGTGCAGCCCCAGCTCCGGGACGCGGTGCAGCGCGTGCCGCAGGTCGGCGATCTCCTGCTGCTGCGCGAGGGCGTCGGCGAGCAGACGGTCGTGCGGCTGGGATTGCGTCGGCGCGGCCTCGGGCACGGCTTCCTCCTGTGGTGACGGTGGTCGTCCGCACGCTACCCGCGTGCGACCGACCCGGCGCCGGCGCGGACCCGCCGCGTAGGATCGTGCGGATGTCCACGTTCACGGCGTACCTGCGCTCCCGTCCCGACGACGAGCTCGTCGCGCTGCTGCAGGCCCGCTCCGACCTGGCCTCCCCTGCGCCGGGGAACGTGTCGTCGCTGGGCGTGCGTGCGACGAGCCGTGCATCGCTCGAGCGGGCGCTCGCCGGCGTGGACGCCGGTGTGCTGCAGGTGGTCGAGGCGGTCGTCGCGCTCGGCCCGGACGTGGACCTCCGGGCCGCGATCGCGCGGGACGCGGACGACCTCCCCCTCGTGGACGCGGCGCTGGCGCAGGCCGTCACGCTCGCGCTGGTGTGGTCGGACGACGACGACGGCCGGCACGCCGCCCCCGGTCTCGCCGAGCTGCTCGGTCCGTACCCCGCGGGGCTCGCCCCGGCTGTCGCCGCCCCCCGCGACGTCGACCTGTCCGTGCTCGCCGACGCTCCGCGTGGTGCCGAGGCGATCCTCGACGCCCTCACGTGGGGCCCGCCCGTGGGCGTCGCGCCGGCCGCCGCCGCG
The DNA here is from genome assembly GCF_000708885.1 of Cellulomonas sp. HZM. Classification (GTDB taxonomy): domain Bacteria; phylum Actinomycetota; class Actinomycetes; order Actinomycetales; family Cellulomonadaceae; genus Cellulomonas. The sequence continues at coordinate 13,546 of NZ_JEOE01000039.1, read as the reverse complement.
GGGGCGATCGACTGGCTCGTGCGTCACCACCTGCTCACACGCACCGACGCGCGCCACGTGCTGCTCCCGCGGGCCGTCGCGCTGCGTCTGCGCGAGGGCCGTTCGCACCCGGCCGCGAGCCGCCCGCCCGCACCGCTGATCGCGACCCGCGCGAGCGCGACCGTCGACGCCGAGTCCGCCGCCGCGGGCGAGCACCTCGTGCGGCTCGTCGCGCGGCTGCTGCGCACCTGGGAGCAGACCCCGCCCGGGGTGCTGCGGGCGGGCGGCCTGGGTGTGCGCGAGCTGCGCCGCGTGGTGCAGACGCTCGACGTCGACGAACGGCTCGCGGCGCTCGTCGTCGAGGTCGCCGGTGCAGCCGGGCTCGTGGCCGACGACGGCGACGAGCAGCCGTCGTTCGTCCCGACCGTCGCGTTCGACGAGTGGTCCGCGCTCCCGCTGCCCCAGCGCTGGGCGCGGCTGGCCGCCGCGTGGCTCGCGTCGCCGCGGGCCGCGTGGCTCGTCGGCACGCGCGACGACGGCGGCGGGGTGCGTGCGGCGCTCGACCCAGAGCTCGTGCGGCCGTGGGCGGCGCGCCTACGGCGCTCGGTGCTCGAGTCGGTCGCGGGCCTGCCGCACGGGGCCGCACCCGACGACGACGCCGTGCGCGACCTCCTGGCGTGGCGCACCCCGCGCGCGGTGCCGCCCGCGTCGGCCGTCGCAGCGGTGCTGCAGGAGGCCGGGGCCCTGGGCGTTCTCGGCGCGGGTGCGCTCGGCGGTGCCGGCCGCGCGCTGCTCTCGTCGGCCGACGACGCCGCGACCGCGTTCGACGCCGCGCTGCCGCCCGCGGTCGACGAGATCCTGCTGCAGGGCGACCTCACCGGCATCGTGCCGGGCCGGCCGTCCGACGAGCTCGACGACCTGGTCGAGCGCACCGCGCACGTCGAGTCGCGCGGCGGCGCCGTCACGGTGCGGTTCAGCGCGGACTCGGTGCGACCGGCGTTCGACGCAGGCGCCACCGCGGACTCGCTGCTCGCGGACCTCGCGGTGCACGCCCGCGGTCCGGTCCCCCAGCCGCTCGAGTACCTGGTGCGCGACGCCGCACGCACGCACGGCCGGCTGCGCACCGGGTCGGCCTCGTCGTACCTGCGGGCCGACGACCCGACGCTGCTCGCGGGCCTCGCCGACGACCCCCGACTGTCCGGCCTCGGCCTGTTCGCGCTCGCGCCCACCGTGCTGGCCTCCCCCGCGCCGGCGCGGGAGCTGCTCGACACGCTGCGTGCGCACGGGCTCGCACCCGTCGCGGAGACGCCCGACGGGCACGTCGTGCACCTCGCGCCGCAGGTCCGCCGCGTGGTCCGTCGGGACCGGCGGGGCCGGCCGCGCACGGCCGAGGAGCCCGCGGCACCCGACCTCGCGACGGTCGTCGCCCGGCTCCGGACGCCGGAGAGCACGCCGCGCGCCGCTCCCGCTCCGGTGTCGACGTCCGGGCCCGCGCCCCGCGGAACAGACCAGCCGGGCGACGCGTTGGTGCTCCTGCGCGAGGCGGCCGAGAACCGCACCCAGGTGTGGGTCGAGCTCGTCGGCCCGACCGGCAGGCCCGAGGAACGTCTCGTGCGCCCCCTGCGCGTGGACGGCGGTCGCCTGCGCGCGGTCGACGCCCGGCGCGAGTCCGAGCTGAGCGTCGCCGTGCACCGCATCGCGTCCGTGCGCCCGTACGACCCCACCACCGAGGAGAGCGCGTGAGCGACGGCCCGCTGATCGTCCAGAGCGACAAGACCCTGCTGCTCGAGGTCGACCACGACCAGGCCGACGCGTGCCGCCGCGCGATCGCCCCGTTCGCCGACCTCGAGCGCGCGCCCGAGCACGTGCACACCTACCGGCTGACCCCGCTGGGCCTGTGGAACGCGCGCGCCGCGGGCCACGACGCCGAGCAGGTCGTCGACGTGCTGCTCGAGTACTCGCGCTACCCGGTGCCGCACGCGCTGCTCGTCGACGTCGCGGAGACGATGGCGCGCTACGGGCGGCTGCAGCTCGTGCAGCACCCGACCCACGGGCTCGTGCTGCACGCCCTCGACCCGGCCGTGCTGGCCGAGGTGGTGCGCTCGAAGCGCACCGCGGGGCTGCTGGGGGCGCGGCTCGACGAGACCGACGTCGTCGTGCACCCGTCCGAGCGCGGGCACCTCAAGCAGGTGCTGCTCAAGCTCGGCTGGCCCGCGGAGGACCTCGCGGGGTACGTGGACGGCGAGGCCCACGCGATCTCGCTCGAGCAGGACGGCTGGTCGATGCGGCCGTACCAGCAGCAGGCGGTGGACGGGTTCTGGCACGGCGGCTCGGGCGTCGTCGTCCTGCCCTGCGGTGCCGGCAAGACGATCGTCGGCGCGGGGGCCATGGCGAAGTCGTCGACGACGACACTCATCCTGGTGACCAACACCGTCAGCGCCCGGCAGTGGCGCGACGAGCTGGTGCGGCGGACCACGCTGACCGAAGACGAGATCGGCGAGTACTCGGGCGCCCGCAAGGAGATCCGCCCGGTCACGATCGCGACGTACCAGGTGCTGACGACCAAGCGGAAGGGCGTGTACTCGCACCTCGAGCTGCTGGACGCACGCGACTGGGGCCTCGTCGTGTACGACGAGGTCCACCTGCTGCCCGCACCGATCTTCCGCATGACGGCCGACCTGCAGGCCCGCCGCCGGCTCGGGCTCACGGCGACCCTGGTGCGCGAGGACGGGCGCGAGGACGAGGTGTTCTCGCTCATCGGACCCAAGCGGTTCGACGCGCCGTGGAAGGACATCGAGGCGCAGGGCTACATCGCACCCGCGGAGTGCGTCGAGGTGCGGCTCACCCTGCCCGACCACGACCGCATGGCGTACGCGACCGCCGAGCCCGAGGAGAAGTACCGGCTCGCGGCGACCGCCTCGGGCAAGAACCGGGTGGTCGAGCGGCTCGTCGCGAAGCACGCGGGCGAGCCGACGCTCGTCATCGGCCAGTACCTCGACCAGCTGCACGAGCTCGCCGAGCACCTGGACGCCGACCTCATCACGGGCGAGACGACGGTCCGCGAGCGCCAGCGGCTGTTCGACGCGTTCCGCACGGGCGAGATCAGCAAGCTCGTGGTGTCGAAGGTCGCCAACTTCTCGATCGACCTGCCCGAGGCCTCGGTCGCCATCCAGGTGTCGGGCTCGTTCGGGTCCCGCCAGGAGGAGGCGCAGCGCCTGGGCCGCATCATGCGCCCCAAGCAGACGGGCCGGACCGCGCACTTCTACACGGTCGTCGCACGCGACACGGTCGACCAGGAGTTCGCCGCCCACCGCCAGCGCTTCCTGGCGGAGCAGGGTTACTCCTACACGATCGTTGACGCGGAGGACCTGGAGGTCGCGTAGCGGAGGGTGGGGGCGACGCAGGAGCACCCGCCCGCAGCGCAGCGACCTCCAGGTCCGACCACGGGTGCGGAGGACCTGGAGGTCGCGTAGCGGCCACCCCACCCCGCTGTGTGAAGCGTTATGCCTCTCGCAGCCACCAAACGCTTCACGTTCGCCGCCCTGAGCGGGGGCGGGCCGGAAAACGAGTGGCGGGCGCCTGGGACGATGGATCCCATGACTGCGACGGTTCAGGTACGTGGGGTCGCCGCAGGGTTCGGCGACAGGGAGCTGTTCTCGGGCGCCGAGCTCGTCGTCGCGCCGGGGGACGTGGTGGGGCTCGTCGGGCCCAACGGCTCGGGCAAGTCCACGCTGCTGCACATCCTCGCGGGGCTGCGCGCACCCGAGCAGGGCGCGGTGCAGGTCTCGCCACCGGGCGCGGCGCTGGGGCTGCTCGCGCAGGAGGTCGAGCGTCGGGCCGACGAGTCCGTGCGCGCGCATCTCGAGCGCCGCACGGGTGTGACCGACGCCCAGCAGCGCATGGACGCCGCCGCGACCGGGCTCGCGGAGGGCGCGGACGGCGCCGACGACGAGTACGCGCAGGCCCTCGAGCGGTGGCTGGCGCTCGGCGGGGCCGACCTCGACGCACGCATCGGCACGGTCGCGGCCGACCTGGGGCTCGACGTCGACCTCGACCTGCCCATGACCGCGCTGTCGGGAGGCCAGGCCGCGCGCGTCGGGCTCGCGGCCCTGCTGCTGTCGCGCTTCGACCTGTACCTGCTCGACGAGCCGACGAACGACCTCGACGCCGACGGCATCGACCGCCTCGAGCAGTTCGTGCAGCGCGCGGACGCGCCGGTCGTCGTCGTGAGCCACGACCGCGAGTTCCTGGCGCGCACGGTGACGACCGTCGTCGAGATCGACCGCAGCCTGCAGCAGGTGCGCGTCTACGGCGGGAGCTACGACGCGTACCTCGACGAGCGATCGATCGCCCGCCAGCGCGCCCGCGAGGCGTACGAGGCCTACACGGGCCGTCTCGAGCAGCTCCAGGCGCGCGCACGCCGCCAGCGCGCCTGGATGGAGAAGGGCGTGCGCAACGCGCGGCGCAAGGCGACGGACAACGACAAGTTCATCCCGAAGTTCCGCGGCGAGACCTCCGAGAAGCAGGCCGCGAAGGCCGCGCAGACGGATCGCGCGATCGAACGGCTCGAGGTCGTCGACGAGCCCCGCAAGGAGTGGCAGCTGCAGATGTCGATCGCCGCGGGGCCGCGCTCGGGTGACGTCGTCGCGACCGCCCGCGCCGCGGTGGCGCGGCGGGGCGACTTCGAGCTCGGCCCGGTGGACCTGCAGCTCGACCGTCAGGACCGGGTCGCGGTGACGGGGCCGAACGGGTCGGGCAAGACGACGTTGCTCGCGATGCTGCTGGGGCGGCTCGCGCCCTCGTCGGGCACGGTGGCGCTGGGCTCAGGTGTGCTCGTGGGCGAGGTCGACCAGGCGCGTCACGCGTTCGAGGGCGACGACACGCTGCTCGACGCGTTCTCGCGCGAGGTGCCGGACTGGCCCACCGCCGACGTGCGCACGCTGCTCGCGAAGTTCGGCCTCGCGGGCCACCAGGTGCACCGCACGGCCGCGTCGCTCTCCCCCGGCGAGCGCACGCGCGCCGCGCTCGCGCTCCTGCAGGCGCGCGGCGTGAACCTGCTCGTGCTCGACGAGCCCACCAACCACCTGGACCTGCCCGCGATCGAGCAGCTCGAGCAGGCGCTCGACTCGTTCGACGGCACGATCCTGCTGGTGACGCACGACCGGCGGATGCTCGAGACCGTGCGGCTCACGCGCCGCTGGCACGTCGAGGCCGGGACCGTCACCGAGGTGACGCCCGACGAGTGACGGTCGGGCCACGGTCGAACAGGCAGCCTCAGACGCTGACGCGCTCCGCCGCGACCGCCCGCACGTGGTCCAGGAACCCGGCGGCGATCGTCGCGCCGATCTCCACGATCTCGTCCTCGTGCTCCGCGTACTGCGCGAGCAGGTCGTCGACGTCGAGGCCGCCGTCCGCGAGCGCCCAGCCGCGCAGCGTCTCGGCCGACGTCTCGGGGTGGAACTGCAGTCCCCAGCCGGAGCCGATGCGGAACGCCTGGTACGGGTACTGGTTCGAGGACGCGAGCCACACCGCGCCCGCGGGCAGGTCGACGACCGCATCCGCGTGCAGCGTCGGCTGCCGGGTCGCGCGTCGGTCGCTCAGCCCGGCGACGAGCGGCCCGACGACCGCGTCGGCCGCCGACTCCGCGCGCCAGAACACCTGCACCACACCGGCCTCGACCCCGGGAGGGGCCGCGACCTGCACGCGCCCGCCGCGCGCGACGGCGAGCAGCTGCGCGCCCAGGCACACGCCGAGCGTCGGCACGCCGGAGGCGGTGGCCTGCGCGAGGAGCTCGCGCAGCGCGGGCAGCCACGGCGCGGTCTCGTCGTCGCGCACGCTGAGGTGCCCGCCGAGGACGACGAGCCCGTCGCCGACCTCGTCGAGCGCGGGGACGGCGTCGCCGAGGTCGGCGCGCACCACACGGACGTCGACACCCGCGAACCAGCCCTGGAGGCGGTCGAGGGGGACGTCCGGCGAGTTCTGTACCACGGTCAGCACGAAAGTCACCGCACGACGGTACAACCGGCGCGCGGGTGGTCCGAAATATCCGTCCGTGCCACGACGTGCACGTCCACCCGACGTCCAGCGGGCTCCCAGGCTCGCGCGCCAAGATGAGGGCATGACTGCGCCGGAGGCCACGCTGCTCGTCGTCGACGACGAGCCCAACATCCGCGAGCTGCTCGCCACGTCGCTACGCTTCGCGGGCTTCGAGGTGCACGCCGCGGCGGACGGCGGCTCCGCGCTGCGGCTCGCGCGCGACGTCGAGCCGGACCTCGTGGTGCTCGACGTGATGCTGCCGGACATGGACGGGTTCACCGTGACGCGGCGCATGCGCGAGAAGGGCCAGCACACGCCCGTGCTGTTCCTCACCGCGCGGGACGACACCGCGGACAAGGTGCAGGGCCTGACGGTCGGCGGCGACGACTACGTGACGAAGCCGTTCAGCCTCGAGGAGGTCGTCGCCCGCATCCGCGCGATCCTGCGGCGCACCAGCGCGGACGCCGACGACGACGCGCGTGTGCTGCGCTACTCCGACCTCGAGCTCGACGACGACTCGCACGAGGTCCGCCGCGCGGGCGTCGAGGTGGAGCTGTCCCCGACCGAGTTCAAGCTGCTGCGCTACCTCATGCTCAACCCCGGCCGCGTGCTGTCGAAGTCGCAGATCCTCGACCACGTGTGGCAGTACGACTGGGGCGGCGACGCGAACATCGTCGAGTCCTACATCTCCTACCTGCGCCGCAAGATCGACCACGTGCAGACCCCCGACGGCGGCAGCGTGCAGCCGTTGATCCACACCAAGCGCGGGGTCGGGTACCTGCTGCGCGCGCAGTCGTGAACGTCGTCCCGGCCGCGGTGCGCACACGGTGGTCCGCGGTGCCGCTCGTCGGGCGGCTCGTCGCGATCACCACGGCGCTGCTGGCCGTCGGGCTGCTGGTCGCGGGCGGCGTGACGACGACGCTGCTCGAGCGGAGCCTCGTCTCGCAGATCGACCACAAGCTGGTGACCGAGGGTCACGCGTCCGCGGAGGCGCTGACGAAGTCGGAGTTCAGCGGGTGGGGTGGCGACGGGTCGCAGATCCCGACCGACTACTTCATCCAGCTCACCGCGGCGAACGGGCTGTCGAACAGCTACTCGCGTCCGACGGTCCAGAGCGAGAACGGCACGCCCAAGGTCCCGTCGATGACGGCCGACCAGGTGGTGGACCGCCGCGGCGACCCGTTCACCGTGCGGTCCAGCAAGGCCGGTGCGTCGTGGCGCGTCGTCGTGTACCCCGTGTTCGTCAACGGTGACCAGTACTTCGGGTCGGTGGCCGTGGCGCTGCCGCTCAGCGGTGTGCAGGACACGGTGCGCGACCTCGTGATCGTGCTCGTGCTGTCCGGGCTCGTGATCGTGCTCGCGGGCGCCCTCGCGGGCCGCTGGGCCGTGCGACGGTCGCTGCGTCCCTTGAAGGAGATCGAGACGACCGCCGCCGCGATCGCCGCGGGAGACCTGTCGCAGCGCGTGCCGACCGCACCCTCGTCGACCGAGGTGGGGCGCCTGGGCGACGCCCTCAACGGGATGCTCGCGCAGATCGAGGAGGCGTTCGGCGCGCGCACCGCGTCCGAGGCCCGCATGCGACGGTTCGTGTCCGACGCGTCGCACGAGCTGCGCACGCCGCTCGCGACCATCCGCGGGTACGGCGAGCTGTACCGCATGGGTGCGCTCACGGACCCGGCGCAGGTCGACGACACCATGCAGCGCATCGAGGGGTCCGCCGTCCGCATGAGCGGCCTGGTCGACGACCTGCTCGCGCTGGCCCGCCTCGACGAGGGCCGGCCGCTGCACCGCGAGCCCGTGGACCTGGCGCGGCTCGCCTCCGACTCCGCGTCCGACCTGCACGCGCTCGACCCGTCGCGTGCGGTGGCGGTGGTGGGGCTCGACGGGTCCGGCGCTCCTGCCTCCGTGGTGGTCGACGGCGACGAGGCGCGGCTGCGACAGGTGCTCGTCAACCTCGTCGGGAACGTCGCGCAGCACACCGCACCCGGGACGGCCTGCGAGATCGCGGTGGGGGTCGACGCGTCCGAGCCGCAGCCGCGCGGGGTCGTCGAGGTGCGCGACCACGGCGCCGGCATCGACCCCGAGCACGCGACGCGAGTGTTCGAGCGTTTCTACCGCGTCGACCCGTCGCGCGGGCGCTCGTCGGGCGGGTCGGGGCTGGGCATGGCGATCGTCGCGGCGATCGTCGAGGCGCACGGCGGGGCCGTCGACCTGTTCGCGACGAGCGGCGGCGGCACGACCGTGCGGGTCGCGGTGCCGCTGCACGTGACCGGTGCGGGCGGCGCGTCGTCGGCGGCACCGATCGCCACGGCGACGGTCGAGCCGTCGCGCGAGCCGACGAGCGCGCCCACGACCACCTGACGGACGTCGTCCACACCGCCTGCGGCGGACCGTTCCAGGCGGGGCTAACATGGCGGGGCCTGTCGTCGTCGTGAGGGTTGGTTGATGGGCGTCCATGACGCACCGCAGTGGCTGCTGGCGGCGTTCCAGCGCAGCGCACGCGGAGCAGGTGCCACGGCGCCCGACGACGAGATCCGCGACACCGGTCAGCTGCTGATCGACCGCTGGTCCGAGCAGGGCCGCGAGTTCCACAACCTCAAGCACCTGGTCGACGTGCTGGTGCGCGTCGACGAGCTGGCCGAGGAGACGCACGAGCCGGACCTGGTCCGCCTCGCAGCCTGGTACCACGGAGCCGTGTTCGACTCGGCCGACCGCAAGGCGTACGCCAACCGCGGCGGCGAGGACGAGGCCGCGAGCGCGACGCTCGCCGTCGAGGAGCTCACCGCGCTCGGCATCCCGGCGGCCCGCGTGCAGCGCGTGCACGACCTGGTCACGGCGCTCGTGCGCCACAACCCCGACCCCGCCGACTTCGACTGCGCGGTGCTGTGCGACGCGGACCTCGCCATGCTCGCCGCCGAGCCGCAGCGCTACAAGGCCTACCTGCACGGCCTGCGCGCCGAGTACTCCCACCTCCCGGTCGAGGACTACGTCCGCGCGCGCATGCGCATCCTGCGCAAGCTGCTCGCTCGTCCGACGCTGTTCTCCTCGCCGCTGGGTGCGGTGTGGGAGGAGCCCGCGCGGCAGAACGTGTCCGCGGAGCTGCAGCGGCTGGAGAAGGAGCAGGCCGCGATCGACGCGGCGGCCGCGGCGGTGCCGGCGAACGGGAGCGACGACGCCGATCACGGGGGCGGTGCGAGAGCCGACGAGACGTAGCCGATCTCGGCTCGGCGCCGCTCGCCGACGCGAGCGACCGGTCAGCGGCTCCAGCCCGGGCTGCGGCCGTCCGATAGGACCAGGGTGCCCCCTCTCGCCTACGTGCTCGTCGGCTCCCTGGCCCTCGCGGCGCTGCTGACGATCCGGTGGGTGCCGCGCCGCTCGGACTCGCTGGGGCGCAGGCGCCCGTTCCCTCGCATCAGCGTGGGACTGTGCGTGGCGATCGCGATCGGGTGCGCCGTCCCGCTCTGGACCCACGCCCGCCTCGAGGCCCGTCTCGAAGGAGCGGCGGGCAAGATCGTCGGCGAGCCCGTCCGCGTGCACTGCCAGACGTCGGGCCAGGCGTTCCTCGACGTGGGCGCCGAGCTCGGCTGGGTGCGCTGGGGGCCGGACGGCGTCCCCGAGCACTCGACGCTCATCAAGCGCGGGCCGTGCGCCGACCTGAGCGCGTGGCTCCGCTCGTCGAAGCGGGACCCGTCGTCCGACGAGGTGGTCGCGGTGCACGTGCTGACCCACGAGGCGATGCACATGTCGGGGATCAAGAACGAGGCGCACGCGGAGTGCGCAGCGATGCAGCGCGACGCCGCCATGGCCGTCGCGCTCGGCGCCTCGCCCGCGCAGGGGGCCGAGCTGGCCAGGCGCTACTGGCTCGAGACGTACCCGCAGATGCCGTCCGAGTACGTGCGCGGCTGCGGGGCCGGCAGCGAGTACGACGAGGGCCTGCCGAACCCACCGTGGGCAGACGAGACGACGGGCTGACCTGGCCCGTCGCGCTCCCCCGGGCCGACCGCGACGCGGCACGGCCCAGCCGTCCACAGCACGCGGTTCACGAGGGGCGGCCCACAGCCGCGCCCACGCAGCGCGCCGGTGCCGACGGCGCCCTCCTACGTTCGGGTCCTCAGCACGCGCCGCAAGGCGCCGGACCCGCCGGGAGGCAACGCATGAGCAGGTACGAGGTCGACAGCGCACAGGTCACCGCCGCGGCGGGCGCGGTCCGGACGAGGGCGGCGACGATCCGCTCCGAGGTCGCGGCGATGCAGCGTCAGCTCACCGACCTGCAGGGCTCGTGGCGGGGCGCCGCCGCCGGCCAGTTCGCGGCGCTCATGGCCGAGTGGGGCACGGCCTCGACGCGGCTCGACCACGCGCTCGGGCAGATCAGCACCGCGATGCAGAGCGCCGGTCAGACGTACGCGGAGGCGGAGCAGCGCGCCGCCCGGCTGTTCACGCCGTCGTGACGAGAGCGCTCGTCCGCCCGGTCCGCACGTAGGCTCGGGCGGGTGAGCGTGCTCGTCGACCCCGCGATGTGGCCGCGGCACGGGCGGCTGTGGGGGCACCTGGTGAGCGACTCCTCGCTCGCGGAGCTGCACGCGTTCGCCGCGTCGGCCGGCATCCCCGAGCGCGGGTTCGACCGGGACCACTACGACGTGCCCGACGAGATGCACGCGCGGCTCGTCGCGCTCGGGGCGGAGCCCGTCTCGGCGGGCGAGCTCATCCGGCGCCTGCGCGCCTCGGGCCTGCGGGTCCCGGCGCGCGACCGCGGGTAACGGTGGCGCGCAGCGGTCTGCGCGGCGGCGGTCGCGCGCGACTCGGGCGATAGCCTCCGGGTATGCCGCTGCGCCCGCTCGACCAGTCGTCGAAGCTCAAGAACGTCCTGTACGAGATCCGCGGTGCGGCGCTCGAGGAGGCCGCGCGGCTCGAGGCCGACGGGTACAGCGTCCTCAAGCTCAACACCGGCAACCCGGCGGCGTTCGGGTTCGACGCACCGCACCAGATCGTGCGTGACGTCGTCGCCGCGATCCCGAGCGCGCACGGCTACACGGAGAGCCGCGGGATCCTCTCGGCCCGTCGCGCGGTGGTCACGCGCTACGAGACCGAGCCGGGCTTCCCCGAGCTCGACGTCGACGACGTGTACCTCGGCAACGGCGTGTCCGAGCTCATCACGATGGTCATGCAGGCTCTGCTCGACGAGGGGGACGAGGTGCTCATCCCCTCCCCCGACTACCCGCTGTGGACCGCGATGACCTCGCTGTCCGGTGGCACTCCCGTGCACTACCGGTGCGACGAGAGCAACGGGTGGCAGCCGGACCTCGAGCACCTCGAGTCCCTCGTCGGCCCGCGCACCAAGGCGATCGTCGTCATCAACCCGAACAACCCCACCGGCGCGGTGTACAGCCGCGAGACGCTCGAGGGCATCGCCCGGATCGCGCGCGAGCACAGCCTGCTGCTGCTGTCCGACGAGATCTACGACCGGATCCTGTTCGACGGCGCACGCCACATCCCGCTCGCCACCGTCGCACCCGACCTGCTGGTGCTGACGTTCAACGGGCTGTCGAAGACGTACCGCGTCGCGGGCTTCCGCTCGGGCTGGCTCGTCGTGACCGGGCCGCGCGCGCACGCGACCGGGTTCCTCGAGGGGATCACGCTGCTCGCCTCGACCCGCCTGTGCCCCAACGTGCCCGCGCAGCACGCGGTGCAGGCGGCGCTCGGGGGCGTGCAGAGCATCGACGCGCTCATCGCACCCGGCGGCCGGCTCCACGAGCAGCGCGAGGTCGCGTGGCGCGGGCTGACGTCCATCCCGGGTGTCGACTGCGTCAAGCCCGACGGCGCGCTCTACCTGTTCCCCCGCCTCGACCCCGAGGTGCACGAGATCCACGACGACGCCAAGCTCGTGTACGACCTGCTGGTCGCGGAGCACGTGCTCGTCGTGCAGGGCACCGGCTTCAACTGGCCGCACCCGGACCACCTGCGACTGCTCACGCTGCCCGAGGCGCGCGTGATGTCCGAGGCGGTCGAGCGGATCGGCAACTTCCTGGCGTCGTACCGCCAGTAGCGGGTCAGCCGGCAGCCGCGTGCCGGTCGCGCGGCATCGCGGCCGCGGCGACGAGCGTCAGCACGGCGACGACGAGCACCGCGACGAGCGCCTCCCGCACCGCGACCTGCAGCTGCGCGGGATGCGTGTCGCCGTCGACCCCGCGCAGCGAGGCGTTGACGATCGCACCGAGCACCGCGACGCCGACCGCCGACCCGACCGAGCGCGCGAACAGGTTGGCTCCCGTGACCACGCCGCGCTCCCCCCACTCCACGCTCGACTGCGCGGCGATGAGCGTGGGCGACGCGGTGAGTCCCAGACCCAGGCCGATGACGAGGCACGAGCCGCCGACGGTGACGACCGACGGGGACGACGACGCGAGCAGGAGCCCCGCGCACCCGAGCACGACAATCGTCGTCCCCACCAGCGCCGTGACCCGGAACCCGACGCGCAGGTACAGCCGCCCGGACTGCGACGCCGAGATCGGCCAGCCGATGGTGAGCATCGCGAGCGTGAGCCCCGACACGAGCGGTGAGACGCCGAGCAGCGCCTCGAGGTATGACGGCACGTACGACGTGAGCCCGATGAGGATCACGCCGACGCCGACCGAGACGAGCGCGCTCGTCGCGAGCAGCCGGCGCGACAGGAGGCGCAACGGCAGGACGGGTTCCGCGGCACGCTGCTCGACGCGCAGGAACGCCGCGAGCAGCACGACGCCCGCCCCGAGCACGCTTGCGCTCGGCACCGACACCCACGCCCAGGCGTTGCCGCCCTCGAGGATCCCGAGGATGAGCAGGCTCAGCGACCCCGTGAGCAGCGCGCCGCCCGTCCAGTCGACGGTGTGCTCGCGCTTCTCGATGCTCTCGTGCAGGCGCGTCCAGATGAGCCACGCCGCGAGCAGGCACAGCGGCACGTTGACGAAGAAGATCCACCGCCAGGACAGGAACTGGCTGAACACGCCGCCGAGCGTCGGGCCGACGACCGACGAGATCCCCCACACGCTCGCGATGTACCCCTGCACCCGCGCGCGCTCGGCCACCGAGTAGATGTCACCGGCGATCGTCACGGCCATGGGCTGCACCGCGCCCGCCCCGAGCCCCTGCACGGCGCGGAACGCGATGAGCGCCGGCATGGACCACGCCACGCCGCACAGCACGGACCCGCCCAGGAACAGACCGATCCCGACGAGCACCACGGGCTTGCGCCCCCACGTGTCCGCCAGCTTGGAGTAGATCGGCACCGTCACGGCCTGCGTCAGCAGGTAGAGCGAGAACAGCCACGGGAACGACGTGAAGCCGCCCAGCTCGCGCACGATCGTCGGGACCGCGGTCGCGAGGATCGTCGAGTCGATCGCGACGAGCCCCGTCGTGACCATGATCGCGACGAGCACGGGCCCGCGCTCGGACCGGAACCCGACGTCGGCCCTGCTCACCTGCTGCACGCAGGCAACTCAACGTCGCCGCCGACCGCACCGCAACCGCGTCTCGCCACCCGCGCGCCGCCCCCACC
>NZ_JEOE01000038.1 GCF_000708885.1 Cellulomonas sp. HZM | reverse complement strand
GCCCACCACTCCCCCGACGGCGCCGCCCTCGACGCCGCCGAGCACCCCGACGCCGAGCGACACCCCGAGCAGCACCCCCAGCTCGACGCCGACCACGCCGGTGACGACGCCCGCGTCGACGCCGTCGCCCTCCGCGTCCACGCCGCCCGAGACCGAGGTGCTGAGCTCGCAGCCCACCCCGAGCGCGACGCCGAGCCACTTCGTCGTGACGTCCACGCCGCCGCCCGCGGACACGGCCCCCGACTCCCCTGACTCCGAGGTGCTCGCGAGCACCGGTTCGTCGGGCGCCGCCACGGTGGGCATCCTGGCTGCCGTGCTCGCCGCCGCCGGGACGATGCTCGTCGTCGCACGCCGCCGCCGCTCGGGCCGGACCGCACGCTGACGCCCGGACCGGCCTGCCGCGGCGCGCGTCGCGGCGGGCCGGTTGGCCGGTAGGCCGGTAGGCCGGGAGCGGACGGCGGCCGAGAGGCTGCCCGTCAGGATCCGGCCAGAGGACCGCCGGTCACACCACGCCGAGCGCGAGCATCGCGTCCGCGACCCGCACGAACCCGGCGACGTTCGCGCCGGTGACATAGCTGCCGGGGGCGCCGTACTCGTCGGCCGTCGCGAGGCACCTGTCATGGATGTCACCCATGATCTCGGCGAGACGGGCCTCGGTGTGCTCGAAGGTCCACGAGTCGCGACTCGCGTTCTGCTGCATCTCGAGCGCCGACGTCGCGACGCCCCCCGCGTTCGCGGCCTTGCCGGGAGCGAACAGCACGCCCGCCTCCTGCAGCAGCGCGGCGGCCTTCGGCGTCGTCGGCATGTTGGCACCCTCGGCGACGACGCGCACGCCCGAGCCGACCAGGGAGCGCGCGTCGTCCTCGTCGAGCTCGTTCTGCGTCGCGCAGGGCAGCGCGACGTGCGCCCCGACCTCCCACACGCGTCGGCCAGGCACGTACGTCGCGCCGCTGCGCTCGGCATACACCGAGACACGCGCGCGCTCGACCTCGCGCACCTGCCGGAGCAGGTCGAGGTCGATTCCGCGTTCGTCGACGACGTACCCGTCGGAGTCGGAGCACGCGACGACCTTCGCGCCGAGCTGCTGCGCCTTCTCGATGGCATAGAGAGCCACGTTGCCGGCGCCGGACACGACGACGCGACGGCCGTCGAACGAGTCGCCGACCGTGCGCAGCATCCGGTCGGCGAACAGCACCGCGCCGTAGCCCGTGGCCTCCTTGCGTGCGAGCGAGCCGCCCCACGTGAGGCCCTTGCCGGTCAGCACGCCCGACTCGTAGCGGTTGGTGATCCGCTTGTACTGGCCGAACATGTACCCGATCTCGCGCCCGCCCACGCCGATGTCGCCGGCCGGCACGTCCGTGTGCTCCCCGATGTGCCGGTAGAGCTCCGTCATGAACGACTGGCAGAACCGCATGACCTCGCCGTCGGATCGACCCCGGGGGTCGAAGTCCGAGCCGCCCTTGCCGCCGCCGATCGGCATGCCGGTGAGCGCGTTCTTGAAGACCTGCTCGAAGCCGAGGAACTTCACGATGCCGAGATACACCGACGGGTGGAACCGCAGGCCGCCCTTGTACGGGCCGAGCGCCGAGTTGTACTCGACGCGGAAGCCTCGGTTGATCTGCACCGTGCCTGCGTCGTCCACCCAGGGCACGCGGAAGATGATCTGGCGCTCGGGCTCGCACAACCGCTCGAGCACGGCGGCATCGACGTACTCGGGGTGCTTCACCAGCACGGGCCCGAGGCTGTCGAAGACCTCGTGGACCGCCTGGTGGAACTCGCGCTCACCCGGGTTGCGCGCGAGCACCTGCTCGAGGGCGCGCTCCAGCTGGTTGTTCATGTGTACGGCTCCGCTCTGCTCTGCGTACCGGTCGACAGACAACCGGCAGGCTAGCGAGCGCGACGCGGTACCCCGTTCTCGGTCCGCTCCCTGGTCAGCGAGCCGGACCAGCGGGTCCCGCGTCAGCCGAAGTAGTGCGGGAGCGTCGCCGAGTGCGCGGCGCGGGCCTCGTCCAGGGGGAGCGTGAACACTCCCGCGACCTCGACCGCCGGGGCGTGCTCGTCGTGGTCGACCGGCGCGCCGGCTCCGGGCGTGCAGGACTCGGCCGTCTCACCCAGACGGATGGCCGGCACGCCGCGCGCGGTGCACAGGTCGACGAATCGGACCTCCTCCGAGCGAGGCACCGCCACGAGCACCCGCGCGGACGACTCGGAGAACAGCGCCTCGAACGGCGTCACGCCGTCCCGCGCGCACAGCTCCTCGAGCGAGACCTGCACGCCCACGCCGTAGCGCAGGGACGCCTCGACGAGCGCCTGCGCGAGACCACCCTCGGACAGGTCGTGCGCGGCGTCGACCAGGTCGTCGCGCGCGGCGTTCTGCAGCACTGCCGCGAGGCGTCGCTCGGCGTCGAGGTCGACCACCGGCGGGACGCCACCGAGGTGCGCGTGCACGACGTCGGCCCACGCGGAGCCGTCGAGCTCCGCACGCGTGGTGCCCAGCAGGTAGACCGCCTGGCCGGGGGTCGTCCAGCCGGAGGGCACCGCCTGCGCGACGTCGTCGAGCACACCGAGCACGCCGACCACGGGGGTCGGGTGGATCGCGGAGTCGATCTGGCCGGGCTCACCGGTGCCGTTGTAGAGGGAGACGTTGCCGCCCGTGACCGGCACCTCGAGCGTCTGGCACGCGTCCGCGAGGCCGCGGATCGCCTCGACGAGCTGCCACATCGAGTCGGGGTGCTCGGGGCTGCCGAAGTTGAGGCAGTCCGTGACGGCGAGCGGGCGGGCGCCCGTCGTCGCGACGTTGCGGTACGCCTCTGCGAGCGCGAGCTGCGCACCCGTGTAGGGGTCGAGCTTGCCGTAGCGGCCGTTCGCGTCGGTCGCGAGCGCGACGCCGAGGCCGGACTCCTCGTCGACACGGACGACGCCCGAGTCGTCGGGCTGCGCGAGCGCGGTGTTGCCCTGCACGAAACGGTCGTACTGGTCCGTGACCCACGCCTTGGAGGCGAGGTTCGGGGACGCGAGCAGCTCGAGGACGGTGCCGCGGATCTCGGCCGGGGTCGAGGGGCGCGCGAGGTCCGCAGTCGTGTCCGCCACGAGCCCGTCCTGCCACGCCGGGCGCGCGTACGGGCGGTCGTAGACCGGGCCCTCGTGCGCGACCGTCTTCGGGTCGACGTCGACGATACGCTCGCCGTGGTGGTCGATCGTCAGGCGGCCCGTGCCGGTGACCTCACCGATGACGGCCGTCTCGACGTCCCACTTGCCGGTGATGGCCAGGAACGCGTCGAGCTGGTCCGGCCGGACCACGGCCATCATGCGCTCCTGCGACTCCGACATCAGGATCTCGCCGGCCGTGAGCGTGGGGTCGCGCAGCAGCACGTGCTCGAGGTCGACGTGCATGCCGCCGTCGCCGTTGGACGCCAGCTCGCTCGTCGCGCAGCTGATGCCGGCGGCGCCCAGGTCCTGGATGCCCTCGACGACGCGTGCGGCGTACAGCTCGAGGCAGCACTCGATGAGCACCTTCTCCATGAACGGGTCGCCCACCTGCACGCTCGGTCGCTTCGACGGCTTGGTGTCGTCGAACGTCTCCGACGCGAGGATCGACGCACCGCCGATGCCGTCGCCGCCCGTGCGGGCACCGAACAGCACGACCTTGTTGCCCCCACCCGAGGCGTTCGCGAGGTGGATGTCCTCGTGCCGCAGCACCCCGAGGCACAGCGCGTTGACGAGGGGGTTCCCCTGGTAGCTCGCGTCGAACACGAGCTCGCCGCCGATGTTCGGCAGGCCCAGGCTGTTGCCGTACCCGCCGACGCCCGCCACCACGCCGTGCACGACGCGCGCGGTGTCCGGGTGGTCGATCGCGCCGAACCGCAGCTGGTCCATGACCGCGACCGGGCGCGCGCCCATCGAGATGATGTCGCGCACGATGCCGCCCACGCCCGTCGCCGCACCCTGGTAGGGCTCGACGTACGACGGGTGGTTGTGCGACTCGACCTTGAACGTCACGGCCCAGCCGTCACCGATGTCGACGACGCCCGCGTTCTCGCCGATGCCGACGAGCAGGTGCTCCTTCATCGCGGCGGTCGTCTTGTCGCCGAACTGGCGCAGGTGGTTCTTGCTCGACTTGTACGAGCAGTGCTCGGACCACATGACCGAGTACATCGCGAGCTCGGCGGCCGTGGGGCGGCGACCGAGGATGTCGCGGATGCGCTGGTACTCGTCGGGCTTGAGACCGAGCTCCGCGAACGGCTGCTCGAGCTCGGGCGTGGCGAGCGCGTTCTCGACGGTGTCGGAGACGTGCGTGGGCACGTGCGACTCGGCGGTGGTGTCGGTCATCGGATCCCTCGGGTGGGGCGCCGCCCGGGTGCTGCCCGGTGTGCGGCGGGGGTCGGCAGACGAGCGTCAGCCTACCGGCGGCCCACCCTGCCCCCGGACGGCGTCTCGCGGGCGCGGCCTGGGAACGGACGGGCCCCGCCCGAGCGGGCAGACTGCGGGCATGCGACGAGCGACGAGCCGTGAGCGGTACCGGCGCGCGCCGGTGCCGGTGCTCGTGGTCGTGTGCTTCGCGCTCACCGTGATCGGCACGATCGCCGGGTGCTCGGGGGACGACCGGGTTCCGGGCGGTCCCGCGTCGCTGTCGTCCTCGTCGTCCTCGTCGTCCGCGCGCGCCACCGGGACCGAGACCGAGACCGGGCCCGGGACCGCGACCACCGGCCCCGCCTCGCCCGAGCACGTCCGCGCGGCCGGGACGAGGATCGACGCGGGACCCGCACACGTCACGGTGCTGGCCGCGCCCGGCGTGACGATCACGACCCACCGCGACGACGACGGCTCCGTGCACGCGCGACTCACCGGCGCACCCACCTCCGGCACCACGCTCGGGTTCCTCGTCGGCACGGACCCCGCCACCCGCGCGACGGTTCTCGCGGACGGCACGGCCCTCGCGGGCGGTGGCGGTCTCACCCCCTCGAGCGGCCGGCTCACCGACGCGGGCGACGGCGTCCTCGCGCTCGAGGCCACCTCCCCCGCGTCGGTGTGGTTCGCCGACCGGGCCGTCGCCGACGCGGGGTGGGGCACGCGCGAAGGGGGCCGGTCGCTCGCGGTGACGCCCACCGCCTGGGCACGTGCGGGCGGCCTCGCGGCGCAGCGCCTCGTGTGGCAGCAGCTCGTCGATCTCGAGCCCTCTGCCGAGAGCCCGTCGATGCATGACCAGCTGCTGTGCCACGAGCTCGGGGCGCCGGACAAGGCGACGTGGAACCTCGAGCCGTGGCGCCCGGAGGTCGACGCGCTCGAGATGCTCCGCACACGCTGCAACCCGACGTGATCAGCACCTGATCAGCACGTGATCAGCACAGGACCGGCGCGTCCGTTCCGTCCGACGCGTGCGCGCGGCAGGATGAGGACGGACGGGACGGACCGGCACCGGGTCGGCTCGACCGCAGCGTGCCAGGAGGCCATCCGTGTCCGCTCCCAGCAACGGCAACGCACCCGCCAAGCCTGTCCCGTGGCGCCTGATCCTCGGTGCCGTCGTCGTGGTCCTGGCCCTCGTCGTGGTCCTGCAGAACACGCAGGAGGCGCGCTTCGAGGTGCTGTGGGCGACGATCACGCTGCCCACGTGGGTCATGCTCTCGATCGTCTTCGTGCTCGGCGGCATCACCGGCTGGCTCCTGAACTACCGCCGCACCAAGCGCAAGGCCTGACGCACCACGACCCCGGGTCCCGCCTCGTGGGCGGGTCCCGGGGTCGTCCGGCGTGCGGGTCGCGACCCGCGGTCACCCCCGCAGGTCAGCGGTGGTGCTTCTCGGGGACCGGCGCGTCGCCCGACGCGCGCTGGGTCCGGTAGTAGGCGCGGGCCTCGTCCTGGCGCTCGCGCTCGGCACCCGACGCGATCGGCGCGCGCAGGTGCTCGGGGCCGTAGCCGAACGCGTCGACGAGGTCCTGCGCGTGCGGCCGCAGCCGCGTGAGCAGGCGGTCGATGTACGACGTGACCGTGCGGGCACGCCCCGCGGACAGGCGGCCGTTGACGAGGTACCACGCGAGGTGCCGCTCGACGAGCGTGAGTCCGAACAGGTCCCGCACCCACGTGAGCACCTGCTTGGTGGCCGGGTCCTGGACGGCCGCGACCCCACGCGTGAACGCCTCCCACTGCACGCGCTCGGCATGCGCCCGGGCGGCCTCGATGAGCTCGTGCTGGTGTGCGTTGAACAGCGCCGCAGCCTCGGCCGCGGGCATCTTGCTCGCGGGCCGCAGGGCGTTGGCGATCTCGGCGACCATCGTCTCGACGCGGTCCGTGAGCAGCTCGCGCTGCGCTGCCTCGTCGCGCAGCTGGCCCACCGAGCGGCGCTTGTCGCCGGCGTCGGCCAGCGTCTGCACCGCGCGCACGAGCGGCGTGCGGTGCAGCGCGGCGTCCGCGGCGCGGCCCGCGACGAGACGCGCGACGTCGCCCGCCCCCGCGCCCTTGAGCGAGCGCGCGTAGTCGGTCAGCAGACGCTTGGCGACGAGCTGGTAGAGCACGGTGTTGTCGCCCTCGAACGTCACGTAGACGTCCATGTCCTGGTGCAGGCCCGTGAGCCGGTTCTCGGCGAGGAAGCCCGCACCGCCGCACGCCTCGCGCGCGGTCTGGATCGTCGTCATCGCGTTCCACGTGGACGTCGGCTTGAGGGAGGCGGCCAGCGTCTCGAGGTCCTCGCGGCCCTCGGGGGTGTCGCCGCGGCCGGAGAACACGTCGTCGAACGCGGCGAGCAGCTCCTCGTGCGCGAACGTACCCGCGTAGGTCTGCGCGACGAGGGGGAGCAGGCGGCGCTGGTGCTGGCCGTAGTCCAGCAGCGTGACCTCCTCGCCCGCAGCACCGGCGAACTGGCGGCGCTGGTTGGCATAGGTCACGGCGATCGCGAGGGACAGCTTGCTCGCGTTGACGGCCGCACCGTCGAGCGAGACGCGGCCCTGCACGAGCGTCCCGAGCATCGTGAAGAAGCGGCGTCCCGGGCTCGCGATGGGCGACGAGTAGGTGCCGTCCTCGGCGACGTCGCCGTACCGGTTGAGCAGGCTGGTGCGGGGCACACGCACGTGGTCGAAGTGCAGGCGACCGTTGTCGATGCCGTTGAGCCCTCCCTTGAGCCCGTCGTCCTCACCGCCGACGCCCGGCAGCCACTCGCCCGTCGCGGCGTCGCGGATCGGGACGTAGAACGCGTGCACGCCGTGGTTGACGCGCTCACCCCCGGGAGGGGCCGTGACCAGCTGCGCGAACACGACGGCCGCCGTGCCGTGCTGGCCCGCGTTGCCGAGGTAGTCCTTCCACGCCGCACGGAACGGCGTGTGGATGACGAACTCCTGCGTGGCCGCGTCGTACTCGGCAGTCGTGCCGATCGCCGCGACGTCCGAGCCGTGGCCGGTCTCGGTCATCGCGAACGCGCCGGGGACCGCGACCGACATCGCGTCGGGCAGGAACGCGTCGTGGTGGCGCTCGGTGCCGAGGTGCAGGATCGCGGACGCGAACAGCCCCCACTGCACGCCCGCCTTGATCTGCAGCGACGGGTCGGCGGCCACCAGCTCCTCGAAGCGGGAGAGCGAGCCGCCGTGGTCGTCGGCCCCGCCCAGGCGTGCCGGGAACGCGCGCAGCACGTCGTGGTGCTCGGCGAGCTGGCGCAGCTGGTGCAGCACGCGCTCGCGATGCTCCGCGAGCGGCTGGCCCTCGATCTTCTGGAACTCGGGGTCGCCCGCGACGGCCCGGGCCTGCTTGCGCAGCTCGGCGTACGGGCCGAGGAGCTGCTCGGCCAGCGCGGCGACGTCGATGCGCGGCTCGTCGCTCACCGGTGCCGCGGCTGCGGGGCGCTCGGCGGTGGTGGTCATCGGTCCTCCTGCGTGGTGCTGGTGTGAGCGGTGCTGGTCTGGGTGCCGGCCTCCGTCGGCGGGTGCGCGTCGTCCGTGCGGCGTTCGCGCGCGAGCAGGCCCACGGGCCCGGCCCACAGCCAGGCGGCGACCTGGACGGTGAGCTCCTCGCGGTCGGGGCTGCCGGGCTCGTCGCGGTGCGCCAGCCACCACTCGCCGGCTCCTCGCACGAAGCCGACGGCCCCGGCGGCCCAGGACTCCGCGAGCGCGATGCGTGCCGACGTCGCGTCGGCGGGCTCGGCCTCGGGACGACGAGCGGTGCGGCGACCGTCGTCGGACGTCTCGGTCAGGCCGCGCGCGAACGGGGCCGCGACGAGGGCGGTGACCGAGTCGAGGAAGTGCCCGAGCGGACCGCCCGACTCGACCGAGCCGTTGCGCGTCACGAACGCGTAGACGTGCGGCGACGACTCGATCATCTCGAGGTAGACCGCGACCATCGCACGCAGGCCCTCGCGCGGAGTCGGAGCGACCCGAAGCACACCCTCGAGAGCGCCCTGGATCTGCAGCACGACGGCCTCCGCGACCGCGATCTGCAGGCCGGTCTTGTCCGCGAAGTAGCGGTACACGATCGACTTGGAGGTGCCCGCGGCGCTCGCGATCTCCTCCATGGAGACGTCCGGGCCCTGGTGGTGGACGGTGCGGCGCGCGATGCGGACGAGCTCCGCGCGGCGCGCCTCGCGGTGGTCGGCCCAGCGGGTCGAGCGGCCGTCGGCGGCGAACGCGTCCTCGGCGGGACGGCGCGTCGCACCCGTGGCCCGGCCGCCGCGCGAGGCTGCCGGGTCGGTGCTGAGCAACGTGAGGTTGCCGGGCTGTGGTGGGCTCGTCCTCGAGCCGGGTGTGATCGGACTCACGGAACCGAAGGTATCAGGTACTGTGGGTTCCGGAAACACTTCCGGGACGTTGGTCCGTTGTCCCAGCAGCTGTCAGCAGTGCCCCAGCAGTCATCAGAGCCGATGCCCGCGCCGCAGGCGCCGACGAGAGGGAGCCGCGCATGGCCACCCCGAAGACCCCCGCCCCCCGCCGTGCCCTCGTGCTCGGCGGCAACCGGATCCCGTTCGCGCGCGCCGGCGGCAGGTACGCGCACGCGAGCAACCAGGACATGCTGACCGCCGCGCTCGACGGGCTCGTCGCACGCTACGGCCTGCAGGGCGAGCGCATCGGCGAGGTCGCCGCGGGCGCGGTGCTCAAGCACAGCCGCGACTTCAACCTCACGCGCGAGGCCGTGCTCGGCTCGGCGCTGTCCGCGCAGACGCCGGCCTACGACGTGCAGCAGGCGTGCGCGACCGGGCTCGAGACGGTCGTCTCGCTGTCCAACAAGATCCGGCTCGGGCAGCTCGAGTCGGCGATCTCGGGCGGCGTCGACACCACGTCGGACGCGCCGATCGCCGTGAGCGACCGCCTCCGCCGGGCGCTGCTCGACCTCTCGCGGGCCAAGAACATGCAGCAGAAGCTCGCCGCCGCGGCCAAGATCCGCCCCAAGGACCTCGCACCGTCCACGCCGCGCACGTCCGAGCCGCGCACCGGCCTGTCGATGGGCGAGCACCAGGCCCTCACCACCGCGCAGTGGGGCATCACGCGCGAGGCCCAGGACGAGGTCGCGTACGCGTCGCACCACCGCCTCGCCGCGGCGTGGGAGGCCGGCTTCTTCGACGACCTCGTGACGCCGTACCGCGGGCAGACGATCGACGGGAACCTGCGCGCCGACACCTCGCTCGAGAAGCTCGCGACGCTCAGGCCCACGTTCGGCCTGGGCCTCGACACCCCCGCGACGATGACGGCGGGCAACTCGACGCCGCTCACCGACGGCGCCTCGACGGTGCTGCTCGGGTCCGACGAGTGGGCCGCCGAGCACGACCTGACGCCGCTCGCGGTGGTCGTCGACGCCGAGGCCGGTGCCGTCGACTTCGTGCACGGCGAGGACGGGCTGCTCATGGCGCCCGCGTTCGCGGTGCCGCGGCTGCTCGCCCGCAACGGCCTGACGCTCGACGACTTCGCCTACGTCGAGATCCACGAGGCGTTCGCGTCCACCGTGCTCACGACGCTCGCGGCGTGGGAGTCCGACGAGTTCGGCCGCGCGCGCCTGGGGCTGCCCGGCGCGTTCGGCACGGTCGACCGCGAGCGGCTCAACGTGCACGGCTCGTCGCTCGCGGCGGGGCACCCGTTCGCGGCGACCGGCGGGCGCATCGTCGCCACCATCAGCAAGGAGCTCCACCTGCGCAAGCAGCGCGACGGCGGCACCCCGCGGGCCCTGGTGTCCGTCTGCGCGGCCGGCGGGCTGGGCCTGACCGCGATCCTCGAGGCGGCGTGACATGACCGACACCTACCTGAACCTCGTCAACAGCGGCGTCACCGCGAAGCTGGCCAAGCAGCTCGGCCTGCCGCGCCCTGCCCCGCTGCGCCGCTACCGGCCCGGGCAGCCCCTGCTCGACGGCCCGGCGCTCGTGCTCGGTCCGGGCAAGGACGCGGACGCGGTCGCCTCGCTGCTCTCGTCGGGCTGGGACGTGGACGTGCACCGGCACGCAGCGCCCGACGCGCGGTACGCCGCCGTGGTGCTCGTGCTCACCGAGGTCACGCACCCGACCGACCTGTCCGCGCCCGTGCTCGCGGCCGCGGCCACGCTCAGGGGCCTGGCGCGGGGCGGACGCGTCGTCACGGTGTCCCGCACGGCAGCCGACGACGACGCGCCCGCGCTCGCCGCGGCCCGCCAGGGTGTCGACGGGCTGCTGCGCTCGCTCGCCAAGGAGCTGCGCGGCGGCGCGACCGGCAACGGGATCGTGCTCGACGCGGGGGTCGACGTCGATGCGCCGTCGGTGGTGGGTGCGCTGCGGTTCTTCCTGTCGACGCGGTCGGCGTTCGTCGACGGCCAGCTGCTCACGGTCTCGTCGGGGGCCGGTGCGCTGCCCGACGACTGGGAGCACCCGCTCGCGGGGCGCGTCGCGGTCGTCACCGGCGCCGCGCGCGGCATCGGTGAGGCCATCGCCTCGACGCTCGCACGCGACGGCGCGACCGTCGTGTGCGTCGACGTGCCGTCAGCGGGCGAGCAGCTCGCGACGGTCGCCAACCGCGTGCGCGGCACCGCACTGCAGCTCGACGTCACAACCGACGACGCAGGTGCCCGCATCCTCGAGCACGCGCTCGCGCGGCACGGGCGGATCGACGTCGTCGTGCACAACGCCGGCATCACGCGGGACAAGCTGCTCGCCAACATGACGCCCGAGAAGTGGGACTCGGTGCTCGCGGTCAACATCGCCGCCCAGCTGCGGATCAACGAGGCGCTGCTCGAGTCGGGCGACTTCGTGCACCAGCCCCGCATCGTGTCGCTCGCGTCGACGTCGGGCATCGCGGGCAACCGCGGGCAGACCAACTACGCGGCGTCCAAGGGCGGCGTCATCGGCATGGTGCGCGCCACGGCTCCCCTGCTCGCGGCGTTCGGCGGGACCGCCAACGCGGTCGCGCCCGGGTTCATCGAGACCGAGATGACCGCGCGGATCCCCGCGCTGACGCGGCAGGTCGCGCGGCGGCTCAACTCGCTGCAGCAGGGCGGGCAGCCCGTGGACGTCGCGGAGACGGTCGCGTTCCTCGCGTCGCCGGCGGCCGGTGGTGTCGTCGGGCGCGTGCTGCGCGTGTGCGGGCAGAACATGGTGGGCCAGTGACGGACGGGGCCGCTGCGCAGGTGGTCGACATCGAGCGCATGCCGACGATGGGCTCGCTGTACCCCGTCGCGGGCGTGCGCGCGGCGACGAGCCGCCTCCGCCCCGCCTCGCGCGAGCTGCCCGCGACGACGCTACGCACCGCGGGCGTCGTCGCGACCGCCGAGCACCTCACCGCGTACCAGCACCTGCTCGGCGAGTCGGCGTCCGACCGGCTCCCTGCCGGGTTCGTGCACGTGCTCGCGTTCCCGCTCGCCTTCTCCGTGATGGTCCGGCCCGACTTCCCGCTGCCCGTGCTCGGCATGGTGCACGTCGCCAACCGGGTCACCCAGCACGCGCCCGTGACGCTCGGGACGCCGCTCGACGTCACGGCGCGCGCCCGCGACCTGCGCGCGCACCGTTCCGGCACGCAGGTGGACCTCGTCGCGTCGGTGCACGCCGACGGCGAGCTCGTCTGGGAAGGCGTGTCGACCTACCTCGCCAAGGGCGTGCGGATCGCGGGTGATGCGCCCGACGACGAGCGCGCGCCGTTCGTCGCCCCCGTGCCGACCGGCGAGTGGCGGCTCGGTCCGGACACGGGGCGGCGCTACGCCGCGGTGTCCGGCGACCGCAACCCCATCCACCTGTCCGCACTGGGCGCCAAGGCGTTCGGCTTCCCGCGCGCGATCGCGCACGGCATGTACACCGCCGCGCGCGCGCTCGCCGACGTGGGGGCCGCGCGCGGTGACGCGTTCACGTGGGCGGTCGACTTCCAGGCGCCCGTGCTGCTGCCCTCGACCGTCTCCGTGCGGGTCGCGGCGGACGGCGACGGGTTCGCGTTCGCCGGATGGGACCGGCGCTCGGGCCGGCCCCACCTGACAGGAACGGTGGGACCGGCCTGAGCCGCGGGTGAGGGGCCGATCGCCCCTCACCCCCGGGCTCACGGCGCTGGGACCGTGTCCACCCAGCTGGTGCCGGCCGCGCGGTACGCGGCGACGCGCGAGGTGATCTCGCTCGGCGCGACCACCTCGTTCTTCGCGTGGTAGAACCAGTCGACCTGCTGGACGTACGTGCGCGGCGTGCTGCTGCCGATCTGGCCGCCACCGATGAACCACAGGTTGAAGTTCACCGACTGCACCGTCTCCGGGTAGTAGATCCCGCCGTGCGTGGCGAACAGCTGCCCGTCGACGTAGTACGTGATCTCCCCGTTCGCGACCTGCAGCACCAGGTCGTGCCAGCCGGCGTAGGACTGCCGCACCTCGGTGTGCGTGTTGACCGCGACCCACGGCTCGTTCTGGTAGGTCTCCCACGACGTCGTGTAGAGGATGTTGCCGGGCTCGCCCCACCCACCGTTCGGCAGGTACTCGAAGTCCTGCTCGGAGTAGTCGGGGTCGAGATCGCGTGCGAGCGGCGTGATCGTGAAGAACGTCTCGACGATCGCGTCACCGTCCGGCCCGCTGACGGGCGCGTCCGTGAAGTACACGCGGGCCGCGTAGGTCCCCTCGAGGAACTTGCGCTGGTTCAGCACCTCGGACTGCTGCGTCCCGGCTCCGGTCCCGTCTGTGACCGACGTCAGCTGCAGCGCCTTGTTCGAGCCGGACACGGTCGGGAACGAGACGTTCTGCTTGGGCCACGACGCGCCCGGGATGCCCGGGCCCCCCGCGTTCTCACGGATGGTCCAGTGGTGCGCGGCGATCGAGGCGTCGTTCGCGTCGGTGTAGCTGAAGTCGTCGAAGACCACTCCCGCGCCGCCGGGCGGCGTGGTGGGCGTCTGGGTCGGCGTCGGCGTCGTCGTCGGCGTGCCACCCGTGGGCGGCGTGCCCCACACGAGGTTGCCGTCGAGGAGCACGGCCACCTTCGACCAGTCGACGTACGACGACTGCGCACCGTAGGAGTAGTCGTCGGACTGCGTGATGCGCTGCCAGTCCGAGCGGTAGTAGCGCAGCTGCAGGTCACCCGTGCTGCCGCCGGCTGCGAGAGAGCCGGAGGTGAACCCGACCTCCAGGTAACGGTCGGCGCCCGCGACCGCGGGCGAGATCGTGCCGAACGTGCCGGTCACGGTGGAGCACGAGACGACCGCCCACGAGCATGCGAACCGGTACTGCTGCGAGGGCGAGTCCGCACCGAAGTAGTAGCGGATCTTCACGCGGTCCAGCGGGACGGACGTCGACCCGTCGTTGCGCAGGAGCAGCCACGGCTCGACCTGGTCGACCGTCGCGCCGGCAGCGCTCGTGCGGTACTGGAGGCGGAGCGTGGGTGCGGCCTCGGCCGGGGTGACGACCCCCACCGCGACGAGCGCGGCGAGACCTGCTCCGGCGGCCCAGGCCCATCGGCGTGCTGTTCGTACGGATCTCATCTTGCGTCCTTCCTCGTGTGCCTATCTCGGTGTGTTCTCTCCTGTGCGTGGTCGATGCGGTCAGGGTGCGTGGAACCGTGCGTGAAGCCGTGCGTGAAGCCGTGTATGGGTCAGGTCGCGAGGCCGAGCCGGGCCAGGTGGGACGGCAGGCGGGCGAGGAAGCCGTCGTAGTCGCCCGCGGTGCCCCAGGCGACCTCGGCGAACGCGCTGAGGCGCGGGAACGCCTGGCGCTCGACGTGGGCCGGGGTCGGCAGGTACTCGCCCCACAGCTGCGCCTGGACGCCCAGCACGCGCCCGGCGGCGTCGGTCGGCGGCTGCGGGTCGAACCCGTAGACGTCCCGCAGGGCGAGGAAGCGGTCCGGCGCGAACGGACCGTCCTCGTACCCGGTCGGGTAGTCGAGATACGTGCGCAGGTGGGGCGTGAGCACCACGTCGTGCCCGGCGTGCGCGGCGAGCGCGCCGCTCTCCTCGTCGAGCCACGTCATCGCGACCGCGCCGGCGGGACCGTCCGCCCGCTCGTACCAGAACACCGCACGCCGGCCGCGCTGCTCGAGGTGCGCGACCAGCCGTCCCGTGATCCACCCGCGGGCCGCCTCGGGTCCCGAGAGACCGAGCTCGGCGATGCGTTCGAGGGCGCGCGGCGTCGCCGCCCACTCGTCCGTCAGGCACTCGTCCCCACCGAGGTGCACGTACGGGGAGGGGAACAGGTCGACGACCTCGTCGAGCACGTCGACGAAGAAGTCGATCGTCGACTCCTCCAGGTTCAGCGTGTGCGGGCTCACGCCCCACCCCTGCCAGACCTGCACGCCCGCCCCCGGGTCGTTGCCCAGCTCGGGGTAGGCCGCGAGCGCGGCCTGGACGTGGCCCGGCACGTTGATCTCTGGCACCACCGTGACGAACCGCTCGGCCGCGTACGCGACGATCTCGCGCAGGTCGTCGTGCGTGTAGTGCTCGCCGCCGACCTCGGTGAGCCGCGGGTGGCTGCGCACGGGCAGCCGCCAGCCCTGGTCGTCGGTGAGGTGCAGCTGGAGCACGTTGAGGCGGTGCTCCGCGAGCAGGTCGATCATCCGCAGGACGAAGTCCTTCGGCAGGAAGTGGCGCGCCGGGTCCAGCAGGACACCCCGCCACGCGAACCGCGGGCCGTCCGCCAGCGTGCCGATCGGGACGTCGCCGAGCGCTCGCAGCGTCGCACGGCCGTAGAACTCGCCCGCAGGTCCCCCGCTCGCCAGAGCGATCCCGCGCGGCCCGACCTCGGCCCGGTAGGCCTCCGGCCCGAGCGCTGGGTCGGACGTCAGCTCGAGGCCGTCCGGGTCGTAGGGGACGACTCCCCCCGTGGCGATCACCTCGCGCGGGCGCGGCACCAGGCTCATCTCGATGTCCACGCCGCTCAGCCCTTCACCGCACCGGCGACGATGCCGCCCGTGACACGACGCTGCAGGACCAGGAAGATCGCGAGCACGGGCAGCATGAAGAGCGTCGCGGCCGCCATCGTCGCGCCCCAGTCGGTGCCGAACACGTTGCCGAACGACGACAGCCACACGGGCAGCGTCCGGTTGTCCTGGTTCTTGATGATGAGCGCGTTGGCGAACGCGAACTCGTTCCAGGCCGTGATGAAGCCGAACAACGAGGTCGACATCAGGCCGGGTGCGAGCAGCGGGAAGACGATCCGGCGGAACGCCTCGAACCTGCTGGCGCCGTCGATCTGCGCCGCCTCCTCGAGCTCGGGCGGGATCGCGGCGAGGAACCCGCGCAGCGTGACGATCGTGAACGGCAGCGTCGCCATGAAGTAGATGAGCGTCAGCATCGAGAGCCTGTCGAGCATCCCGACGTCGCGCGCGATGATGAACATCGGGATGAGCAGCGCCTCCCACGGCGCCATCTGCGCGACGAACACCATGAGGACGAACGCCTGCCGGCCGCGCCACCGCATGCGCGCGACCGCGAACGCGGCCATGAGCGCGACGACCAGCGCGAGCACCACGGCACCGAGCGAGACGACCGCGCTGTTGCGCCAGAACCGCCAGAAGCCGTCCACCCCGACGGCGGTCCGGAAGTGCTCGAAGGTCGGGTGCAGCGGGAGCAGCTGCGGCGTGCTCGCGTTGATGTCGGTCGTCGGCTTGAACGCGGTCGCGACCATCCAGTACACGGGGAACACCGACGCGAGCAGCACGACGAGCGCCGCGAGGTTGAGCGGGAGCGCACGCAGCGCGCGGCGGCTCACGCCTCTGCCCTCTCCGTGCGGTACAGGTGGCGCAGGTGCGGCACGAGCACGACGAGCAGGATGAGGACCGTGATCGTGGAGATCGCGGCGCCGAGGTCGTACTTGTGCAGCGACTGCGCGACCTGGAACGCGTACACGGGAAGCGTCGTCGTCGCACCGTCCGGGCCGCCCTGGCTGACGGCCCAGATCTGCGCGAAGCACTTGAACACCCAGATCACCTCGAGCGAGGTGATGAGACCGAACAGCGAGCGCAGCATGGGGAAGGTCACGTGCCGGAAGGTCTTGACCGCGCCGGCGCCGTCGATGCGGGCCGACTCGAACAGCTCGTCCGGGACCGTCGTCAGGCCGGCGTAGAGCGTCAGCGCGGCGAAGGGCACGGACTGCCAGACGACGAGCAGGACGAGGATCGCGAAGGTCGCGACGCCGTCGGCGAACCACGTGTAGCCGTCGAACTGGTCGAGCCCGATGCTGGTCAGCGCCCAGTTGACGACGCCGAGCCGGGACTGGAACAGCCACTGGAACACGGTCGTCGCCGCGAGCACCGGCACGGCCCACACCAGCACGAGCGCCGACATCACGGCGAGACGCATGCGCTTGCCCAGGCGCGCCAGCATGAGGGCGACGAGCGTCGAGATCCCGACGATGAGCACGACGTCGACGACCGTCCACACGAGCGTCCTGAGCAGCACGTCCCAGAGCTCTCGGCTGCCGAGCGCCTCGCGGTAGTTGTCCAGGCCGACGAACGTCGCGCCGCCGCGGATGAGCTCGCCGATCCGGAAGTGCTGCAACGAGATGACGACGCTGCGCACGAGGGGGTAGACCAGCAGGAACGCGGTGCCGACGACTGTCGGCAGGACGAGCAGGTACGGCCAGGCCGCTGCGATGCGGAACCGCGGTTCCCGACGAGCGGGCGCGTCACGGGTCGTCGGCGCGAGCGACGGCGGTGCTTCGGTGAGCACGTGGTCTCCTCCGGGTGGAAGGCGGGTGCGGACGCCGGGGTGCCCGACCGGCCGGGAGGCTGGCCGGTCGGGACCCCGGTCACGGGCCGTCGCGCGAACCCCGGCGCGCGACGACCCGCCGTCGTCAGGAGTCGGCGCCGAGGATCTCGGTCATGCTCGCCGACGCGGCTGCGGCGGCACCGGCCGCATCCCCGCCCGTGAGCACCTTCGTCATGTACTCCTTGATGACGTTCTTGGCCTCGACCGCGGCCCAGTTGGGCGAGTTGGGCGTCGCGTGGCCGTTGGCCGCGCCCGCAGCCATCGCCGCGGCGCCCTCGTTGCCGCCGAGCACGGACGCGAACGAGGTCTTGTTGGGCACGTAGGACATCTCGACCGCCATCGTCTTCTGGAACTGCTCGCCGGCGAGCGCCTTCACCACCTCGTACGCCATCGCCTGGTGCTTCGACGCGGCCGGGACGATGAGGTCCGACCCACCTGTGAAGACCGCACCCGGCTGGGCGGCCGTCTTTCCCGGGATCGGGAAGAAGCCGAGCTTGCCCTCGAGCTTCGGGTTCGCCTTGGTGATCGCGACCGCGCCGCCGGGGGCGGAGATGACCTGCGCGACGTCGCCCTTGGCGAAGACGTCCGCCTGCGGCGGGTTCGCCTCGTCGGAGTCCTTGGGCCCGTCGCCGAGCGCCTGGAGCTTCTGGTAGAACGCCATGCCGGCGAGGGCCTCGGGTGTGTCGAGGGCGCCCTTCCACGTGTCGCCGTCCTGCACCGCGAGGTCGCCGCCCTCGTCCCAGATGAACCCGGAGAGCGTGTACCAGTTCTGGCCGGGGAGGTAGATGCCCTGGGTCGACCCGGTGTCGAGCTTCGTCGTGTCCGCGATCCACTGCTCGCGGGTCGTCGGCGGCGTCGTGATGCCGGCAGCCTGGAAGAGGTCCTTGTTGTAGATCACGACGCGGTTGGCGGCGTACCACGGGATGCCGTACTGCTTGCCGTCGACCTTGCCGGGCTCGGCGAGGCCGGGGATCCAGTCGTCGCCTCCGAGGTCGTCGACCTTGTCGGTCAGGTCGGTGACGCCGCCGCTCGCGGCGTACTGCGCCACCTGGGTGTTGCCGACCTCGATCACGTCGGGAGCGTCGTTGCTCGCGAGCGCGCTCGTGACCTTCTGGCCGATGCCGTCCCACTCCTGGATCTGGATGTCGAGGGTGGTGCCGGGGTGGGTGGACTCGAAGTCGTCCTTGAAGCCCTGGACGATCTTGTCCGAGAAGCTGTCCTTCATGAACCAGACCGTGAGGGCGGCGGGTTCGGGCGTGCCGTTCCCGGAAGGGTCGGCGGAGGAGCCCGAGTCGCAGGCGGCGAGAGCACCGGCGAGGGCGAGCGTCGCGCACACGGCGACGAGGCGGGACTTCATCATGGTCTCCCACTGGTCAGTTATTGGTAAGTTCGGACGAGCATCGCAAGAGTGGCGGTAGACGTGACCGCTCGTCAATAGGCACGCGATGATGAGATCGAAACTTGACCACTTGGACCATCTGGTAAGTTCCCCGCCGTGACCCTCCCCGTGCGCGCCGGGCTCAAGCGGGACGCCGTCCGCGACTACCTGCTCGACCTCGTCGCAGGCCGCGAGCCCGGAGCCGCCATCCCGTCCGAGCGCGACCTCGCGCGCGACCTGGGCGTCTCACGCCCCACGCTGCGCGCCGCGGTCGACGACCTCGTGCACGCCGGGGTGCTGGTCCGCGAGCACGGGCGCGGCACGTTCACCGGGCCGCAACGCGTCACCCAGTCGCTCGCGTCGACCCCGTCGGGCTCCTTCTACGCCCCGCCGGCCGAGGGCGACTGGATCAGCCGCGTGCTCGAGTTCGACACGCGCGTCGCCGGGCCGCAGCTCGCACGTCGGCTCCAGCTCGCGCCGGCCGCACCCGTGCTGCGGGTCGTGCGGCTGCGCGTCGTGGACGGCGAGCCGATGGCCATCGAGCGGCTGCACCTCCCGCACGAGCTCGTCGTCGGGCTCGAGCCCCAGGACATGGAGCAGGGCTCGTTCTACCGGCTCCTGCGCGAACGGTTCGACGTCGACGTGCGCAGCGCCGTGCAGGTCCTCGAGGCGACCGTGACCGACGAGCAGGAGGCACAGCTCCTTGCCGTCCCCGTGCACTTCCCCGCGCTCATGGTGGAACGCACCACACGTGACGCCGGCGGCCGCATCGTCGAGTTCGTGCGCTCGATCTACCGCGGCGACCGGTACCGCGTGACGTCGGAGCTGCACTTCGACGCCGAGTCCGGCTGACCTCCCGCGCTCAGCCGCACTCTTCCCCAAGCCGTGACGGGAGCGGTTCTGGGAGCCGTTCCACGAGCCGCGCGCGGGCCGCGGGCCACTCGTCGGCCAGGATCGAGAAGTACGCGGTGTCCCCGCGCGTGCCGTCGGGGCGCAGCCGGTGGCTGCGCAGCACGCCCTCGGGCACCCCGCCCAGACGCCGGATCGCCGCGATCGACCTCGTGTTCGCCGAGTCCGCGCGCAGGGCGACACGGGCCAGGTGCCACTCGTCGAACGCCTGCGTCAGCAGCAGCAGCTTGCACGCGGGATTCGTCGTGCCGCCCCACCACCGTCGGCCGTAGTGGGTGTGGCCGATCTCGACCCGGCCCAGGCGCTCGTCGAGGTCGTAGAACGACGTGCTGCCCCGGACCTCACCCGTCGCCTCGTCCGTCACCGCGAACGCGAGCCGCCCTGGCGCCCGGGCCGCGCCGCGGACCACCGCAACCATCTCGTCGGGCGTCCTCGGTGTCGGGGAGGTCATGCCGCGCCACAGCTCGTCGTCGACGAGCGCGACGAGCGCCGCCGCGTGCGACTCCTCGAGCGGGACGAGGCGGACACCGTGGCCGACGAGCGTCAGGTCGTGCTGCACGCGCGCGATCCTGCCACGACGGTCACCGGCACGTGACCGGCGCGCGCCTGCCGGACATCAGCGAGATGGCAGGGTGGCCCACATGACGACGCTGGAACCCGAGGGCGACCTCGACCGCGTGACGCTCACGGGCGAACGCCTCGACGGGCAGGACGGTTCGGGGTCGCGCGTGCTCGAGTGCACGTTCGACGACTGCTCGCTCGACGGGGTCCGGCTCGACCACGCGCGGGTCATCGACACCGCGCTCTCGTCGTCGCGCGCGGGAGAGCTGCACGCCGCGTCGTCGACCTGGCAGGACTGCACGTGGTCCGAGCTGCGGCTCGGCGCCGTGCAGGCGTACGCGTCGTCGTGGACGCGCGTGCGGGTGGTCGGCGGGAAGCTCGACTACCTCAACCTGCGCGACGCGAGGCTGGTCGACGTGTCGTTCGAGGGCGTCGTGGTCGACGAGCTCGACCTCGCGCGCGTGCAGGCGCGACGCGTGACGTTCACGGGCTGCCGCGTGCGGCGGCTCGACCTGCTCGGGGCCGCGCTGACCGACGTCGACCTGCGCGGCGTCGACGGGCTCGAGCACCTCGACGGCATCGGCGGGCTCGCGGGCGCGACGATCGGCAGCGACCAGCTCGTCGTGCTCGCGCCGGCGCTCGCCGAGCACCTGCGCATCACGGTCGTCTGACCCGGCGACGCCGGGTGGGCTTCGGCTCCCCCTGCGAGCCGACGTCCACCCGCTCGCACCGCGGAGGGCGGGTCAGTCGTCGAGCGCCGGGCCGCACGCCGCCGCGGCGGTCGCCGCGAGGTGGTCCAGGCCCTGCACCGCGACGAGCGGACGCGTGTCGTCGACCACGGCCCAGCAGCCGTCGACCACCTCGTACTGCACCGCGGGGCCCTGCGCGAGGTAGGCGGCCACGCCGTCGACGAGGCGGTCGACCCACTCGCTCGTCGACCCGACGCCCACCGACGCACGGATCGCGCCGTGCGACGCGTCGAGGTGCGCGAGGAGCGGGTGCGCGCAGAAGCGGCCGTCGCGCACGCCGATGCCGTGCTCGGCCGCGAGGTAGGCCGCGACGAGACCCGCGTCGTGCCCGGGCACGGTGAAGGTGACGACACCCACCGGGTCCGCCGAGTCGGGCCAGATCCGCGCGACGTCCACGCCGTCGATGGCGTCCAGGCCCCCGACGAGCCGGCTGCGCAGCGCCTGCTCGTGCTCCTCGAGCGCACCGGCCGGCAGGGCGGCGAGCCGGTCGCACGCCTCGGCGAGCGCGATCGCGCCGATGACGTTGGGCGAGCCGGCCTCGTGCCGCGCGGGGGCGGGCTGCCACACGGTGCGGTCGGTGCGCACGTCGCGGACCGCACCGCCGCCCGCGAGGTACGGCGTGCCGACGTCGAGCCAGTCGCGGCGGCCGACGAGCGCACCCGCGCCGAACGGCGCGTACGTCTTGTGGCCCGAGAACGCGACGTAGTCCGCACTCGTCGCGGCGAGCGAGAAGCCGCGGTGCGGGACCAGCTGCGCGCCGTCGACGGCCACGCGCGCACCCGCGGCGTGCGCGATCTCGACGACCCGCTCGACGGGCAGTGCCTCGCCCGTGACGTTGGACGCGCCCGTCGTCGTGACCAGGGCGTACGGCTGGCGCGCCAGCTCGTCGCGCAGCGCGTCGAGCGTCGCCTCGACGGTCGCCCCGATCGGCACGATCGTCGTGGTGTGCCCCTGGCCGGCGCGCGAGTGGACCCACGGCAGCAGGTTCGCGTGGTGCTCGACGTCGAGGACGAGGACGGCACCCGGTACCACGCCCGCGAGGAGGTTGAGCGAGTCGGTGGTGTTGCGCGTGATGATCGCGACGTCGTCGTGTCGTGCGTCGACGAACCGAGCGATCGTCTGGCGCGCCGACTCGTACAGCGCCGTGGACACCTGGGACAGGTACCCGGCGCCGCGGTGCACCGACGCGTACAGCGGCAGCACCTCGGTGACGCGCGCGGCCACGGACTCGAGCGCCGGGGCGCTCGCCGCGTAGTCGAGGTTGGCGTAGACGCGCTGCGACCCGTCGACGAGCGGCACCGTGGTGGCGCCACCGACGACGGGAAGCAGGGGTGCGACGGCCGGCGCGAGCTCGGCCGGTGCACACTCGCGGGTCTCGGCAAGAGCGGTCATAGGGGTACCTCCGTCCGTCGGGGGACCCGTCGACGGACGCCCCGCGCTTGCCCGCACCGGTCGGTGCTGGCCTGGTCGTCACCCGGGGCACCCCACCGCGGAGGAGGGTTGCCGGCCAGCGAGCCGGGGCTTCGCGCTGGCACTCATGACCTGACGACGAGGGTCGCGAACCTCCTCGGTCGCTGTCAACGCCGGCACGCGCGCGTCTCGGATGACGGGACACCTTGCTCACCAAATGGATGGCGCGTCGTCGGCCGCGCTACGATCTCGCCACCATCCAGAGCGGCCGAGAGATCTGGCTCGACGACGCCGCAGCAACCCGCAGGGAGCGATCCCGGAGCAGGGTGCTACCGCCAGGACCGATGGAGGCGAGCATGACGTACGCAGGCGACCTCACCCCGCAGCAGTCCTGGGACCTGCTCGCGGACGACGAGAGCGCGCTGCTCGTCGACGTCCGCACGGACGGCGAGTGGCGGACGATCGGCGTGCCCGACGCCGCCGAGCTCGGCGGGCGTGCGGCGTTCGTCGAGTGGGTGACCCCGCAGGGCCCGAACCGCGACTTCCTCGCACAGCTCGCCGACGCCGGCGCGACCGCTGGACGGCCGGTCGTCTTCCTGTGCCGGTCGGGCGTGCGCTCGGTCGCCGCCGCGCAGGCCGCGACGGCTGCAGGGCTCGGTCCCGCGTACAACGTGCTGCAGGGGTTCGAGGGCGACCTGGGCCCCGACGGCGAGCGCGGGCACTCCGGCTGGCGCGCCGACGGACTGCCCTGGCGCTCGCTGTGACCGGGGCCGTCCCGGGGCGCGTTCCCGGTCCCGCCGACTGGGACCAGCGCCGGGCGCCGCGCGACGGGCTGCGCCCCGACACGCTCGCGGTGCGCGGCGGGCTCGTGCGCTCCGAGTTCGACGAGATGTCCGAGGCGCTGTTCCTCACGCAGGGGTACGTGTACGGCTCGGCCGCGCAGGCCGAGGCCGCGTTCGCGGGCGACGTCGACCGGTTCCTCTACTCGCGGTACAACAACCCGACCGTGCAGACGTTCGAGGAGCGGCTGCGGCTGCTCGACGGGGCCGAGGCCGCGACGTCGACGGCGACCGGGATGTCCGCGGTGTTCACGGCGCTCGCCGCACTTGTCAAGCAGGGGTCGCGGATCGTGGCGGCGCGCGCGCTATTCGGGTCGAGCGTCGTCATCTTCGACGAGATCCTCGCCGGCTGGGGCGTGCGCACGGACTACGTCGACGGGCACGAGCCCGAGCAGTGGGCGCAGGCGCTGTCCACGCCGGCGGACGTCGTGTTCTTCGAGACCCCGTCGAACCCGATGCAGGACCTCGTCGACATCGCGGCCGTCTCCGCGCTCGCGCACGCGGCCGGTGCGGTCGTCGTCGTCGACAACGTCTTCGCCACGCCCGTGCTGTCGCGGCCGCTCGAGCACGGCGCGGACGTCGTCGTGTACTCCGCGACCAAGCACATCGACGGCCAGGGACGCGTGCTCGGCGGGGCGATCCTCGGGCCGCGCGGCTACATCGAGGGCCCCGTACGGACCCTCATCCGCAACACCGGGCCGTCGCTGTCGCCGTTCAACGCGTGGGTGCTGCTCAAGGGACTCGAGACGCTCTCGCTGCGCGTGCGCCACCAGACCGCGTCGGCGCTGCGGGTCGCGCAGTGGCTCGAGGGGCAGGACGCCGTCGCGTCCGTGCGGTACGCGTACCTGCCGTCGCACCCGCAGCACGAGCTCGCGCTGCGGCAGCAGACCGGCGGCGGGACCGTCGTCACGTTCGACCTGCGCGTGCCCGAGGGCGCCACGCCCGAGGTGGCGAAGAAGACGACGTTCGCGGTGCTCGACGCGCTGCGGGTGGTCGACATCTCGAACAACCTGGGCGACTCGAAGTCGATCGTCACGCACCCGGCGACGACGACGCACCGCAAGCTCGGGCCTGAGGGGCGCGCAGCCGTGGGGATCGCGGAGTCGACCGTGCGGTTCTCGGTGGGGCTCGAGGACGTCGACGACCTCACCGACGACCTCTCGCGGGCGTTCTCCTCGCTCCCCTGACGCGCGCCGCCTGCGCTTCTGCTGCTCCTCGCGGTTCGCTGGGGGCATGACGACACCACCGCGCGCCCGGTTCGACACCGCTCCTCTCGTGCGGTTGCTGGTGGGGGCGGTCCTCGGGGTGGTCGGCGGGCTCGTGTTCGCGTTCCGGTCCGGGGTCGTCGCCCTCCTTGTCGGGTGGGCGGTCGCGGCGCTCGTGTTCGTCGGGTGGACCTGGCTGGCGCTGTGGCCGATGAACGCGCGCGCGACCGCCGCGCACGCGACGCGGGAGGAGCCGACCCGGGCCGGTGCGCACGTGCTGGTGCTGCTCGCGGCGGTCGTGTCGGTGGGAGCGGTGATCGGGGTGCTCGTCGGGCCGTCCGGGTCGTCGGCCGGCCCTGTGGCCGCGACGCTCGTGGCGATCGTCGCCTCGTGGGCCGCGCTGCACACCGTGTTCGCGCTGCGGTACGCGCGGATGTACTTCAGCGGACCTGGCGGCGGGATCGACTTCCACCAGCGCGAGGACCCGCGGTACTCGGACTTCGCGTACGTGGCGTTCACGGTGGGGATGAGCTTCGCGATCTCCGACACCGACCTCGCGTCGAGCGCGATGCGGCGGACCGCGCTGGTGCACGCGTTGCTGGCGTACCTGTTCGGGACGGTGATCATCGCGTCGGCGGTGAACGTGGTGGCGGGGTTGTAGGTCGTTGGGGTCCTGGTCGAGCCGTCCACAGGCTCTTGGTTGTGGATAACCGTGTCGGTGTTTGTGCTGGTCAGGTGCCATTTTGGGGTTGACCCGGGGTGTCCGGTTCGGGTAGATTCATACGCATGTTCGAAGTCCCTGGTTCGCCTCGTGAGGGCGTCGTTGATGACCGGCTGGTGCTGGTCGACGGCGACGCGCCCCGGGGTGCGGACCGGGTGCGGGTGGCGTTGGCCGACGCGCGGGCGGGACGTGCGGGCGAGGTCATCCCGGGCGGCGAGACGGGCCTGGTTGGCGAGGCGGGTCGGGCGGGCGGCCCGGGTCTTGGCGATGAGTTCGCCTCGCTCGTCGCGGTGGCGCGGCGGGCGTTGAGCGCGGCCGACGGCGTGTCGGGGTGGTCACCGGTGCGCCGCTCGAGGGTGCTGTCCGAGCTGGACCAGGTGATGAGCCTGGTTCGGGTGGCGCATGCTCGGGTCCTACGTGCCGAGCAGGTCGCTGGGACGTCGGTCGGTCCGGGGGATCGCTCGTTCGTGGATGCTCGGGCCCGGGTGTCGGGTTCTGGTTCGGCAGAGGCGCGTCGTCAGGTGCGTGCCGGGGAGGTGTTGGATGCGATGCCGGTGCTGGCGGGGGCGGTCGCCGAGTCGCGGGTGGGGTTGGCGCAGCTGGATGTGATCGCTCAGGTCACCGCCGAGGGGCCGCAGGGGTTGCGGGAGGCGTTGGCGGACCCGGTCGCGCAGGCGAGGTTCACTGAGGCGGTCACGGGTATGACACCGGTGCAGACCCGCAGGACGATCCTGGAGTACGCGGC
>NZ_JEOE01000037.1 GCF_000708885.1 Cellulomonas sp. HZM | reverse complement strand
GCGACGAGGGGTCGCGGGTCCGGACGGCCGACGAGTGGCGCGGTCGCCGGTGCACCGCCGCAGCTGTCCGGCTGGCGGGTGCTGGCCGTGTGGGCGGCGGCGGCCGTGCCGATGGGGCTGCTGTCCTGGGTCGTCGCCCCGGCGGTCGCGGACCGGCTCGACGGGCCGCAGCCGCTGGCCCGCGCGCTGCTCGTGTGCCTCACGGCCGGGCTGGTGTGGCAGGGGCTGCTGGTCGCGATCCTCGTGCGACGCGAGCTGCCTCGCGGCGGCCGGTCCTGGCGAGCGGTGCGGGAGTCGCTGTGGCTCGTGCCGCCGAGCCGACCGTCGGACGCAGCGGCCGGGCGACCTCGGCGCGGCGGGGCGGTGTGGTGGTGGCTGGTTCCCTTCGTGCTGGGGTTCGGTGCGTGGACGCTCGTGCCGTCGATCCCCGGGTCGTCGCCGCGGGACCTGGGTCTGTTCCTCGAATCGTCGGCCGGCGCCGACTTCTTCTCGGGCGCGTGGGGCTGGTTCGCGGTCGTCGTCGTGCTCGCGGTCTTCAACACCGTTCTGGGCGAGGAGCTGTTGTTCCGCGGCTACCTGCTGCCGCGCATGCAGGTGCGGTTCGGGCGCGCAGACTGGCTGGTGAACGGCGTGCTGTTCGCCGCGTACCACCTGCACACGCCGTGGATCATCCCGTCGGCACTCAGCGACGCCGTGTTCCTCGCCTACCCGACGCGCCGGTTCCGCAGCGCGTGGATGGGCATCGCCGTCCACTCCACGCAGAGCGTCGTGATCGTCGTCGCCGTGCTCGTCGCGGTGCTGCGCTGAGCCGTCACTGCTCGTCGGACGGTGGTGCCGCCGTGAAGCTGTTAGCGATGGTCCGGAGCCGCTCTACGTAGGTCGTCCACTCGTCGGCCGGCTGGTCCGGCAGGTTCGACCAGGCGGCGCTCAGCCCCGCGGCGCCGTCGGTGAGCTCGCGCACGATGTCGGCGTGACCGGCGTGCCGCGACAGGTCGTAGGTGAGGTGGGTGATGACCTGGCGGAGCGTCACGGTCGCGCGGTCGTCGGGCCACCACGCGACGTGGCCGCGGGTGTCGAGTGGGGCGGTCGTGAGGAAGTCGTCGGTCCAGGCCCACACCTCGCGGTAGACGCCGACCAGACCCTCGATGCTCTCGTCCTCGGTCGCCCACATGTCGACGTTCGGCGCGGCGTCGTCGTCGGCCCACGGCATCGGGGTGCCGGTCCACTCGCGGCCGAACGTCGGACCGAAGTACCCCATCTCGACGCCCGCGGCGTGCTTCACCAGCCCGAGCAGGTTGGTGCCCGTGGGCGTCATGGGCCAGCGCGCGGCGCGCTCGTCGAGCCCCTCGACCTTCCACACGAGAGCCTCTCGCGCCGCGTTGAGATAGCGCAGCAGCACCTCGCGTTCGTCGAGCACGGTCGTGTGGTCGGACGTCGTCGTCCCGTCCGGGCTGGAGCTGTCCATGGCGCCTCCTCGTGCTGCGTCGGTCGTGCGACCCGATCGCCGAGGACTCTCCCACCGCCCACCGACACGCGCCCGTCGCGAGCCCTCCACCGCTGCACTGCCCCGGCGCCGCGCGGCACTCGTTCGTGCCCCCGCCGAGCGCGCGGGTTCCCCGTGAGCGCGCGGGTTGGTGGTGCGACTCTCACGGGCGACCCGCGCGCTCGAGGCGCTGACCGGGATCTCGCGGCTCAGGCGCGGATGTCGAAACCCTCCACCCCGGAGGGCTGCGCGGCGGTGTCCTCGAGGGAGGTGACCGCGGCGCCGGCCGGCCCGGTGCGAAACCATCCGACGAGGGACCGCACGGCCTCGTCGTCGCCCTCGAGCACTGCCTCGACCGCGCCGTCGTCCCGGTTCCGTACCCAGCCCGAGACGCCGAGCCGTGCGGCCTCGCGCCGGGCGGCGTACCGGAACCCGACCCCCTGCACCTCGCCCCGTACCACCACCCGTCGACAGCCCATGCCGCCCAGTCTCGGTCCGGCGCACCGTGCCCGCGATCGGAGCGCGTCGCGATCGTCAGGCCGCCTCGCGCACCCGCCGCACGGCCTCGGCGGTGCCGCCGTCCCAGGGCGTCCCGTGCCCGGGCAGCACCCAGCGCGCGCCGAGCCCGGCGAGGCGGTCGAGCGAGCTCAGCGCCTGCGCCGTGTCGTCGGTGAACGGCGCCGGTGCCGGGCCGATGGCGCCGGTCAGCACGTGCCGTGTGGTGAGCCCGTCCCCGACGAACACGGCGTCGACCGCCGGGAAGTGCACCGCGATGCTGCCCGGCGAGTGGCCCGGCAGCCCGATCACGCGCGGCGACCCCGGCAGGTCGAGCACGTCGCCGTCGTCGACCTCCACCACCTCGGTGAGGTAGCGCGTGCGGCCGCCGCCCTTGCGCACGGCGTAGGCGAGGAACCCGATCGTCGCGCCGATACGCCAGCCTCCCCATGCGGGCGAGGTCTTCTCCTCGCCGCGGGCACGCGCGGCGTCGCCGCGGCCGACGAAGACCGGCACGCCCTTCTCGCGGCGCAGCGCCTCTGCGAAGCCGATGTGGTCGGAGTCGCCGTGCGTGAGCACGATCCCGCGCACGTCGTCGAGGGACCGCCCGAGCGCCGCGAGCTCGGCCTCGAGCTCCTTGCGGTGGCCCGGCAGGCCGGCGTCGACGACGGTGACCCCGTGCTCGGTGACGACGAGATAGCACGCGACGATGTCGTTGCCGATGCGGTGCACGCCCGGTGCGATCTCCATGGTCCCCGCCTCTCGATGTGGTCTGATGGCTAAGGTATGTAGCCAATATGGCTAACGTCAATAGCCATGAGGAGACGAGATGCCGACGCCGGAGCGCACCACCCTCCCCGCGGTCGTCGCGGCGGCCCGCGCGATCGTCGAGGAGCACGGAAGCGAGGGGCTGACCATGCAGGCCGTGGCCCAGCGGGTCGGCGTACGTGCGCCGTCGCTCTACAAGCGC
Organism: Cellulomonas sp. HZM; assembly: GCF_000708885.1. GTDB lineage: Bacteria > Actinomycetota > Actinomycetes > Actinomycetales > Cellulomonadaceae > Cellulomonas. Next base: position 22,353 of record NZ_JEOE01000037.1, on the reverse strand, counting down.
GTCGCGAGCCGCGACGCCCTCGTCGGGCTCGTCGTCGAGTCGACGCTCACGGATCTCACCCTGGAGCTCGAGGCCGCCGAGCGTGGGGCCGACGAGCCGCGCGCGGCACTCGTCGCGATCGCGCAGGCGCTGCGCACCTTCGCGCTCGCACATCCCGCCTGCTATGCCGTCGCGCTGGGGCCGCTCCCCGCGGCGTCGCGCCCCGCGCACGAGCTGCTGGTCACGTCGAGCGCACCGGTGCTGCGCGCGACCTCGGCGGTGGTGGGCAGCGCCGACGCCCTCGCCGCCGCGCGCACCGTGACGGCCTGGGCCACCGGCTTCCTCGCGATGGAGCTGTCCGGCGCGTTCCGGCTCGGCGGCGAGGTCGGCCCCGCGTTCGACTACGGGATCGCACTGCTCGCCGACGCCCTCGCCGCCCGGTAGCTCGGCGAGGCAGCCCGGACCGGGCCGGGTGACGCCCTCGACTGTCCGCGGGCCATCATCCGGTCCGGTGCGGGCACGTGCTCATCGGGGCCGCGCCCGCGAACCGCGCCGCGGTCCACGCCATCGCGTCGGCCATCGCGGGGGAGCCGAGTCGGCCGCCCCCTGCGCCACGCGGAGCGACGCCGGGATCGGCCCCGAGGGGATGTTCTCGACGAGCCGGTCGTGCAACGCGCCGCTGGTGAGATCGCCGCGCCAGATCGGCTTGTCGAGCAGCGCGAGCGACAGCACCGACACGATCGTCCCCGTGGACCTCAGGCAGCGGTGCGCCATCTCACGAACCAGCGTCTGGGCACCGGGCCGCACGACGTCCCGGTACCCCCGGGGAGGGGGATCGGACGACGCGGCTCGCGCACGGCGTCCATCCCTGTTACATCGGTCGTTCAAGAAATAGCGGTGTGACAATTCGTTGACAACGGACAATCCTCCGCGTCAGCATGGTCCGCCATGCGCGCTTCGCGGAATTGTTACATTCCGTTCCATGCCATGACGGGCCTTTTCCGCCCGCGAGGACCGGCGACACGACGGACGCTCCCGGCGTGCTCGACGAACGCCGCCCCCGGCGTCCGGCGGACCTGCCCCGACGCCGGCGTGCACCGCTGAGGTCCAGACGCGTCGATCGGGGCGAAGCCCGACCGACACGTCCGCGTCCACGGCCGGACGGCGGTGCCGCCCGGCGACGACTCGAGGGCAACGACGCCCCGAGAACCGATGGAGGGAACATGCGAACAACTCGCACACGACCGGCCACGGCCCGACGGCTCGCGGCGTGGTCGACGGCGACCGCCTGCGTGGCAGCAGCGGCGGGCGCGGCCCTGGTCGCGACGCCTGCGCAGGCGGCCGGCGAGACCGTGAACGTCTGGCTGACCACCACGAGCGACGCTGGTGGACGCACGGTCACCCGAGGCCTGCAGCAGCAGGGCTCGGTGACGTTCGGCTCGGGGACCGGGAGCTCGGGCCAGACGATCACCGTCAACGACGGCACCAGGTTCCAGACGTTCACCGGCGCAGGCGCGTCCTTCACCGACACCGCTGCGTGGCTGATCGACGAGCAGCTGTCCGCGTCCGCCAAGGACGCGGCCATGCAGAAGCTGTTCAGCACGAGCAGCGGGATCGGGATGAGCCTCCTGCGCAACACGATCGGCTCCTCGGACCTGGCGCGCGGGGACTACTCCTACAGCGAGACCGCCGACCCGAGCCTGGCCAACTTCACCCTGAGCCACGACCTGGCGGACGTCGTACCACTCACCAAGCAGGCGCTGTCGATCAACCCGGGGATCACGGTCGTCGGGTCGCCCTGGAGCGCGCCGGGGTGGATGAAGGACAACGGCTCCATGCACGGCGGCCACCTGCAGGCCAAGTACTACGGGACCTACGCCACGTACTTCGTGAAGTACATCCAGCAGATGGCCGCCCAAGGGATCAAGGTCGGCTTCGTGACCCCGCAGAACGAGCCCGGCGTCAACCGCGGCGACATGCCGTCCATGGGCTGGGACGCCAACGGGCTGGACTACTTCGTCGGCTCCGAGCTGCTGCCCAAGCTGCACGCCGCCGGACTGAGCACCAAGGTGCTCGTGCACGACTGGAACCCGTCGGACTACGACGGCACGTCCGCGCAGACGGTGAACGATGCCGCGATCCGCAACGACTCGTTGTTCGGCGGCATCGGCTGGCACAACTACGGCGGCAGCCTGGACAAGATCACGCAGGTGCACGACCAGTACCCGAACGTCGACGCCTACGGCACCGAGATCTCGGGCGGCACCTGGGTGGGCAACCAGCAGCAGAACGACATGCTGGACATCGTCAACTACACCCGCAACTGGGCGAAGTCGTTCACCAAGTGGAGCATCGCCGTGGACCGGAACCACGGGCCGCACAACGGCGGCTGCGACACGTGCACCGGCCTTCTCACCGTGCACGACGGCCAGGCCGACCCGACGATCGAGTACTACACGATGGGCCACCTGACGAAGTTCGTGAGGCCCGGCGCCGTGCGCGTCGACTCGACCGCCAACGGTGCCGTCCCGAACGTCGCGTTCGTCAACCCGGACGGCAGCCACGCGCTCGTCGGCTACAACGACTCCGGCACCAGCCAGCAGGTCACCGTCAACTGGAACGGCGGCACGTTCACCTACACGCTGCCGGCGCAGACGTCGGTGACGTTCACGTGGGGTGCCGGCGGGACGACGACACCCCCGCCGACGACCACCCCACCGGCCACCCCGGCCGGCTCGCTGGTCGGCATCGGCGGCAAGTGCGTGACGACGGTCGGCGGGTCGTCGGCCAACGGGACCCGGGTCGAGCTCCGGCCCTGCAACGGCTCCGCCGCCCAGCGCTGGACGGCGTCCGCCGACGGCACGCTGCGGGTCCAGGGCAAGTGCCTCGACGTGGTCGATGTCGGCACGGCGAACGGCACCCGCGTCCAGGTCTGGGACTGCCATGCCGGTCCCAACCAGAGATGGACGTCCACCGGCGGCAAGCTCGTCGTCGCGAGCTCGGGCCGCTGCCTGGACGCCGTCGACAACTCGTCGGCCGACGGGACGCCGCTGCAGATCTGGGACTGCTTCGGCGGCGCGAACCAGCTCTGGGCCCTGAAGAGCTGACCGCCGGGACTTCGAGGATCGGGCGGGCGGCCGACGTCCCGCCCGATCCTCGGGTGCGCGGGCAGCGGCCGGCCGCCGCGCCCCGTCGAAATGCGGTCTCAGCGAACCTGGTATCGCGTGGTGTAGGTCGTCGCCCGCATCGTCGCGCTGCCGAGGTACTGCACCGTGACCTTCCCGGTGCGCGTGAGCCGCGACGTGACGACCGACGAGCGTGAGACCCCGTCGCTCGCGTGCAGGTGGCCCGTCCCGACGCGGTGGCCGCCGACGTACACCGCGACGTCGCCGCGCACCGCCGTCGGCGCGTCGAGCGTGACGACGACGTGCGCGCGCGCACCGCGGCGCACCGCGGAGGCGGTCACCTTCGCGGTGGGCTCCGCCTTCGCGATGCGGACGACGACGTGCGTGCTGGACGGCTCCCCGTTGGCGTCGCCGCCGTACTCGAGGCGCAGACGATGGCTGCCGGGCGTGAGCGCGCCCGAGACCCGGACGGTTGCGCGTCCGCCGGACCCGACGGCGCCGCTGCCCACACGACGCTTGCCGTCGTAGGCCGACACGTACCCGTGCACGGTGGGACCGCCGTGCACGTCAGCGGTGACCTTGGCGGCGACCCGCGTCACGGTGCCGTAGGTGCCGCGCGCCGCGGTCGCGCGGACGGTCGTGGGGACCATGCGCGTCTCGCGGTACGTGAGGCGCGCGCCTGCGGGCACGTCCGGGTCGATCGTCGTGGTCGAGGTGCCCACCTGGTAGCGCAGGCCGGGCCGTGCGGCGAGCGAGAAGTGGCCGTGCGCGTCGGTCGTCGCGTACTGCCACTCGGACCCTCCGCCGGGCCGCTCGGCCGAGCTCGACATCGTGCGGCCGACAGCCGGACGGCCGTACCAGTCGAGCAGCGTGCCGGTGATCGGGTCGCCCACGCCGAGGCGAAGGGTCGGCACCGTCGTGCTCGTCGGGCCGGCGGTCACGAGAGTCCGCGCGTCCAGCGCGCTGCCGTCGTCGGTCCACGCCATCACGCGGTACCGGCCCGCGGGCAGCGCGGGCAGCTCGTAGTCGTCGCCGATGTCGAACCCCACGCAGCCCTCGCCGTTCGGCTCGTCGGGCAGGCCCCAGCACACGGTCGCGGGCGACGTGACGCCCGCGTCGCGCGCGATGTGGCCGACGAGGACGTACGTGGGCTCTGCGCTGGCGGGCTCGGCCAGCCCGATGCCGACGAGCGCCGCGGCGGTCACCACGACGACGGCGCGCAGCGCCTGGACGGAGGTTCGCATGGGGGGACCGTAGCGATCGGGCGAACGCCGCGGGGGCGCGCACGGAGGCCGTCACCCGAACGGGTGCGCACGAGATGGATCCGGGAGCGGGTGACGGGAATCGAACCCGCGCCATCAGCTTGGGAAGCTGAAGTTCTACCATTGAACTACACCCGCGCGAGCACCCCGAGGAGCGCTGCGCCGACGATCCTACCTGCTCCCGCCGCCCGGGCCGGAACATCGCCCGCACCCCGGACGCGGCCCCCGTGGGAGCGATCTCGTGATGGGATCGACCCATGGCGCCGATCATCCGCCCGTTCCACCCGTCCGACCTGCCCGGCATCTACCGCCTGTGCCTGCGCACGGGCGAGGCCGGCGGCGACGCGACGGCGCTGTACCGCGACCCCGACCTGCTGGCGCACCTGTATGCGGGCCCGTACCCGGTCGCCGACCCGACGCTCACGTTCGTGGTCGCGGACGACGACGGGGTCGTCGGCTACATCGTCGCGACGGCCGACACGATCGCGTTCGAGGCGTGGCTCGAGGAGAGCTGGTTCCCTGTGCTGCGCGCGCAGCACCCGCGGCGGCCGGACCCGCACGACGGCACCCAGGACCACGTGCTGGTCGAGCGGATCCACGACTGGCCGGGCGGCCCGACGCGCGAGGTGCACGAGCGGTTCCCCGCGCACATGCACATCGACCTCGACCCACGCCTGCAGGGGCAGGGATGGGGGACGCGGCTGGTGCACACGCTGGCCGATGCCCTACGGGCGCGCGGGGTCACCGGCCTGCACCTGGGTGTCGACGACCGCAACGCGGGGGCGATCACGTTCTACGGCAAGCTCGGCTTCGAGCTGCACGAGCGGCACGACTGGGGCCGCACGCTCACGCTCGCGCTCTGAGGCGGGGGACGACGACGGCCCGCCCCCGGTGGGGACGGGCCGTCGCGGAGCAGCGCGTCAGGACGTGGGCATCTCGATGATCTCGGCCTTCGAGGGCGCCTTCACGACGACCTTCTTGCCCCAGTCGGTCATCGTCATCTCGGTCTTCGCGCCCGCCTGGTCCATGACCATCTTGCGCGGCTTGCCGTCGGAGCCGACCCAGTACGTGTAGGTGAACGAGTCCGGCAGCGACGCACCGGCCTTCTTGATCTGCTCACCGAACGCGCCGCCGATCTTGCTCGGGTCGACGACGACCTCGTACGGCTGGGCCTGCACGCCGTCGAGCTCGACGGGCTCGCCGCTCTTCTTCACGCTCGTCACGGCGTCCTTCATGGCCGAGACGGTGGCGGCGGGGTCGAGCTGGTCGGTGAGGCCGGCGAAGCTCGAGCCCATCTCGTCGGCCGCATCGTTCGGGTCGACCTTGATGAACTTGTCCTGGCTGAGCTCGCCCAGGTTCATGTACCAGATGCCGTCGACGACGCGCACCTCCATGTCGACGCCCTGCGTCGTCATCTTCATCGCCATCGAGGTGTTGCCGCCGGAGACCGAGGCGTCGCCGTCGGCGCTCATCGCCTCGGTGCCGTTCGCGGTCGTCTTCATCGTCGTGTGATAGCTCGCGTCCTTCGACATCGACGCCGCGACGGTCTCGATGAAGTTGTCCGCCGTGAGCTCGGTGGCCGAGGTGTCGGCGGGCTTCGTCGCGGCGTCCGACGGGGCGGCCGCGGTCGACGTGGCGCCCCCGGAGGGCTTCGACGACGCATCGTCGGACGAGCTCGAACAACCGGCGAGGGCAAGGGCCGCCACGAGCGCCGAGGCGGCGAGGACGACAGGACGACGTGCGTGCATGGTGGAGATCCCCCTCGAGGGCGCCGCGCGGGAGCTGGTTCCGGGGGCGCGGCGCGGCCCCCGACCCGGACATGTTGCCACGGACCACCGACGACCTGGGAAACGGCTGTGGATGAACTACCCGTCGACCGTGATCGTGAACGACGCCGTGAGGCGCTCGCCGGGAGCCAGCACGACGACCCCGGTCCCGCCCAAGCCCGCGTCGTGCAGCGCGAACCCGCCGTTGACGTGCGTGACCGGCTCGACCGCGAAGTACGAGCGCCCGCGCGGCACGTAGAGCACGAGGTGGCCGTACTCGTCGTCCGCCGCGACGTCCACGCGCACCGGGCCGTGGCCGTCGGCCGCCGGGTAGGAGACGCGCGCGCGGGTGCCCGACGAGAAGCCCGTGAGCACGTCGTCGACGAACGACGGGCCCACCTGCCGCGCCGTCCGGTAGTCCGCCCGCGCTGGGACAGAACCAGCGGCGCCGTGCGCGATCCCACCGGTCAGCGCGTACCCCGCGGTGGCGGGCACGTGCAGGGACGGCTCGCCGACGGCCGTCGCGTGCGATCCCGCGGGCAGCAGCGCGCGCGAGAGGTACGGATGGTGCCCGAAGCCGGCCGGGAACGGCTCGGCGTCGATGTTGTGCAGGGTCGTCGTCACGACGAGCGACGGCCCCACCAGCGCATACGTCAATCGCGCGCGGAAGTGCCACGGGAAGTTGGTGCCCACCTGGTCCATCGTCGTGAGGTCCAGGTCCACACGGTCCGACGAGAGCGCGGCGACCGTCCACGCCCCGTGCCGCACGGCGCCGTGGATCGCGGTGCCGTCGGCGCCGTTGCGCTGCAGCTGCCACTCCTGGCCGCGGAACGGCAGCCGGCCGTGCTCGATGCGGTTGGACCACGGCACCATCGGGAAGCTCGCGCACCGCTCGGGGTTGCCGAGCGCGGCGGCCGCGGTGGGGCGCAGCAGGTCGCGCCACGTCCCGTCGTCGGTCCGCACACGCCCCGCCCCGAGCGAGGCCCCGGTGCCCGGCAGCACGTCCACCGACCACCGCTCGTTCTCGAGCGTGAGCGGTCCGGCGGACGTGCCCGCGGGCGCGACCGTCGTGCTCAGAGCGTCACCTCGACGCGCACGGTCGAGCCCGCAGGCGCGTAGGGGACCAGGTTGCCCTCGATGGCCTCGCCGTCGACGACGAGCGCCCCGCGGGCCCCGCGTGTGCCCGAGTTGGTCACCGAGATCTCGTACGTCGCGCCGCGCGCCACGCGCGTCACGGTGAACGACGGCACATCCGGCCCGATGCACGGGTCGACGACGAGCCCGTCGTAGTCGGGCCGCACGCCCAGCAGGTGCTGCGACACCGCGACGAAGTTCCACGCCGCCGTGCCCGTGAGCCACGAGTTCTTGGCCTCGCCGTGCCGCACGGCCTCCTTGCCCGCGATCATCTGCGCGTACACGTACGGCTCCTGCCTGTGCACGTCGGAGATGTCCTCGCGGTACGCGGGCGTGATGCGGCGGTAGTAGTCGAACGCCAGGTCACCGCGGCCGAGCACGGTCTCGCCGATGATCACCCACGGGTTGTTGTGGCAGAAGATCCCGCCGTTCTCCTTGTACCCCGGCGGGTACGTGGAGACCTCGCCGAGCTGCACCTGGTACGTGGTGTACGCGGGGTACTGCAGGACCATGCCGTGGTCGGTCGCAAGCAGCTCGCCCACCGAGTCGAGCGCGGTCGTCGCCTCGCCGGACTCGACGCCGACGCCCGCCATCACCGCGAAGCCCTGCGGCTCGATCCAGATCTTGCCCTCGGGGTCCGCGTCGGTGCCGACGGGCGTGCCGTAGTAGTCGTACGCGCGCAGGAACCACGCGCCGTCCCACGCGTGCTCGAGGATCGCCTCGCGCACCTCGTCGACGTACTTGCGCGCCCCGCTCGCGACGTCGGGCAGCCCACGCCGGTCGGCCAGCTCGGCGTACTGCTCGCCGTAGAGCACGAACTGCGCGGCGATGAACACCGACTCCGCGACGCCACCGGCCTGGTTCTCGGTCGTCTGGAACGACTCGCCCGGCGTGGTGGAGAAGCAGTTGAGGTTGAGGCAGTCGTTCCAGTCGGCGCGGCCGATGAGCGGCAGCCCGTGCGGTCCGCGGTGCTCGACCGTGAAGTCGAACGAGCGGGTCAGGTGCTCGAACAGCGGCACCTCGGAGCCCGGCTCGTTGTCGAACGGGACGGGCTCGTCGAGGATGCCGACGTCACCGGTCTCCTTGACGTACGCCGCGACGCCCGCGATCAGCCACAGCGGGTCGTCGTTGAAGCCCGATCCGATGTCGTTGTTCCCGCGCTTCGTCAGCGGCTGGTACTGGTGGTACGCCGAGCCGTCGGGGAACTGGGTCGACGCGATGTCGATGATCCGCTCGCGCGCGCGCTCGGGGATGAGGTGCACGAAGCCCAGCAGGTCCTGGTTGGAGTCGCGGAAGCCCATCCCGCGGCCGATCCCGGTCTCGAAGTAGGAGGCCGAGCGCGACATGTTGAACGTGACCATGCACTGGTACTGGTTCCACACGTTGACCATGCGGTCGAGCTTCTCGTCGCCCGAGCGCACCGAGTACGTGGACAGCAGCCGGGTCCAGTGCTCCTGCAGCGCGACGAACGCCGCGTCGGCCTGCTCCGCGGTGGCGAACCGGCCGAGAAGGTCGTGCGCGCGGCGGCGGTTGACCAGCTGGTGCGCGTCGTCGGCCCACTTCTCGTCGTCCGGGTTCTCCACGTAGCCCAGCGTGTAGACGAGGTCGCGGGACTCGCCAGGCGCGAGCGTGAGCCGCACCGAGTGCGAGCCGATCGGGTACCAGCCCGATGCGACCGAGTCCGCCGAGACACCCGCGCGCGGCACGGCAGCCTCGCCCAGGCCGTTGTACGCGCCGACGAACGTGTCGCGGTCGGTGTCGAAGCCGTCCGCGCGCGTGTTCACGCCGAACACCGCGTAGTGGTCGCGGCGCTCGCGGTACTCGGTGCGGTGGTAGATCGCGGAGCCGTGCGGGCCGTCCTGCTCGACCTCGACCTCGCCGATCGACAGGTTGCGCTGGTAGTTCGTCTGGTCGTCCTGCGCGTTCCACAGGCAGAACTCGACGAACGAGAAGAGCGTGACGGTCTTGGGGGTGTCGGACTCGTTGGTCACGACGACGCGCTGGATCTCGGCGTCCTCGCCGACGGGCACGAAGAACAGGGTGTCGACGCGGAGGCCGCCGCGGGCGCCGACGATGCGCGAGTAGCCCAGGCCGTGGCGGGCCTCGAAGTGGTCCAGGTCCGCCTTGACCGGCATCCACGACGGCGTCCACACGTCGCCCTCGTCGTGCACGTACAGGTAGCGGCCGCCCGCGTCGGCCGGGACGTTGTTGTACCGGTAGCGCGTGAGGCGGCGCATCTTGGCGTCGCGGTAGAACGAGTAGCCGCCGGCCTGGTGGCTGACCAGCGAGAAGAACCGCTCCGAGCCGAGGTAGTTGATCCACGGCGAGGGGGTGTGGGGCGTGGTGACGACGTACTCGCGTGCGTCGTCGTCGAAGTACCCGTAGCGCATCGGTGCGTCCTTCGTGCTCTCGTCAGGTGCGGCACCGGACCGTGCGTGCCAGTCCGGCTGCGGTGCCGGGCAGCACGCCGGACGGCGTCGCTTCGGGTGGGTGTGGGATCGCTCCCACGGGGTCCACGAGGGAGAGCATAGCCGCCGCGCCGCGCGGTAGTCACCCCACGCGGGTCGGGGCGCTCGCGGCGCCGGAGCGACGTGCGGACCGACGTACCGCCCGGCCGCTCGCGCGCGCCTCGCCCGCTCGGCGAGGCTCCAGGCCGACGACCACCACGGCACCCACGACGACGTGCATCGCGACCAGCACCGCACGCGCGCCCGCGCCGTCGGCGCCCAGCGGCGCGACGAGCGACAGGAGCAGGACGACCCCACAGGTCACGCGCCACGCGGGCACCGCACGCGTGCGGCCGGCGAGCAGCGTGCGCACGGGCCACGCGAGGAGCACCGCGAGCGCGGCGGACACCGCGACCGCGACCGGTCCGACGGCCGATCCCTGCACGTCGAGCTCGACGTGCGCGAGCGGCACGGCGAGCAGCCACACGAGGAGCGCGGCGGCGACGGCGAGCAGGACGACGGACCACACGGGGCGCTGCGTGAGACGGGACATGACGACCTCCGGACGACGACGGTGAGCCGGCGGGATGCCGACGACCGCCAGCCCACCGCGGGGGCGGGGTGCGCGGCCACGGCCGTCGGTCGGTGCACGTCTCGCCGTTCGTCGTGGGCCACCCCCTCCTTTCGTCGGTCGCCGCGACGGACCCGCGTTCCTACGCTCGACGCCATGACCACCTACGAGAGCCTCGACTGCCCGCCCCGGGCCGTGCCGCGCGTCGTCGCGGTGCCCGTCGCGCTCGGCCTGCTGCTGCTGACGGGGCTCGCCGCCTGGGCCCCCGGTGCGCACGGGGAGGCCTCGGTGCCGCTCGTCGTCGACGCGCTGGCCGGCGCGCTCGCCCTCGTCGCGCTCGCCCTCGTCACACGGGCCCCGGTCGCAGCAGGCCTCGCGCTCGGTGCGCTCGCCGCCCTCAGCCCCGCGGCGACGCCCGCCGCGACCGCCGGGACGCTCGTCGCCGCGCGCTGGTTCCGGGCGCGCACGTCGCTCGTCGTCGGGGGCGCGAGCGTGCTGGGGCATGGCGTGCAGGGCCTGTGGCGCGACCCCGGCGTCCCCTACGGGTGGTGGCTGCTGTGCGACGTCGCGGTGCACGCCGCGCTCGTCGGCTGGGGCGCGTACAGCCGGTCGCGCGCGACCGCCGTCGCCCTGTGGCGCGACCGCGCGCAGCAGGCCCAGGCGGAGCAGCGGGCGCGCGTCGAGGAGGCCCGGCTCGCCGAGCGGACCCGCATCGCGCGCGAGATGCACGACTCGCTCGCGCACCGGTTGTCCCTGCTGGCGACGACCGCGGGCGCTCTCGAGTACCGGCCCGACGCGGCGCCCGAGCAGGTGGCGCGCGCGGTCGGGGTGGTGCGCGCGCAGGCGAGCGGTGCGCTCGAGGACCTGCGCACGGTCGTCGGGCTGCTGCGCTCGGGCGACGAGGACGACGACGCGGGGCTGGATCCCGCGGGGCTCGTCGGGGCCGTCGTCGACGCGTGGCGCGAGGCCGGCGTCGACGTCGAGCTCGATGCGCCAGGGCTCGCCGACCTCCCCGACGGGCCCGTCGGTCTCGCCGTGTACCGCGTGGTGCAGGAGGGGCTGACGAACGCGCACCGGCACTCCGCTGGGGCCGACGTGCGGGTGCTGGTGCGGGCGGACGGGCGGGACGTCACGGTCGAGGTCGGGTGCGCGCCGGGCGCCGGCGGTGCCGGTCGTGCCGGTCGTGCCGGTCGTGCCGACGGGGTCGGCGGGGTCGACGGCGTCGCGGGTGGGCCGGGTGCGACCGGTGCCGCGTCGCCCGGTGCCGGCGTCGGGCTCGTCGGGTTGCGCGAGCGGGTCGAGATGCTGGGCGGGTCGCTCGACGCCGGGCCCGGCGCGGACGGGTTCGTCCTGACCGCTCGGGTGCCGCGATGACGGGGTCGACGGACGGCCGTCCCGTGGCTGCCGTGCGCGTGCTCGTCGTCGACGACGACCCGCTGGTGCGGGCGGGCCTGCGGCTCATGCTCGACGGTGCGCGCGGCGGCGCGCTCGCGGTGGTCGGCGAGGCGGCCGACGGTGCGCAGGTCGCCGCCGCGCTCGACGAGCACCGCGCCGACGTCGTCCTCATGGACCTACGGATGCCGGGCGTCGGAGGAATCGCGGCGACACGTGCGGTGCGGCGGCGGCCGGACCCGCCGGCCGTCGTCGTGCTGACGACGTTCGACACGGCCGACGAGGTCGCCGGCGCACTGCACGCCGGCGCGAGCGGCTACCTCCTCAAGGACGCTCCGCCTGACCAGGTGGCCGCCGCGGTGCTGGCCGCGGCGGTGGGCGAGCCGGTGCTGGCACCGAGCGTCGCTCGTCGGCTCATGGACGACACCGCGCGCGCCGCTGCCGACCGGTCCCGCGCCCGCGAGGCGCTCGGGGCCCTGACGCCCCGCGAGCGCGACGTCGTGCTCGCGGTCGCGCGCGGGCTCTCGAACGACGAGGTGGGCCGCGAGCTGTTCCTCGCGCCCGCGACCGTGAAGGCGCACGTCTCCAGCGCGCTGCTCAAGCTGGGCCTCGACAACCGCACCCGCCTGGCCCTGCTCGTGCACGCGGCCGGCGGCGCCGAGGGCGCGTGAGGGGCAGTACCGTGGCCCCGTGCTGCTCTCCGACCGCGACATCCGGGCCGAGATCGAGTCGGGCCGCGTGGCCCTCGACCCGTACGAGCCCGCGATGCTCCAGCCCTCCAGCATCGACGTGCGCCTCGACCGGTACTTCCGGCTGTTCGACAACCACAAGTACCCGGTGATCGACCCGTCCGCCGAGCAGCCGGACCTCACGCGCCTGGTCGAGGTCGCGTCCGACGAGCCCTTCGTGCTGCACCCCGGCGAGTTCGTGCTCGGCTCCACGTACGAGCAGGTCACTCTGCCCGACGACATCGCGGCGCGGCTCGAGGGCAAGTCGTCGCTCGGGCGGCTCGGGCTGCTCACGCACTCCACCGCGGGCTTCATCGACCCCGGCTTCCAGGGCCACGTGACGCTCGAGCTGTCGAACGTCGCGACGCTGCCGATCCTGCTGTGGCCGGGCATGAAGATCGGTCAGATGTGCTTCTTCCGGCTCTCGTCGGCCACCGAGAACCCCTACGGCTCGTCGGCCTACGGCTCGAGGTACCAGGGCCAGCGCGGCCCGACCGCCTCGCGGTCCTGGCAGGGCTTCCACCGCACCGAGGTATGACGCACCCCCCGCTGCCCACGTCGGACCCGGCGCTGCGGGGCCGTCACCTGCTGGCGCTCCCGCCCGGCATCGAGCCCGACGAGGTCGAGACGCTCGCCGCGAGCCGGTTCGCCGCCGCACGCTGGGAGGCGACGGGCGGTGACGCCCCCGCACGGACCCGGCGGCCGATGACCGCGGCGTTCGGCATCCGCGTCGCGCAGGTGCCGGCCGCCCCCGTGCTGCGGCTGTCGCGGCACTCGACCGTCTCGGGGCCTTACGCGGTGACGCGTGACGACGTCGTCGCGCTCGGGCTCCCGGTCGCGACGACGCAGGTGTACGACGTCCGCACGCTCACCGAGCGAGGCGACAAGCCGTTCCCCGGCGGTGACCGCGACGGGATCAAGCGCGCGTTCCCGGACGGCATGCCCGTGCGGGAGGAGGAGCGGGTCGTGCAGTGGCTCGTCGACGTCGCCCGGCGGCTCGGCGGGTCCGTGCGGATCGGCGGGCGCGGCACCGTGCTGACGCCGGACGTCGAGAGCGCGATCGACCTCACGGTCTTCACCGACGGCTGGGTCGAGCCCGCCGACGCGCTCGCCGTGGTGCAGCGCGTCGCACCGCACGCGCGCCTGTCCGTGCCCCGCGCGGTGTGGGACGGGCCGCTCTCCGGTGCGGGGCGCGAGGCGGCGACGAACGCGCCGTCGGGCGTGGCCGAGCCGGGGGGCAGCGGCCTGCGCGCGGCGCTCGAGCGGCACGGCGTCGAGGACCCCGAGCAGCGTCGCAGGCTGCTCGCGGAGGCCGCGGCGTTCGACGAGATGATGCTCGCCGCACCCGTCGAGGTGCACTCGTTCGGGGTGCTCGTCGGGCTCGGCGTCGACGGCGTGATCGCGCTCGAGGTCGAGGAGCCGCACGACGTGCCGCCGCTGCTGCAGTCCGTCGCGTGGGCGCAGCGCGGGGTCGTCGCGTACCGGCTGCACTGGGAGCCGGTCGTCGTCGACGAGCTCGAGGCCGAGCGGCCCACGCTCGAGCACCGGGTGGCCCGGCGCCGGGCCGCCGGGACGATGCACTCGATCGCCCGCGCGGTGCACGCGGCGGTGGGCGGGGAGATCGCGGACGAGTCCGACTTCCTGGTGGCGCCCGAGGATCTCTGACCGGTTCGCACCCTTCGTGTGGGTGGATCCGTGTACGGTCCGGACCAGGACGTCGCCCGTCTCGGGCGACCGGGGGCGGGGGGTCGTGCGCATGAGGTCTCGACGACGCGTCGTGGCGGTCGCCGCCGCGGCGGGGCTGATGGTCGCGCTGGTGCAGCAGCCGGCGTCGGCGACGTACTACGACGGCGGGATGCCGAGCACGTCGTTCACCGTGCGGCCGGTCAACATCAACGACACGTGGGTGGACTACCTCGACGACGCGCGCGGCGCGTGGAACTCGTCGGGCGCGGGCGCGAAGATCACTCGCACCACGACGTCGGCCAGCACGTTCACGGCGGGGCGCTGGAGCTACTCGTGGGCGGGCCGCTACACGCCGTACGGGAGCGGCTCGTCGCGGCACTTCACCATCGAGATCAACGCGCAGTACATCGGCGACCGCGCGGGGTCCAACCTGTCGCGGTGGATCCTGTCGACCTCGACGCACGAGCTCGGGCACGGGCTCAAGCTCGCGGACAACCCGAGCACGTCGAAGGCGTCTCTCATGAAGTACGACCGCGACCCGGTCAAGATCTACAAGCCGCAGCCGTACGACGTGAGCGAAGTGGAGAAGTACTCGTGAGCGCTCGTCGGCGGGTGCGACTGGTCGCGGGCGTCGTCGGGGGCGCGGTGGCGGGCCTCGTGCTCGCGGGGTGCTCCGGCGGTGATGGGGGCCCCGAGGGGACGCCCGTCGTGACGTCGTACGCCGACTACCCGTCGTACTCGACACCGCAGGAGATCGTCGACGCGGCCGACCTCATCGTCCGCGGGACCGTCGTCGGCTCACACGTCCTCGAGGACCGGCCGGAGGCCGCCACCACGGGGGACCCACGGCTCAACCCCCAGGCGGGGCTCGACGACTCCGACGTCGACGAGGTGCCCGGCGTGGTCGTGACCGTCTCGCGGGTCCGCATCGAGCAGGTGATCAAGGGCGACGCGCAGGTGGGCGACGTGGTGGAGGTGGCGCAGCTCGGCGGCCTGTACGACGGCGTGCGCTACGTCGAGGCGGAGACGACGACGCTCGAGCGCGGCGCCGACGACTACGTGCTGCTGCTCGCGGCGCACGGCCCCGGCGTCCCGTACGACCTGCTGCACCCGGTGCAGGCCATGTACACGGCGGACGGAGACGACCTGGAGACCGTCGGCGACGACAACCCGGTCGCGGTCGACACCGTGCAGGACCTCGACGCACTGGCGGACGAATGACCGGCGCGCCGCCGGGGTCGGCGCTCGCTCGCAGGCGTCGTCCGGGACGTCAGCGCCAGGCGTGCGCGTCCCCCGCGAAGAGGTGCACGTAGCCGCACGACGCGCAGACCGCGCCGTCCGCGGACCGGTTGAGCCAGTCGAGGTCGAAGAACGTCATGCCCGTGGTCTGCAGCTTCACCTCGCGCTGGAAGAACGCCGCGCCGCCGCAGACGTGGCACGTGAACGGCTTGTCGAGGACGTGGATGCCGCGAGCGGACTGGTTCGCCATGTAGGTGACCGTAGGGGCGGGACGGCACCTGCGGCGGCACTCCTGCGCCGCGGCGAGTCGGTCGGGTCGTGCCCGTCGTCAGGCGGCGGCGGGCGACTCGTCGCGGAACTGGCTGCGGTAGAGCCGCGCGTAGGCGCCGCCCGTCGCGAGGAGCTCGTCGTG
Source organism: Cellulomonas sp. HZM (assembly GCF_000708885.1). GTDB lineage: Bacteria > Actinomycetota > Actinomycetes > Actinomycetales > Cellulomonadaceae > Cellulomonas. The sequence goes on along the minus strand of NZ_JEOE01000037.1, from coordinate 6,612 downwards.
CGTCCCGTGCTCGACGACGCGGCCCTGGTCGACGACGACGATCGCGTCCGCCTTGCGGACCGTCGAGAGCCGGTGCGCGATGACCAGCGACGTCCGTCCGACGAGGGCGGTGTCGAGCGCAGCCTGGACCGCTGCCTCCGACGCGGAGTCGAGGTGGGCCGTCGCCTCGTCGAGCACCATGACGTCGGGCGCCTTGAGCAGCAGCCGCGCGATCGCGAGCCGTTGGCGCTCACCACCGGACAGGCGGTAGCCGCGGTCGCCCACGACCGTGTCGAGGCCGTCCGGCAGCGTGCGTACGAGCGCGGCGACGTGCGCCTGCTCGAGCGCGGTCCAGATCTCGTCGTCGGTCGCGTCCGGCTTGGCCAGGCGCAGGTTCGCGGCGATCGTGTCGTGGAACATGTGGGCCTCCTGGCTCACCACGCCGATCGTGTGCTGGAGCGACTCGAGCGTGACGTCGCGGAGGTCGGCACCCGCGATGCGCACGGTGCCGAGCGTCGGGTCGTACATGCGCGTGGCGAGCTGGGAGATCGTGGTCTTGCCGGCGCCGGACGCGCCGACGAGGGCCACCATGTGCCCGGCCGGGACGCTGAACGACAGGCCGCGCAGCGTGTCGTCGGGAACCTCCGGCCGCAGCGTGGCGACCTGCTCGAGCGACGCGAGCGAGACCTCCTCGGCCCCCGGGTAGCGGAACACGACGTCGTCGAGCTCGATGCTGGCGCCGTGCGCGGTGACCTCGTCGCGCAGGTCGCGCGCGTCCGGGGCGTCCGCGACGCTCGGCTCGAGGTCGAGCACCTCGAGCACCCGCTCGAAGCTGACGAGCGCGGTCATGACGTCGACCTGCACGGTCGACATCGCGGTGAGCGGTCCGTAGAGGCGGCCGAGGAACGCGGCGAGCGCGACGACGACACCGACCGTCAGCTGCCCACGGATCGCGAGCACGCCTCCGGCGCCGTAGATGATCGCGGTGGCGACCGACGCGAGCGTGGTGAGCCCGACGCGGAACCACGTCGAGTACAGCGCGCGCCGTACCCCGATGTCCCGGACCTGTCCCGCGAGCTCGGCGTAGGTGGCGGACTCGCGGCGCGGGTCGGCGAACACCTTGACCAGGTGCGCGCCCGCGACGTTGAACCGCTCGTTCATCATCTGGCCGGCGTCGGCGTTGCGCTCGTACCCCTCGCGGGTCACGTCGGCGATCCGCTGGCCGAACCAGCGTGCGGGCAGGACGAACGCGGGCAGCAGCACGAGCGACATCGCGGTGAGCTGCCAGGACATGGAGAACATCGCCGCGAGGACGAACGCGATGGTCAGCGAGTTGCTCACGACGTTCTGCAGCGTGGACGTGAAAGCCTGCTGCGCGCCCAGCACGTCGCCGTTGAGGCGCTGGACGAGCGCACCCGTGCGGGCGCGGCTGAAGAAGGCGAGCGGCATGCGCTGCACGTGGTCGAAGACCGCGGTGCGCAGGTCGAAGATGAGGCCCTCGCCGATGCGGGAGGACACCCACCGGTCGGCGACCGAGAGGCCGGCGCCCGCGAGGGCGATCACGGCGATGGCGAGCGAGAGGCGGACGACGAGGCCTGAGTCGCCGGCGCTCACGCCGTGGTCGATGAGGTCCTTGACGAGAAGCGGCGTGGCCGCGCCGAGGGCCGCCTCGACCGCGATGAGTGCGACGAAGAGTGCGAGCTGGGCGCGGTACGGGCGCGCGAACGTGAGGATGCGACGCAGGGTCGCGCGGGGGACGCGGTGCTGGGTGACAGACCCGTCGCGTGCGAAGCCGCGCAGGTTCGAGGAAGAGCGACCGTCGGGGCGCATAGGCACCTCCAGGGGTGTTCGAGATCTTGTGGCCCGGCGAGGGGCATTGCTGAGGTTACCTCACTATGTGTCATGTTCACAATGTGATATGCGCCTCGGTAGGCTCCGGGGCGTGGACCACGACGACCCGACGACGAGGCCGCCCGGCGCGCCGCGCGCGACCGCGCCTGCGACCGCCGCACGCGTCGCTGATGCACCCGTCGCCGGCGCACCCGTCGCCGACGCACCCGTCGCCGACGCACCCGTCGCCGGCGCACCCGTCGCTGATGCACCCGTCGCCGACGCACCCGTCGCCGGCGCACCCGTCGCTGATGCACCCGTCGCCGACGCACCCGTCGCCGGCGCACCCGTCGCTGATGCACCCGGTGCCGAGGTGCCCAGCGCGTCCGCACCCACCCCCGCACCCACCGCGGCCGCGACCGAAGCGCTCCACGTCACGCACGAGCCGAGCTCCGAGTTCCTCGACCTGCTCTACTCCGTGCTCCGGTCGATCCGACGCGACGCCGGCCGCGACCTCGAGAGCCTGGGGACGACACCGGGCCAGCACCACTTCCTGCGGGTCCTCGCGCGCTACGACGAGCCGCCGCGGCTCGGCACCGTCGCCGAGCGGCTGGACATGGCGCCGAGGTCGGTCACGTCGAAGGTCGACCAGGCCGAGGCCGACGGCCACGTGCGCCGGCTGCCCGACCCGACCGACCGACGCGCGACGCTCATCGAGCTCACCGACGAGGGTCGCGCGCTGCTCGACCGCGTGCACGCGCGTCGCCGCGAGGACGCCGAGGCGCGCCTGAGCGGGCTCGACGCGGGCGAGCGCGCGCAGCTCGTCGCGCTCCTGCGCCGCGTCGCACGCGCCTGAGCCCCCCGCCACCTGAGCCCCCCGCCACCCGAGCCCTCCGCGACCTGAGCGCTCCGCGACCTGTGCCACCCGTGGCCTGTGCCACCCGAGCCCTCCGCGACCTGTGCTCACCCGCGACCTGTGCTCACCCGCGACCTGTGCTCACCCGCCACCTGTGCTCACCCGCCACCTGTGCTCACCCACCGCCTGTGCCGCCCGTAGGCCGAGATCATTGCCCGAGCCGCCTGCGGCCCCGGGTCGTGGGTGAGTGCGCGGGTTCTCGTCGAGCGCGCGGGTTTGTAGTGCGACTCTCGGCGGAAACCCGCGCACTCACCGACCGCACGCGCCCCTTCTGACCGCAGTCACCGAGGTGGTTCGGCGGGTGCGGGCGGCCTGACGTGGACGGCCGTCAGCGCGTGGGGGGACCTGCCGGGGCGACGACGCACCACTCGTTGCCCTCGGGGTCCAGGAGGACGTGGAACGATCCCGCGACGTCGTCGTGACGTGCGCCGACGGGGGTTGCGCCGAGCGTGAGCGCCCGTTCGACCGCGGCATCGACGTCGTCGACAGCGACGTCGAGGTGCAGGCGGTTCTTGGTGCTCTTCGGCTCGGGCACGCGCTGGAACGCGAGCAGACCCCATCCGGGGACCTGGAGGCGGCACCAGTCCGGGTCGCGCGGCGCGGGTTCACCGCCGAGCACGGTGGACCAGAACGTCGCGAGCGCGAGCGGGTCCGCGCAGTCGACGACGATCTCGTCGACACGACCGAGCGGGGCCGTCACGACCCGTCCCGCTCCGCGCCGAGGTCGGTTGCCTCGCCCGCACCGCTCGGCGCCAGCCGGTCGAGGAGCAGCAGCGCGATGTCCGTGACCTCGGGCACCCCGACGACACCGGCACCGGCAGCGCCCGCACCGGCACCGCCCGCACCGGCACTGCCCGCACCGGCACTGCCCGCACCGGCACCGCCCACACCGACCGCGACCGCCCCCCCGTCGCCGTCGCGGGCGCCCGGGCCGCCGGCTGCCGCGCCGACCGCCGCCACCCCGTCGTTCAGCATCACCGTGCAGAACGGGCACGCTGTCGCGACGACCGAGGCACCGGTCCCGACGGCCTCGCTCGCCCGGGTGGTGCTGATGCGCGTCCCGATCGACTCCTCCATCCACATCCGCGCACCGCCCGCGCCGCAGCAGAACGACGCCTCCCGGTTGCGCGGCATCTCGGCCACCTGGATCCCGGGAATGGCGCCGAGCAGCTCGCGCGGCGGGGAGTAGACCTGGTTGTGACGGCCGAGGTAGCAGGGGTCGTGGTAGGTGACGGTGCGCTCGTCGTCGGCGGGCAGCAGCGTCAGGCGGCCGTCGGCGACGAGGCCCGCGAGCAGCTCGGTGTGGTGCACCACGTCGTACCGTCCGCCGAGCTGCGGGTACTCGCGCGAGATCGTATTGAAGCAGTGGGCGCAGGTCACGACGATCCGCTGCGCGCCCACCTCGTCGAGCGTCTCGACGTTCTGCGCCGCGAGCATCTGGAAGAGCAGCTCGTTGCCGGCGCGGCGGGCCGGGTCGCCGGTGCAGGTCTCGCCGTCGCCGAGCACCGCGAAGCTCACACCTGCGGTGTGCAGCAGCTCGGCGACCGCGCGGGTGGTGCGCTTGGCGCGGTCCTCGTAGGCGCCCGCGCACCCGACCCAGAACAGGTAGTCCACGTCGGCGGCGGAGTCGACGTCGGAGCCGACGACGGGCACCTCGAAGCCCAGCCCCTTGGCCCAGTCGAGCCGCGCGCGTGCGGGCAGCCCCCACGGGTTGCCCTGCCGCTCGATCTTGGTGAACGCTCCGCCGAGCTCCTTCGGGAACGCCGACTCCATCAGCACCTGGTAGCGCCGCACGTCGACGATCGCGTCCACGTGCTCGATGTCCACGGGGCACTGCTGCACGCATGCGCCGCACGTGGTGCACGCCCAGAGCGCGTCCGGGTCGATCACACCGGCCGCGAGCAGGTCGACGCCGGCGTGCGCGTCGACGTCGGCACCCGTGTCCCGGAGGCCGCCGGAAGAGCCGACCTCCCCGCGCAGGTAGGGCGCGGTCGCGGCGGCGTGGTCGCGCAGCGCGAGCGTCACCAGCTTGGGGGACAGCGGCTTGCCGGTCGCCCAAGCGGGGCACTGGTCCTGGCACCGGCCGCACTCGGTGCACGTGGCGAAGTCGAGCAGGCCCTTCCACGTGAAGTCCTCGACGGCGCCGACCCCGAGCCGCGCGTCGTCGGGCAGGTCCTCGAGCGCGGACAGGTCCACGGGGGTCCCGTCGGCGAGGGCAAGCGGCTGCAGCGGGCCGAGCGAGGGGCGTCCGTCGGGGTACCGCCGCGCGTAGATCGTGAGGACCGCGAGGAACCGGTGCCACGCGACGCCCATCGTCGGCTGCAGGCCCACGACGACGAACCACGACATGGACACGAGGATCTTGACGGTCGCGAGCACGACGACGGCTCGCTCGAGCGTCGCGACGGACGCGCCGGACCACGAGCCGCCGAGCCATGCCGTGAGCGGGAAGTGCAGCGTGCTGCCGCCCAGCAGCTGGTGCTCGAGCGACCGCAGCAGGATCACGGCCAGCACCACGACGGCGACGGTCGCCTCGACGTACGCGGCCTGCGCCTGGTTCGACCCGAAGAAGCGTGACGAGCGTCCGGTCCGCGAGGGCCGCATGCGCACACGGATCGCGACGAGCGCGACGATGCCGACGAGCGAGAGCCATGCGAACGCCTCGATCGCCCACTCGAGCGGCCACAGGTGCCCGACGAGAGGCAGCGCGAACCGCGGGTCGACGACCTGTCCGTACCCGGTCACGAGCGTCACGAACAGCAGCGGGAACGACACCATGACGACCCAGTGCGCCACGCGCACCACGGGTCGCTGCTGGAACCGTCCGTGCCCGAGCACCTCGCGCACCACGGCTGCCACCCGCGGCCCGATCGGCTGCCAGCGCCCGTGCTCGGGCCGCCCGACGCGCACGGTCCGCGCGATCTCGACCGCGCCACGCGAGAAAACGGCGACGCCGACGACGGTCGCGACGACGACGAGCGCGAGGCACACCCACTGCAGCAGATCCACGCGCCCACGCTAGCGGCGCGGTCCGACACCGGTGCGGGACCTGGCGCACGCGGGTCGTGCGTCGACGCGACCGTGGCGCGGGCGACCGCGTCGACGAGTCCTGCCCGACGCGGCAGATGGTCGACGACGGCGGCCGGCAGGTCACCGGGATGACGAGCACGAACAGCTCGTCGGGCGCGTCGGTGCCCGGCGCCGATCCGCGGGCGCCGACGGATGGGCTGCCCCTCAGCCCGGCGCGGGAGCCGGGCGGTCGACCCGCAGGCTCGCGGCGAACGCAAGGAGCGCGTCGTCCATGGCCGGCGCGCGGTCGAGGTCGGTCGTGGAGCCGGTGAGCACCGCGAGCCAGGTGCTCCCGGGCAGCGGCGCGGCGACCTGCGGCGTGACGCGCTCCTGACCGCCGGGCGCGTCCTCGATCCGGCGGGCGACGACCCCGGGACCGAGACCGGTGGGCACCTGCTCTTGGCTCGGGACGACGAGCCGCGCGAGATCGAGGTCGGCCAGCACCGGCGCGGTGCGCAGCCACGTCAGCGACAGCGTGCTGACGTCGGGCGCGCCAGCCCCTGCTCTCGCTCCTGCTCTCGCTCCTGCTCTCGCTCCTGCTCTCGCTCCGGTCGTGGTCGGCGCCTCGGCGAACCGGACGAGGACCGCCACCGCACCGGTCAGCTGCGTGGCGTCCGCGACCGCGCTCACGGTCGCGGCGAGGCCTCGTCGTCGGCGTTCGTCGAGCGCGGGCCAGAGGTCGGTGCGCGCGACGAGCGCCAGGAGGTCGTCACGCAGGGAGGGTGCGTCGCCCCGCAGGGCCTCGTAGCCGGGCGGCGCGGTCGCGGTGAAGGCGAACGGCGGCCGGGCGGGAGCGACGGGGGCCGGAGCGCCGGGCG
>NZ_JEOE01000036.1 GCF_000708885.1 Cellulomonas sp. HZM | reverse complement strand
GGGACCGCCGCGCGCTGCCCAGCCCGCCCCCCGCCCGGCCCGACCCGACGACACCGACACCCAGCCGCCCCGGCCGGCGCGACGCGTCGCTCACGGGACCTCCCGGCGCGTCATCCACTGCTCGGGCCCGGCGCTCGCGCGCGCGGTGCGCGCACGCTCGGCCTGCTCGTCGAGCAGCGCGGCGACCACCGCCTGGTCGAGGTGCGCCACGCTCGGCCGCACGGGACCCGGCGTCGAGTGCAGCACGAACGACGCGATCCCGAGCCGCCGCTGCAACGGGCCCTGCTCGGCGCCGATCGACTGCGTGCGCTCGTGCGGCACCACCTCGACGCGGCGGAAGATGCGGCCGGACCGCGTGATGAGCGCCCGGTCCGTGACGAGCACGCCGTGCCGACGCCAGCCGATGGGGTCCACCCAGCGCGCACGTCGCGGCGCGGGCGTGAACCCGCCGTCGTCGTCACGTCCGTGCATCGCCGCGTCGAGCGTCGCCTGCGGGTCGGGCACGCCCAGGTCGGGCAGCACCAGCCACACCGCGGCCATCGCCTCGTCGCGCGACGCCACCGGGTGCAGCACGGTGTCGTCCTGCTGCTTGTCCGCATGGGCGTACCCCGCGACGTTCATCTCGACCCGCCACCAGTCCGGGCCGCGCCACCACGGCCCCTGGCCCAGGCTGATCGCCTGCACGCGGCCGGGCGGGACGGTCTGCGTGCGCGCCTCGGTCAGGCCGTGGCGCAGCCGGATGCCGTCCGGCGAGATCGCCGCGCGGAAGCTCGCGCCCTGGTTGATGCGGGACCACACGAAGCCGACGAGGCCCAGGAGCATCGGGATCATCACGAACGCGGCGCCGATGTCGCGCGCGGCCACGGCGATCGCTGCGGACGCGGTGATCGCGAGCACGACGAACACCGACGCGCCCGAGCGCAGCGTCGCCAGGAGCAGGCGCGGCATGGGGAGCTCGTAGACCGGGCGCTCCGGCGCGTCGGCGAAGGCCGGCAGCGCCGGGGCGTGGGCCGGCGTCGAGGTCGGCGACGCGACCTGCGGCGCGCCCGGCGCCCCGAGGAGGCCGTCGCCTGCGGAGGTCGCCTCGTCGAGCGCCACGGTGGTCGACGAGCTCGGACCGGTCGTCGCCACGGCACCCGCCGTCGCCGGACCCGCGTCCCGGTGCAGCCCCGCCGCGAGCGCGAGCAGCTCGGCGCGCAGCGCGGTCGCGTCGTCGTCGCGCAGGTAGGCCAGCGAGAACGCGGAGCCGTTGCCGCCCGCGAGCTCGAGCTTGAGCTCCGAGAGGCCGACGAGCCGCGCGAGCAGCGGCTGGACCACGTCGACGGCCTGCAGCCGGTCGAGGCGTGCCTGCCGCTGCTGGCGGGAAAGCACGCCCGTGTGCAGGTGCACCGCGTCGTCGGTGACCTGGAAGCGCGTCGCACGCCACGCGAGCGCCGAGTAGCCGAAGCCGACGAGCGCCACGACGACGAGCACGCCGACGAACGCCAGCAACCAGCGTCCGTGCATCAGCCCCGACACGTCGTCGATGTTGTCGCTCACCTGGTACCCGGCGACGGCGACGACCGCGACGAGCACCTTCCAGCCCTTGATCGCGGGCGTCGTGGGGTGCATGCGGCGCCAGTGGCCGTCCTCGTACGGCACGGGCGGGTTCGTCGGCGTGCTCGTCGGCGTGCTCGTCGGCGTGCTCGTCGGCGTGCTCGTCGGCGTGCTCGTCGGCACGGCCGTCGCGGCGGGCAGCCGGTCCGCGTGCTCCTGCGGTGCGTCGCTCACAGCCCCGCCAGGCGCGCCTCGCCGCGGGACGCGAGCCGGTCGCGCAGGCGTGCGGCCTCCTCGGGCGGCAGGCCGTCGATCGTCGCCGTGGTCGCGGGCGACGCCGTGTGCAGCTGCACGCTCGCGATGCCGAACCTGCGCGCGACCGGCCCGGCGGTCACGTCGACGTACTGCATGCGGCCGTACGGCACGACGACGAGCTGGCGGAACATGATGCCGCGGCGGATGAGCAGGTCGTCGGCCCGCTCCGCGTACATGAGCGCGCGCACCTGGCGTCCCGTGATCCACGCGGACCACACCGCGAAGGCCGCGACGAGCGCGGCCGGGACCCACACCCACGCGGCACCCGTCGCGACGGCGACCACGACGAGGCACGCCACGACGACTCCCCACACGAGCGCGATGCCCGTCCAGCGTGCGTGCGCCAGCCGCGGGGACACGTGGTTCCAGGTGACGTCCGTCGGGTCGAACGGTTCGCTCATGCGCCCATCCTTGCATCGCCCGCACGCGCGGGTGCTCGCGGACCCTGCCCCCGGGGACCGCTCGCGTCAGGCGTGGGTGCCGCGCACGTCCTGCTCGGGCTCGGCGGGCGGCACGCGGCACATGTGCTCGACGACGAGCCCCACGACGAGCAGCACGAGCGCGCCGAGGGTCGCCGCGCCCGCAGCCCACGCGCGCGCGGCGTTGATCTCGATGTCGAGCGACGACACGCGCAGCACGAGCTGGCCGCCGTACCAGCCGACGAGCAGCGCACCCGTGTAGCACGCGGCCTTCGCGAGCACGGCCGTCCGGGCCGCGCGGATCGGGTCCAGGGAGGGCCGTTTGCCGCGCAGGTACTGCCGCACGGCCCAACCCATCGACAGCACGACGGCCGCGATGAGCAGCTCGACGGGGCCGACGAGCCACGAGACCTCCGGCAGCACGGTCCCCTGGCTCGTCAGGCGTTCGAGCACCCACCAGGTGAGCACGCCCGTGACGAGCGCGATCGTGACGAGCGTCTGCCAGCGGGTCCTGCTGGTCACGGCCGGTCCGGCGGGCCGTCGGGCGCCGGTGCCACGGCGGCCGACGAGCCGTCGTGCGAGGCCGGTGCGGGCTCGGGCGACGCCGCGGGCACGGGGCTGGTCATCCAGTCGAGCGCGAGCCATCGCACGCCGTCGCGGTCCGGTGCGGTCGCGGCCAGCGCGGCGACGGGTCCCCCGCCGAGCCCGGGCAGCTCGGCGTCCGGCGCCACCTGCGCCCACGGCTGCAGCACGAACGCGCGCTGGTGCGCGCGCGGGTGCGGCAGCTCGAGGTCGTCGCTCACCCCCACGACGTGGCCGTACACCACGATGTCGACGTCGAGCGTGCGCGGCCCCCAGTGCTCGTGCCGCTCGCGCCCGTGCGCGCGCTCGACCGCCTGCGTCGCACGCAGCAGCGACCGTGCGGACAGCGTCGTGCGCGCGAGCACCACGGCGTTGAGGAAGTCGGGCTGCTCGGGGCCGCCCACGGGCGCCGTGCGGGCCAGCGGCGACACCTCGACGACGTCGATGCCGTCGACGTCCGCGAGGTCGCGCACCGCCTGCCGCAGCGTGTCCTGCGGCGCGCCGAGGTTCGACCCGAGCGCGAGCACGACGTCGACCGGGCCGTCGGGGACCACGTCGAAGCGGTCGGTGACGAGCTCGGCGTCGACGACGTCGGCCGTGCCGTCGTGCGGGGTGCCGTCGTGCGGGGTGCCGCCGTGCGGGACGACGTCGTGGGGGGTGACGTCGTTCCCGACCGCACCGGACGGCGTCTCGCCGCGGGGCGACTCGGGGGTCAGGTCGGACGGGCTCGGATCCGACTCGGTCGGGTCGGACGGCAGCGAGGGGACGCCGGCGGCCGCCGCGATCGCCGCCGTCGCACCTCCGACGACGCCCGGGGGCAGCGCGGCGGGCGGTGCGGGCGTCACGACGACGGGCTCGCCCACCGACCCGTCGCCGGGCCCGACGGGAGCTGCCGCAGACGCCGCCACAGGAGCCGCCACGGCAGCCGCGACCGCCGGCAGCGTCGCGGTCGGCGTGGGCGCACGGCCGACCCCGGCACCCGTCGCATCCTGCGCACCGGCCGACCCCACGGCCACGTACGGCTCGGCGGCGGGCAGCTTCGTGCGGTCGCGCCGGATCGCCACCACGACGTCCCCGAACGGCACCTCGATCGGCGCCTGCGGCTTGTGCACGGCGACGTCGACCGCCGCCACGATGCCGGCGGCGAGCACGGTGGCCGCGATGCGCTCCGCGACGGTCTCGACCAGGTCGACCGGCTCGCCCGCGAGGACGGCCGCGACCTGCACCGCGAGCTCGCCGTAGTGCAGCGTGTGCTCGAGGTCGTCGCGCGCGGCGGCGCGCCGGGTGTCGAGGTGCACGACGACGTCCGCGACGAACGTCTGCCCCTCACGGCGCTCGTGCTCGAACACCCCGTGGTAGCCCGTCGCGGTGATCCCCGTCAGCCGGATCTGGTCCAGCCGGCGGCCCTGCTCGTCGAGCACCGCGCCCTCGTCCTGGCTCACCTGTGCGCCCTCCTCGGCGTGACCTCGTTCGTCCCTGCGCCCCCGTGCTCGGCGACCACCGCCTGCGCGGGGTCGCGTGCCGCGTCCTCGTCGACCGCGAGGTCGTCGTCGGGCGCGCCCGCCCGCGCAGCCTGCCACGCGGCGGCGACACGCACCGCATCGACCGTCGGGCGCACGTCGTGCACCCGCAGGCACCACGCGCCCGCCTGCGCCGCGAGCGCACTGACCGCCGCGGTCGCGTGGTCGCGCGCGAGCGGCGGTGCGACCGTGCCGTCCGGCCCCTCGAGCAGGTGCCCGAGGAAGCGCTTGCGGCTCGCCCCGACGAGCACCGGGAAGCCGTCGGCCACCAGCTCGGGCAGACGTGCCAGCAGCGGCCAGTTGCTCGCACCGGGCTTGGCGAAGCCGAGGCCAGGGTCCAGGACCACCTGGTCGTCCCGCACGCCCGCGGCCCGCAGCACCGCGACGCGCGCGGCGAGCTCGCGGCGCACGTCGGTCACCACGTCGTCGTAGTCGGCGAGGTCGTCCATCACGTCCGCGTGCCCGCGCCAGTGCATCGCGACGTACGCGACGCCCGTGCGGGCGACGACGTCCGCCATCTCCGCGTCGGCCAGGCCGCCCGACACGTCGTTGACGAGCACCGCGCCGCGGTCCACCGCTGCCTGCGCGACGCGCGCGCGGGTGGTGTCGACGCTGACCTTGGCCCCCCGCCCGACGAGGGCCTCGACCACCGGCAGCACGCGCGCGAGCTCGTCGGCGACGGGGACGCGGCGCGCGCCCGGCCGGGTGGACTCGCCGCCGACGTCGAGCAGGTCCGCACCCTCGTCGAGCAACGTCAGGCCGTGCGCCACGGCCGCGCCCGGCGTGTACCAGCGCCCGCCGTCGGAGAACGAGTCGGGCGTCACGTTCACGACGCCCATCACGAGCGCGCGGTCCTCGACCGGCAGACCCGGCGGGCGTGCTGCCACGCGACGGGCCGGTCGACGGGCCGGTACGGCCGCGGCTGCGGCGTCGTGGGCGCTCACGGAAGCGATGCTAGGCGTTCGGGGTGCCGTCGGGAGCAGGACCGGGCCGTCGCGCGGGCGGTCGTCCGGGCACCTGTCCGGGAAGGCGTCCGGGTCAACGTCCGAGCACGAGGCTCATCGCCTCGGCGCGGGTCGCGACGTCGCGCATCTGCCCGCGCACGGCCGACGTGAGCGTGCGGGAACCCGGCTTGCGGACGCCGCGCATCGACATGCACAGGTGCTCGCACTCGACCACGACGATGACGCCGCGCGGGGAGAGCCCCTCGACGAGCGCGTCCGCGATCTGCGACGTGAGCCGCTCCTGCACCTGCGGGCGCCGCGCGTACACGTCGACCAGGCGCGCGAGCTTGGACAGGCCCGTGATCTTCCCGTCGGGACCGGGGATGTAGCCGACGTGCGCGACGCCGTGGAACGGCACGAGGTGGTGCTCGCACGTCGAGTACACCTCGATGTCGCGCACCAGGACCATCTCCTCGTGACCGAGGTCGAAGGTCGTCGTCAGGACGTCGGCGGGCTCCTGGTAGAGGCCCGCGAAGATCTCGCGGTACGCACGGCCCACGCGCGCGGGGGTGTCCCGCAGCCCCTCGCGGTCCGGGTCCTCGCCGACCGCGAGCAGCAGCTCGCGGACCGCGGCCTCGACGCGGGCCTGGTCGTACTCGCCGACGGCCCCGTCGGGTGCCGAGACCGGGTCGACGTCGCCCATCACGCCTCCGGCGTCTCGTTCGGCGGCAGCTCGACGGCCTCGGCCGCGGGGTGCTCCGCGTGCGCGGCGGCTGCCTCGTCCTCGGGCACGATCACGTGGCCGTTGCTCGCGGCGCGCTCGGCAGGAGTGAGCACGGGCGGCTGCTGCGAGACGGCACGCTCCTCGCTCGAGAGCCACACCTCGCGCGGGTCGCGCTTGACGACCGGCGTGAAGATCTGGGCGAGCTGCTCAGCGTTGAGCGTCTCCTTCTCGAGCAGCTCGAGCACCAGGTGGTCCAGCACGTCGCGGTACTGGACGAGGATCTCCCACGCCTCGTCGTGCGCGTGCTCGATGAGCGCGCGCACCTCGGTGTCGATCGAGCCGGCGACCGTCTCCGAGTAGTCCCGCTGGTGGCCCACGTCGCGGCCCAGGAACATCTCCGAGGACTCCTGGCCCAGCCGGATCGCGCCGAGCCGCGCGCTCATGCCGAACTGCGTGACCATCTTGCGCGCGGTCGCGGTGGCCTTCTCGATGTCGTTGCTCGCACCCGTCGTCGGGTCGTGGAACACGAGCTCCTCGGCGACGCGGCCGCCCATCGCGTACGCGAGCTGGTCGAGCAGCTCGTTGCGCGTCGTCGAGTACTTGTCCTCGAGCGGCATGACCATCGTGTAGCCCAGCGCCCGCCCGCGGGGCAGGATCGTCACCTTCGTCACCGGGTCGGTGTACCGCAGGGCCGCCGCCACCAGGGCGTGGCCGCCCTCGTGGTACGCGGTGATCTTCTGCTCCTTGACGTTCATCGCACGCGTGCGCTTCTGCGGGCCGGCGATGACGCGGTCGATCGCCTCGTCGAGCGCGTTGTCGTCGATGACCTGCGCGTTCTGGCGCGCGGTGAGCAGCGCGGCCTCGTTGAGCACGTTCGCCAGGTCGGCGCCCGTGAACCCGGGCGTGCGGCGCGCGACGGCGGTGAGGTCGACGTGCGGGGCCATCGGCTTGCCCTGCGCGTGCACCGTGAGGATCTTCTCGCGGCCCTTGAGGTCCGGCGGCTCGACAGCGACCTGGCGGTCGAAGCGGCCGGGGCGCAGCAGCGCGGGGTCCAGGATGTCGGGGCGGTTGGTCGCCGCGATGAGGATGACGTTCGTCTTGACGTCGAACCCGTCCATCTCGACGAGCATCTGGTTGAGCGTCTGCTCGCGCTCGTCGTGACCGCCGCCGAGGCCCGCACCACGGTGCCGGCCGACCGCGTCGATCTCGTCGACGAAGATGATCGCGGGGCTGTTCTCCTTGGCCTGCTGGAACAGGTCGCGCACGCGGCTCGCGCCGACGCCGACGAACATCTCGACGAAGTCCGAGCCGGAGATCGAGTAGAACGGCACGCCCGCCTCGCCGGCGACCGCGCGGGCCAGCAGCGTCTTGCCGGTGCCCGGAGGGCCGTACAGCAGCACGCCCTTGGGGATCTTGGCGCCGACGGCCTGGAACTTGGCGGGCTCGGAGAGGAACTCCTTGATCTCCTGCAGCTCCTCGAGCGCCTCGTCGACCCCGGCGACGTCCGCAAACGTGACCTGCGGGGACTCCTTGCTCACCAGCTTGGCGCGCGACTTGCCGAAGCTCATCACTCGCGAGCCGCCGCCCTGCATGCTCGACATCAGGAACCAGAAGACGGCCAGGATGATGACGAACGGGATGACGATCCCGAGGATGCTCGACCACCACGACGGCTGCGGATTGACCGAGTTGTAGCCCTTGGCGGGGTTCGCGGCCTCGACCGCGGAGACCACCTGCTCGCCCTGCGGCTCGATGTAGCTGAAGTAGACCTGCTTGCCCAGGTTGTCGTCGTCGCGGACGAAGTCCTTGGTCAGCGTGAGGTCGACGCGCTGCTCGCCGTCCGTGATCTTGACCTGCTCGACGGTCCCGCCCTTGAGCAGCGTGAGGCCCTCGGACGTGTCGATGCCCACCTTCTTGGACGCGGTGAGCGTGCTCATGCCGATCCACACGAGGACGACGGCGATCAGCACCCACAGGAAGGGGCCACGGGTCAGGCGCTTGAGGTTCATCGGCGGCGGGGCTAGCCCTTACTCCTGGTGTCGCTGGGCTGGGTGCCTCGAAAGTACACGCTCAGACTTGGGGCGAGCGCCCCTGCTCACGTCTGTTCGCGCAGGGCACATCCGGCCGGCGGAGCAGGGGGCAGGTGCCCTCAGGACGAGTACACGTGCGGCGCGAGCGTCCCGACGAACGGCAGGTTGCGGTACTTCTCCGCGTAGTCCAGGCCGTACCCGACGACGAAGTCCGGCGGGATGTCGAACCCGACGTACCGCACGTCGACCTCGACCTTGGCGGCCTCGGGCTTGCGCAGCATCGTCGCGATCTCGACGCTCTCCGGCCCGCGGCTGCGCAGGTTGGACAGCAGCCAGGACAGCGTCAGGCCGGAGTCGATGATGTCCTCGACGACCAGCACGTGCCGACCGATGAGGTCGGTGTCCAGGTCCTTGAGGATCCGGACCACGCCCGACGACTTGGTGCCCGAGCCGTACGACGACACGGCCATCCAGTCCATCTGCACGGGCAGGTGCAGGCGGCGCGCGAGGTCGGCCATGACCATCACCGCACCCTTGAGCACGCCGACGAGCAGGAGGTCCTTGCCCGCGTAGTCGGCGTCGATCTGCGCCGCGATCTCGTCGAGCCGGGTGTGCAGCTGCTCCTGCGAGAGGAGAACCCGCTCGAGGTCGTCGCCCATGTCGGCAGGGTCCACCGTCACTCCTCGTCAGCCGTGTCGGGCCTTCCAGCGGGCCCGACGACAAGCCTGCCACACGCTCGTCGGGCTGCGAGCCCACCCGGCAGCGCGACCGGCCCCTGCCCGCGCCAGTCCGTGACGAGCGCGTCGAGCGCGAGCACGTGCACGCGGTGCAGCGAGCCCGCGGGCGCCCCCGCGCGCACGGCGAAGGACCGCAGCGCGCGCCGGCGCACCGCGGTGGGGGCGGCCGCGAGCGCAGTGCAGCCCGGCTCGTCGCCGAGGTCGGCCAGCAGGCGCGCGGCGAGGTCGTCGAGCGCCGCGGCGTCCTCGGCGAGCTGCTCGGCGGTGCGGGCCAGCGCCTGCGGGACGCCCGGTCCGAGCACGCGGTCGAGCACCGGCAGCACCTCGGCGCGCACCCTCGAGCGCAGCGGGTCGCCGGGCGCTCCGGCGTTGGTCGGGTCGTGCCACGGCTCGAGGCCCTCGGCGGCGCACGCCGCGGCGGTGTCGGTGCGGCGCAGGCCGAGCAGCGGTCGTCGGACCACGCCGCGCACCGCGGGCATGCCCGCGAGCGAGCGCGCACCCGACCCGCGGGCCAGGCCGAGGAGCACGGTCTCGGCCTGGTCGTCGAGCGTGTGCCCGACGAGCACGACGGCCGCACCCGTGCGGCGCACCGCGTCCTCGAGCGCCGCGTACCGCGCGTCGCGCGCGGCCGCCTCGGGTCCGCCCGGCCCGTCGACGAGCACCGGGACGACGAGCACGGGGTCGAGCCCGAGCCCGCGGCACGTACGCGCGACCTGCTCTGCGACGTCCGCCGACCCGTCGAGCAGCCCGTGGTCCACGACCACGGCCCCCGCGCGCAGCCGCGCCCCCTTTCCGCGTGCGACGAAAGCCGCGGCGGCCGCGAGCGCGAGCGAGTCCTGGCCGCCCGAGCACGCGACGAGCACGAGCGCGTCG
This sequence comes from Cellulomonas sp. HZM, assembly GCF_000708885.1. Classification (GTDB taxonomy): domain Bacteria; phylum Actinomycetota; class Actinomycetes; order Actinomycetales; family Cellulomonadaceae; genus Cellulomonas. Next base: position 15,655 of record NZ_JEOE01000036.1, on the reverse strand, counting down.
TCGGGCAGGTCCGCCGTCGCCGCGCGCACCGCCGAGCGGCACGCCGCGACCGCGGGTGCGGGACCGGTCACGGTCGTCGGCCCGTCAGCCGTGCACGCGGCGCACCCACGCCGCGGGGTCGGCGATCTCCGCCTGGCTCGGCAGGTGCGCGGGCGCGGCCCACACCGCGTTGAGCCCGTCCCACCCGACGCTGTCGCGCACGCCCCGGACGAACGCCGCGCCGTCGCGGTACTGCGCGAGCTTGAGGTCCAGCCCCAGCACGCGCCGCAGGAGCCGCTCGACCCCACCCGCGGCCGCGGACCGGTCCCGGCGCGCCTCGAACCTGCGCCGGATCTCACGCACCGTCGGCACGACGGCCGGCCCGGCATCGTCCATCGCGACGTCCGCGTGCCCCTCGAGCAGAGCCATCACGGCGCCGACCTCCTCGAACAGCGTGCGCTGCTCGGCGTCGAGCGCGTCGAGCACGGAACCCCCGCGCACGAGCCGCGTGAACGACTCGACGAGCTCGCCACGCGCGTCGGCGTCGAACCCCTCGATCAGCCGCGCCGAGCGCTCGCGCAGGTGGTCGACGAGCCAGGGCGCCACGGCGAACTGCAGCGCGTGCGTCTGCTCGTGCAGCGAGACCCAGGTGCGGAAGTCGCGCGGCTCGACCTGCAGCGTGCGCTCGACCTGCAGGACGTTGGGGGCGACGAGCAGCAGTCGCCCGCGGCCGTCCGCGGCGGGCGTGAACGGGTCGAACTGACCCAGCACCTTGCCCGCGAGCAGCGCGAGCACGCCGCCCACCTGGGTGGCGGCCGCACGGCGCGACGCCGCGGTGGGCGCGCGCCTGCTGAGCACCGAGCCCAGCGGCGCGGCCATGACCTCGAACATCTGCGTGTTCGCGCGCGCCCAGCCGGGGCGGTCGACGACGACGACGCGCGAGACCTGTGCCGGTTCGCGGCCGTCCGCGGGCATCACCCCCGTCGCGTGCGCGACGTGCGCCGCGGCAGGACCAGCCACCTCCCGCAGCTCGCCGACGAGCTGCTCGAGCTCGGCGCGCGGCGCACGCGGTCCGGGCGGGGCGAGCCGGCCGGCGATGCGCGCAGCGGCGGTCCAGTCGACGGGCGACTCGTGCTCCATCCGCCCACGCTAACGCGGTCCCTGCGGCCGACGACCCCGCCGGCGGTGCGGTTCGCCGCGGGCGCAACCTCACCCGCGGCGCCGCGCCCGGGGTCAGCGGCAGCCGCACCCCGCGAGCGCGGTCACGAACGCGTCGATCGGCGGCCGCCCGTTCCACTGGCCCGGCACGGTGTCGTCGGCCAGCACGGCGAACACCAGCTGGCGCCCCTCCGCGTCGAGCACGGTTCCCGCGAGCGCCGTGACCTGCTTGAGCGAGCCCGTCTTGGCACGCGCGAAGCCACGTGCGGGCGAGGTCGTGAAACGGTCCGCGAGCGTGCCCGTGAGCCCGGCGATCGGCATGCCCACCGCGATCGGTCGCAGCGTCGGCTCCGTGGGCTGCGTCGTCAGCCGCACCATGCCCGCGAGCATCGCGGGCGGCAGCTTCGACCCGTAGCCCAGGCCCGACGCGTCCTCGAGGTGCGCGCCCGCGGTGCTCACACCCGCGAGCTGCACCGCCCGCAGCACCGCCGTCGTCGCCCCCTCGAAGCTCGCGGGCAGGCCTGCCTGGATCGCGACGAGCCGCGAGACGACCTCCGTGATCGTGTTGTCGGAGGTGTCGAGGAAGTAGTGCACCACCTGGTCGAGCGGGGCCGACCGGACCTGCGCGAGCCGCAGGGCGCCCTCGCGCGCCGTCCCGCGCGTGGGCGCGCCCTGGACCGCGATGCCCGCCTCGGTGAGCCGCTGCGCGAACACGCGCGCTGCCTCGAGCGCGGGGTCGGCGTAGCGCGGCGGGTACTCGTCCTTCGGCGTGATCGGCCGCTTGCCCCCGATGTTCACCGCGAGTGGCGTCACCGCGGCGACGTAGCCGGCATCGATGTCGTTCTGCTCCCAGCCGGGTGACAGGCCGGGGCCGGTGAACAGCGAGGTGTCGAAGCGCAGGTGCACGCTCTCGACGCCCTCGAGCGCGAGCTTCTTCGCGGCCGCACGCGCGAGGTCGCCGAGGCCGGCGTGGCCCAGCACCGTGCGCGGGTTCCCCTTGTCCGCGGCGAGCATCATGTCCCCGCCGCCCACGAGCACGATCTCGTCGCCGGTGCCGCGCACGACCGTCGTCGGCATCGTCGTGCTCGACGGCAGCGAGGACAGCGCCGCGACGGCGGTCGTCAGCTTCGCGGTCGAGGCCGGCGTGCGCCCCTCGTCGGGCAGGTGCTGCGCGAGGACCTCGCCCGTGAGCTGGTCCTGCACCACGACCCCCACGTGCGCGGGCTCGCCGAGCCTGTCGTCGTGCACCAGCGTGTCGACCAGCGCCCCGACCTTCGCCGTCGCGGGCTGCGGTGCGGCCGGGTCGAGCTCGGTGAGCGCACTCGTCGGGTCCGGCGCCTCGACCGCACCCGGGGCCGTCGGGAACGGGGGCGGGGGCGTCGGCGAGGGCGCGAGGGTGAGCAGGCCCGGGACCACGTCGTGCGCGTCCAGCGTCGCGTACGCGCCGCCCGCGAGCACGAGGACGAGCGCGGCCGTCCCCACGACGCGCGCGCCTGTGGCCATGATCACCTGCCCTGTCCAGGGGCCGACTGCACGGTCGGCCCGGCGGTGCGTCAGACTACTGTCGAGACGACGGCGCCCTCGACACCCCGACGCGCCGCAGCCCGAGGCGTGTCGCACCGGCCCACCGGCCCGTGCGCTGGAGGAGAGCAGTGGAGTTCGACGTCACGATCGAGATCCCCAAGGGTCAGCGCAACAAGTACGAGGTCGACCACGCGACGGGGCGCATCCGCCTCGATCGCATGCTCTTCACCTCGACGCGCTACCCCGACGACTACGGCTTCATCGAGGGCACCCTCGGTGAGGACGGCGACCCGCTGGACGCGCTGGTGCTCCTCGAGGAGCCCACGTTCCCGGGCTGCCTGATCCGCTGCCGTGCGCTCGGCATGTTCCGCATGCGCGACGAGGCCGGCGGCGACGACAAGGTGCTGTGCGTGCCGACGGGCGACCAGCGCGCGGCCTGGCGCCAGGACATCGACGACGTGTCGGACTTCCACCGCCTCGAGATCCAGCACTTCTTCGAGGTCTACAAGGACCTCGAGCCCGGCAAGTCCGTCGAGGGCGCCCACTGGGTGGGCCGCACCGACGCCGAGGCGGAGATCGAGCGTTCGCGCCAGCGCGCGATCGACCTGGGCTACCACCACTGACCGGTCACGGCTCCACCTGACGAGGCCCGCTCGCCGACACGTGTCGGCCGGCGGGCCTCCGTCGTCCCCGTGCCTCGTCGTGCCCGGGCCTCGTCGTGCGGCGGTCAGGGGCGGCCGGCGTAGGGCATCGTGTTGGCCCAGCGCATCGCCGTCAGGCGCACCTGCTTGCCCGGGGAGGGCGCCTCGAGGATCTGGCCGTTCCCCGCCCACATCGCCACGTGGTAGACCGCGTTGGGGTTGCTCGGGTCGGTCGACCAGAACACCAGGTCACCCACCCGCAGGTCGTCGTAGCGGATCTTGAGGACCTGCTTGTACTGGTCGCGCGACGTGCGGTTGAGGTACACGCCCGCCTCGCGCCACGCGGTCATGGTCAGGCCCGAGCAGTCGTACCCGTCGGGTCCGCTGCCACCCCAGACGTACGGGAGGCCGATCCGCTCCTTGCCCGCGGAGAGCGCGCTGCGTCCCGCCGACGCCGAGCCGCGCGAGGTCCCCGTTCCGAGCCCGTACGGCGAGCTCGGCGTGCTGGTCGCGGTCGGCTTGGGGGTGCTGGAGGGCTTCGGGCTGCTCGTGGGCTTCGGGTCCGACGTCGGCGCGGGGTCCTTCGTCGGCGCGGGGTCCTTCGTCGGCTCCGGGTCCGTGCTCGGCTCCGGGTCCTTCGTCGGCTCCGGGTCCGTGGTCGGGTCGGGATCGCGCGTCGGCGTCGGGTCCGACGAGGGCGTGGACGACGACGGCTTCGTGGTCGGCCTCGACGACGAGGGGGTCGTCGGCGTCGCGTGGTCGTCGTCCTGCTCGTGCTGCGCGCGCGCCTCGTCGTCCTCGCGCTGGCGGCGCTGCTCGTCGAGCTGGTCCTGGCGGGCTCGCTCGACGTCGACGGACGTCTTGCGTGCCGCCGCGAGGTGCTCGAGGAGCTCGTCCCGCTCGACCGCGGCGGACGACTCGTCCTCGTCGGCGGTCTTGGCGATCTTCTCGGCGCTCTTGAGCGTGCTCGCGGCGCGCTCGGAGGCGGCCTTCGCGTCGTCCGCGCTGTCCTGCGCGTGCTGCTGGAGCGTGACCGCGACGAGGGACGTCGCGCGGTACTGCTGCACGGCCTGGTCGGCCTTGTCGGTGACGCGCTCGAGCGCGGTCGTGCGCCGCACGACGTCCTGGAACCCGTCGGCGGACAGCACCGACTCGAGCGCGTCGACGGACCCGCCCGAGCGGGCCAGCTCGCGCGCGATCCCGACGAGGGTGCGGCGGGCCTGCTCGGCGTCGTCGGCCGCCCGGCGCGCCTCGTCGGCCGCGGCGTCCGCCGACGTCTGCGCGTCCTGCGCGTCCGAGAGCGCCTGCGTGTAGGCCTCGCCCGCCTGCTGCACGCGCAGGTCGGCGGCGTCGCTCGCGACGCTCAGCTCGGCGAGCCGGACCTCCATCGCCGCGACCGAGCCCTGCGCCCGCGCGACCGCGGACTGCGCGTCGCGCACGTCCTGGCCCGACGGCGGCGTCGGGTCGGCCGTGGCCATGCTCGCGCCGCCGACGAGGAGCCCGGCGAGCGCGACGGACGTGACGAGCCCGCCCACGAGGGGTCGTCGTCGGTCGTTCGTCACCGCTGCTCCCACGGGCTCGGGCTCTCCGGCGCGGGCGTCTCCCGGCCTGAGGGCGGCGGCACCACCGCCCCCGGGGACGCTACCCGGCGAAACCCCAGAAGTGAACAGCAGTCACAGCAGTCACACTCGTCACATCGGACACTTCGGACATCGCGGCCGCCGGTTCACCCGATCAGCCGGGTCGCGACGGCGCCCCGACCCTCCGGAACGTCGCGACCGAGCCGTCGACGGCCGCCGCGGCGGCCATCGCCACGAACGTCCGGCACGCCTGCTCGCACCGCACGCGCCGGTCCTGGTCGCCGATCCCGCGGGCCACCGGGATGCCGCCAGGCGCGTGCAACGACCACTGCCACCTGTACGTATCGGTCAGCCGCAGCACCGGCGTGAGCTCGTCGAGCCCCGCGACGACGTCGCGCACCGCGTCACGGACCGCCTGCACGGATCGCGCACCCCGCGGCATGCGCGCGACTCCACGCCCGTGGGGGCTCACGAGGCGCCACCAGTAGTGCTCGTCGTCCGAGAACCGGTACACCTGGAACGTCGCCGGCACCGCGCGGGCCCCTTCGTCGCGGCGCCCACCTCGGCACCCGTCGGGACAGTCCACCGGCCTCCGTCGCCCAGTGGCCGACGGCCGGGCGACGGATGGACGAACACCGGTCGACGAACGGCGGAACGCTCACGACGGCCCCGCCCGGCCCGCTCCCGCGCCCTTTCCCGCGCCCGGCCCCGCGTCTGGCGCATCGCGAGCAGCGGCACTTGTGACACAGGTGAACTCCTGCGCCGATTCGCCGCACCAGGAGACGACTCGTGTCACAAGTGCCGCTGCTTGCGCACGACCCGGCTCCGTGAGACGGCTGTCCCACATGGCAAGACGGCGGTTCCGCACGCATGGACGCGCGTCCTACTGTCGCCCCATGTCCCGCCGAATGTGTCGCTGACCAGCGCACGCCTCGGCATGCCCGCGGGCAGCCGGCCGACCTGACGGCCGCACCCGCGACGATCCTCCCGGCCGCCTGGCCGGTCCGGATCTCGACACCGTGCGCACCACCGATCCCCCCGCGGGTCGGGCGTCGGCGCACGCCCTCCCCGCGGCCCGACCCACCACCCCGCACCAGCCACGAGGAGCACCCCATGAGCAACGAGAACTGGAACTTCGAGACCCGCCAGGTCCACGCGGGCCAGGAGCCCGACGCGGCGACCGGCGCACGCGCGCTGCCGATCTACCAGACGACGTCGTTCGTCTTCCCCGACGCCGAGACCGCCGCGAAGCGGTTCGCGCTGCAGGAGCTCGGCCCGATCTACACGCGCATCACCAACCCCACGCAGGAGGTCGTCGAGAACCGGATCGCGAGCCTCGAGGGCGGTGTCGGCGCGCTGCTGCTCGCCTCGGGACAGGCCGCGGAGACGTTCGCGATCCTCAACATCGCGGAGGCCGGTGACCACGTCGTCGCGAGCCCGTCGCTGTACGGCGGCACGTACAACCTGCTGCACTACACGCTGCCGAAGCTGGGCGTGGAGACCACGTTCGTCACCGACCCGCACGACCCGCAGGCGTGGCGCGACGCGGTGCGCCCCAACACCAAGCTCTTCTTCGGCGAGACGATCCCGAACCCCAAGGGCGACGTGCTCGACATCGAGGCGGTCGCCGGCGTCGCGCACGAGGTCGGCGTGCCGCTGCTGGTCGACAACACGATCGCGACGCCGTACCTCATCAACCCGCTCAAGTGGGGCGCCGACATCGTGATCCACTCCGCGACCAAGTACCTGGGCGGGCACGGCTCGGCGATCGGCGGCGTGATCGTCGACGGCGGCTCGTTCGACTTCGCGCAGCACCCCGAGCGGTTCCCCAACTACAACACCCCGGACCCGTCGTACAACGGCCTGGTCTACGCGCGCGACCTCGGCGTGGGCGGCATCTTCGGCGTGAACCTCGCGTTCATCCTCAAGGCGCGCGTGCAGCTGCTGCGCGACCTCGGGGCCGCGATCAGCCCGTTCAACGCGTTCCTCATCGCGCAGGGCGTCGAGACGCTGTCGCTGCGCGTCGAGCGGCACGTCGAGAACGCCCAGAAGGTCGCCGAGTGGCTCGAGGCGCGCGACGACGTGAACTTCGTGCACTACGCGGGCCTCGAGTCGAGCCCGTGGCACGAGGCCCAGCTCAAGTACGCACCGCGCGGCGCGGGTGCGGTGCTGGCGTTCGAGATCGACGGCGGCTCCGCGGCGGGGCAGGCGTTCGTCTCGGCGCTCGAGCTGCACTCGAACGTCGCGAACATCGGCGACGTGCGCTCGCTCGTGATCCACCCGGCCTCGACGACGCACAGCCAGCTGACCGCGGAGGAGCAGGCGCTGTCCGGCGTCACGCCCGGCCTGGTGCGCCTCGCGGTCGGGATCGAGCACATCGACGACATCCTGGCCGACCTCGACGCGGGCTTCCGGGCAGCGAAGGGCGTCTGAGCCGCACGTCCGGCCGCATCCAGCCGCATCCGGCCGCACCGTCCGGTGGGCGCGGCGGGCCCCGCGCCCGTCCCGCCCACCGGTCGCCCGGGCCCCCGGCGGCACCCCGTTCCGTAGATTGAGGTCTTGTGTCCGACGAGCTGACGTTCGCGCCCGCGTGGGCCAGCACACGGTCGAGCCGTGTGCCGGTGCCGCAGCGCCCGAGCGTGCCCGCCTCGACGGCGTGGCGACCGGGCGACCCGGTGGGGCGCCGGCAGTTCGCGGACCTCGGCCCGTTCGCGCTCGAGTCGGGCGGTCGGCTGCCCGCGGTACGGCTGGCGTACGAGACGTGGGGCACGCTGAACGAGGACGCGTCGAACGCGGTCCTGGTGCTGCACGCGCTCACGGGCGACTCGCACGTCACGGGTCCCGCGGGCGACGGTCACGCGACCGCCGGCTGGTGGCAGTCGATGGTCGGCCCGGGCGCCCCGATCGACACCGACGAGTGGTTCGTCGTCGCGCCCAACGTGCTGGGCGGCTGCCAGGGGTCGACCGGCCCCTCGTCGCCCGCGCCCGACGGCCGTCCGTGGGGATCGCGGTTCCCCCACCTGACGGTGCGCGACCAGGTCGCCGCGGAGATGCGGCTGGCCGACCTGCTGGGGATCGACACGTGGGCGCTCGTCATCGGCGCGTCGCTCGGCGGCCTGCGCGTGCTCGAGTGGGCCGCGTCGGAGCCGCAGCGGGTGGCCGCGTTCGCGGCGATCGCGACGACCGCGCAGACGTCGGGCGACCAGATCGCGGGCTTCCACACGCAGCTCACGGCGATCTCGTCGGACCCGCGCTTCCGTGGCGGCGACTACTACGACGCCGAGCCGGGCGACGGCCCGCACGCGGGGCTCGCGCTCGCGCGGCAGATCGCGCACCAGACGTACCGCAGCGCGTTCGAGCTGGACCAGCGCTTCGGGCGGATCCCCCAGGGTGGCGAGGACCCGCTCGAGGGCGGCCGGTTCGCGGTGCAGTCCTACCTGGACCACCACGGCGACAAGCTGACGCGGCGATTCGACGCCAACACGTACGTCACGCTCACGCGCACGATGATCACGCACGACCTGGGCCGCGACCGCGGCGGCGTCGAGGCCGCGCTCGCGGCGGTGACCGCGCGCGGTCTCGTCGTCGCCGTGGACTCCGACCGGCTGTTCCCGCCCGCGCAGTCGGAGCGCATCGCCGCGGCGGTGCCCGGCGCGGGCCCGGTCCGCACCATCCACTCCGACTACGGCCACGACGGCTTCCTCATCGAGGAGGACCAGGTGGGTGCGCTCGTCACGGAGTTCCTCGCAGAGACCGTCCGCTCGCGCTGACGTCCCGCCGCTGACCGCTCGCGCTGACGTCCCGCGCTCGGCCCGTCCGACGCGGCAGGATGCCCCCATGAGCGCTGACCTCACGGAGGCGTCGACCGCCCTGCGCACGCAGTGGGACCGCCTGCGCGACTGGACGGGCGAGCTGCTGGCCGACGACGTGGGCGACGAGCCCTCGGTGCTTCCCGGCTGGTCGATCGCCGAGCTCGTCGCGCACCTGGGACGCGCGATGGACGCTCTCGCGGTGTGCCGTCCGGCGCCGCCCGGGACCGTGCCGCTCTCGCTGGCCGAGTACCTCGGCTCGTACGTCGCGCGGGCCGCGGACATCGCGGAGACGACGCGGGCGCTCGCGCTCGAGATCGCCGGCGACCCGCTCACGTGGGTCGACGCGCGCGCGGCGGCGGCGTTCGCGACGCTCGACGAGCTGGGCCCGGCCGACCGCGTGGTGCAGGCCCGGCGCGGGCCGGTGCTGCTCTCGGCGATGACGACGTCGCGGGTGCTGGAGCTCGTCGTGCACGCCGACGACCTCGTGCGCTCGGTGCACCGCATCCCGGGAGCGGACGCGGGACCCGACCCTGTGGACCCGGCGGCGCTGCGCTTCGTCGCGGGGGAGCTCCTGGCGATCGTCGTCGCGCGCGGCGGCTGGGACCTGGAGGTGGCCGACGAGCGCCGGTGGCTCCGCCTGGCTGCGGGACGCGAGCCGTACGACGTCGACGAGCTGGCCCGCGCGCTGCACGCACGCCACACGTCGGAGGGCGTCCCCGACCTGGGCCGCATGCTCCCCCTGCTGTGACGGCGTGCCGCATCGGTGAGCGCGCGGGTGGTTAGGTAAGGGCTGTGATCGCCGCGTACGCCACCCGGTTCTCGCCCGACGACCCCGCCGCGGGGCTCGAGGTCGGTGAGCGACCCGAGCCGGTGGCGCGCGAGGGGTGGTCGGTCGTCGATGTGCGCGCCGCCGCGCTCAACCACCACGACGTGTGGTCTCTGCGCGGGGTCGGGCTGCGGGCCGAGCAGCTGCCGATGGTGCTGGGCACCGACGCGGCGGGGGTCACGGCCGACGGGCGCGAGGTCGTCGTGCACGCCGTGGTGGGCGGCACGGACGGGTCCGACGAGCCGCGCTCGCTGCTGTCCGAGCGGTACGACGGCACGCTCGCCGACCGGGTCGCGGTGCCCACGTGGAACCTCGTCGACAAGCCGGCCGAGCTGTCGTTCGTCGAGGCCGCGTGCCTGCCGACGGCATGGCTCACGGCGTACCGGATGCTCTTCACGACCGGGCGTGCGACGCCCGGGCAGCGCGTGCTCGTGCAGGGTGCGGGTGGCGGGCTCGCGACCGCGGCGGTCGCGCTGGGGGCCGCAGCGGGGCTCGAGATGGTCGTGACGAGCCGCGACGAGGAGCGCCGCGCACGGGCGCTGGCGCTCGGGGCCGCGAGCGCGGTCGAGCCCGGTGCACGTGTCGGTCGCGTGGACGTGGTGCTCGAGAGCGTCGGCCGGGCGACGTGGTCGCACTCGATCCGCTCGGTGCGGCCGGGCGGGATCGTCGTGGTCGCGGGGGCGACGAGCGGGGACGCAGAGCCGGCGGAGCTCACGCGCATCTTCTTCCAGGAGATCACGGTCGCGGGCGCGACGATGGGCTCGCGCGACGACCTGCGCCACCTCCTCGCGTTCCTCGCGCGCACGGGCGTGCGGCCCGTGGTCGACACGACGTTCCCGCTGGAGCGCGCCCGCGACGCGGTGGCCCGGCTCGCTGCGGGCGAGCAGTTCGGCAAGATCGTCGTGACGGTCTGAGACGGGAGGGCGGCCGGTGGACGTGACCTGGGCGCCCGACGTCCTCGGCGACGGCTACGAGGTCGCGACCCTGCCGCTCGCGGCCGACGACGAGGGGCCGGTCGTCGCGAGCCTCGTGCGGCACACCGCGCCGACGCCCGAGCCGGTGCGCCCGTCGCGGGCGGTGCTGTACCTGCACGGCTGGTCGGACTACTTCTTCCAGACCGCCGTCGCGGAGCACTGGGCAGCCCTCGGCGCCGCGTTCTACGCCCTCGACCTGCGCAAGTACGGCCGCAGCCTGCTCCCCCACCAGACCCCCGGGTACGTCGACGACCTGGCGACGTACCGCGAGGACATCGGTGCCGCGCTGGCCGTGGTGCGCGCGGAGATCGGTGCGAACGGACGCGTGATGCTCGTGGGCCACTCGACCGGCGGCCTCGTCGCGAGCCTGTGGGCTCACTACAACCCGGACGCGGTGCACGGCGTGGTGCTGAACAGCCCGTGGCTCGAGCTGCAGGGCTCGTCGGTCATGCGGCACCTGTCCGGGCCGGCGGTCGCGCGGCTCGCGCGGTTCACGCCACGCACCGCCCTGCCCAACATCGACCCCGGCTTCTACGACCGCACGCTCTCGACCCGCACGGGCGGGGAGTGGACGTACGACGAGCGGTGGCGACCGACCCCGTCGTTCCCGGTGCGCGCGGGCTGGCTGCGGGCCGTCATGGCCGGGCACGCACGCGTGGCGCGGGGGCTCTCGATCACGGCGCCGGTGCTCACGCTGCTGTCCGCGCGCTCGCACATCAGCCCGGTGTGGAGCGACGAGATGCGCTCGGCGGACATCGTGCTCGAGGTGGACCAGCTGGCGCGGCGGGCGGTCCAGCTGGGGCCGAACGTGACCGTGGTGCGGATCGCCGGGGGCGTGCACGACCTGTCGCTGTCGGCGCCGCCCGTCCGCGAGCGGTACTTCGCGGAGATCGCGCGGTGGACGGCGGCGTACGGCTGGTCGTGACGTAGGTCACACCTCGCGGGGTTGTCGACGACTGTATAGCGATATATCTTTGACGCAGTCGATGACACAGATCTCGACCCCGCCGGCGAAGACGCGACGCGCCGCCCGGACGGGACGCAGGCCCGACGACACGGGCCATCCACACCTTTCAGGAGACCACCCATGAACGCCATGAACCCCCTCAACAGCTTCTCTCCCCGCCCCCGGCGCGGCCCTCGCCGTCCCGACGCCGCCGACCTGCTCCTCGGCCGCGGCCGCGAGCGTCGGCACCACCAGGGCTCGCCCGAGCACGGCTCGCAGCACGGCTCGCGCGGCTCCGGCCACCACCGCGGCGGCGGCTTCGACCCGCGCCTCGACCCCCGCTCCGGCGGCGGATTCGGTCCCGGATTCGGTCCCGGCTTCGGTGCCGGATTCACGGGCGACCCCGAGCGTGGTCGCGGCCAGGGCCGTGGCCCGGGTCGAGGCCCCGGCCGTGGGCCCGGCCGCCGCGCCGGCCGCGGTGACATCCGTGCCGCGGTGCTCGTGCTCCTGCAGGAGCAGCCGATGCACGGCTACCAGCTCATCCAGGAGATCCAGGAGCGCTCGGCCGGGGCGTGGAAGCCGTCGCCCGGCGCCATCTACCCGGCGCTCGCGCTGCTCGAGGACGAGGGCCTGGTGACCATCACCGCCGAGGGCGGGCGCAAGCTCGCGTCCCTCACCGAGGCCGGTACGGCCTACGTCGCCGAGCACGCCGACGAGATCGGCACCCCGTTCGACGACGCGATGGCCCGCCCGGCGCACCCGGGACGTGACCTGCGCGCCGCCCTCGAGGCGCTCGGCGCCGCGGCCGGCCAGGTCGCTCGCACCGGCACGCCCGAGCAGGCCACCGCGACCCTCGCGGTGCTCGAGAAGGCGCGCCGCGACGTGTACCTCGTCCTCGCGGGCGAGTCACCGGCGTCGGCCACCGCGACGCCGGGCACGACTCCGGGCGAGCCGCCGAGCGAGGCGCCGGGCACGACGGCCGACGAGGCCTGAGCCGGCCGGCGCGTACCAGAGCAGGGTCCGACCTCGACGGTCGGGCCCTGTTCTCGTCGTCCCACCACAGCGCTGGCGTCGCCACCACGGCACCACGTCGGGCCGTGGCGGGCCGAGGCGGGCCGTCGCTCACCCCAGCGCGGCGACGAGGCGGTCGACGAGCTCCGCCTGCCCGGCCACGAGCAGCGGCCCCACCTCGTCGGCCCGGACCCATGCGAAGCGGTCCAGCTCCGGCACCTCGATCGACCGGCCCGAACGTGGGGGCCACTCGATCGTCGCGGCGTTGCTCACGAGCGCCGTCGCGTCGAGCGTCGCCTCGCGCGCCCACGCGCGGACCACCTTGCCGCTGCCCTGGCGGATCTCACCGAGGTCGAGGTCCGGTCCGGCTCCGGGTGGCGCGGGCGCGCCCGTCTCCTCCGCGAACTCCCGCAGCGCCGCAGCGAACGGCTCCTCGTCGCCCTCGAGCTCGCCCTTGGGGACGGTCCACGCGCCGGCGTCCTTGCGCGCCCAGAACGGTCCGCCGAGATGGCCGACGAGCACCTCCACGGTGCCGACCTCGCGACGGAACAGCAGCAGCCCGGCGCTCGTGCGCGGCATCGGCACCTCCGGGAGTCGGGTCGGCTCGGAGTCTGGTCAGCTCGGAGTCTGGTCAGCTCGGAGTCTGGTCAGCTCGGCGAGAAGCCGGTCGCCTCCCCCAGCGTCGGCCCTCCGTCGCCGATGCGCCAGGCACGCCAGCCGTCGACCTCGGTCGACGCGCCGACGGCCGCCGCGGCCGCGTGGCTCGGGTCGGCGAACACGCCGCCCGTCGGGGTCTGGATGAGACCGTCGTGGCGCAGGGTCGCGACCACCCGCTGGCCCCGCCGCTCGCGCAACCAGACCAGCGTCGTCACCGCACGCCGCTGCTTGGCGAGCGTCGCGAGACGCGGGTGCGGCAGGTCGACGAGCCCCGCGGGGGCGTGCTCGAGGACCGGCGGCCCCGCGACGGGCGCCGGTGCGGGCGGCGGCTCGACGGCGCGCGTGCCGGGCGGCGTCTGGGTCGGGACGTCGAACGCGGACGTGCGCGGGGGCGCGCCCGGCGGGAGCGGTGCGGGGCCCGCGGTCGGGCCGCCCGCGGGCGGTGTGAGGCCGGTGCGGGGCTGACCGTCGGTGCGCAGCGAGCCGTCCGGGCGGCGCGGCAGCACGGGGGTGCGGACGGGATCCGACGGCGGGCCGCTCGAGACCGCGGGAGCGCTCGATGAGTCGGCGGGGAAGCTCGGCGGCGGTGTGGGCACCGGCGGCATCGGCGGCATCGGCGGCTCGGGCACGGCGGGCGTCGGCTCGGTGGTCGTCGACCTCGGAGCCTGCTGCTGGGTCGAGTCCTGGGCAAGCTGCTGGGCGGGCTGCTGTGTCGACTGCTGGGCCGGCTGCGACGGGCGCGGGCGCGGCGGTGCGGACGGGACCGTGCGCAGCTCGCCCGACGACGTGCGCTCCGCGGACCACGGCTTCGGCGTCGGCAGCGCGCGCCGCTCGCCCTCGTACGCCATCGCGCTCGCGAACGACGCCTCGCTCGAGCGCACCAGGCGCAGCGCGGTCGGCTCGACGGCACGGCGGCTCGTCTCGTGGCGCGCCAGCGGGGACACGTCGATGAGGCGACGGTCGTCGGACCCGCGCACGACCCCGACCTGCAGGATGTCGACGTGCCGCCCCGGCCCGCGCAGGTAGCCGAGCGTGTCCGCCGCCTCGGCCGCGACCTCGGAGCAGAGCAGCACCAGCCGCACGCCCTCGCGTCGCGACGTCTGCGCCCCGAACGCGACCTGCTCACGGAACGCGGCGAACTCGACGCCGAACCGGCTCGGGTCCGCGTGGTAGGCACGCGCGAGGTCGGTCGTCGTCATGCGCGCGGCGGCCCCCGCGTGTCGCAGGGCACTGACCACCGCGTCGTCGTCGACCACCTGGACCACCTCGAGGACCACCGGCCGACCCGTCGCATCGAGCGCGAGCAGCTCGGGCAGGTGCGCGTGGTCGGGCGCCGCCGAGCGCGCACGGACGGGGAACAACGGCTCACCCGCGATCGCGGCGAGGTGGTGCCGCACGAGCATCGCGCACTCCTGCGCGAACGCGCCCGCGAGCGGCTGCATCGGCTGGACGAGTCGCGGACGCTCCTCGTCGAGCTCGAAGATCGGCATCCTGCTCCTGGCCTTCCCTGCGTCGTGCTGTGCGGCTCGTCGCGCCCCTCCCGGGGGGCCGCACGGCTCACCCGGCGCCCACACTCTGGCACATCGGGAGCCCGCCGGTCAGCCGCCGGACGGGTAGCGATCGCCCCGTTCGGGCGAGCACCAGGTCAGGCGTCCAGGAGGCCCTCCTCGACACGCGCGACCTTCGCGTCGAGCTGACCCTCGTGGCCAGGGCGGATGTCCGCCTTGAGCACGAGGCTGACCCGACCGCCATGCCTTCCGGCGGCCTCGGTGGCGCGCTTCACGACGTCCATCACCTCGTCCCACTCGCCCTCGATCGTGGTGAACATCGCGTCGGTGCGGTTCGGCAGGCCGGACTCGCGGACCACCCGGACGGCATCGACGACGGCTGCGGTGACGGACTCGCCCGATCCGAGCGGGGCGACGGAGAACGCGACGAGCATGCGTCCCACCCTGGTGCGCGGGCGCGCACCCTGTCCACCCGGCCGTCAACCTTTCTCGCGGAGCGGGCGTGTACCGGGCATGGGAGAGCGCCGAGGAGTCGTCAGTCGCCGGGTGGGTCTCGCCGTCGGGTTCGTCGTGGGGTTCGCCGCAGGTCCTGCGCTGCTCGCGGGGTGCGCGTCGCAGCCTGGATCGGCACCCGGTTCTGCGCCGTCCCAGGGGACGTCGACGCCCGCCGTGGTGGACGTGCCGGCGGGCGCTCCGGACCTCACGCACGCGTCGTACCGGTACACGCTCGACTCGACGTGCGGCGAGAACGCGCTCGCGGGGCGGTACCGGGTGACGGTCGTCGACGGGCGCGTGTCGGAGGTCGACCCGCTCGACGAGCAGGGGCTCTCGCCGGACCGGCTCCTCGAGGTCGTGCCGACGATCGCGACGCTCGTCGACCGCGCGACGGGCCCTGACGCGGGCGCGGTCCGCACGATCACGTTCGACCCCGCCACGGGCGTCCTGCGCACCCTCGAGCTGGACCCCGTGCCGACGGCGGTCGACGACGAGGAGTGCTTCGAGATCACGAACTACACCCCAGCCCCCTGACCCCCGACAC
>NZ_JEOE01000035.1 GCF_000708885.1 Cellulomonas sp. HZM | reverse complement strand
GGCAAGGACCAGATCTTCGGGGGCCTGAACAAGAAGTGGGCCGCGGCCCGCGCGTCCGTCGGCTGATCGCAGGTCCGACGACAGGTCTGATCAGGGCCCGGCGGGGGGGGCCCCCCCCCCCCCGCCCGCCTGTCCCGGCAAGGAGATCCGATGAGCAACGCCCCCGTCCGCGCCACGCGCCGCGGCTGGCGCATCACCCCGTGGCTGTTCCTGCTCGTCCCGCTCGTGCTGCTCGTGACGTTCACGTACGTCCCGGTGGCCAACATGTTCTGGTACTCGACCACGGACTGGAACGGGATCAGCAAGGTCAAGAGCTCGGTGGGGCTCGACAACTACGTCGAGTTCTTCACGCGGCCGGAGCTGTTCCGGGTGTTCTGGGTGAGCCTGTACTACCTGGCGGCCTCCGTGGTGCAGATCGCGCTCGCGCTGTACTTCGCGACGATCCTCAGCTTCCGCACGCGGTTCAAGAACCTGTTCAAGGGGATCCTCTTCTTCCCCTACCTCATCAACGGGGTCGCGATCTCGTTCATCTTCCTGTTCTTCTTCCAGCCGGGCGGCACGCTCGACACCCTGATCGGGCTGTTCGGGGTGCCGCAGGAGTCGATGCCCCTGTGGCTGGGGGACCCGAGCATCATCAACTTCTCGCTCGCCGGCACCTCGATCTGGCGCTACCTGGGCCTGAACTTCGTGCTGTTCCTCGGCGCGATCCAGTCGATCCCGCCGCACCTGTACGAGGCGGCCGAGCTGGACGGCGCGGGCCGCTGGTCGCAGTTCCGCTACATCATCGCGCCGAGCATCAAGCCGATCATCAGCCTGTCGTTCATCCTCGCGGTCTCGGGCTCGCTCGCCGTGTTCGAGATCCCGTTCATCATGACCGACGGCGCGAACGGGTCCACGACGTTCGTCATCCAGACGATCAAGACGGCGTTCGAGTCCAACAAGGTGGGGCTCGCCTCCGCGATGGCCGTCGTGCTGCTCGTCATCGTGCTGCTCGTGACGTGGCTGCAGCGGCGGCTCGTGCCCGAGGAGGAGGTCGAGCTCTCGTGAAGAAGGTCCTCGCCGCGGGCGGCAAGTACACGAGCCTCGTCGTCGCGAGCCTGTGCGCGCTCGTGCCGATCGTCGTGATCGTCCTGACGTCGCTCAAGACGTCGCAGGACTACGCGACGAGCGGTCCGCTCGACCTGCCGAAGCACCCGACGCTGAGCAACTTCGTCACCGCGTTCCAGGACGCCGACATGGCGCGCGCGTTCGTGAACACGACGATCATCCTGGTGGTGTCGGTCGTCGGGACGATCGTCATCGGCTCGATGACCGCGTACGCGCTCGACAGGTTCCACTTCCGGTTCAAGAAGCTGGTGCTCGGCGCGTTCCTCGTCGCGACGCTCGTGCCCGGCGTGACGACGCAGGTCGCGACGTTCCAGGTGGTCAACCAGCTGGGTCTCTACAACACGCGCCTCGCGCCGATCGTCCTGTTCATGGGGACCGACATCGTGTCGATCTACATCTTCGTGCAGTTCATGCGGTCGATCCCGATCTCGCTCGACGAGGCCGCGACGCTCGACGGCGCGAACCACTTCACGATCTACCGCAAGGTGATCTTCCCGCTCCTCAAGCCGGCGATCGCCACGGTCGTCATCATCAAGGGCATCGCGATCTACAACGAGTTCTACATTCCGTTCCTCTACATGCCCTCGCGAGACCTCGGCGTCATCTCGACGTCCCTGTTCCGGTTCCGCGGCCCGCTCGGCACGCAGTGGGAGGTCCTGTCCGCCGGCGCGCTGCTGGTGATCATCCCGACGCTCGTCGTGTTCCTCGCGCTGCAGAAGTACATCTACAACGGCCTGTCGGCCGGTGCCACCAAGTGAGTGATGGAGCCCTCCCCATGAACCGCACGACCCTGCACGACGGCTGGACCCTGCGCTCGGCGGGCGGCCCCGTGCCGCGCGCGATCGCCGAGGCGACGGTCGCCGCCGAGGTGCCCGGCACCGCGCACACCGACCTGCTCGCCGCGGGCCTGATCGCGGACCCGTACGTGGACCTCGGCGAGAAGGCGCTGGCCTGGGCGCACCGCGCGGCGTGGCTGTACTCGAGGACGCTCACGATCGAGCCCGCGGCCGACGACGAGCGCGTCGACCTCGTCTTCGACGGCCTCGACACGGTCGCCACGATCACGCTCGACGGCCTCGAGATCGGCCGCACCGCCAACCAGCACCGCGGCTACCGGTTCGACGTGCGCGCGCACGCGGGCGAGCACCGCCTCGACGTGCGGTTCGACTCCGCTCTCGAGCACGCCGAGGCCGAGCAGGCCCGCATCGGCGCGCGCCCCGGTGCGTACCCTCACCCGCTCAACATGGTGCGCAAGATGGCGTGCAGCTTCGGGTGGGACTGGGGCCCGGACCTGCAGACCGCGGGGATCTGGAAGCCCGTGCGGCTCGAGCGGTGGCGCGTCGCGCGCATCGCCGCGGTGCGGCCCCGGGTGTCGTTCACCGACGAGGGCGCGGCGCTGGTCGACGTGCACGTGGACGTCGAGCGGTCGGGCCTGGGCGCCCACGAGCCGCTCGAGGTGCGGGTGCGGCTGCGCTCGCAGGACGTCACCGGGGTGGTGGCCGCGGATGCGACGACGGGTGTGGTCCGCGTCGTCGTCCCCGAGCCCGAGCTGTGGTGGCCCGTCGGGTACGGCGAGCAGCCGCTGTACGACCTGCTCGTCGAGGTCGCCGACGACGCGTGGGACGGCCGCGTGGGTCTGCGCTCGGTCGTCGTCGACACGTCCGACGACGAGCACGGCACCGCGTTCACCTTCGTCGTCAACGGCGTGCCGGTCTTCGCCAAGGGAGCCAACTGGATCCCCGACGACCACCTGCTCACGCGCATCACGCGCAAGCGCCTCGCGCGCCGCCTCGACCAGGCCGTCGACGCGAACATGAACCTGCTGCGCGTGTGGGGCGGCGGGATCTACGAGTCCGACGACTTCTACGACCTGTGCGACGAGCGCGGCCTCATGGTCTGGCAGGACTTCCCGCTCGCGTGCTTCGCGTACCCCGAGGAGGAGCCTCACCGCAGCCAGGTCGAGGCCGAGGCCCGCGAGAACGTCGCGCGCCTGTCGTCGCACGCGTCGCTCGTGCTGTGGAACGGCGGCAACGAGAACATCTGGGGCCACGAGGACTGGGGGTGGAAGGAGAAGCTCGGCGACCTCACGTGGGGCGCGGGCTACTACTACGACCTGTTCCCGTCGGTGATCGCCGAGCTGGACCCCACGCGCCCCTACAGCGCGGGCAGCCCGTTCTCCCCGCGCCGCGACCCGTCCGAGGTGCACCCCAACGATCCCGACCACGGCACGCACCACCAGTGGGAGGTGTGGAACCGCATCGACTACACGCACTACCGCGACGACGTGCCGCGGTTCAGCTCCGAGTTCGGCTTCCAGGGGCCGCCCACGTGGGCGACGCTCGAGCGCGCGGTCCGCAACGCCGACGGCTCGCCGCTCGGCAAGGACGACGAGGTGTGGCTCCTGCACCAGAAGGCCGACGACGGCAACGGCAAGCTCGACCGCGGCATGGAGCCGCACCTCGGGGTGCCCGCGGGCTTCACCGACTGGCACTGGGCCGCGCAGCTCAACCAGGCGCGCGCCGTCGCGCACGCGGTCACGCACTACCGCTCGTGGTGGCCGCGCACCGCGGGGTCCGTGGTGTGGCAGCTCAACGACTGCTGGCCCGTGACGTCGTGGGCCGCGATCGACGGCGACGAGCGGGTCAAGCCGCTGTGGTGGGCGCTGCGGGCCGCGTACGCGCCGCGGCTGCTGACCGTGCAGGAGCGCGACGGGCGTCCGGTGCTGGCGGTCGTCAACGACACCGACGTCCCGTGGGGCGGCACGGTGTCGGTGCGACGCGAGACGCTCGACGGCACGCGCCGCGCGGGGGCCGAGCTGCCCGTGGACGTCGCGGCACGCTCGGTGGGCATCGTGGCGCTGCCCGACGACGTGCGCGTGCCGGCCGACGCGGGCGGCGAGGTGCTCGTGGCCGAGCTCGACGGCGTGCGCGAGGTGCACACCTGGGTCGAGGACGTCGAGCTGCGGCTCGACCCGGCCACAGCCGACGTGCGGGTGACGCGGACGGGCGACGGGTACGACGTGACGGTCGTCGCCCGGTCGCTCGTGCGCGACCTCACGCTCCTCGTCGACCGCCTCGACCCTGCCGCGACGGTCGACGCCGCGCTCGTCACGCTGCCCGCGGGCTCGACCGCGACGCTGCGTGTGCGCACCGACGTCGACGGGCTCGAGGCCGCGCTCGCGGCGACGCCGGTGCTGCGGTCCGCGAACGACCTGGTGGCGCTGCGCAGCGTCTCGGCGTGACGCCGGGCACCAGGACCTAGGCTGGCGCGCGTGACGCACCGATCCGACGCCGTGGGCCTCGTGCTCGCGCGGCCCGCCCGGATGCTCGGCCACGAGCCGTTCTTCGGCGAGCTCATCGCGGGGATCGAGGAGGTGCTCGCGACCGAGGACCGTTCGTTGCTGCTGCACGTCGTCCCGGACCACGCCGCGGAGATCGAGGCGTACCGGCGCTGGGCCGCGGGCGGGATGGTCGACGCGGTGGTCGTCGTCAACGTCGTCGAGGACGACTCACGCATCGGGGTCGTGGCCGAGCTCGGGCTGCCGGCGGTCGTCGTCGGCGGCCCGTCGTCGGGCATGGAGTTCTCCAACGTGTGGATCGACGACGCGCAGGCCACGCGCGACGCCGTCGACTACCTCGTCGGCCTCGGGCACACCCAGCTCGCGCGCGTGTCCGGCCCGCACGCGCTGCTGCACACCCGCGCGCGCAGCGACGCGTTCACCGACGAGTGCGCACGCCGCGGCGTGCAGGGCGTCATCGTCGAGGGCGACTACGGCGAGGAGGCCGGCAAGCGCGCCGCGCGCTCGCTGCTGGGCCGGCGCGGGGCCCCGACGGCGATCGTGTTCGACAACGACGTCATGGCCCTCGCGGCGCTCGCTGTCGCGCACGAGATGGGGATCGACGTCCCCGCGCGCCTGTCGCTGCTCGCGTGGGACGACTCGGCGCTCTGCCGGCTGTCGAGCCCGCCGCTGTCCGCGATGACGCTCGACGTGCACGGCATGGGCCAGCAGGTGGGGCAGTGCGTGCTCAACACGTTGGCCGACGGTCCGGTGCGCGCCTACCAGGCGCCCATGCAGCGCCTGTCGGCGCGCGCGTCGACCGGCCGCGTCGCTACTGTCTGACCGGACGTCGCGACGGCGCGAAGTTACCGGCGAGCAACATGTGGGCGTTACGCTCCCGCACACGCCGCGCCCGCGGTGCCCGAGTGCCCCCGTCATTCATCCCGCGCCCCCGCGCGGCAAGGAGGACCCCTTGCGTCTGTTCCGCCCCGCACCCCTCACCGCGGTCGCCCTCGCGTCCGTGCTCCTGCTCGGCGCCTGCAGCACCGACGACGACGCGGGCTCGACCCCGTCCGGCGGCGCGACCGCCGCGACGTTCGACCCGGCGTCGGTCGCGAAGGACGACACGATCGCTGCGCTCGTGCCGCAGAAGGTCGCCAGCACGGGCAAGCTCGTCGTCGGCTCCGACACGTCGTACGCGCCGGCCGAGTACATCGACGAGGACGGCACCACGCCCGTCGGCTACGACGTGGAGCTCGCCAAGGCGCTCGCCGCGGTCATGGGCCTGACGGCGGACGTCCAGACCGCCGACTTCACGGGCATCATCCCGGCCATCGGGTCGAAGTACGACGTCGGCATCTCGTCGTTCACGATCAACCCGGAGCGCATGAAGGCCGCCAACATGGTCCAGTACTTCCAGGCCGGCGAGGCCTACGCGGTGCAGAAGGGCAACCCGAACAAGGTCGACCCGTCCGACCTGTGCGGCCTGACCGTCGGCGTCCAGACCGGCACGGTCGAGGACGACGAGCTCGCGGACATGGTCAAGAAGTGCGCCGACGAGGGCAAGAAGCCGATCAACCCGCTGAAGTACCCCAAGCAGTCGGACGTCACGACGGCGCTCGTCGGCGGCAAGGCGGACCTGATGTACGCCGACTCGCCGATCATCGCGTACGCGATCTCGCAGACCGCCGGCCAGCTCGAGCAGCTGGGGGACGTGTTCGCGAGCGCGCCGCAGGGCATCGTCGTCTCGAAGGACGACCAGGCGCTGACCGACGCCGTGCAGAAGGCGATGCAGAAGCTCATCGACGACGGCGACTACGCCAAGATCCTCACCGCGTGGGGCAACGAGGCCGGCGCCGTCAAGACCGCCGAGCTCAACCCGAAGGTCGACTGACGCCGTGACGACGACCACCGACCGACGCGGCGACGACGTGGAGCGCATCCACGCCGTCCCGGTGCGCTACCCGTGGCGCTGGGTGTCCGCGGCGGTGGTCGTCGTCCTGGCGGCCATGGCGGTCAACGCCCTGGCCACCAACCAGAACTTCCACTGGCCCACGGTGTGGAAGTACCTGTTCAGCAAGCAGATCATGCGCGGCGTGGGCTGGACGCTGTGGCTGACCGTCGCCTCGATGGCGATCGCGATCGTGCTCGCGCTGCTGCTCGCCGTGATGCGCCGCTCGGCGAACCCGGTGATGCGGTACGTGTCCTGGGTCTACATCTGGTTCTTCCGCGGCACGCCGATCTACACGCAGCTCATCTTCTGGGGCCTGGTGCCGGTGCTCTACCAGAAGCTGTCGCTCGGCGTCCCGTTCGGCCCGGAGTGGTGGACGTTCACGACGAAGGACGTGCTGACCGCGAGCCGCGCCGCGATCATCGGCCTCGCGCTCAACGAAGCCGCCTACCTCGCGGAGATCGTGCGTGCGGGCCTGCAGAGCGTCGACCGCGGGCAGTCCGAGGCGGCGCGGGCGCTCGGCATGAAGGACGGTGCGATCCTGCGCCGCATCGTCATCCCCCAGGCGATGCGCGTCATCATCCCCCCGACCGGCAACGAGACGATCTCGATGCTCAAGACGACGTCGCTGGTCATCGCGGTGCCGTTCACGCTCGAGCTCAACTTCGCGCAGTCCGCGGTCGCCAACCGGATCTTCCTGCCGGTCCCGCTGCTGGTCGTCGCGGCGCTCTGGTACCTGGTGATCACGAGCATCCTCATGGTCGGGCAGTACTACCTCGAGCGGTACTACGGGCGCGGGTTCGACGAGCACTCGCCGGCGCGCGGCCGACGAGGCGGCAGGCAGGCTGCCATCAACGCGGCGCACACGACGCCTGAGATCGGACCGATGGACGACATGGGCCGCCCGGCCGGAGGTGGCGTGTGAGCACGCAGGCAGTCGACGCGCCGATGGTCGAGATGCGCGGCGTGCACAAGTGGTACGGCGACGCGCACGTGCTGCGCGGCGTGGACCTCGTCGTCCCGCCCGGTTCCGTCACCGTGGTGCTCGGCCCGTCCGGCTCGGGCAAGTCCACCGCGCTGCGGTGCGTCAACCAGCTCGAGGAGATCGGCGCGGGCTCGATCCACGTCGAGGGCGAGCTCATGGGCTACCGCGAGGACTCGTCGGGCAGGCTGCACCGCCTGCACCCGAAGAAGATCGCGGACCAGCGCACGCGCATCGGCATGGTGTTCCAACGGTTCAACCTGTTCCCGCACATGACCGCGCTCGGGAACGTCATGGAGGCGCCGCGCCAGGTGCTCGGCGTGAGCAAGGCCGAGGCGCGCGAGCGGGCGGCGCAGGTGCTGACCCGCGTCGGTCTCGCGGACCGCCTCGAGCACTACCCGTCGCAGCTCTCGGGCGGTCAGCAGCAGCGCGTCGCCATCGCGCGTGCGCTCGCCATGAACCCGGACCTGATGCTGTTCGACGAGCCGACGTCGGCGCTCGACCCGGAGCTCGTGGGCGAGGTGCTGGGCGTCATGCGCGAGCTCGCCGCGTCGGGCATGACGATGATCGTCGTGACGCACGAGATCGGCTTCGCGCGTGAGGTCGCCGACCAGGTGGTGTTCATGGCCGACGGCGTCGTCGTCGAGCACGGCCCGGTCTCCCAGGTCATCGACGCCCCCCGCGAGCCCCGCACCCAGGACTTCCTGGCCCACGTCCTGTAGCCGACCGCCCCGCCTGCCGGCGGGCCCGCCGACCGTCGACCGCCGACCGTCGACCGCCGAGCAAGCACTTCGTCACGCCAACGGGCTCGATCCCGCAACCAACTGCTTGGTCGCGCGACGTCAGCCGGTCGCGAGGGCTCGCGCGTAGCGGCGGCGGTACCAGCGCTGCGCGATCAGGATCGCCGGGAACGCGAGCCGCCACCCGGCACGGCCCGCGCGCGTGCAGGAGCGGAGCGTGAGGCGGACCGTGCCCGCGTCGTCCCCTGTGCGGTCGCGGTGCACGACGAAGGCCTCCTCACCCGACACCGGGTGGCCGTCGAGCGTGCCGTACGCGAACCCGCAGCGGTCGTCGGTGTCGACGACGGCCACGACGCGCACCGGCTCCCGCACGACGACCGGCCCGAGCTCCGCGAGCACCCAGGTCCGCTCGTCGGCCACCACGGGGCCGTCCGAGAGCACGCGGAACCCGCTGCGCGTCTTGACCTCCCACCGCAGCACCGCGACGCGAGCCTCCTCCCAGAAGCGGTCCCCGCTGCCCACGACGACGGTCCGCTCGTGGGCCCGCCAGCCCCCCGGCGGGTCCCAGCCCGCGGCCCCGGGCGTCGTCAGGCTCCCCGCGGGCGAGGTCATCCCCCGCTCCGCGAGCCCGCCCCGAGCCCGCTCGCCGCTCATCCGACACTGCTCATCCGACACTGCTCATCCGCCACCCCACATCACGCCGCCACGCTACCGACCCCGCTGTCCGGCCCCGCGAGCAAGCAGTTGGTTGCTCGAACGCGGCCCATGGCGCAACCAGGTGCTTGGTCGGCGGGGATCGGACGAGCCGGGCGGCCGGGCGGCCGGGCGGCGGGGGTCAGTGGGTGAAGGTGCGGCGGTAGTCCGCCGGGGTGGTGGCCAGCAGGCGGCGGAAGTGCAGGCGCAGGTTGGTGGCCGTTCCGAGCCCGCACGCCGACGCGATGCGGTCCGCGCCCCAGTCGCGCGTCTCGAGCAGCTCACGCGCGCGGTCCACGCGGGCCGCCGTGAGCCAGCGCAGCGGGGACGTCCCCGTCTCGGCGACGAACGCGCGCGCGAACGTCCGCTCGGAGACGTGCGCGTGCCGTGCGAGGTCCGCGACCGTGAGGGGCTCGGCCAGGTGCGCGAGCGCCCACGCGCGCGTCGCGGCCAGGCCCGCCTCGACCGCGGGTGCAGCGACGCGCGGGATGAACTGCGCCTGCCCGCCGTCGCGGTGCGGTGCGGCGACGACCGTGCGGGCCACCTCGTTCGCGACGGCCGCGCCGTGGTCCGTGCGCACCAGGTGCAGGCACACGTCGATGCCGGCCGCGACGCCCGCGGACGTCACGACGTCGCCCTCGTCGACGAACAGCACGTCGGGGTCGACGTCGACCGCGGGGAACTCGCGCGCGAGCTCGTCGCAGAACGCCCAGTGCGTCGTCGCGCGCCGCCCGTCCAGCAGCCCGGCCTGCGCGAGAGAGAACGCCCCGACGCAGATCGACACCATGCGCGCTCCGCGGGCGTGCGCGGCCCGCAGCGCGTCCAGCACATCCGGCGGCAGCGGCTCGAGGTGGTCGCGGAACGCGGGGACGACGACGGTGCGTGCGTCCTCCAGCGCCTCGAGCCCGCGCTGCGCGACGACGGGGAAGCCACCGCTCGTCGGCACCGGGCCGGCGGTCGCGCCGCACAGCTCGACGTCGTACGGCAGCCCGACGCGGTTGACGAGAACCTGGAACGGCATCCCCACCTCCATCGGGAGCGCGCGCGGAAGCGCGAGCACGGCGACGCGGTGCGGGGACGACGACATGGCGGGAATCTATCGCACCGCGGCACTCCTGCCACTCGTCGTCGGCCTCGTGCACCGGAAGGCTCGAGGTCGTGACGACGACCACCACGAAGCCGACCGCCGCCGACACCCACCTCCTGCGCCGCCTGGTCCCCGCGCAGTCCCTGCTGGTCCTGGGGATGTCGGTCGACCTGACCCTCACCGGCATCGTCGGCGCCCACCTGGCCCCCACGCGCGCGCTCGCGACGCTCCCGTTCAGCCTCATCCCGGTGACCGCCGCGCTCAGCACGTTCGCGCTGTCGCGGCTGATCGGGCGCATCGGGTACCGCCGCACGTTCGCGATCGCGGCGTCGGTGGCCGTCCTCGCCGGGCTGCTCTCGGCGCTCGGCGTGCAGCGGCACTCGTTCCCGCTGTTCTGCCTCGGCACCGCGCTCGTCGGCGTGTACAACGCGGGCGGCGGCTACTACCGCTACGCGGCGGCGGAGTCGATGCCGCACGAGCGTGCCCGCGCCGTGAGCGTGCTGCTCGGCGGCGGCCTCGTCGCGGCGCTCGTCGGCCCGTTCCTGGCGACCGCCGCCCGGCACCTGACCTCCACCGAGTACGTCGGCTCCTACCTGCTCGTCGCCGGGTTCGCGGCGCTGGCCGCCGCCTGGAACCGCGCGCTCCCGCGCGAGCTCGACGACCTCACCGCGCCCGGCACGGTCCGCGCCGCGGGCGAGGCGCGGTCGCGGCGCGAGCTGTGGTCGCAGCCGACGCTCCTGCTCGGGGTCGGTGCCGGCGCGCTCGCGGCGCTCGCGATGACCTCGATGATGACCGCGGGACCGATGGCCGGCATGGACATGGGCCACGACGACGGGCTCGCGGCGCTCGCGATCCAGCTCCACCTCGTCGGCATGTACGCGCCCGGGTTCCTCGTCGCGCGGTGGATCGGTCGCGTCGGGGAGCGGCGGGTCGCGGCGCTGGGCGCGGGCGTGCTGGTGCTCGCCGGGGCCGCCGGGGCGGTGGGTGCCCCGACGGCGGCGTTCGTCGCCGCGATGCTCCTCGTCGGCGTCGGCTGGAACCTCGCGTCCAGCGGGGGCAGCGCGATGGTCGCGGCCTCCTACCGGCCGGCCGAGCGCGGTCGCGTGCAGCCCGTCGCGGAGCTCGTCGGGACCGGCACGCAGGTGGTGGGCGCGCTCAGCGCCGGCGTGCTCGCGACGGCGGCCGGCTGGGTCGAGCTCGGGTGGGTGGTCGTCGGGGCGTCGCTCGTCGCGCTCGTCGTCCTCGTGCGACGCCGGGCACGTTCCGTCCCAGAAGTGCGCTGACCTGCGGCGACGCGGCGTGTCGGCGCGTGTCAGCCGGCGTCGCGTCGTGTCAGCGACCTGTCGGCGCCGTGTCAGCGCCGGGGTCGATGGTTGTCCCATGACCACAGACCTGGTGATCGAGGCCGAGGGCCTCGTCAAGCACTTCGGCGAGACGAAGGCGCTGCAGGGCGTCGACCTCTCCGTCACGCGGGGCACCGTGCTCGGTGTCCTCGGCCCGAACGGCGCCGGCAAGACGACCGCCGTCCGCATCCTGTCCACCCTGCTGACCCCCGACGGGGGCTCGGCCCGCATCAACGGCCTCGACGTCGTGCGCGACGCCGAGCGCGTCCGTCAGGCGATCGGCCTCACCGGCCAGTACGCCTCGGTCGACGAGGACCTCACCGGCCGCCAGAACCTCGTGCTGTTCGGCACGCTGCTCGACCTCGGCCGCGCCGGCTCCCGCGCGCGGGCCGCCGAGCTGCTCGAGTGGTTCGACCTCACGGACGCCGCCGACCGGCCTGCCAAGACCTACTCCGGTGGCATGCGCCGCCGGCTCGACCTGGCCGCGAGCCTCGTCGGGCGTCCGGACGTCATCTTCCTCGACGAGCCGACGACCGGCCTCGACCCCGCCAAGCGCGAGGACATGTGGGACGTCGTGCGCTCGCTCGTCACCGACGGCTCGACCGTGCTGCTCACCACGCAGTACCTCGAGGAGGCCGACGCGCTGGCCGACGAGATCACGGTCATCGACCACGGTCGCGTCATCGCGCACGACACCTCGGAGGGGCTCAAGCGCGTCGTCGGGGGCCAGACCCTCGAGGTCCGACCGTCCGACGAGTCCCGCCTCGAGGAGACCGCCGCGATCCTGTCGCAGGTGTCCAGCGGCGCGCGAGCCGACGAGATCCGCAAGGGGATGCTCGCCGTCCCCGTGGTCGACGACTCCGCGATGACCGAGACGGTCGCGCGGCTCGCCGCCGCCGGCATCGGCGTCACCGAGCTGTCCCTGCACCTGCCCAGCCTCGACGAGGTGTTCTTCACGCTCACCGGGCGCACCGCCTCCGAGGACGACACCAACCCCTCCAAGGAGGTGGCGGCATGACCACGCTCACCGCCCAGCGCCCGTCGGCCACCGCGCCGACCCGGGCCGCGGCCCCCGCCAAGCGTCCGTTCCCGCTCGTGCGCCACTCGCTCGCGCTCACCAAGCGCAGCCTCATCAAGACGTGGCGCACGCCCGAGGCGCTGATCGACGTCACGCTCCAGCCGGTCATCTTCCTGGCGATCTTCACCTACATCTTCGGTGGCGCCGTCGCGGGCAGCACCGGGAGCTACCTGCAGTACCTGCTCCCCGGTGTGCTCGGGCAGACGATCGCCATGGGGGCCATCGCCATCGGCGTGAACCTCAACACCGACATGGAGAAGGGCATCTTCGACCGCTTCAAGTCGCTGCCGATCCCGCGCAGCGCACCGCTCATGGGCGCCGTGCTCGGCGACGTCGTGCGGTACGTGATCGTCGCGGTCGTCACGATCGCCACCGGCTACGTGATGGGCTTCCGCATCCAGACGAGCCCGCTCGAGGCCGTCGCGGGGTGCCTGCTCGCCGTGCTGTTCGCGCTGTGCCTGTCGTGGGTGTCGGTGTGGGTCGGCATGCTGGTGCGCACCTCGGGTGCCGTGCAGGGCGTGATGTTCCTGCTGATCATGCCGCTGACGTTCGGCTCCAACGTGTTCGTGCAGACCGAGACGCTGCCCGGCTGGATGCAGTCGTTCGTCAACGTGAACCCGCTGACCCACCTGGTCGACTCGATGCGTGGCCTGTTCCTCGGCACGCCGATCGGCAACCACGTGTGGTGGACGCTCGCGTGGTGCGTCGGGCTGGTCGCGGTGTTCATGCCGCTCGCGCTGCGGGGCTACCGCCGCAAGGTCTGAGCACGCACGACACATCGGCACGACGAACGAGAGCGCGTCGCCCGCACCCGCGGGTGGCGCGCTCTCGTCGCACGCCGTGAGGGGTCAGGCCGGCAGCACCTGGGCGACGAGCCCGCGGGCACGCGCCGCGATCTCGACCGGTCGCAGCTCGCGCAGCGGCGCGGCGAGCTCGAGGCGCGCCGCGTCGTCGCCGACGATCTCGTCCAGCCGCCCGCCCAGCTCGGTCTGGAACAGGCGCGCGAGGTTGGCGCCCACGCGGTACCCGAGCGCGCACAGGTCGCGCGCGAGATCGTCCTGCTGACGGGCGGCCGCGAGCTCGGCGCAGCCGAGCAGGAACGAGCCGAGCACGGGCAGGTCGGTCGACGACATCCCCTCGCCCTGGGCCGTGCGCAGCAGGGTCTCGGCGCGACGGACGAGCGCAGCCGCGTCGGGTCCGGCGGGAACGCCGCTCGCGGTGCTCGTGCTCGTGGTCAGGCCGGTCGTCGATCCCGCGACCCGCAGGTGCATCACGGCGGCCGCGACGAGGAAGCCGACGCGCGCCTGGAACGCGTGGACGCCCGCCGAGTCGACGAGCGCCGCGGCGCCGTCGGCGAACCGCACGGCGTCGTCGAGCCGCCCGTCGGACCACGCGATGAGCGCGAGCCCGAGCCGCGCCTGCGCGCCGTCCTGCAGGTCGGGCGCCTCGCGCGCGAGCTCCTCGATGCGGGCGCGCGCGTCGGCGTCGCCGCGGCCCGCGCGCTCGACGTCGAGGAGCACGCGCACGCTGCGGGCGTCCTGCGTCGCGCCGATCAGCTCGAGGTGGTGCACACCGCGCTCGAGCCACGTCTCCGCGTCGTCGGACCCGCGGCCCGCGACCCACTGCCCGATGCCCTGCGCGACCATGCCCATGCCCCAGTGGTCGCCCGCGGCCTCGAACCGCTCGTACGCGGCGTGCGCCTCGACGATCGACTGCTCGGGGTCGCCCGCGTTCTCGCCGACGGCCGCGCGCAGGAACATGCCGATGCCCTGCAGGAACGGGTCGTCGCGCTCGAGCAGGTCGCGCGCGATCTGCTCGTTCACCGTGGGCTCGACGCGCATCGCGGGCAGCGCGGCGACGAGCGCGCCGATGCGGGGCGTGGTCTCGCCCGCGCGCTCCTCGACGACCACGCGCGCGGCGCGCGACCCGAGCGCGGCGAGCCGCCCGGACTCGACCACGCCGCTGTTGACCGCGGTGAACATCGCGACGACCGCGGCGCTGTCGGCCTTCGACGGCCGGCCGCCCGAGCGTGCGCCGTTGAGCAGCGCGGACCGGCGGCGCCGTCCGAGGTCGTCGATCCCGAGCAGGCGCTCCGACCACGTCACCGCCTCGAGGTGCAGCCCGCGCACGGTCCACATCCAGAACAGCGCGGACAGGATGTCGACGACGTCGGGCTCGTCGTCGTGCTCGTCGGCCCACCGCGCCGCCGCGAGCATCGCCTCCTGGTCCTGCGCGCACGAGTCGAACGCGGCGACCTGACCGGGTCCGACGAAGTCGTCCCGCACGGCGACCGCGCGCGCCGCGGCCCACCGCACCAGACCCGCCATGGCGTCGGCGCGGCCGCCGTCGTCGTCGAGCCGCGCCTCGCCGTACTCGCGGACGGTCTCGAGCATGCGGTACCGGGCCGGCCCGTCGTCGTGGTCGGTGAGCGTCAGCAGGGACTGCTCGACGAGCACCGCGAGCCCCCGCCGCACCGCCGCCGCCGGGACGTCCCCCGCGACGGCCGCCGCGGTGTCGGACGCGAACGATCCCGCGACCACCGCGAGCCGCTGCAGCAGGTCCTGCTCGGGCGGGGCCAGCAGCTCGCGGCTCCAGTCGACCATCGCCCACAGCGTCGCGTGCCGCTCGGGCAGGCCGCGGAGCGCGTCGTCGAGCAGCGTGAAGCGCGCGCCCAGCCCGTCGAGCACGTCCTGCACCGGCATCGACCGCAGGCGCGCGGCCGCGAGCTCGAGCGCGAGGGGCAGGTTGTCGAGGCGGTGGCACAGGTCGAGCGCCAGCTCGGGGTCCCAGGCCGCGTCGGGGCGGCCCGCGCGCGTGCGCGCCTCGAGCAGCGCGAGCGCGTCCTCGTCGGGCAGCGTGTCGAGGCGGTGCACGGTCTCGCCGACGAGGCCCAGGGGCGCACGGCTCGTCGCGAGCACCGCGAGGTCGTCGGGGGCGACCTCGAGCAGGTCCGCGACCACCTGCGCGGCGCCGTCGAGCACGTGCTCGCAGTTGTCGAGCACGAGGAGCCCCTCGAGCTCCTGCGCGCCGAGCCGCAGGCGGTCGAGCGGCTCGAGCGCGCGCCGCTCGACGGTCAGCTCGCCGAGCGTCGCGGTCGACTCGGAGGCGCCGACCGCGGCGAGGACCGCGGGCAGCACCTCGTCGGGCGAGCGCAAGCCCGCGAGCTCGATGACGACGACACCCGCGCCCCGGCCCGCGCGCAGCCGGGCCAGCTCCGCGGCGAGGCGCGTCTTGCCCGAGCCGCCGGGTGCGACGAGCGTGACCAGCGGCGACGCGTCGAGCTCGGCGTCGAGCGCCGCGAGGTCCTGGTCGCGGCCGACCAGCGCCGTCGCGGACCGCCGCCACGAGGCGGGCAGCCGGACCGTCGGGACGTGCCGGTCGGCCGTCGCTGCCGCTGCTGCCGCCGGGCGCGGCGGTGCGGACGGTGCGGGCGAGAGCTCACCGCGGAGCAGGGCGAGGTGCGCCTGCGCGACGACGGGGGACGGGTCGGCGCCGTAGCGGTCGGCGAGCTCGGTGCGCACGCGTTCGACGAGCTCGAGCGCCTCGGCGTCGCGGCCCTGCGCGGCGAGCACGCGAACGAGCAGTGCGACCGCGGGCTCGTCGGGCGGTGTCCGGTCCACGAGGAGCTGGAGGTCCGTGCCGTCGAGGTCCCCTGCGCCGGCGAGCGCCGCCTGGGCGCGGACCGCGGCGACGTCGGTGAACAGGCGCGCGGTGAGGGGGTCGTCGAGGTCAGGCACCGCGGGTAGCAGGGAGCGGGCCTCGTCGGCCGCGCCGCGCGCCGACACCGCGTCGGCGGTGCGCATCGCGCGGGTCGCGGTGTCGACGAGCGTGCGCACCTCGTCGGCGTCGACCTGCACTCCCTCGACGGCGAGGCGGTAGCCCGTGGGGGTGCCGACGACCGGCACGCCCGTGCGCCGCAGGCGCGAGACGAGCGCCTGCACCGCACCGGTCGCGTCGTGCGGCTCGTCGTCCTCCCACACCGCGTCCACGAGCGCCGCGACGGAGACGCTGCGGCCACGTGCGTCGACGAGCGATCGCAGCACGGTGCCGAGCCGCTCCCCACGCACGGGGCGGCCGTCGACGGCCAGCTCGCCGAGGGTGGTGATGCGCACGGGTCCCAGCATCCCCTACCGGTGGGGTCGGGTGCGGCACCCGACCTGTGGCTGTCTCTCGTCGGCCGACACGACTCTCGGGGCCTGTTGGCGGTCGGATGCTGGTCGGTGCGTGCCCGGTGGGTCACGTATGTCCCGAGGTGCCGCACGCCACCCCTGTGGACGGGACTGGGGACGCGCCGCGTGTTGTTGTGGACGGTGTGTGGGTGACGCCGCGGCGTCGTGCCGAGGTCCGGCCGAACCCGCAGGCCAGGGGCTCGTGTCAGTGCCCACAGGTAGTGTGCAGAGCGACGCACAGGGTGAAAAACGACACGGATGTAACACAACACCTAGTGGTTCGTTGCGGTGTCAGACACTAGGTGTAGTGTCTTCCACACGCGCTCGGCACCGACCGAGGAGAGGGCCGCGAGGCTCTGTCCACGGATATCCACGGATGTCCACGGACGTCGCAGACGGGCGCCAGCGACGAGTTCAGCCACCAGTTCCACCCAGTTCCACCAGCTTCCACGGAGAGCCACGATGACGATCACGGTCTACAGCAAGCCGGCGTGCGTGCAGTGCAACGCGACGTACCGTGCCCTCGACAAGCTCGGTGCCGACTACACGGTGGTCGACATCAGCGAGGACGCCGACGCGCGCGACTACGTCATGTCGCTCGGCCACCTGCAGGCGCCTGTCGTCATCGTGGACGGCGAGCACTGGTCGGGCTACCGGCCGGACCGCATCAAGGCGCTCGAGCAGCGCCTGGCGGCCGTCGTCGCCTGACGCCCGTCGCGTCACCGCCGCACCACCGTCGAGCAGCATCTCGACGGATCGCGGCCACGGACGCCCCGGAGCGGCACCGACTCCCAGATCGTGCCGCTCCGGTCGGCTTCCACCCGGGTCCCCGGACCCGCCACCGCACCACCTGTCCGACCTGAGGGGGCGACGATGAGCTCGCTCGTCTACTTCTCCTCCGCGTCGAACAACACGCACCGCTTCGTCGAGAAGCTCGGCCTCCCCGCCACCCGCATCCCCCTGCGTCCCACCGACCCGTTCCTGCGCGTCGACGAGCCGTACGTGCTCGTCGTCCCCACGTACGGCGGTGGCAACGAGGGCGGCGCGGTGCCGCGTCAGGTGGTCAAGTTCCTCAACGACGAGGGCAACAGGGCACTCATCCGCGGCGTCATCGCCGCGGGCAACACGAACTTCGGCGAGGCGTACTGCATCGCGGGGGACATCATCGCGGCCAAGTGCCGCGTCCCCTACCTGTACGGCTTCGAGCTGATGGGGACCACCGAGGACGTCACCCGCGTCCGTGAGGGATTGGGACGATTTTGGCAGCGACAGTCACAGATTCCCGCGTAGAGACGCAGGGGCTCGACTACCACGCCCTCAACGCCATGCTGAACCTGTACGGCGCGGACGGGGAGATCCAGTTCGACAAGGACCGTGAGGCGGCGCGGCAGTACTTCCTGCAGCACGTCAACCAGAACACGGTCTTCTTCCACGACCTGGACGAGAAGCTCGAGTACCTCGTCGAGAACAAGTACTACGACCCCGAGGTGCTCGCGCAGTACGACCGCGCGTTCATCAGGACGCTCTTCGAGTACGCGTACTCGAAGAAGTTCCGCTTCCAGACGTTCCTCGGCGCGTTCAAGTACTACACGTCGTACACGCTCAAGACGTTCGACGGGAAGCGCTACCTCGAGCGCTTCGAGGACCGCGTGTGCATGGTGTCGCTCGCGCTGGCCGAGGGCGACGAGGACTTCGCGATCCACCTGGTCGACGAGATCGTCTCGGGCCGCTTCCAGCCGGCCACGCCGACGTTCCTCAACCTCGGCAAGGCGCAGCGCGGCGAGCCGGTCTCCTGCTTCCTGCTGCGCATCGAGGACAACATGGAGTCCATCGCGCGCGGCATCAACTCCGCGCTGCAGCTCTCCAAGCGCGGCGGCGGCGTGGCGCTGCTCCTGAGCAACATCCGCGAGCACGGCGCCCCCATCAAGCACATCGAGAACCAGAGCTCCGGCGTCATCCCCGTGATGAAGCTGCTCGAGGACTCGTTCAGCTACGCCAACCAGCTGGGTGCGCGCCAGGGCGCCGGCGCGGTCTACCTGCACGCGCACCACCCGGACATCTACCGCTTCCTCGACACCAAGCGCGAGAACGCGGACGAGAAGATCCGCATCAAGACGCTGTCGCTCGGCGTCGTCATCCCGGACATCACGTTCGAGCTGGCGAAGAAGAACGAGCCGATGTACCTGTTCTCGCCGTACGACGTCGAGCGCGTGTACGGCAAGCCGTTCGCGGACATCGACGTCACCGAGAAGTACTACGAGATGGTCGACAACGCGTCCATCCGCAAGACGAAGATCAACGCGCGCGAGTTCTTCCAGACCCTCGCGGAGCTGCAGTTCGAGTCCGGCTACCCCTACATCATGTTCGAGGACACGGTGAACCGGGCCAACCCGGTCAAGGGCAAGATCACGCACTCGAACCTGTGCTCGGAGATCCTGCAGGTCTCGACGCCGTCCACGTTCAACGAGGACCTCTCGTACGACCACGTGGGCCGCGACATCTCGTGCAACCTGGGCTCGATGAACATCGCGCTGTCGATGGACTCGCCGGACCTCGGCAAGACGGTCGAGACCGCGATCCGTGCACTGACCGCCGTGTCCGACCAGACCGACATCGAGTCGGTGCCGTCGGTCAAGCGCGCCAACGCGGGCGGCCACGCGATCGGCCTCGGCCAGATGAACCTGCACGGGTACCTGGCGCGCGAGCGGATCTTCTACGGCTCCGACGAGGGCCTCGACTTCACCAACATCTACTTCTACACGGTCGCCTACCACGCGATCCGGGCATCCAACCTGCTCGCGCAGGAGCGCGGGCGCGCGTTCGACGGCTTCGAGGACTCGAAGTACGCGACGGGCGAGTACTTCGACAAGTACGTCGACCGCACGTGGGAGCCGCGCACCGAGCGCGTCCGTGAGCTGTTCGCGACGGCCGGCGTGCACGTGCCGACGCAGGACGACTGGCGCGCGCTGGCCGAGCTGGTCAAGCAGCACGGCATCTACAACCAGAACCTGCAGGCCGTCCCGCCGACGGGATCGATCAGCTACATCAACCACTCGACGAGCTCGATCCACCCGATCGCGTCGAAGATCGAGATCCGCAAGGAAGGCAAGATCGGCCGCGTCTACTACCCGGCGCCGTTCATGACGAACGACAACCTGGAGTACTACCAGGATGCGTACGAGATCGGCTACGAGAAGGTCATCGACACGTACGCCGAGGCGACGCAGCACGTGGACCAGGGCCTGTCGCTGACGCTGTTCTTCAAGGACACCGCCACCACGCGTGACCTGAACCGCGCGCAGATCTACGCGTGGAAGAAGGGCATCAAGACCATCTACTACATCCGTCTGCGTCAGCTCGCGCTGGAGGGGACGGAAGTGGACGGTTGCGTCAGCTGCATGCTGTGACGCTCTGACCTGCGGTTATGCCCCTCACGACGAAGAAATGGCGAGTGCTCACATGATGTCCACCGGGAAGCTGAAGCTGATCGACCGGGTCTCGGCGATCAACTGGAACCGGCTCGAGGACGACAAGGACGCGGAGGTCTGGGACCGCCTCGTCGGCAACTTCTGGCTGCCGGAGAAGGTCCCGGTCTCGAACGACATCCAGTCGTGGGCGACGCTCACCGAGCAGGAGAAGACGCTCACGATGCGCGTCTTCACCGGCCTGACGCTGCTCGACACGATCCAGGGCACGGTGGGCGCGGTCTCGCTCATCCCGGACGCGATCACGCCGCACGAGGAGGCCGTCTACACGAACATCGCGTTCATGGAGTCGGTGCACGCCAAGTCCTACAGCTCGATCTTCTCGACGCTGTGCTCCACCAAGGAGATCGACGAGGCGTTCCGCTGGTCGGAGGAGAACCCCAACCTCCAGCGCAAGGCCGAGATCGTCATGGAGTACTACAAGGGCGACTCGCCCCTGAAGCGGAAGGTCGCGAGCACGCTGCTCGAGTCGTTCCTCTTCTACTCGGGCTTCTACCTGCCCATGTACTGGTCGAGCCGCGCGAAGCTGACGAACACGGCCGACCTCATCCGCCTCATCATCCGCGACGAGGCCGTGCACGGGTACTACATCGGCTACAAGTTCCAGAAGGGCCTCGAGCGTCTCTCG
Source organism: Cellulomonas sp. HZM (assembly GCF_000708885.1). Taxonomy (GTDB): domain Bacteria; phylum Actinomycetota; class Actinomycetes; order Actinomycetales; family Cellulomonadaceae; genus Cellulomonas. The sequence goes on along the minus strand of NZ_JEOE01000035.1, from coordinate 25,131 downwards.
GATGCCGAGCGCACCGAGCTCAAGGACTACACGTTCGAGCTGCTCTTCGAGCTGTACGACAACGAGGTCGAGTACACGCAGGACCTCTACGACGGCGTCGGCCTCACCGAGGACGTCAAGAAGTTCCTGCGCTACAACGCCAACAAGGCCCTCATGAACCTGGGCTACGAGGCGCTGTTCCCGCGCGACGAGACCGACGTCAACCCGGCGATCCTCTCGGCCCTGTCGCCCAACGCCGACGAGAACCACGACTTCTTCTCGGGCTCCGGCTCGTCGTACGTCATCGGCAAGGCCGTGAACACCGAGGACGAGGACTGGGACTTCTGACGTGGACGCCGGCTGGTACGACGACTGTGAAGTGACAGCCATGTCTGTGCTTTGACATCGATCATTGTGGTGGTTGCCTCGAGTTGCAGGTCCGCGAGTACGCGAGTCCCGCGGACCGATCGATCGCTGGTAAGAATAGGCACTGCAGATAGGAAAAGCTTTGCTGTTCGATGGATCGCTCTTGATAGATCAGCATGCGGTGTACGCCGAGCCATCCGAGCCCGACGTTCGGGTGTGGGCATCGGGTCGGCGCGTAGTCGTCTCAAGCTTGATCCCGACGATGCCGTCAGAGCGTGCCGTGACGCGCAAGGCGATCGAGAAGGTCGGCGCTTCGCCCGTGATGTTCGAGGATCTCGGTCCTCTCGACGTCACTGCACAGCTGTGGCGTGCCAGTTTTCTCGGGACTGTGACACCAGACCCTGTGGTGTACACGGACGCCGTTCCCCGCGACCTCCGCTGTCTGAACCTGTGCTCGAGCGTGAGTTAGGGGTCGTAGCGGGAGGGCTCCCCAACCGCGCACAGCCTTGTCAGTGCTCATCGGTACGGTGCGTCACGGCGGGCGCCGCTGATTGAGCGTCATCACGAGACAACGGAAGGGATCGAGATGTCGGAGGGCTTGCCTGTTCGTGGTGTCGTGTTCTGGCCTGTGGGCACGGGCGACAGCTCGACGATCGTCGTCGACGAGTCGCTTGTAGTTCAGGTCGATCTGCACGACATGAGGAAGGCGCAGGCCGAGGCGAACCCCGAGGCCGCTGTTGTCGACGAACTCGTTGCCGCACTTCCGACCGTCGGCGAGGAGCCCTATCTGGCGGTTTTCGCACTCACGCACATCGACAAGGACCACTGTCTGGGGTTCGCCGACCTGCTCGCCCGTGTACGAATCGGCGAGATCTGGGCCACGCCGCGGATGTGGCGAGAGTACCTCGACGAGGAGATTGAAGAGCCGTGCGCGGACGCGGTCGCGTTCCGCGAGGAGTGCGAACGCCGTATCGCGGCCGTTACGCGCGACCTGGGCCTGGGTATCACCCCCTCGAGCGGCGATCGCATCCGCGTCATCGGGTACGACACCGACCACGACAAGCACGCGTACAACGAGCTCCCTGACGAGTACCTCGCGTGGCCTGGGCAGACGCTGACCGTTCTTGACGGCGAGGACTGCAGCGGACGGTTCGAAGCATTCATTCATGCGCCATTCAAGAACGATGAAGCCGAACCCCGCAACGACACGTCACTGGCAATGCAGGTAACGCTCATCGACGGGTCGGGCGTCGACGGCAAGGTGCTGCTCTTTGGTGACCTGGCGCACGACACGATCATGAAGATCTTCGATTACTCGGAGGCTCACGACCGTCCCGAGCGCCTCGAGTGGGATCTGCTTCTCGCGCCACACCACTGCTCGAAGTACGTGATGCACACCAGGGTCGACGGGGAGCTCATACTCCAGCAGGACGTGCTTGATGCTCTTGAGAAGCACGCCCGAGTGGGTGCCAAGATCGTGGCCAGTAGCAGTGAGTTTCCCGACGTGGATGTCGACGGCAACAACCCGCCGCACCGTGCCGCAGCGGACCGCTACGCCGAGATTTGCGACGAACTGATCTGCACCATGTCTTGGTTCGGCGACGGTGAGCCGGAACCGGTCGTTTTCGGCGTCGACGCGTCCGGCGCGCGGATTATCTCCGGCGAGTTGGTCGAACTGTCGGCGCAGGAGGCCGGCCGTGAGCTCCGCGCTTCCGCGGCTGGCGGTCGCTTCGCGGCGATCACCGCGGCAGCCAAGAAGGTCGCATCGACTCTTCCGGCCGCGTCGTCGTTGCGGACCACCGGGCCAGAGCGTGTGGCCGCGGCTGTCGCGGCGGACCGGGGAGGCGCGCGTGCGCCAGAGAATCCGGTCGGCTTCGGATGCTGAGCGGCCTGGCGGCGGTACAACTGCAGGATCTCGCTCGGGCCAGTGCGGGGGCCGTCGAGCTGCTTTCTTCGGCAGACGCCGCCTCGGGGCGATCGGTGTTCACGGTGTCCATCGACACCTCGGGTATCCCGCGCAGCGACGCTGGAATCACGGTTCGTACCCGCGAGCGCTTCGAGTTGAGCGTTCCGGCGGACTATCCGTTCAGCCCGCCCGCGGTGACTGTTCCTCACCGACGATGGGCAGGCACCCCCCACGTGCAGTGGGGCCGCCAACTCTGTCTGTACGCCGCACCGTCGGTCGAGTGGAACCCGTCCGAAGGCATGCGAGGCCTGCTCACAAGGTTGATGCTCTGGCTCGATCGCGCCGCAGCGGGTGACCTGGACCCCGCGGGCCAGCCGCTTCATCCGCCCGTCGCGTACAGCTCCTACGACCACGGGTGGATCGTCGTTCGCGCCGATCTCGGTGCCCGCGTGCCATGGGCTCCGTCCGGTGGCGGTCGGGCCGCCGTGGAGTTCGCGTGGTGCGTGCGGCGAGGCGACCGCGTCGACGTGCTTGAGTGGCTGACGTTTGCGGAGGCGCTCATGCGCATCGAGGAAGCGGGGGCGACCGACGATCGTGGTCGTCGAACGTTTGTGGCCCCGGCCGTGCTGGTGTGCGCGCCGCTGGACATGGAGTACCCGGACTCAGCCGCTGAGCTGGTCGCAGCCCTCGAGGACCGGGGAGTGAGCCGCACCGGGTTCTTGCAGGCATTGGTGTTCGCCGCCACGATGAACCGGATGCTCGCCGCGGGCAGGTCGGACGAGCTCGACGCGGCAGCTGTGCTGGTGCTCCTCGGTGCGCCAGCCCGTCGCCTGGAGGCGGGCGGTCCCATGCTCGCTCACCTAGCGGCATGGCGTCTGGACGATCTCGGCGCCGACATCGTGGATCTGCTCGACGGCCTCACGCCGGGGACTGACCTCGAGGCACGGGCCGTGGCGTTGGCTGATAAGTGGATCGACCTCGTTTCAGTGCGGTGGATGGTCGTGCACGAAGCGCGAGGGGAGGTCACCCGACGTCGGGATGGCGAATCGGCCGCCGAGTGGCTGTACGGCAAGCGGGTGGTCCTACTTGGTGCAGGCGCGCTTGGTGGACCCGTCTCCGAACAGTGCGCACGAGCCGGGGTTCGCGAGCTGACCGTCGTCGATAAGGGGGCCGTTACCCCCGGAATCCTTACCCGCCAGCCTTTCATGGACGACGACATCGGGTATTCCAAGGCGGAGATGCTCGCGAAGCGCCTCGGGCAGATCCGCGAGGATCTAGACGTCAAGTCCAGGCGACAGGACGTTGTGCGCCTGCTGTCGTCAGATCCGGCGCCGCTCCTGGCCGCCGACCTCATCATTGATGCGACGGCGGACGTCGGCGTGCGTCTCGCGCTGGAGGCCGCACGCGCTCCGCTGCGGGACCGTTGGCCGGCGACCGTGGGCCTCATGATCGGTCATGCCGCCGTGCATGGGATCGTAACTGTCGCGTTGCCGGGCGCGACCGGTGCCACGCACGACGTCGTGCGTCGCACCGCGATCCGCGTCGTCGCGGAACCGCCTCTGGGCTGGCGAGATGTCGGAGACGACTTCTTCCCCGACCCACCGCGGACCGACGACCCGTTTCTCCCTGAGCCAGGATGCTCGTCACCGACATACCGAGGGTCGGCCACACAGGTCACCGCGTTGGCATCCCTGATGTTCGAGGCAGCGCTGACCACGCTCGGGAGCGCATACTCGGAACCGATGACGGCGCATGCGGCATCGCTGGTGGGTGACGTAGTCGCGCGACCGCTGGCATGGCCGAACGATCTCGTTGTGCCAGAACCCGATGGCGACTGGGAAGTCAGAATCAGCGCGCGCGCACTCTCGGAGATGCGAGCCGAGGCGCGACGGGGGGCGCGGGTTCGTCCCAGGAACGTCGAGACCGGGGGGATGCTCCTCGGGAGCTTCGACGAAGCGACCCGGACGGTGTACGTCGACGTCACGACCGGACCCTCGCCGGACAGTTGGCTGTCGGCCTTATACCTGAGCCACGGGACAGAAGGCACGCAGGACGTCGTGGCGAGCTACCGGAGGATGACGCACAACCGGGTCGGCTTCGTCGGTATGTGGCACACGCACCCGTACGGCGTGGCTCGACCCAGCATCACCGACATCAACACCATGGACCAGATCGTCTCGCCCGACGGGCTGGGTCGACTTGCGCTCATGGTCATCCTCGGCGGTGACGACACCACGTGGGCTCGATGGCTGGAGGACTCGGGGTTGCCGGACGTGCACGCACGCGTTGTCGTCCGCGACGCCGTCGAACAGTCAAGCTCTTCGCGCTCTCCGGCAGTTGAGGTCGGTATCGCCGGCTTCCCGGGCGGCTACGGGTATCACGACCGGTCCGACCAGCCGGTGGCCGGCGCATGAGTGCACCCCGTATCGGGCTGGCACTTTCCGGAGGCGGCTTCCGGGCCACAGCGTTCGGCCTCGGGTGTCTGCGCGCACTGCACGACAGGGACTTGCTGCGTCACGTCACGGTTGTCTCCGGAATCAGCGGAGGCAGTCTGCTGACAGCCATGTGGGCCTATGGGCCCAGCGACTTCGAGTCGTTCGATGCATCCGTGGTGGACCTTCTGCGTCGCGGTCTGCACGTCGAACTCGCTCGAAGAGCGTTAGCTCCTCGGGCGATGGCGGGAAGCGTCGTGAGCGCTGCCAAGTCCGCCCTGACGCGCGCACCCCGAAAAGCAACACGCACCGATGCCCTGGTGGCCGCGCTGGCCGCGCGACCGTTTGGGGCCCGAACCATGGACCAGATCACCCATGCCGGGCTCAGGTCCGTGATCTCTGCGACCGACATCGCTTCAGGCAATGCGGTGCGGTTCGGAAGCACCGTCAGCTCGTGCTCCGCGTACGGAACTATCGACGGTCCTGTACGTGTCGCGGACGCCGTTGCAGCTTCAGCTGCGTACCCGGTCCTGCTGCCTGCGTTGGCGAGAACCTATGAGTTCCGTCGCCCCGACGGTGTCACCAGACGCCAGCTGTTGATGACCGACGGCGGTGTCTACGACAACCTCGGGGTGTCTCCACTCCTCCCCGGCCGCGAACGGGCGTACTCGGCTCATGTCTACGACCTCGACTACCTAGTTGTCGCGGATGCAGGCCGAGGGCGCGCGAACCGGAGACCGGCGCGCTTCCTGCTCGGCCGGCTGCCGCAGACTTTCGACGTCACCTACACCAAGGCCCAAGATGCCGGTCGCACTCGGGTCCACCAAGCCGTCCTGACCGGTGCACTGACCGGCTCGGTTCACGCGTACCTGGGCATGCCAGACGGTCGTTTACCCATTCCGATCGCGGACCTTGTTCCTCGTGAACGAGTTCATCGATACCCGACCAACTTCGCCCCAATGTCCCGAGGGGACCTGAATGCCATTTCGATCCGCGGGGAACAGTTGACGCGTGCGTTATTGACCACGTACTGTCCGAGCCTCTGAGCGTGACGGGAGCCTGGGCCGCACACTCGGAGACCACGCCTGTCGCGGGAGGACGCCACTCGCAGGGTGCGCTCTTGTGGACAAGGGCGCCGTACAGTCGCGTCTCAAGCTCTGCTGTGGTGCAAGCTTCGACCCGCGCGGCTCCGGTGGCGACCAGGCGGGGGACCGACGTCCCCAAACTGGCGCAAGGAGGACATCTTGCGATGGCATAGACCCCGGCAGAGAAGGACGACGCGCCACGGCTTGGCGTGAACCCGGACGTGACCACGACCACCACGCCCGTGGTCTCGGACAGTCCAGCGCGGTTCGACGGGATAGGCCTGTTCTCGGCCATCCTCACCACATGATCGCCTCACGGATCGGACGGGCGGGGCTGCTGGCAACCGAACTGCGGCCAACGTCGCTCTTCACGGGAAGAATGACGTAAGCCCGCGCCTTCGTTGCCCTGCCCGCTGACGGACGTACCATCACAGGCGATGTGTTTGAACCGCCCCGGGTCTGGTGGAGGCTCTTGGCCTGTCCCGGGTTCCGCGGAGTCGGATTTCTGGTTCTTAGGCCACGGTGATCGGTTGTCTGTTCTCGAACTCTATGGGTGTCAGCCAGCCGATCGCGGAGTGTCGGCGCTGGCGGTTGTGGAAGATCTCGAGGTACTCGAACATCGCGTTCGCGAGCTCGATCCGAGTCCGCCAACGGCGCCGGTTCAGCAGTTCGACCTGCATGCGGGACCAGAAGCTCTCGATGACGGCGTTGTCGTAGCAGTTGCCAATCGAGCCCATCGACGGGATCAGCCCGGAGTCGCGGGCGCGGCGGGTGAACGCCCAGCTGCCGAACTGGACGCCGTGATCCGAATGGATCACTGTGCCCGCCGGCGGGCGGCGCGAGTCGATCGCCATGCCGAGCGCGTTGGTGACCAGCGCGGCCGTCGGTGAGGAGTCGATCGACCAGCCAACCACGCGCCGCGAGCACGCGTCGAGCACGACCGCGCAGTACACCTTGCCCTCCCCGGTCGGGTGCTCAGTGATATCGGTGACCCACAGCTGATCCAGTCCGTCACGGCGGAACTGTCGGTCGACCAGGTCGGCGGAGATCAGGTCCGGATGCGGGCGGTGCCACTTCGGGCGTCCTGCCACGCCTCGCAGCCCGTCACGGGCCATCAGCATCTCGACCGTGCCGTGCCAGACCTGGATGTCGCGCCCGAGCGCCAGTTCAGCGTGGACGCGTCGGGCGCCGTAGATGCCGTTCGAGGCGGCGTGGATCTGGCGGATCGCGTCGGTCAAGATCACGTGCCGGATCGAACGCTGCGAGGGCGCCCGGGTGCGCCAGGCGTAGAAACCGGACTCCGAGGTACCCAGGACACGGGTCGCGACCTGCACGGCGTGGCCCTGGGCGGCCATCGCCGCGATGGCCTCGTACCGCCTTTTGGGGGCGCCACCTTCCCCAGCAACTCACTGGCCCGACGATGGATCGCCAGCTCGGCCTCCAGCTCAGCGATCCGCTTGCGTGCGGCCGACAGCTCGGACTTCTCCGCGCTGGTCAGTCCCGGGACCAGACCGCGATCGATCCGGTCCTGGCGCCGCCAGGTGTAGATCGACTCGGCGCTGATCTCCAGGTCCCTGGCCACGTCGGCCACGGACCGGCCGGCGTCGAGCAGGTCGAGCACTTTGCGCCGGAACTCCGGCGGGTATCCACGACGTCCCACGAGGCCCTCCTTCAAGGGTCAAGTGGCACAAGAATCCAGGAATCCGACTCCACGGAACGCGGGACACACCAGGTGCCGGGGTGCCATATCGGAAGTCCTTTCGCGTGCGAATGTCCTTTAAGGATATGTGTCCGCCCATACGCCGCAGGAAGTCTCGCGCCCATCCCGTACCCACCTGATAGGCACAGTGAAATACACCCCGGGACGGCACTCTGACCTGCATAAACGCACCCACCGTCCCACCATGTTCGTAGAGCGCGCAGTAGGAGGGTAATGAGAGTGTTGTTTGGCCGCCGGCCTCGTAGGTCTTCCGCCACGCAGGGCGGCCCGGTCTGGGAGCAGAGGGCAGGCTTCACCAGCCAGCTTCCACATCGGTCCAGCAGGAGCGGCTCGGGCCTTGCCCAGTGACGACCCAAGGCGACCAGGAAGCGGACCGGTGCGTGGCGCGCGTGGGTCACGGTCATGGTGCAGATGGTGGAGCGACTAACCGGTGGATGGTGGTGCGGGGTGGTGGTCACGTTGAGCGGGACGGTGCGGTCCGCCGGTGCGGTCGCTGACCGGTGCCCACGCCTACGCTCGCGGTGCTCGCTGGGCTGCACCGGTCTGCGACCTGCCGGCTCGTGTGTGGTCAACGGCCCGTGTGGTCGGGTGCCCGTACGCCGTGAGGCCGTGCTCGTTCCTGTGCTGGGAGACAAGCCCCACGAGCTGCTCGTGCTGCTGGGAGGTGGGGGTCGGGTCGGTTCGCCGCCTCGTCGCGGCAAGACGGCCCAGGGCGGACAGTGCGCGGGTGGGTCCCGGGTCGGGTGAGGTAGGAGGGTGACCGGTGCGGGGGACTGGCTGGATGCGTGCTCTCGGGTGCCGGTCCGTGGTCCAGGGGGCATCGGTCCAGAAAGCGTGGCGCATGGGTGCCGATGGTGTACTGGTGCCGACCCGTGAAGCTGAAGCCCCAACGGGATGCGGGCAGCGGGTCAGATCCACCGAGTACCGTCCGGGCATGACGATGTTTCGTGAGGGGCGCCCAACGGACGCCCGCATCGCGCGGTTCTCCGTCGAGTGTGAGGACCTCGTCGAGCGGAGCCCCGAATATGCGATGTGGCGAAGTCGTTTGCTGCGCGACGGTTCACCGTCCAGAGTTGGACTGAGCCTGGACCTGGGCAACAAGATCACGGCTCACCTCGCGGCAGAATCCGAGACCGAACAGCCGATCACCTTTGGCATCGCCAAGATGCCCGCGACACGGCTCAAACTTCGCCACGCTCGCCCCGACGACACTGAAACGCCACTGAGGCTCGAAACAAGCGAGCACTACTGGCTAGAGGCTTGGCGGTCCGACCCGTACCAGCAAATCGTCCGCATGGTGGAAGCGGTGACGCCGATTCGTATCGCGGTTGACGGAAGCCGGCGAGTTGTTACCTCAGTCAATGCGCCCGACCAGCCTCCGCTTGAGCTTCGAGCGGTCGGCACACGGCTCTGCGGCACCTTCACGCCCGATGGCGAGGCGCTCGACGTACTGAGGCTCGCCGAGGCGGAGTCCCTCTATGTGGGCGGGACGGTCGTCCCGATCGCATCGCTGCCGGGCACTCCAGAGGAGACGGCCGCGATCCTCCGGCGACTCTCGTTCCTGTCCGCCCCCGCTGCGAGACGACTCGTTCGTCTCCATGCTCAAGGGGAAGCGACAGAGGAAGTCGTACACCACCTTGTGCGCGGTAGCCTGCCTTCGAGCCCGACACGGCGGCACTGCGTTCTCTGCCAGGAGTGGTTCACGCCCTCGGTGTACGCGCTTGCGGTCGGGCCGGCGCGCGCCCGGATCTGCCCGAGTTGCCACGAAGCGTTCGACCGCGAACTTGCGGACGCAGGACCCAGTGAGCGCCCTCTCGACGTACTCATCTCTATCGCCGAGTTGATCGAGCGCGTTCCCTCACAAGGGTGGCTCGGAGACGTATTCGCAACTGATGACCCCGACCTCTATCTCAATGCGCTCCGCCTTCAAGCTTCACTCGGGCACGGTTGGCGTTCCCAGTACGGGACGTGGTTCGGCGCGCTCGTAGCATCCGGACTGATCAGCGACGGGGCGCAACGGATGGTCGTGGGCACCCGCGTGCTGGCTAACGACGGGCACATGTGCACGTCGCTCGGGGAGAAGACGATCGACGACTGGCTGCACGGCCTCGGAGTCGAACACTCGCGAGAACCGGTCTACCCCGGCAGCCAGAAGCGTGCCGACTTCCGAATCGGTGACATGTTCATCGAGTACTTCGGCTTGGCCGGGGTGCCTGCATATGACCGGAAGTCGGAGCTGAAGCGAAATCTGGCACGGGACGCGGGTATTCTCCTGGTTGAGATAACTCCGAGCGACCTGAGTAACTGGTCCACGACGCAGCATCGCGTCGCCCGTGAGCTCGGATTGACACTCAAGTAGCCCCGCATCAGCTGCGGCAATCACAACCCGTGTAGGGCCCATGGCGCAGCGCACGATTGTCACTTTGACGGACGACCTGGACGGGTCCGAGGCGTCGACCACGGTCGCGTTCTCGTACGCCGGCAAGTCGTACGAGATCGACTTGAACGAGCAGAACGTCGCTGCGTTCGAGGCGGCGGTTGCCCCCTACGTGAAGGCCGGCCGCCGTACCAGTGGGGCGACCACCCGCACGGCCTCCCGACGACCGGGGCGGGGCGCATCCAACACTGACGCCGCGCGGACCTGGCTGCGCGCCCAGGGACACGAAGTCGGCGACCGCGGCCGTATCCGACAGGACCTGCTCGACATCTATAACGCGGCTCACTGAGCGCAGTCCACACTCGGCGCTGAACGCCGCCTCCCGCCCACCAAGGGCGAGGGGCGGCGTTCAGTCGTTCGAGTGCTCGGCTACGCCTGTTCAGTGGCCACCCCTCGGGCTAGGTTCGCAACGTGAACTCTGACGACTGGGCCGTTGTGGCGGCCTTCATCGCAGCTGGTGTCGTGGCGTGGCAGTCGATTGAGACTCACCGCAGCGTCAAGGTGTCTGGTAGAGCGCTGAACACGGCGAACGAGGCACTCGCTGTCGCCCGTCGGGAAGAGTCAAACGGTCGCGAGCTGGTTCTTGAGACCCAGCGGGCGAGCATCAACGCAGCGATGCCGAGCGTGGCGGTGACGCTCTCCGACGTCGCCTGGCCACCACCCGCACTGCGAGGCGTGGAGACGCTTCGTCTGCCCAAGGATGGCGAGGACCGGATCGCGGCTAGTTGCGTCGTCAATGTGCGTAACGACGGCGACACCACCGTCGAGGTGACGATCTCTCACCGTCCACCTAGCGAGTCCGACTGGATGGCGTTCAAGTACACGCTCACGCCAGGCGAGACGCGACGCCAAGAACTCCAGGTCGAGCGAACAGTGGCGGGGTGGATGACTAACGAACGCGGCATCAAGGTTGATGGCGTCGACTTTCCACACGTCATGGTTGTGAGCTACGGCCTGCAGGCGGAAACCGGTGCAGACGACGAGTGGTTCATCGACATCGGAACCTCGATGCTCTGGCTCAACGACACCGAAGGCGATGGCTCAAGCCGCGAAGTCCTCATCCCAGAAAGCCTGCCTCGCGACCTGTTCATCGTTCGCCCTCGACAACGACGGTACTGGCTCTCTCGGTCAGACGGCGCCGCCCTCGCTCATCTCCCATCGCCTATCGCTGACGAGACCCCGTCCGGGCGTTAGGCGTCCGGACGAGCTGCTGCTGACGATCGGTCTCGTCGTGGTCGCGATGCTGCTCGTGACGGTCGTCGGGTCGGCCGCGGGAGTGCACCTGGAGCGCAAGCGGCTGGTCGCGCTGGCCGGACGTGTACTTCGACCCCGACCGCGCCCCGTCCCGCTCGGACCCGACCCGTCCGACGCTCACGGACGGGAGCGTGCACGCCGCCGTGGAGCAGTACCTGGAGGACAACCGCGACCAGGCCGGACGCTGGCGGGACCTCGCGTGGACCGCCGACGCATCGGCCGACGGCCGGACTGCGCGGGTCGAGGTCGAGGCGCTCGTGCGTCCGCCCCTGCTGTCGTGGGTGCTCGAGCCGTGGAGCGATGGCATCCGGATCCGCGCGACGTCCGATGCGCGCGCCGGCTGAGCGGCGCCCCGCACGCACCGACCGGTCGGTGCGCCGCGAGCGGGTAGCCTGGACGGTCGTGGCCACCACTGACTTCCCCGCCGAGATCCGCGACCTGCGCACGACCCTCGAGTCGATCCAGGCGGTGAGCGACCCGACGGCGCTGCAGGCGAAGATCGCGCAGCTGTCGGAGCAGGCCTCCGCGCCGGACCTGTGGGACGACCCGGACTCGGCGCAGAAGGTCACGAGCGCGCTGTCCGCCGCGCAGGCGGAGCTGGACCGCGTGAGCAAGCTCGGCAGCCGCATCGACGACCTCGAGACGCTCGTCGAGCTCGGCAACGAGATGCAGGACGAGGACAGCCTGCTCGAGGCCGAGGCCGACCTGGAGAAGATCCGCAAGGACCTGGGCGAGCTCGAGGTGCGGACGCTGCTCGCGGGGGAGTACGACCAGCGCGAGGCCGTCGTGACGATCCGCGCGGGTGCCGGTGGCGTCGACGCCGCCGACTTCGCCGAGATGCTCATGCGCATGTACCTGCGCTGGGCCGAGCGCCACGGCTACCCGACCACCGTGATGGACACCTCCTACGCGGAGGAGGCCGGCCTCAAGTCGGCGACGTTCGAGGTCAAGGCGCCCTATGCGTTCGGGCACCTGTCCGTCGAGGCCGGCACGCACCGCCTGGTGCGAATCTCGCCGTTCGACAACCAGGGCCGCCGCCAGACGTCGTTCGCCGCGGTCGAGGTCATCCCGCTCATCGAGCAGACCGACTCCATCGAGATCCCCGAGTCGGAGATCAAGGTCGACGTGTTCCGCTCGTCAGGCCCCGGGGGCCAGTCGGTCAACACCACCGACTCCGCGGTGCGCATGACGCACATCCCCACGGGCATCGTCGTGTCGATGCAGAACGAGAAGTCGCAGATCCAGAACCGCGCCGCCGCGCTGCGCGTCCTGCAGTCCCGCCTGCTGCTGGTCCGCAAGGCCGAGGAGGACGCGAAGAAGAAGGAGATGGCCGGAGACATCAAGGCCAGCTGGGGCGACCAGATGCGCTCCTACGTGCTGCAGCCGTACCAGATGGTCAAGGACCTGCGCACCGAGCATGAGGTCGGCAACCCGGCCGCCGTGTTCGACGGGGACATCGACGACTTCATCGAGGCCGGCATCCGCTGGCGCCGCTCGGCCGAGGTCAACGGCTGACGGCCACGCCGACGCGCACGACGAAGGCCCGCCGCGAGTGATCGCGGCGGGCCTTCGTCTTCCCCGGCGGGCTGCACCGAGAGAGAACCCCGAGAAGGACCGTGCCCCCCGGGAACGAAGGTGCCCCCCGGGTCGAGACCCGGGGGGCACCTTCAGTGCTGCTGGTCAGCTCACTTGGTGAGCGGGCCGAGCGTCGGGTCGTTCGCGTAGACCTCGGCAGCGTTCTCCTTGGTCACGACGACCGGCGTCAGCAGGTACGCCGGGACGATCTTCACACCGTTGTCGTAGGACTTGGTGTCGTTGACCTCGGGGTCCTTGCCGGCCTGGAGGTCCTTGATCGTCTTGACGGTCTGCGCGACGAGCTCACGCGTGTCCTTGTAGATCGTGGAGTACTGCACGCCCTCCATGATCGACTTGACCGACTCGACCTCGGAGTCCTGGCCGGTGATGACCGGGACGTCCGTCTGGCCGGCCTGCTTGACCGAGGTCAGCACGCCACGGGCCAGCGTGTCGTTGGGCGACAGGACGCCGTCCAGCTTGGTGCCGCCCGAGTAGTTCGCCGACATGATCGTGTCGAAGCGCTTCTGGACGTTCTCGGCCTTCCAGCCCTGCGTCGCGACCTGGTCGAAGCCGGTCTGCTTCGAGACGACCTTCAGCGTGCCGTCGTTGATCTTCGGCTGCAGGACCTGCATGGCGCCGTTGAAGAACGGGGTCGCGTTCGCGTCGTCCGGCGAGCCGGCGACGAGCTCGATGTTGTACGGGCCCGAGCCCTTGCGCTCGGCCAGACCCTTGAGGAGGGCCTCACCCTGCAGGACGCCGACCTTGAAGTTGTCGAACGCGATGTACAGGTCCACGGCGTCCGTGTTCTTCACGAGACGGTCGTAGGCGATGACGTACGCGCCCGAGTCCTTGGCGGCCTTGAGCTGCGTGCCGAGCTGCGAGCCGTCGATGGCGCCGACGACGATGACCTTGGCACCCTGCTCGACCATGGCCTGGATCTGGTTCTGCTGCTCGGCGACACCCGAGTTGCCGAACTGGACGATCGGCTTGAAGCCGGCGTCCTTCAGGTCCGTGTTGAACAGGTTCTCCGCGAGGACCCAGTTCTCCGAGGTCTTCTGCGGCAGGGCGACACCGATGGTCGAGTCGGCAGCGAAACCGGCGCCGCCGGTCGCACCGTCGGTCGAGCCAGCGGTCGGGGTCGACTTGCTGCCCGAGTCGCCGTCACGGTCGTTCGAGGAGCACGCGGAGAGCGACAGCGCACCCACGGCGGTCAGCGCGATGAACGCGGTGGCCAGCTTCTTCATGAGAAACCACTTTCTTGTCGGGCACCCGTCCTCGGGTGCACTTGGGGTGTGGTGGATCAGCCCTTGGCGGCGGTCTCGCCGGCGCTCACAGGGACACTTGCGGAATCCTCGGCGGCCTCGAGGCTCGCCTCACGGCGGGACTTGCCCCGCAGCAGGGTTCCGATGATGGAGGGACGGCCCTGCACCTTGTTGTAGACGTCGAACGCGACGGCCAGCAGCAGGACGAGGCCCTTGATGATCTGAGTCCAGTCGGAGCCGACGCCCTGGAGTGCGAGGCCGTTGTTGAGGACGGCCATGACCAGACCACCGATGACGGAGCCGAGCACTGTGCCGACACCGCCGGAGACGGCCGCGCCACCGATGAACACGGCCGCGATCGCGTCGAGCTCCCAGCCGACACCGTCGGACGGGCCGGACGAGGTGGACCGAGCGACGAACACCATGCCGGCGAGCGCCGCGAGCATCGACATGTTGGCCATGACGAAGAAGTTCACGTGCTTGATGTTCACACCGGACAGCGCGGCTGCGGAGCGGTTGCCACCCACGGCATAGACGTGGCGGCCCGTGATCGTGCGGTTCGCGACGAAGCTGTACACGAGGACGAGGAAGACGAGGATGCAGCCCGAGATCGGGAACGACGTGCCCGAGCGGCCCGAGCCGAACAGGTAGGTCAGGTAGGCGATCACGGCGCTGATGAGCACGGCGCGGGTGATGATCACCGGTGCGGGCGTCGTCGCGTCGAGGTCCTTGCTCTTGCTGATCTGGCGGAACGCGCTCCACAGCACCCAGGCGATGGCGATGAGGCCGAGCAGCAGCGTGGAGTTGTTGAGGCCCGTGCTGGGCCCCCACTCGGGCAGGTAGCCGGAGCCGATCTTCTGGAAGGAGTCCGGGACCGGCACCGAGTTGTTCTTGCCGATGAGCTGGTTCAGACCACGGAAGATGAGCATGCCCGCGAGGGTCGTGATGAAGCCTGGGATCCCTACATACGCGACCCAGGTGCCCTGCCACGCGCCGATCACGAGACCCACCACGAGGCCGAGCAGGATGCCCACCCACCACGGGATGTTCCAGTCGCGCATCGCGATCGCCACGATGATGCCGACCGCCGCGGCGACCGACCCGACGGAGAGGTCGATGTGGCCGGCGATGATGACGAGCACCATGCCGATCGCCAGGATCAGGATGTACGAGTTGCCGTTGATGATGTTCTGCGCGTTGGTCGGCGTCAGGACCTTGCCGCCGGTCTTCACCTGGAAGTACAGCGTCAGCACGACAAGCGCGATCACCATGCCGAACTGGCGCACCCCACCGCCGAACACCTGCTTGAGATAAGACGTCATCGTCGAGCTTCCTTCTTGTCGTTCGGGGGTGGTGGTCAGCTGGCCTTGGCCTCGGCGCTGCCGCCGGACCCGGTCATGAGGCGCATGAGGCTCTCCTGGTCCGCGTCGCCGCGGTTGAGGACGCCCGTGATGGTGCCCTCGAAGATCGTGTAGATGCGGTCCGCCAGGCCCAGCAGCTCGGGCAGCTCGGACGAGATCACGACGACGCCCTTGCCCTCGTCGGCCAGGCGCTGCACGAGACCGTAGATCTCGTACTTGGCGCCCACGTCGATGCCACGGGTGGGCTCGTCGAGGATCAGCAGGTCCGGCTCCGGGAACATCCACTTGGCCAGCAGCACCTTCTGCTGGTTGCCGCCGGAGAGCTTGGCGACACCCATCTCTACACTTGGCGCCTTGACGTTGAGCGACTTGCGGTACTGCTCCGCCGCCGCGTGGGCCGCGTCGCCGTCGATCACGGTGCGGCGCGAGATCTTCTTCAGGCCGGCCGAGACCATGGTGTCCTCGATGTTGTCGAGGAGGTTGAGGCCCAGGGCCTTGCGGTCCTCGGGCACGTAGGCGATCTTCGCGTCGATCGCCTGCTGCACGGTGTGCAGCGAAACCTCTTCGCCGTTGATCTTGATGGTGCCCTGGAGGTAGCGGCCGTACGAGCGGCCGAAGATCGACCGCGCGAGCTCGGTGCGCCCGGCGCCCATGATGCCCGCGAAGCCGACGATCTCGCCGCGGCGGACGAAGAAGTCGGACCCCTTGCACACGAGGCGGCCAGGGACTAGCGGGTGCTCGACGGTCCAGTCGTGCACCTCGAAGAACTTCTCGCCGATGTTCGGCGTGTGGTCCGGGAAGCGCGACTCGAGCGAGCGGCCCACCATCCCGCGGATGATCCGGTCCTCGTTCACCTCGCCCGCGGTGACGTCGAGCGTCTCGACCGAGCGACCGTCGCGGATGATCGTGATCGAGTCGGCGACAGCCTCGATCTCGTTGAGCTTGTGGCTGATCATGATGCTCGTCATGCCCTTGGAGCGCAGGCCCCGCAGCAGGTCGAGCAGGTGTGCCGAGTCGTCCTCGTTCAGGGCGGACGTGGGCTCGTCGAGGATGAGGAGCTTGACGTCCTTCGACAGGGCCTTGGCGATCTCGACGAGCTGCTGCTTGCCGACGCCGATGTTCTTGATGATCTCGCTCGGGTTCTCGTCCAGCCCGACGCGTGCGAGCAGCTCGCCCGCGCGCCGGTGCGCGGCGTCCCAGTCGATGCCGAGCCGGCCCTTGACCTCGTTGCCGAGGAAGATGTTCTCGGTGATCGAGAGCTCGGGGATGAGCGCCAGCTCCTGGTGGATGATGACGATCCCGGCGTCCTCGGACTGCTTGATGTTGCTGAACTCGACGACCTCGCCGTTGTAGACGATGTCGCCGCCGTACGTGCCGTGCGGGTAGACGCCCGACAGGATCTTCATCAGCGTGGACTTGCCGGCGCCGTTCTCGCCGCAGATCGCGTGGATCTCCCCGGCGTGCACCTTCATGGTCACGTTGTCGAGTGCCCGGACGCCCGGGAACTCCTTGGTGATCGACCTCATCTCGAGGATGACCGGTCCTTGAACCATCTGTCTCGCTCCTGACGCGACTCTGCTGTCGGAGGCCCGCCCTGCGGTCCCGGAAGGACACTAGGGAGGCCGCACCTTGTCGTCAACCTTTGAACACACGGGCGTGCCCATACCCACATCACTTCGATATCAAATCGTCACCTTCCGCGAGCGCGTGACGCAGCGCGAGCAGGCACGCGCCATGGACCTCTGCGTCGTCCGCGAGGTCGGAGAGCACGAACTGGGTGTGGCCGGTCGCCGCGGGCAGCGAACGCTGGCGGATCGACTGGCCGATGCCGTCGAGCAGGGGCTGCGCGACGCGCGTGAGCGGACCGCCCAGCACCAGGACGTCGGGGCTGAGCAGGTTGCAGATGGGCGCGAGCGCGCGGCCGACGAGCGCGCCGGCGTCGAGCAGCAGGCGCGTGACCACGGGGTCGCCGCCCGACGCCGCGTCGACGAGTCCTGCGACGTCGCCGCTGCGCTCGGGGCGGATGCGCGTGAGCTCGGCGCCGATGCGCCGGGTCGAGGCGACGGTCTCGAGGCAGCCTCGGTTGCCGCACGTGCAGATGTCGCCGTTCTCGACGACCTGCGTGTGGCCGATCTCGCCCGAGATCCCCGTGGTGCTGCCGTACACGCGACCGCGCAGCGCGAGACCTGCGCCGATGCCCGTGGCGACCTTGACGTAGACGAGGCACTCCACGTCCGCGAAGCGCCCCGTCACGGCGTGCGCGAGCGCCCCGAGGTTCGCGTCGTTCTCCACGATGACCGGCAGGTCGAACGCCTCGGACGTCGCGTCGACGATGTTGATCCCGGCCCACTCGGGCAGGACGTTGGCCTGCACGACCGAGCCGTGCACCGGGTCGAGCGACGCGGGGATCGCGATGCCCACGAGCGGCACGCGCGAGCGGTCCACGCCGTGCTCGGACAGGAGGGTGCCGATCAGCTCGTCGGCCAGCTTGAGCGTGTCCGCGGGCTCGTGGCCGGCGCGCAGCGGGACGTCGGCCCGCCCGAGCGGCTCGTGCGACGCGTCGAGAGCCATGACGCGCAGGTGCGAGCGGCCGATGTCCACGCCCACCACGACGCGGCGGTCCGGTGCGAGCGTGACCTCCGTCGAGCGACGTCCGCCGGTGACGACCGGGCTCGTCGTGACGCGCTCCGCCGCGGCGAGCTCCCGCACGATGTTCGAGACGGTTCCCGCGGACAGGCCGGTGTGCCGGGCGAGCGCCGCCTGCGACTGCGGGCCGTTGAGCCCGAGCGCCGTCACGACCAGTCGCGTGTTGCGTTCGCGGAGGGCCGTCTGCGATCCCGTGTCTCGTTGGGCGGCACCGGCGCCGCCGGGTCGCCCTGGCATGACACCGATGTCTACGCGGTGTTCACGCAGTCGTCAAGTCTTGAACGCTAGGACGCGTGACGCGTGCGAGCTCTGCATGCGGCTCGTCGGGCGCGAGCGGCGACCTCCGACGCGCGACGGCCGACATACCGGGCGAATCGTTCCGACCCGGTCGTCGTGCGAGCCGCTCACAGGTTCCCGCACGGCGTGTCCCCGGCGGACGCGCCGTGCGCGCTGCCTACTCTCGACGAGGCCAGCAGCACACCCGGCGCCGCCCAGGCGCCCCATGTCCACGCACATGGCGACCCCGCGAGAGCGATCGTGATCCGATTCGAGAACGTCACCAAGGTCTACGCACGAGGCGCCCGACCGGCGCTCGACCGCGTGTCCCTGGACGTCGAGCGGGGGGAGTTCGTCTTCCTCGTCGGCTCGTCGGGCTCCGGCAAGTCCACCTTCCTGCGCCTCGTGCTGCGTGAGGAGCGCGCGTCCGCGGGCCGCGTCTTCGTCGCCGGCAAGGAGCTGGGCTCGCTGTCGAGCTGGAAGGTCCCGCAGCTGCGTCGGCAGATCGGGGCGGTGTTCCAGGACTTCCGCCTGCTGCCCAACAAGACGGTGTTCGAGAACGTCGCGTTCGCGCTGCAGGTCATCGGCAAGCCGCGCCACCACATCTACACGACCGTGCCCGACGTGCTCGAGATGGTCGGCCTCGCGGGCAAGGAGAAGCGCCGCCCGCACGAGCTGTCCGGTGGCGAGCAGCAGCGCGTGGCGATCGCGCGCGCGTTCGTCAACCGTCCGCCGATCCTGCTGTGCGACGAGCCCACGGGAAACCTCGACCCGACGACCTCCCTGGGGATCATGCGCCTGCTCGACCGCATCAACCGCACCGGCACCACCGTGGTCATGGCCACGCACGACGACGAGATCGTCGACCAGATGCGCAAGCGCGTGGTCGAGCTGAGCACGGGCAGCATGGTGCGCGACCAGTCGCGCGGCGTGTACGGCTCGGACCGCTGAGGGGGTCGCCGTGCGCCTGCAGTTCATCCTGTCCGAGATCGGCATCGGTCTTCGTCGCAACCTGTCGATGACCGTCTCGGTCATCCTCGTCACGTTCGTCTCGCTCACGTTCGTCGGCTCGGCCGCGCTGCTGCAGATGCAGATCGGCAAGATGAAGGACGACTGGTACGACAAGGTCGAGGTCTCGGTCTTCCTGTGCCCGTCGAACTCGTCGGCGAAGACGTGCGCGGGCGGCGAGGTGACCGCCGAGCAGAAGGCCGACATCCAGGCAGCGCTCGACGCACCCGAGGTCAAGCCGTACGTGCAGAAGATCTACTTCGAGTCCAAGGAGCAGGCCTTCAAGGCGTTCCAGCGCCAGTTCAAGGGCCAGTTCTGGGCGTCGGCCGCGACGGTCGACGACATGAACTCGTCGTTCCGCATCAAGCTCACCGACCCCGAGAAGTACGCGGTGGTCGCCGAGGTGGTGCAGGGGCGGCAGGGCGTCGAGGCGGTCGAGGACCAGCGGCGCCTGTTCGACCGCCTGTTCCTGGTGCTCGACCGCGCGACGCTGCTCGCGGGCGGCCTCGCGGCGGTCATGCTCGTCGCGGCGGTGCTGCTCATCACGACGACCATCCGGCTGTCGGCGCTGTCACGCCGCCGCGAGACCGGCATCATGCGGCTCGTCGGTGCGTCCACGATGTTCATCCAGCTCCCGTTCATGCTCGAGGGCGCGATCGCGGCGACCATCGGCTCGCTGCTCGCGGTCGGCGGGCTGTGGCTGGGGGTCGAGTACCTCGTCACCGACTGGCTGGGCACGTCGGTGGGCTGGATCCCGTACGTCACGACGGCCGACGTCATGACCGTCGCACCGTTCCTCGTCGCCGCGGCGATCGTGCTCGCGGCCATCTCCTCCCTGGTGACCCTGAGCCGCTACACGAAGGTGTGACCATGCGCCCCGTCTCCCTGCGCCTGTCCGCGACCGCCGCCATGGCGGCCCTCGCCGCGGGCATCACGTTCACGAGCCTCGCGACGCCCGCCGCGGGCGACTCGATCGACGACCGCCGAGCGGCCGCGGAGAAGGCGCAGAAGGCGAACGAGAAGGAGCGCGCCGACGCCGAGGACGCGATGGAGGGCATCGACGACAAGCTCCAGGCGACGTCCGACCGGCTACTCGAGATCAAGTCCCAGATCCCCGCGGCACAGCTCAAGCTGGACGAGGCGAACGCCGCGCGGGACAAGGCGCAGCGCGAGGCGCAGCTCGTCGCGCAACGGCTGCAGGACGCGAAGGACCAGGCCACGACGTTGTCGACCTCGATCGAGAAGGACTCGGCCGAGGCGACCAAGATGCGTGCGGCGATCGGCCAGATGGCCCGCGAGGCGTACCGCACGGGCGGTGCCGTGTCCGGCGTCGCCGCGGTGCTCGACGCGACGAGCACCGACGACTTCGTCGAGCGCTACGGGATGATGACCACCGCGCTGCGCACGCAGGCGCAGGTGCTGGACGACCTGCGCACGTCCGAGGCGACCAACAAGAACGCGAACGTGCGGCTGGGCGCGGTGCAGGACCGCATCGGCGAGCTCAAGGAGCAGGCCGACGAGAAGGCCGCCGAGGCCCAGACCGCGGCCACGAGCGCCGCGAACGCGCGCAAGGCGCTCGACGCGCTCGTCGCCGAGCAGGAGTCGAAGCAGCAGACGCTCGAGTCGCAGAAGGCCCAGGTCCTCCAGCAGATCAAGAAGGCCGAGAACGAGGCCAAGACGCTCGAGAGCGACCTCAAGGCGGCGATCGCCGCGCAGAAGAAGCGCGACGACGAGGCGGCCCGCAAGAAGGCCGAGGCCGAGCGCAAGGCCCGCGAGGAGGCCGAGAAGGCCGGCAAGCCCGTGCCGCCGTCCACCGGCGGTGACGACGACGGCGGGACGAAGCCCTCGGGGTCGATCAGCGGCGCGATCTTCTCCAACCCGACGAGCGTCAGCCCCATCCACGTGACGTCCGAGTACGGGATGCGGTTCCACCCGATCCTGCACTACTGGCGCCTGCACGCCGGGATCGACCTGCGCACCTGGTGCGACACCAAGGTCTACGCAGCGCGCTCGGGCACGGTGCTGTGGTCGAAGTACCGGTTCGGCTACGGCAACCAGGTGATGGTCAGCAGCGGCACCTACCAGGGCAAGTCGCTCGCGGAGTCGTACAACCACCTCACACGCGGGGTCGTCAGCTCCGGCCAGCACGTCGCGCAGGGACAGCTCATCGGCTACTCGGGCAACACCGGGACCTCGGCCGCGTGCCACCTCCACTTCGAGGTGTACGTCAACGGCAGCACCGTCAACCCGCGCCCGCTGCTGGGGCTCTAATCACTCGACCCTCACGCGGGGTGTCCGGGTAGTCTCGACGGCTGGCGCGTGCGGCGGTCCGCACGCGTTCGCGCGAGCGGGGAAGAGGGACGACGACGATGGCGAAGGACACCGGGCGCAAGCTCGTGGCCTCCAACCGCAAGGCGCGGCACGACTACATCATCGAAGACGTCTTCGAGGCCGGCGTGATGCTCACGGGCACCGAGGTCAAGGCGCTCCGGGCCGGGCGCGCATCGCTCGTCGACGGCTGGTGCGAGGTCGACGGCCACGAGCTGTGGCTGCAGGGCGTGCACATCCCCGAGTACTCGCAGGGCACGTGGACCAACCACGCGCCGCGCCGCAAGCGCAAGCTCCTGCTGCACCGCGAGGAGATCGACCGGCTCGAGGCGAAGACGCGCGAGAAGGGGCAGACCATCGTGCCGCTCGCCCTCTACTTCCTCGACGGTCGGGCCAAGGTCGAGATCGCGCTGGCCCGCGGCAAGCGCGAGTACGACAAGCGGCAGGCGCTGCGCGAGCGGCAGGACAACCTGGAAGCCGACCGCGCCATGCGCGAGAAGCGCGACCGATGAGGCGCGCACGGCTCGCGGCGGCGCTCGGGCTCGCCGTCGGGCTCGTCGCTCTCGTCGTCGGCCCGACGTCTGTGGCCGGTGCAGCCACGCCCGACCAGACCAGCGGCCGCGAGATCACGCGCTACGACGTGACCGCGGACGTCGCCGACGACGGCACGATGCGCGTCGACATCGACCTGGACTTCGACTTCGGCGACGACCCGGGCCACGGCCCGTACCTGACGCTGCCGCTGCGCACGTCCTACGACGCCGACCGCGACCGCGTCTTCCGGTACTCCGACATCACGGCGACGAGCCCCAGCGGGGCACCCGCGCAGGTACACCGCGAGGACGACGGCGACGCGATGGTGCTGCGCATCGGCGACGAGGACGTCGACGACGTCTCAGGCGTCCAGACGTACGACATCGGCTACACCGTGCGAGGCTTCCTCAACCCCGCGAACGCGCAGCACACGGGCGACGAGCTGTACTGGAACGTGATCGGCGCGGGCTGGGAGATCCCGCTGGGTGACCTGTCCGTGCACGTCAGCGGGCCGGACGGCGTGCAGGGCGCGGTCTGCTACGCCGGGTCGTACGGGTCGACGACGTCGTGCACGTCGGCTGCGCACGACGCGTCGTCGGCGACGTTCACGCAGGACCTGCTGGGCGTCGGCGACCAGCTCTCGGTGACCGTCGGGTGGCCCGGCGGAACGTTCCCGCAGTCGGCCCTGCTGCTCGAGGACAAGCCCGACCCGCTCGGGCCGGTCCGGCCGCTCTCGGGTGGGGGAGCAGCGGCGCTGCTCGTGGTGGCCGCGGGCTCGTTCCTCGCGGTGCGACGCGTGCGCGCGACCGGGCGCGACCGCGCCTACCTCGGCCTCACGCCCGGCCTGCGGCCCGTCGGGGGTGCCGAGGGCTCCGCGGGCTACCGCGACAAGAGGGCTCCCGTCGCGGTCCAGTTCGCACCGCCCACGGACGTGCGGCCGGGCGCGCTCGGCACGCTCGTGGACGAGAAGGCTGACCCGGTCGACGTGACCGCGACGCTCGTCGACCTCGCCGTGCGTGGCTACCTGCGGATCGACGAGGTGCCGCGCTCCGACCCGCGCAAGAAGGTCAAGGACTGGACCCTCGTGCTCCTGCGCGACGACGACGCGGGCCTGGCGCCCGCCGAGACGACGCTGCTGCACGAGATCTTCTCGGGCTCGCGCAGCGTCAAGCTCTCCGACCTGCGCACCACCTTCGCGTCGTCGATGAAGAAGGTGCAGTCGCGCCTGTACGACGAGGTGACCGACCGCGGGTGGTTCCGCCGCAACCCGTCGTCGGTGCGTGGCTCGTGGGCGGCCGCCGGGATCGGGCTCGTCGTCGCGGCCGTGCTGCTGACGATCTTCGTGATGGCGTCGGGCGTCACGTGGCCCGGTGTCGCGCTGGTGCCGATCGGGCTCGGGCTCGTGGGCGTCGTCGTGCTCGCCTGTGCGCGCTTCGCGCCCGCGCGCACGGCTGACGGCACCGCGGTGCTCGCGCAGACCCTCGGGTTCCGGCAGTACCTCGCGACCGCCGAGGCCGAGCAGCTGCGGTTCGAGGAGGGCGAGGACATCTTCAGCCGCTACCTGCCGTACGCGATCGTGTTCGGGCTCGCGGAGCGGTGGGCGCGCGTGTTCGCGGACCTCGCCGCGCAGGGACGGGTCGTCGCGCAGCCGGCCTGGTACACGGGGTACTACCCGAACCCGCTGTGGATCACCACCTTCGCCGGCTCGATGGACCGGTTCTCGTCGGTCGCGACGGAGTCGATCAGCGCGCCGACTCCCGGCTCGTCGGGCTCGTCGGCGGAATGCTGCTGCCTGTGCTGCTGCCCGCGCTGCCGGCCGCGGCCGACGAGGGGCGGCAGGTCACCCGGTACGCCGCCGGGGTGACCCTCGCGCACGACGGCTCGGCGCACGTCGTCGTCGACCTCGACCTCGACTTCGCCGACGAGCCCGGCCACGGCGTGGAGCTCGAGCTGCCGAGCCACGTCGCCACCGACGACGGACAGGTGCGCGTCTACGACATCCACGACGTCACGGCGTCGAGCTCCACGGGGGCGCCCGACGACCTCGACGTGGAGGACGACGGCGAGACGACGACCGTGCGGGTCGGCGACCCGGACGTCGACGACGTCGACGGCGAGCAGAGCTACGAGATCGCGTACACCGTCGACGCCCTCGTGAACCCGGACTCGCTGACCTCGGACGGCGATCAGCTGTTCTGGGACGCGATCGGACCGCGCTGGCAGATCCCGCTCTCGGACGTCGACGTGACCGTCGTCGGCCCCGACGGCGTCACGCGGGCACGGTGCCTCGCCGGTGAGCCGGGATCGGACGCGTCCTGCACCGCGCACCACCGGACCGGTGCGGGTGCGACCTTCCACCAGGACACCGTGGAGCCCGGTGAGGCGTTGACCGTCGTCGTGGGATGGCCCGCGGGGACGTTCGACGTGGTGCCCTCGTTCGAGCAGCCGGACGACGCGGACGCCTCGGGGAGCGACGACGGCTCGGGCGACGACGACTGGGACGGCTCCGGCCTCGGGTTCCCGGACCCGGGGCAGCCGGGCGATCTCGACATCGGCGACCTCGGCTCGTTCGGGTCCGACGGGTTCGGGGCGTTCGGCGGGTTCGCGATCGTCGTCGGCGTGCTCTTCGTGGGTGTCCTGGTGACGATCGTCGTCTCGGTCGCGCGGCGAGCCGGCGGCTCGGGCGGCGGTGGTGTCGGCGTCGTGCCGACCGAGGTGCACTCGCTGGTGCGGCGCGGGTACGTGCGGATGGACCCGCTGGGGACCGTCGGCCCCGGCATGCGCCCCAACTGGGTCATGTCGCCGCTGCGGCCCGCGGACCCGTCACTGAGCGCACGCGAGGCGGCCTGGTACGCGGCGATGTTCGGTGCGGGCGCGGCGACGGTCGCGTGGTCGGACGTCGTCGGGCCCGCGGCGCGTGCCTCCGCCGGGGGCTGGAGCGGGTTCGGGGGCGGGTACTCGT
>NZ_JEOE01000034.1 GCF_000708885.1 Cellulomonas sp. HZM | reverse complement strand
GTCTTGATGGGCGTCGGGTCGGGGGTCGGTGTCGCGTCCTGGCGCAGCAGGTCCACCTGCTGGCGCGCGTCGGTCAGCGAGTCGGCGTGGATGGTCTCGTCGACGCGCTCGCGCAGGTAGGCCGACGAGATGTCGTCGGCCGCGAGGTCCGTCGTCTCCACCAGCGTCGAGAGCGCGACCGGGCCCAGCTGCTGCGGCACCCCGCGGAAGATCGCGACCTGCGTGCCGTCGACCCCCACGTAGTACTGCGTACGCAGCCACGCCCACGAGCCCGCGCCGGCCACCGCGAGCAGCACGACGACCGCGACCGCCGCGAGCCACCCGCGCGAGCGGCGGCGCGGCTCGTCGGGCTCGTCGTCCTCGTCGTCGTCCGCCGCGCCGTCCTGGCCGGCGTCCGGGGCGGGCTTGCCGAGGTTGGCCGCACGCGACGCCGGGCTCTGCTCGGCGCTCGTCGGCGCGTCCCACGTCGTGGCCGCCGCGCCGACGACCGTCGCGTTCGTCGTCGGGCCCGCGCCGTCGGCGACGTCGTCGAGCTCGATGACGTCGGCGAGCACCACCGTGACGTTGTCCCCGCCGCCGGCCCGCAGCGCGAGCTGCACCAGGCGGTCCGCGCACTGGTCCACGTCCCCGACCGTGCGCAGCGTCTCCGCGATCGTGTCCGCGGACACGAAGCCCGACAGGCCGTCCGAGCACAGCAGCCAGCGGTCGCCCACGCGCGCCTCGCGCACCGACATGTCTGGCGTGACCTCGGCGTCGAAGTCGCCCAGCACACGCATGACGACCGAGCGCTGCGGGTGGTGCTCCGCCTCCTCGGGCGTGATGCGGCCGATGTCGACCAGGTGCTGCACGAACGTGTGGTCCGTGGTGACCTGCGTCAGCACGCCGTCGCGGTACAGGTACCCGCGCGAGTCGCCCAGGTGCACCATCGCGAGCTTGTTGCCCGCGCGCAGGATCGCGATGACGGTGGTCCCCATGCCCGCGAGCTCGGGCTCGGCCTCGCTGCGGGCCACGATCTCGTCGCGAGCCTCCTCGAGCGCGGTCTCGAGCCGGTCGAGCGCGTCGTCGGACCCGTGCGACTCGCCGTCCAGCGGCGCGAAGGCGGCGAGCGCGACCGACGACGCGACGTCCCCGCCCGCGTGCCCGCCCATGCCGTCCGCGACCATCAGCAGGTGCGGGCCGGCGTACCCCGAGTCCTGGTTGTTGCTGCGGACCAGGCCGACGTCCGAGCGCGCCGCGTAGCGTAGGGCGATCGTCATCGCTGCAGCTCGATCACGCTCTGGCCGACGCGCACCTGCGCGCCGGGGGTCAGCGGGGTCGGCGCCTCGACGCGCTGGTCGTCCAGGAACGTGCCGTTGGTCGAGCCCAGGTCCTCGACGTACCAGCCGTCGGCCTGCGGGAAGATCCGCGCGTGCCTCGACGACGAGTAGTCGTCGTCCAGCACGAGCGTGCAGGCGGGCGCGCGGCCGATGAGGACGGCCGACGAGGCGAGCGGGACGATCGTGCCGGTCAGGGGTCCCTCGGTGACGACGAGGCGCGGCTGCTGGCGGCTGCGGCCCGCGCTGCTCCGGGGCTGCTGCGGGGCGGCCTGTGGTGCGGGGGGCGGGCCCTCGGCGGCGACCGTGGCGCGTCGCCGCGTGCGGCGGTCAGTGATGCGGGTTCCGTACAGGTCGCGGCGCAGCACCGCGATGGCGGAGAGCACGAGCAGCCACAGCAGCGCCAGGTACCCCAGCCGCAGCAGGGTGATCGTCAGCTCGCTCATCGGGGCCGCGTCACTCGTCCTGGTCCGGCTCGCCACCCGTCCAGAAGAGGATGCGCGTGCGCCCGATCGTCAGGGTGTTGCCGTCGAGCAGCGTCGCCGCCGGCACCTGGTGGCCCTCGACGAACAGGCCGTTGGTCGAGCCGAGGTCCGTCGCGACGACCCCGTCGGGCGACACCCGGATCTCCAGGTGCTTCCGGCTCACGCCCGGGTCGTCGACGATGATGTCCGCCTCCGAGCCGCGGCCGATCACCGTGACCGGGCCCGTGAGCAGGTAGCGCTGTCCGTCGATGTCGACCAGGGGGTGCCGGGCGCTCGGCGCGGCGGTCGTCGCGGGGGCCACGGCGCCCCGGACGGTCGCGCTGTGCACGCGGAACCGGCCGGCCTCCTGCTCGGTGTCCTCCGTGAAGCTCACCGTCACCGGGCCGACGAACGCGTACCGCTGGCTCGCGGCGTGGTCGGTGACGTTCGCGGCGAACTCGTCCGCCAGCGCCTCCGCTCCCCACGCCTCCACCTGGTCGTAGTCGGCAGTCGAGAGCTCGATCGTGAACTCGTTGGGCACCACGGTGCGGTCGCGGCCGACGACGGCGGCGCGCTCGTCGACCTCGCGGCGCAGCGCGCTCGCCAGCTCGACGGGCTTCAGCTCGCCCTTGAACGCCTTCGCGAAGGCGTTGTTGACCACCCGCTCGACACCGTTCTCGAACCTGTCGAGGAAGCCCACACCCACCACCTTCACGCGTCCGACGACGCCCGTCCGCCGGGCTCGCACGGCCCCCGCCGCCCGGACGGGCCGCGGTGGGTCGCTCCGATCGTATCCACGCTCTGTGCCCGGGGGCGGCCACCGACCCGCTGCGGCGCGGGTGGATGGGGTGATGATCCGGTGTGCGGGGGCTGTTCGGCTGGGCTGGTCGGCCGGGTCGGCGGGCGGCAGCTCCGCGAGCAAGCAGTTGGTTGCGTCCCGGGCACCTGATCCGCAACCAACCGCTTGCTCGCTCCCGGCACGAGGGCCGACGAGCGGGTCGGTGGGCGTCCTTCGGGCGGGGAGCGGATCCTCGGCGTGTCCGGAGTCGGGCCGCACCGTGTTAGTGTTCTCGGCGCGCGCGAGTGGCGGAACGGCAGACGCGCTGGCTTCAGGTGCCAGTGTCCGAAAGGGCGTGGGGGTTCAAATCCCCCCTCGCGCACAAAGACGAGGGTGTCCCGAGAGGGAGCCCGATCGCTTCACGAAACCCCCGGCGGGGTCCATCCGGCCGGGGGTTTCGTCGTCTCCGGCCGCGTCCGCCCCGTCCCGGCCGGTCCTGACCCACGCCGGACGGCTCCCGGATCGCACGCTATCCTCCCGAAGCGGGCAAAAGGGGGCACAAGGATGGACGACGCCGAACGGGCGCGGCGGCTACGCGCCGATGCCGCGCGCCTGCGCGACCTGGCGAAGAAGGCGGGCCGTCAGGCCGATGCCGTCGCGACCCTGCTCGACCCGATCGCAAAGCTCGACGACGAGCACACCTGGTCGGGCACGTTCGCGCGCGACACCCACGACGACCTCGGCACGTGGGGTCGGCAGCTGGACGGGTCGGCCGCGGCGCTGCGTGACAAGGCGACGTGGTGGAAGCACGCGGCGGACGTGATGGACAAGGAAGCGGCGAAACTGGCGCTAGCGGCGGAGAAGGTGCCGAAGTGACGTTCGCCGGCTTCGACCTCGACCGCACCGATGCGCTCGCGCGTGCGCTGCGCAACGCGTGCGACCAGGCGCCGGACCTGTCCCGGGCGATCGCCGCCACGCTCGACGAGGCGCACGAGATCATCATGACGGCCGACGGCGCGCCGCTGCCCCGCGGCGGCACCTGGTCGACGGACTACGACGCCCAGCGCGTCGGCCTGACCACGGTGACGCGGGACGCGTCGTTGCGGGCCGGACAGATCGAGCGCCGGGCGGCCCACCTGCGGGCGTGCGAGAAGCTGGACCGCGACGGGTTCTGGGTCGATCTCGCGCACGTCTTCGACGACGCGCCGCCGCCCGACGAGGAGTCGATCCGGCGCGTGCTCGGCGAGCTGCGCTCCGCGAGCGGCGACGACACCGGCTGGAACGGGAACCACGATGACCTGACGGAGGCGCTCGAGCACCTGCAGGGTCTGAAGGACGACGAGCTCGACGCCGTCCTGCTGGGCCTGACCGACGACGAGTACGCGAAGCTCGACGCGGCCATGCGCCGCGGAGACGGCTTCTTCAGCGACAACGGCCTGAGCAACGACGAGCTGCTCCAGCTGGGGACGGACATCCTGCCGCGTGCGTCCGCGGCCGCCGTGCGACGGCTGTCGAGCGGCCTGCCCGTCCTCGAGCCCACGTTCGGCAACTTGGAGACACCCGTCGAGGGCGACTACTCGTGGGGCGGGTCGATCAGCCTCGACGGCGCCTCGCTCGACGACATCAACCAGGGCGCGGTGGGCGACTGCTGGTTCCTTGCCGGGCTCGGCGCCGAGCTGCGCGCCGACCCGTCGTTCGTCGCCGACCACGTCACGGACAACGGCAACGGCACCTGGACGGTCACGCTGTACCGCGACGGCAAGCCGGTGCCCGTGACGGTGGACGGCTCGGTTCCCGGGGGCTCGTCCCCGCGGTTCGCGCACGGGCCCGGCGGCGCGCCGAACTGGGTGTCGATCTACGAGAAGGCGTTCGCACGGTTCCACGGCAGCTACGGCGACATCGAGGGCGGCTGGGGCGACCAGTCGATGGAGGCGATCACGGGCCGCGACGCCGACAGGCACACTGACGGCATGTTCTCCGACCTCCCGTCGCTCGACGAGGTCAAGAAGCAGCTGGACGCCGGCCACCCCGTCACCGTCGGCACCAAGGACGACGCTTCGGTGTGGCCCTGGGGGGCAGACGACGATGACGACCGCGTCTTCGACAAGCAGCTGGTCAGCCACCACGAGTACATCGTCGTGAAGGTCGAGGACACCGACGACGGCGAGCGCATCACCGTGCGCAACCCCTGGGGGAACACCGACCAGGCACCTGAGCAGGTCGTCCTCGACGAGGACGAGTACCGGCGCTGGTTCTCGGAGGTCTCGGTCGGATGAGCATGCCCACGGACGACAGCACCGGGACCAGCGGGCTCGTGACCGCCGCGGTCGGCCGCGACAGACGGTCGGTCCGGCGAGGCGTCGTCGTGGCGGTCGCCGCCGCCGTGGTGGTCGTGGCGGCCATCGTCGTCGCGATCGTCGTGCTGGGCGGTGACCACTCCCGACCCGCGCCTCCGATGACCGACGCGGCCAAGGCGGCCGGTGCCGTCCGGTTGACGTACCCGAACCGCGCGCTGCCCCCGCCCGTCGTCTCGATACCGGTCGAGGGCCGCGACCCCGTCGAGGTGGAGTTCGGCGACGTCGAGCCCGGGGCCGACGGTGCGCCCGTGGCGTCGTTCGCGCTGCGGGAGGCCGGCGACGAGTGGCATCGCGTCGAGCTGCCGGCCGGTGGCCAGGCCGACGTCCTCGACGTCCGGGTGCGCGTCCTCGCGGTCCACGACGGTGGATCGGCGAAGGACGACGCGGTCGACGTGGTGCTGGAGCCGCAGCCGTGAGCGCGGAGGAGGGTGCGGAGGTGGGTGCCGAGGTGGCTCGGATCGGGCGCGACGCGCAGTACCGGGTCGGCGGGCTGCTCGTCGGGATCGTCGCCGTCAAGCCGCTCGATCCCGCGGCCCCGGACGACGCGGTGATGCTGGCGCTGAGGGACCCTGCGCAAGGCGAGGGCGTGCAGGTGATCCTGCGGCCCGGCCGTGCGCACGACTGGCTCGGCCGGCGGGTGGAGGTGCTGGACCTGCAGCGGGACCCGGTGGTGGTGGAGCTGTCGGTGGGGCCGTCGGCCGGGACGGTGTGACCGCTCGCGGTCCCCATGCTCTGGTGGGACCGGCTCAGCCGGGGCGGGACGTCCAGCCCTGCGCGTGCATGCGGGCGAAGCCGTCGAGCATGAGGTCCAGGGCGAACTCGAACTCCGCCTGGTCGTCGCAGCCCCCGTCCACCGCGGAGGAGTCGTGCGACGAGGCCGCAGCCACCGCCGCGACGTTCGGGAACGCGTGCGCGAGCGCGACGAGCACCGCGGGGTCCTCGGGCGGGGGTGTGGGGGTGTCGAACAGCTCCTGCGTGAAGCCCCACGCGCGGCTGCCGAGGGCGTGCATGACGTGGTGGGTGAGGTCGTCGGAGAAGCCGCCTGCGCGGAACATCGCGATCGTCTGGTCGAGGTAGCCGAGCACGGCGGGCGTGACGACGACGCGCGTCTCGAGGACCGGCCGGGCCCAGGGGTGGCGGCGCAGCACGCGGCGCGCGGCCAGGACGCGGGCGCGCACCGCGGTGCGCCAGTCGGTCCCGACGAGCGGCGGGTCGATCTCCGCGACGAGCACCTCGACCATCCCGTCGAGCAGCTGCTCCTTGTTGGCGACGTGCTTGTACAGGGCCATCGGCACCACGCCGAGGTGCTGCGCGAGCCTGCGCATGCTGAGCGCGTCGAGGCCCTCGCCGTCCGCCAGGGACACCGCGGCGAGCAGGACGCGCTCGCGGTTGAGCCGGGTGCGGACCTCCATGTCACCCCCTGCCGCCGTTGACGCGGAGTACACCGTACACCTAGCGTTCTGGACGACAGGTGTACGCAGTACACCTCGGGACCCGAGGAGTGAACGATGGACACCACCCGACGAGCAGCTGCCGTCGCCGGCGCGCTCTACCTCGTCACGTTCGTCGCGTCGATCCCCGCGCTCGCGCTGCTGGGCCCCGTGCTCGACGACGCCCGCTACGTCGTCGGGGCCGGCGCGGACAGCCAGGTCACGTGGGGTGCGGTGCTCGACCTCGTCAACGCGGCCGCGTGCATCGGCACGGCCGTCGCGCTGTACCCGGTGCTGCGCCGGCAGAACGCGTCGCTCGCGCTTGGGTTCGTCACCTCGCGGCTCATGGAGGCGGCGATCATCGCGATGGGTGTCATCAGCCTGCTGGCCGTCGTCACGCTACGGCAGGAGCCGCCGGCCGGGGCCGACGACGCCTCGATGGTGACCGTCGCCGCGGGGCTCGTCGCCGTGCGTGACTGGACGTTCCTGCTGGGTCCGGGGCTCGTCGCGGGCGTCAACGCGCTGATCCTCGGGTCACTCATGTACCGGTCGGGGCTGGTGCCGCGGATCATCCCTGTGCTGGGGCTCGTCGGCGCCCCGCTGCACCTCGCCGCGGTGCTGGCCTCCGTCTTCGGGGTCAACTCGCAGACGTCGGCGTGGTCGGCGATCGCGGTGGTGCCGCTGTTCTGCTGGGAGCTCTCGCTCGGGTTGTGGATGGCGTTCAAGGGGTTCCGCGCGCCGGAGCGCGAGCGGTTCCAGCGAGTGCACGACGAGCGCCGCGAACTCGTCGCCGTGTGAGCGAAGTTGATCGGAACACCCCCGACGGGTGATCGCTATTTGTCCGGTTGTTGACGGTTTCGTCCGAACGGGTCTACGTTCCGCAACGAGACGTCGACACCTCGACACCGCCGGCCGACGGGGACCGGCGGCGTGCACCGTCCGGCTCCTATCCGACAGGAATCCCTCATGCGCAGACATCGTCGTCACGCGCTCGTCCCGCTCCTGGCCGTCCTGGCCGTCGTCCTCGCCGCACTCGTCGGGCCCGCCGGGCCTGCGAACGCGGCGACCCAGCTTCCCTGCGACATCTACGCAGCGGCGGGAACGCCCTGCGTCGCCGCGCACAGCACCACCCGCGCACTGTTCGCCGGCTACGGAGGTCGGCTCTACCAGCTCACGCGAGCTTCCGACCACGCGACCCACGACGTCGGCACCCTCGCCACGGGCGGGTACGCCAACGCCGGCGACCAGGACGCGTTCTGCAACGGCACCACCTGCTCCATCACCGAGATCTACGACCAGACCACCCGCCACAACGACCTGACCGTCTCCCCGGCGGGCACCGCGGGGCCGGCCGACTACCCGGCCGACGCGAGCGTCATCTCCGTGACGGCCGGCGGGCACAAGGTCTACGGGCTGTGGATCTCCCCGCAGCACGGGTACCGGCACTACGTGGGCTCGGGGGTCGCGCGCAACGGGCAGCCCGAGGGCATGTACATGGTCGCGAGCGGCACCCACGTGGGCTCCGACTGCTGCTTCGACTACGGCAACGCCGAGGCGCAGGTCGCCGACACCGGCAACGGGCACATGGACGCCGTGAGCATCGCGACGACCTGCTACTTCGCCCCGTGCAGCGGGTCGGGGCCGTGGGTCGAGGCGGACCTGGAGAACGGCATGTTCCAGGGTGCCAACGGCTCCAACACGGCCAACAAGGGCAACTCGTCGGCCTTCGTCACGGCGTTGCTCAAGAACAACGGGCAGACCACCTACGCGTTGAAGGGCGGCAACTCCCAATCGGGAGGGTTGTCGACGTGGTGGTCAGGGGCCTTGCCCAACCGCGGCGGGTACATGCCGATGCAGCAGGAGGGCTCGATCATCCTGGGTACCGGCGGTGACAACTCCAACCGCAACATGGGCACCTTCTTCGAGGGCGTCATGACCTCCGGCTATCCGACGGACGCGGCCGACGACGCGGTCCAGGCGAACATCGTCTCGGTGGGCTACTCGGGGCGCACCGACCTGCCGAACGCGCCGCAGGGCACGATCACCGGCCCGGGCGGCGCATGCCTCGACGTCGCAGCCGACGACACCGGGGTCAACGGCCGTGAGGTGCAGCTCTGGTCCTGCCAGACGTACGCGGTGGACCAGCACTGGACGCACTACGCCGACGGCACGCTGCGCACGCTGGGTCGCTGCCTCGACATCGACGGGAACGGCACGGCGGCCGGCACCAGGCTCGAGATCTGGGACTGCAACGGGGCGGGCGGCCAGAAGTGGGTGCAGCGCGCCGACGGGTCGCTCTACAACCCGCAGTCGGGCCGGTGCCTGGACTCGCCGAACGGTGCGACCGCCAACGGCACGCTCGTGCAGATCTGGGACTGCAACGGTGCCGCGGCGCAGAAGTTCGCGGTCAACGGCGGTGGCACCGTGAACGGCCCGGGCGGGCAGTGCGTGGACGTCGCGGCCGACGACACGGGCGGCAACCTGTCCGCGGTCCAGCTGTGGGGATGCCAGTCGTACGCCGCCGACCAGCACTGGTTCCACGCGTCGGACACGTCGCTGCGGACGCTGGGTCGCTGCCTCGACATCAACGGCAACGGCACGGCCAACGGCACGAAGGTCGAGCTGTGGGACTGCAACGGCGTGGGCGGTCAGAAGTGGGTCCAGCAGGCCGACGGCTCGCTGCTCAACCCGCAGTCCGGGCGGTGCCTCGACGCACCGAGCGGTGTGACCACCAACGGCACGCGGCTGCAGATCTGGGACTGCAACGGGAGCGCGGCGCAGAAGTTCGCGCTGACCTGAGCAGGCACGACGCCGGACCCGCCGACGCATCGGGGCGGGTCCGGCGTCGTCGTGCCCCCGCCGTGGCATGCTGCGCGCCGTGACCCGTCGCGATGCCGCCCCCCGGCCGTTCGCGCTCGCGCTCGTCCTGGTGCTGCTGCTCGCGCTCGGCGCAGCCGTCGCGGTCGGGATCGGCGGGACGCTCGGCCTCAGTCACACCGCGGCGGACGTCCCGGACGAGCAGCCGTCCGCGGCGGCGGCACGGGCCGACGAGCCGGCACCGGCCGTCCGCGGGGTCGTCGCTCCCGACGAGCCGTCGCTGCAGCTCGCGGCGCGCTCGGTGGCTGCGGCGTACTCGTCGCGCGGGCTGGGGACGCCGCAGGTGCTGGCGGCCGACTACACGCGTGGGCCGTGCTGCGACGTCGTCGCGACCGTGGACCCGACGAGCGGCCTGACCGGCGAGCAGTTCCGGCTCACGAGCGGCTCCGGCGTGCACGTCGTCGCCGGGACCGCCGCCGGCGCGCGGGCCGGGCTGTACACGGTCGCGGACCGGGTGCGCTCGGCCGCGGTCGTCGTCCCGGCCGACGAGCAGGGCGTGACGCAGGCGCCCCGGCTGGGCCTGCGGCTCACGGACGTCGGGGCCGTCGGGCTCGACGACGACCCGGCGCGCTTCTCGTCGGGCGACGACTACTCCCTCAACTCCGACGTCGTCGGCTCCGCGCTGCTGCCGACCGCGCCGTGGGTCGACGACGCGGCCGTGCGCACGATCTCCGCGCAGTTCCACCAGCTCGTCGACCACGCGTCCGAGCAGGGGTACAACGGCGTCGTCGTCCAGGGGTTCCTCGAGTACGTGACGTTCGCCGACCTGGGCGTATACCCGGCGGGCGACCCGCACGTGGCGCGCGCGCAGGCGATGGTCCGCGCGTTCGCGCCCGTGTGGCAATACGCGCACGACATGGGCATGAAGGTCTACCTGATGACCGACATGCTCGCGGTCGACCCCCCGCTCGAGAGCTACCTCGAGCGCACGGTCGGCAGCCTCGACGCGACGTCTCCCCAGCTGTGGTCGGTGTACCAGGACGGCCTGCGCGAGCTGTTCGCGTCCATGCCGTTCGTCGACGGCCTCATGGTGCGCATCGGTGAGGGCGGCTCCGCCTACCAGCTGCCCGGGTGGGACTACTCGTCGAAGATCGCCGTCACCACGCCGGCGGCGGTGCAGGCGATGCTGCACGCGCTGCTCGCGACCGCGGGCGACGCGGGCAAGGACGTCGTGTTCCGCACGTGGACGGTCGGTTTCGGCGACGTGGGCGACCTGCACACCAACCCCGACGCGTACGAGCGCGTGCTCGGCGACATCCACGACCCGCACCTCGTCGTCTCCACCAAGTACTCCGCCGGCGACTTCTACAGCCACCTGCCGATCAACCCGACCCTGGCGGTCGGCGACCAGCGGCGCATCGTCGAGCTGCAGGCCCGCCGCGAGTTCGAGGGCCAGGGGTCGCTGCCCGACGACACGGGCGACCTGACCCAGCGTGCGCTGCGCGAGGTGCTCGCCGCGAACCCGCACGTCGAGGGCGTGTGGGACTGGGCGCAGACCGGCGGGCCGCTGTACGCGGGGCCGCGCGCGCTCTACCTGCGCGACGGGTTCTGGCAGCTGTGGGACGCCAACGCCTACCTCGCGGCGCGGATCGCGAGCGACCCGGACGTCGACGTCGCGGCAGCGCGTGCGGACTGGGTGCGGCAGACGTTCTCGGCGGACCCGGAGACCGTGGCCGCGATCTCGCAGGCGTACGCGCTGTCCCGGTCGGCGATCACCGACGGGCTGTACATCGGGCCGTACGCGAACCAGTCGGTCAAGGCGCTCGGGCTCGAGCCGCCGCCCATGATGTGGCTGTTCGAGTGGGACATCGTCTCCGGCGACAGCGCGACGTTCGACACGATCTACGCCCTGACGAAGGGGCACGTGGACGAGGCGATCGCGCAGGGGCACGCGGCTGCCGCGACGGCTGCTCGTATGCGCTCGCTCGTCGCGGGCACGCCGGCGTCGTCGTGGCGCGACCCCGCCCAGCGCACGTCGTTCCTCGCGGCGCTCGACTACGAGGCGGACCTGCTCGCGACCCTCGACGCCTACCGCGAGACCGTGCTGCGGCATGCGCAGTGGCTCGACACCGGCTCGGGCGCCGCGCGCACGGCCTGGCGCTCCGCCGAGGACCGGTTCGCGACCGCCCGCGCCGCGCACGTCGCCCGCTACGGGGACGACCTGCAGCTCCCCGCGTACAACTTCACCGCCGCCGACCTGGGCACGCTCCGCGCCGACCGCGACCCTGCGATGGCGTGGGTGTCCCGCCTGCTCCTCGTGCTCGTCGCGGTCGCGCTCGGCCTCGGTGCCTGGTCGCGCGGCGCGACCCGGTTCCCCGGGCACGCGGCGCTGCGGGCGCTGTGGAACGGGGCGACGAGGCCGTGGCGGCTGCGGCCCGACGACCTGCCGAGCGGAGTGGTGGACCGGGTGCTGGTGTGGGCGGTGCCCGCGGTGGTGCTCGTCGCGTCGCGGTCGGCGTACACGTGGTTCGCGGCCCCCGTCCACCTCGCGCTGACGCTCGGGGCGTGGCTGCTGTTCGCGCTCGTGGCGTGCGCCGTGCTCGGGCGTCGGTCGCGGTTCGCGTTGCTCGCGACGATCGGCGGTGTGGCACTGCTCCGCACGGTGCTGCTGCTCGCGGTGCTGTCGTGGCGCGGGCCCGGGCGGTACTGGTTCGGGTTCTGGACGATCCCGGGGCAGCGCGCGCTCTACGTGAGCATCGCGTTCGCGGCGTTCTGCTGGCTGTTCGTCGCGACCGCCGCCGTGCTGCGCTCCGGGTACGGGCTGGGCCGGCGGCGCGCGTGGGGCGTGGTCGCGCTCGCGGTCGGCGTGGTGCTGCTCGTCGGGGGTGGCGTGGTCGCGGCGATCGGGCTCGAGGACGTGCTGACGCTGTGGAACGACCAGCTCGCGCTGCTGCCGTGGGGGCTGCACCGCATCCTCGGGTTCTGCACGTACCTGGGCATCCCGGAGTCGCTGGCCGTCGACGTGGCGGTGGCGGGTGCGGTGCTGGGCGTCGTCGGCGCCGTCCTGGCGCTGGTGCCGACGAGGTGCAGCACGCCACCGCCCGTGCGAGCCTGACGGGGCGGTCCTGAGGCGATGCGGCCCGGCGCGCGAGAGCGAGGAGAGCGCGATGAGGCTGCCGACGGCACGAGGACGGCTCGGCGACACGCTCGTGTCCGCCCTGACAGGGTCGCCCGGGCGGACCGGGACGCTGGACGACACCGTGGAGGCGGCCCTCGCCGCCACCGACGACGTGCTGACCGACGAGGACGTGCAGCTGTCGCTGTTCGTGCTCTACGAGCTGCACTACCGAGGGTTCGACGACGTCGACGACGGGTGGGAGTGGGAGCCCGGCCTCCTGGCCGCCCGCGGGCTGCTCGAGCAGGCCTTCGAGACCACGCTGCGTCAGCGCGTCACCGTGCCCGGACCCGTGCCGGCCGAGCGTCGGGCGGTCGCGGACACCCTGTTCGCCATGACCGCCCCCACCCCCGGCCCGAGCGTGGCGCGTTACGTCGCGCGCCGTGCGGATCGCACCCAGCTCGTCGAGCTGCTGGTGCAGCGGTCGGTCTATCAGCTCAAGGAGGCGGACCCGCACACCTGGGCGATCCCGCGCCTGGCCGGTGCGGCCAAGGCGGCGCTGGTCGAGATCCAGGCCGACGAGTACGGCGGCGGCTCCGCCGAGCGCATGCACAGCGCTCTGTTCGCACGGACCATGCGCGGCATGGGCCTCGACGACACGTACGGGCGGTACGTCGAGGCGGTTCCCGCAGTGACGCTCGCGAGCCTCAACGCCATGTCGCTGTTCGGGCTGCACCGCAGGCTCCGGGGAGCGATCGCCGGGCACCTCGCAGCGTTCGAGATGACCTCGTCGATCCCCAACCGCATGTACGGCGACGGCTTCCGGCGCCACGGCGCGGACCAGGACACCACGTGGTACTTCGACGAGCACGTCGAGGCCGACGCGGTGCACGAGCAGATCGCCGGGCGCGACCTGGCGGGGGGGCTCGCGGAGCAGGAGCCGGAGCTGGTCGACGACATCCTCTTCGGCGCGGCCGCGTGCCTGTACCTCGACGACCTCGTCGGGGCGCACCTGCTCGACGCCTGGGGACGAGGCAGGTCTTCGCTGCGGACGCCCGTGGTCCCGGATGCGGGAGCGGCGTGAGCGACGCCCCCCGCCCCCGGAACGTCCCGCCGTCCGTGACGGCCTGCCCGGACGGTCCCCTGCTCGTGCGCGGAGACGTCGAGCTGGTCGACGACCGCGGGGAGCCGCTGCCCCGCCGGCGCGCGACTCTCGCGCTGTGCCGCTGCGGTGCCTCGGCCATCAAGCCGTTCTGCGACGGGACGCACCGGGCGATCGGGTTCCGGACGCCGTGAGGTGGCCGGACCGTCTCTCCGACGTCGCGCATCGCGGGACCTAGGACCCGCGCCTGCCGGAACGGCGGACGGGACCGTGGGTGGGTGGCGGCCCTCCTCGTGTTCGAGTCCATGTACGGCAGCACCGCAGCGATCGCCGAGGCGGTCGCGTCGGGGCTGGCGGACGTGCGCGTCGCGACGACCGTGTGCGAGGTGGGGCTGGCCGCCGCTCCCCGGTTCCACGATCGTCCGGCGCTGCTTGTCGTCGGCGCGCCCACCCACCAGCGCGGGCTGCCGTCGGCTCGGACGCGTGAGATGGCGCGCGAGGACGCGACGACCGTCTCACCCGGAGAGGGCGTGCGGGAGTGGCTCGACGAGCTGGTCGGCCGAGTCGAGGGCCAGCACGTCGCGGTGTTCGACACGTCGGTGAGCAGCAGGTTCGCGGGTTCCGCAGCCAGCGCGATCAGCAAGCGGCTGACGCGGGCGGGCGGGCGCCTCGTCGTACCGCCCGAGTCGTTCTTCGTCGGTGGCCGCACGAGCGGTCTGCTCCCGGACGAGCTCGAGCGGGCGCGCTCGTGGGGCCACAGCCTCGCGCTGTTCGCCACCGCCGGCTCGGTGTGATCCCGCGTCGATTTCCGGTACCGGGGGTACCGGTTGTTATCGTCGTCGCCGGCCCGCAGCCGCGGACCGGGATCCACACCGCGGAAGGAGGCCGACGATGGCTTCGTCGTCCACCACCGAGACCGGCGCGCTCACCGAGCACGAGCTGACCGCGCCCAACCCGTTCCTGGGCGAGACCGCCACGATCGTCGTCGAGCGCACGCCGCTCCAGCTCCTCGGCGAGGTGCCGACGCAGCGCCCCGCGCAGGACTGACGGACCCGGGCTCAGGCGACCGACGCGGTCCGCGCCCGCGTGATCCCCGCGACCGCGGCACGCAGCCCGATCCGCCCCGCGAGCCCGTCGGCCTGCACCACGGCAGCGGCCCCGTGCCGCGCGAACAGATCCGCCAGCTCCTGCGCCACACCGTTCTCGAACGGTTCCTCGACCTCGAGCAGCGTGCGCGGCCCGTGCTGCACGGCGTAGATGACGGTGCCGAGGAAGTCGTCGGCCGGCGTGACCGTGACCACGGCGCCCCCCGCGTCGACGGGACGCGGCAGCAGGCGCCCGCCGACGTGCGCGACCTCGAGCATGTTGCGGACCACGCGCGCCTCGTCGTCTGCCAGCCCGA
The DNA here is from genome assembly GCF_000708885.1 of Cellulomonas sp. HZM. Classification (GTDB taxonomy): domain Bacteria; phylum Actinomycetota; class Actinomycetes; order Actinomycetales; family Cellulomonadaceae; genus Cellulomonas. The sequence goes on along the minus strand of NZ_JEOE01000034.1, from coordinate 14,385 downwards.
CGGACGCGTCCAGCGCGTCCAGGTCCGCCAGGACGACGCAGGACGGCGACGGCTCGTCGGCCGACGGGTGCCACGACGCGTCGACCTCGAGCGCCAGGAAGCCGCCGTGCACCGAGTGCGCACCGCGGATGCGGTCGCAGCGCTCGCCCAACGTGAGGCCACGCAGGGGGTTGGAGCGCGTCGTCGAGGTGGATCCGCACGAGCAGGAGATCGCGATCATGCGACCAAGAGTGCGCCCGACCACTGACACGACGCCGCGAGGCACGCCGCGTGCGCGTGATCTGCCGCGTGATCCACCGCGTGATCCACCGCGTGATCTGCAGCGTGAGCGACCTGTGGCGGGCGCTGCACGGGCGGAGCAGACTCGACAGGACGGCCGGCACCGGTCCGGCCGACGGAGGAGATCGGCATGGGGCTCGACGATCTGGTGAACAAGGCGAAGGACGCGCTGCACGGGCACGAGGACCAGGCGAAGGACGCGCTGGACAAGGCCGGTGACGCCGTGAAGTCGCACACGGGCGACGACACGGATCGCAAGGTCGACGAGGTCGTCGACAAGGCGAAGGACTACATCGACAAGGGCGAGGCCTGATACCGACGCCCGGGGGCCGGTGCCGGACGGCGGGTCAGGCGCCGGCCCCCGGCGCATGCCGGTCCAGGAACCGGTACACCTCGGTGGTGTCGACGCCCGGGTAGGCGCCCACGGGCAGCGCCGCGAGCATCGACGCGTGCGGCCGCGCCGACGGCCACGCCTGCCCGTTCCACCGCTCGGCCAGCTCCGAGGGCGGCTGGCGGCAGCACGACGGGTCGGGGCAGCGCGAGCGCGACCGCTCGGTGGTCTCGCGCCCCTGGAACCAGCGCACGTGCGCGAACGGCACACCGACCGACACCGAGAACGCGCCCTGCGACGACGGCTGGACGCGTGAGGTGCACCAGTACGTGCCCGACGAGGTGTCCGTGTACTGGTAGTACGGCGTGAACCGGTCGGGCAGCGTGAACACCACGCGCGCGGTCCACTGCCGGCACACGGGCTGGCCCTCGATCGCGCCGAGCGGGTCGCTGGGGAACACCACGCCGTCGTTCTCGTACGCCTTGTGCAGCGTGCCGCCCTCGTGGACCTTCATGAAGTGCACGGGGATGCCGAGGTGTCTCGTCGCGAGGTTGGTGAAGCGGTGTGCCGCGGTCTCGTAGGGGACGGCGAACGCGTCGCGCAGGTCCTCGACGCTCAGTCGGCGCTCGTTCTTGGCGGCCTGCAGGAACGGGGCCGCGCCGTCCTCGGGGAGCATGAGCGCCGCGGCGAGGTAGTTGGCCTCGACGCGCTGGCGCAGGAAGTCGCCGTAGCTCGTCGGCTCCGCGTGCCCGAGCACGTGGCTGGCCAGCGCCTGCAGGAGCGGTGAGCGGCTGTCGCTGAACCCCGGGTTGCCCTGCGGGAGGTAGATGCGGCCGTTGGCCAGGTCGGTCACCGTGCGCGTGGAGTGCGGCAGGTCGGTGACGTGGTGCAGCGCGAAGCCGAGGTGGGCCGCGATGTCGGCGGTCGCGCGCTGCGACAGCGGGCCGCCCTGGTGGTCGATCGCGCGCAGCAGGTCGCGCGCGTGGTCCTCGAGCTCGGGGAAGTAGTTGTCCTGCGCGCGCATCCGGGCACGCAGCTCGGCGTTCGCGCGGCGGGCCTCCTCGGGCGTCGCCGCGTTCTCGGTGAGCAGGCGCTGCACCTCGTTCTGCAGGCCGACGAGCGCCTCGAGCGCGTCCGCGGGGAGCGAGCGGCCCACCTTGACGGGCGAGATGCCGAGGTTGGCGAACAGCGGCCCGCGCTGTGCCCGCTCGAGCTCGATCTCCATCGCGGCGCGCCGGCTGGGCGGCTCCGTGCTCAGCAGGTCGGTGAGCGGGACACCCAGCGCGTCGGCGACGAGGACGAGCAGCGACAGCTTGGGCTCGCGGTGGCCGTTCTCCAGCATCGACACCTGGCTGGGTGCGCGACCGATCGCGGCGCCCAGGTCGTCGAGCGTCATGCTGCGCGCGGTGCGCAGGTGCCGGATGCGGCGGCCCAGGACGAGCGTGTCGATGGCGCCGGAGGTGGTCGCGTGGCCGGTCGTCGACGTGTCGTGCGCCGTCGACCGCGATGTCGTCGTCGTCATGTGTCCACCGTCACACGGGCGCCCCGCTTCCGTCCAGGAGAAGGATTCCCGATCTTCTTCGCATCCGACGGGGGAAGAACGGGTCCGGCTGCGCGAACGTGGTGATCAGGCGAGAACGCCGAGAAGAACGACCGGATCCCACGGAGGGCATCATGACCACGCAGATCGACCGGGCACCGCAGCCGGGTCGCACGACGACGCACGAGGGCCCCCGCACGGGCGACCAGACCCAGACCGCCGAGGAGCTCGCGGCAAGCTGGGACCTCGACCCGCGCTGGGCCGGCATCCGCCGCAGCCACACCGCGCAGGACGTCGTCTCGCTGCGTGGTTCCGTCCGCGAGGAGCCGACGCTCGCCCGCAGGGGGGCCGAGCGCCTGTGGGAGCTGCTGCACACCCGCACGCACGTCCCCGCCCTGGGCGCGCTCACCGGCAACCAGGCGGTGCAGCAGGTCAAGGCCGGCCTCGAGGCGATCTACCTCTCGGGTTGGCAGGTCGCCGCCGACGCCAACCTCTCGGGCCAGACATACCCCGACCAGTCGCTGTATCCGGCCAACTCCGTGCCGGCCGTCGTCCGCCGCATCAACAACGCGCTGCTGCGCGCGGACCAGATCGACGTCGCCGAGAACGGCCGCCCCACGCGCGAGTGGCTCGCGCCGATCGTCGCGGACGCCGAGGCCGGCTTCGGCGGCCCGCTCAACGCGTACGAGCTGATGCACGCGATGATCGCGGCCGGCGCCGCGGGCGTGCACTGGGAGGACCAGCTCGCCGCGGAGAAGAAGTGCGGCCACCTGGGTGGCAAGGTGCTGGTCCCGACGTCGCAGCACGTGCGCACGCTGTCCGCGGCGCGCCTCGCGGCGGACGTCGCGGGGGTCCCGACGATCGTCGTCGCCCGCACCGACGCCTTGGGCGCCGACCTGCTGACGTCCGACGTCGACCCGCGTGACGAGCCGTTCCTCACGGGCGAGCGCACGGGCGAGGGCTACTTCCGGGTGCGGCCCGGGCTCGACGCGGTCGTCGCCCGCGCCTCGGCGTACGCACCGCACTCCGACCTCATCTGGGTCGAGACGTCGACGCCCGACATCTCGCTCGCGATCGAGTTCGCCGAGCGCATCCACGACGAGCACCCCGGCAAGCTCCTCGCCTACAACTGCTCGCCCTCGTTCAACTGGCGCCAGCACCTGTCCGACGACGAGATCGCGCGCTTCCAGCGCGAGCTCGCGGGCCACGGGTACGCGTTCCAGTTCATCACGCTCGCCGGGTTCCACGCGCTCAACCACTCGATGTTCTCGCTGGCCAGCGGCTACGCGGAGCGCGGGATGAGCGCGTACGTCGAGCTGCAGGAGGCGGAGATCTCCGCCGAGACCGCCGGGTACACGGCCACGCGCCACCAGCGCGAGGTCGGCACCGGCTACTTCGACCGGGTCGCCACCGCGATCTCCCCCGAGAGCGCCACCCTCGCGCTCGCAGGGTCCACCGAGACCGCCCAGTTCACGCACTGATCCGACCTGCACCGACAGGAGCCCGCCATGACCGTGATCACCCCGGCCCCGAGCCGGAACAAGCTGACCGACCCGTTCGCCCGCCCGCGCCTGGAGGTCGTCGGCCCCGACGTGCGCGGCTCCGAGGAGATCCTCACGCCCGAGGCCCTCGACTTCCTCACCGACCTGCACGCGCGCTTCGCCGGCCGCCGGCACGACCTGCTGCTGGGCCGCCAGCACCGGCGCGACCGCATCTCCAACGGCGCCGACCCGCGGTTCCAGCCGCTCACGGCCGGTGTCCGCGCGGACTCGTCGTGGCGCGTCGCCGGGCCGGGACCGGGGCTCGAGGACCGTCGCGTCGAGATCACCGGGCCAACGGACCGGAAGATGACCGTCAACGCGCTGAACTCGGGTGCGAAGGTGTGGCTCGCGGACCACGAGGACGCGATGAGCCCGACCTGGGGGAACGTCGTCGGCGGACAGCTCAACCTGTTCGACGCGATCCGCGGGCAGGTGGACTTCACCACCCCGGAGGGCCGCGAGTACGTCGTGGGCGAGCAGACGCCGACCATCGTCTTCCGCCCCCGCGGGTGGCACCTCACGGAGAAGCACCTCGACTTCGTCGACCGGGCCGGGCAGCGGGGAGCTGCCTCCGCGAGCCTCGTCGACGCGGGCCTGTACCTGTTCCACAACGCGCAGGCGCTCATCGACTCGGACCGTGGGCCGTACCTCTACCTGCCCAAGCTGGAGGGCTACCTCGAGGCGCGGCTGTGGGACGAGGTGTTCCGCTTCACGGAGGCGTACCTCGACCTGCGGTACGGCACCATCCGCGCGACGGTCCTCATCGAGACGATCACCGCCGCCTTCGAGATGGAGGAGATCCTCTACGAGCTGCGTGACCACTGCGCGGGGCTCAACGCCGGCCGCTGGGACTACATCTTCAGCGTCATCAAGAACTTCCGCGCTCGCGGCCCCCGGTTCGTGCTGCCGGACCGCTCGCAGGTCACGATGACGGTGCCGTTCATGAAGGCGTACACCGAGCTGCTCGTCGCGACCTGCCACCGCCGCGGCGCGCAGGCGATCGGCGGGATGAGCGCGTTCATCCCCGACCGGCGCGACCCGTCGGTGACCGACAAGGCGCTCGAGCAGGTGCGTGCGGACAAGCAGCGCGAGGCCGGGCAGGGGTTCGACGGCACGTGGGTCGCGCACCCGGATCTCGTGCCCGTCGCGCGGGCGGTGTTCGACGAGGCGCTCGGCGACCGCGTCGACCAGCGGTACCGGCTGCGTCCGGAGGTCAGCGTCACCGAGGCGGAGCTGCTCGACGTCTCGTTGGCCGGCGGGACCGTGACCGACGCGGGCCTGCGCGGGAACGTCTCCGTCGCGGTGCGCTACCTCGAGTCGTGGCTGCGGGGCGTGGGGGCGGCCGCGATCGACCACCTCATGGAGGACGCCGCGACCGCGGAGATCTCCCGCTCGCAGGTGTGGCAGTGGGTGTTCCAGGGGGTCGTGACCGAGGAGGGCACGCGGATCACCGCCGACCACGTGCGGTCGGTGCTGGCCTCTGTGCTGGCGGACGTGCCGCGTGGTCCCGGGGACCGGTTCGACGACGCGGCGGACCTGTTCGAGCAGGTCGCGCTCGCGGAGGACTTCCCGACGTTCCTGACGGTCCCCGCGTACACGCAGTTCCTGGTCGAGCACTGACACTCGCTTGCTCGGCCCGACCGGGTGGGATCTGACTCGCTGGACGAGCCAGATCCCACCCGGTCTGCGGTGTGTCGGGGGCGTCGCGGCGTAAGGTGGTGGCGGACTGATACCACGAGAGGGGCGTGATGGCTCGGACGCTACGGATGGGTGCAGACGACGAGGCACGCCTGCGCGAGCTCGCTGCGCTCACGCACCGGTCCCTCAACGACGCCGCGGTGCTCGCTATCCGGGAGACCGCCGACCGCTACGGCGTCGCGGCACGGTTCGAGGCAGCGCTGGCTGACGTCGAGCGTGACGACGCCGACATCATCGACGCCCTCTCGCGGTGAGCGACACCCTCCTCCCGACCGCCGAGATCGCTCTCGACCTCTGCGACCGCCAGGGCTGGCGCGTCCGGGATGTCGGCCTGCTCGCGTCAGCCGTGAGCAGGCCGGCGCAGGTCGTCCGGGGACGCGAGGCGTACGTCGGCCTCCACGCGAAGTGCGCCGCGCTGCTCGACGCAGTCAGCCGCTCGCACCCGCTGCTCGACGGGAACAAACGACTCGCCTGGATGCTCGTCGCGGCGACCTACCGGGTGAACGGGCTGCGGATCGTGGCCAAGGTCGACGAGGCCGACGCCTTCATGCGGAGCGTCGGCGGCGACGTCCACATGGGTCTCGACGAGATCTCGTCCTGGCTGTCCTCGCACAGCGAGCCGCTGCCCTGACCGAGGCGCCCGGCGGTCAGCTCTCGAAGTGGCAGAAGAGGTGGCCCGCCGGGTCGACGAGGACGCGGACGTCGTCCTGCGGCTGGTACTCGGCGAGGGTCGCGCCGCACGCGAGGGCGCGCTCGACCGCGGCAGACAGGTCGTCCACGTGGATGTCGAGGTGGTCCTGCATCTGCTGCGCGCCGGGCTGTGCCGGCCAGACCGGGGGCTCGTACAGCTCGTCGGTGCTGAACGAGAGGCCCGAGCCGCCGCCCGGCGGACGCAGGATCACCCAGCCCGGCTCCTCGTCGATCGTCGTCCAGCCCAGCAGGCGGCGGTAGAAGTCGGCGTGCGCGTTCGCGTCGCGTGACTCCAGGACGGTCGCCGACAGGCTGTAGCCGACCCCGTCGACGTGCGTGGTGGCCCCCGCGGGCAGCTCGTCGCTCATGCCTCGAGCCTGCGCCGCGTCTCGTCGGTCCGCGACCCAAACCTCGTCGGGCCCCACACTCGTTCTCACTGCGAAGGGCACGCACGGACGACGAGGGGGGACGCCGCGTGGCGTGGGACGAGATGCTCGAACGGGTGGTGCGCGAGCGCTACCCGCGACTGCTGTCGCACGCGACGCTGCTCACCGGGTCCGCCGCGCACGCGCAGGACCTGGTGCAGGACGCGCTCGTCGCGACGTTCGGCGGGCGCGCGCGGTTCGCGTCCGTGGCGCAGGCGGAGCAGTACGTGCGGCGGGCCGTCGCGTCGCGGTTCGTCGACGAGGGCCGACGACGGGTCCGGGAGCGGGCGCTCGCGGAGCGGGTGGCGTCCTTCGCGGTGCCGACGGTCGAGATCGAGCCGACGGGCCTCGCACGTGAGCTCGTCGACGCGCTCGGCCTCAGCGAGGGCGCCGTGAAGCGGTACACGTCCGACGGCCTGGCCGCGCTCGACGCGCTGCTCGGGACCACCAGCACGGCGGAGACGGTCCCGGTCAACGACCGGGCGGCTCGTTCGGAGGTGCGCGATGCGTGAGCTGTCCGACCTGGTGCGCCAGGCCACCGAGGAGCACGAGCGCGCGCTCGACGGGGCGTTCGACGTCGACCCGCTGATCGACGACGCGCGCTCGCGGTCCGCGCGTCGGCGCACGCGACGGCACGTGGTGCACGGGGTGGTCGCGGCGGTGGCCGTCGCGGTGGTGGCGGTGGTCGTGGTGCGGCCGACGAGCGACCGGTCGGAGCCCCCGCCCCCGGCGCACTCGGTGCCCGCGCCGTCGCCGACACCTTCGACGACCGATCGCATCGTGATGGGCCCGGTCCTGCGCGACGGCGACGGGAAGATCATCGACGTCACCGAGGTGCCCGAGACGACGTCGGCCGCAGCCCTGGCGGGGCTGGACTACGACACGACCGCGACGACGCCGCAGTACGACGACGTCGGGCACGCCGCGACGATCCCCGACCTGCTCCTGCCCGACGGAAGCTGGATCGCGCGCCACGTCCCGGCAAACGCCGTCGATCTCGGCACCGAGAAGACCGTGAAGTGGTCGCGGATGGGGACGTGGGACGGCCGACGGTTCGAGCCGTTCGACTCGACCGCGTCGCTCGTGCCCGGCGACACGCCGCGTGGAGGGTCGTCGGCGGTCGCGGAAGGTCGGTGGGTCGTGTGGATGGAGACATCGAGCCTCAACATCGGCATCGGGCGCTGGCGGATCTTCGCCGCCGATGCCTCGACCGGCAAGGTGCACCTCGTCGCGAAGTTCGAGGACGTCTTCCCGCACGTGAAGGACGGGGACGAGGGCGGCACGGACATGCGGCTCGCGCTCCACGACGGGCGCGTGTACTGGGACGTCGCGACGCGGTGGGACGTCACGAAGCCGAGCCAGCTGGAGGTGGTGTCCGCGCCGGTGGACGGCAGCGGGGCGGTCCGGGTCGAGGCGACGGGAGCCCAGAAGCCGCTCGTCGTCGACGGTCGCATCGCGGTGTCCGTCTACGACGGCACGGGTGAGCACCTGACGCCCTCCGCCCTCGCGTGGCTCGGCGCCGCCGGTCCCGAGCCGTTCCTCAGGTTCGGCGCCGACCGCACGTTCGGCGCCGAACCCGGCGCGTCGGGTTCGCGCATCGCGTTCGCGGTCGAGGGGCGGGTGTACCTGCTCGACGTCCGGACCGGCGCGCTCTCGCGCTACCCCCAGGTGGTGGACGGTGATCTCGGCGAGATCGCTGTGACCGACGAGACAGTGCAGTGGACGGCCGACGCTCCCCGGGACGATCTCCGGGTGCTCGTGCGGTGGCGCGACGACGGTGCCGTGTGGACGGTGCCCGTCGGTTCCACGTGGAACGTCGCGGCCGGCGGGTACTCGGGCTGGACGAACGCGGACGACCGGCAGGTGACGGTCCGCTGGCGCTGAGCTCGTCGGCCGGGCGCCCCTACGCTGGCCGCATGACGGTGCTGGTCACGGGCGGGACGGGGGTGCTCGGCTCCCACGTCGTCGAGCTGCTGCGCGGGCGTGCGACGCCGGCGCGGGTGCTGAGCCGTACGCGCGGGGACGTCGTCGGCGACCTGGTCACGGGCGAGGGGCTGGCGGAGGCGTTCGACGGGGTCGAGACGGTCGTGCACTGCGCGAGCGAGCCACGGCAGCCCGAGCACGACGTGCAGGCCGCCGCGCAGCTGCTCCTCGCGGCGCGGGCGGCCGGCGTGGGCCACGTCGTGTACGTGTCGATCGTCGGCGTCGACCGGGTGCCCTACTCCTACTACCGGGCGAAGCTGCAGGTCGAGGAGCTGATCGCGGACGGCGGCGTGCCGTGGAGCGTGCTGCGCGCGACGCAGTTCCACTCGTTCGTGCCGTTCCTGCTGGACCGGTTCACGGTCGGCGGGATCACGCTGCTGCCGCGCGGTGTCGCCGACCAGCCCGTCGCGGTCGAGGAGGTCGCGCAGCGGCTCGTGGACCTCGTCGACGCCGGGCCGTCCGGGCGGGTCGACGACCTCGGCGGGCCCGAGGTGATCCCCGCCGGAGAGCTCGCCCGCATGACGTACGCGGCGCACGGGGTCGACCGCCGCGTCGTCGAGCTGCCCTTCCCGGGCAAGGCGTTCCGCGCGCTGCGCGCCGGCGCGCACCTGACCCCGCAGCACGCCGAGGGCCGGCGCACGTACGCGCAGTGGCTCGCGCAGTCGTCGTAGGAGCTCGTCGTAAAACCTCTTGGCAGCGCCGACGAGCGGACGTACGGTCGTCGGACACTGGAAGGAGGTGGTCCGAGACATGAAGTCTTCCTGGACGCGTGAGGTGACTGCCCGCTAGTCGCCCGAGACATCGGACGGATTGCCAGATCCGCCCGGCGCCCGCCGGTCAGCCGGCAGCGACGAGCGAATCCGCGGCAGTCACCGCAGCCCGTGGGAGCCGCGATCTCGTCCATCGCGGCAGGGCCCCTGACCGGGGTCCGGCCCACGGGCTGTTCCCTGCCCGGGCGCGGATGCGGACCGGTGGCGACGACCCGGTCGGGACGGCAGTCTGGTCCCGTCCAGCAACGGTGCTGACCAGGAGGTCGTCGTGAAGTTCGAGATCGTCAAGAGCGACAACGGCAAGTACTTCTTCCGGATCGTCGCGTCGAACGGCAACACGCTCGCGCACAGCCAGCAGTACGAGTCGAGGTCCTCGGCCGTCGCCGCGTGCGAGTCGATCCAGCAGCGGGCCGCCTCCGCGACGATCGTCGACACCTCGGCCTGACCTCTGGGGCCGCCACCAGGCGACCGTGCATAGGGTGGGGGACGTGGCACTCAAGACCCCCGCCGAGATCACCGCGATGCGCCCCGCCGGAAAGTTCGTCGCGGGCGTGCTGTCCTCCCTGCGAGACGTCGCGCGCGAGGGCATGACGCTCAAGGACCTCGACGCGCACGCGCACCGCATGATCGACGACGCGGGCGCGCACTCGGTGTACCTGGGATACCACCCGTCGTTCGGCGCGATGCCGTACCCGGGCGTGCTGTGCACGTCGGTGAACGACGCCGCGCTGCACGGCCTGCCCTCGGACCACGTGCTCGCGGACGGCGACGTGCTCAGCATCGACTTCGCCGCGCAGGTGCAGGGCTGGGTCGCGGACTCGGCGCTCACGTTCCAGATCGGCACGCAGACCGACGAGGCCACGCGGCTGATCGACACGACCGAGAAGGCGCTCGCGGCGGGCATCGCGCAGGCGCGACCCGGCAAGCGGATGGGCGACGTGTCGCACGCGATCGGCCGCATCGGGCGCGCGGCCGGCTACGGGATCAACGGGGACTTCGGCGGGCACGGCGTGGGTCGCACGATGCACGAGGACCCGCATGTCGCGAACCTCGGGCGCGCGCACACCGGGATGAAGCTGCAGGCCGGGCTCGTCATCGCGATCGAGCCGTGGTTCATGGCGGGCGGCGACGGCTACACGATCGACCCCGACGGGTGGACCATCCGCACGGCCGACGGCTCGATCGCGGCGCACGCGGAGCACACGGTGGCGATCACGAAGGACGGGCCGGTCGTCCTCACCGCGCGGGACTGAGCGGGCGGCACGCGACCGATGACCTACCGCGTGATGACCGTGCGCACGGTCGTCAATCAGTGAACCTACGCGCGCCAGGCTTTGGGTCGGACCGGGCGACTGCGGTCAGCCTTCCCTATGCGGGGCCACCCGGAGGTTGTAGGGCTGAGGGAGCGGCAGGTCTGCGAGTGACAACTCCTGACGCAGGCTTGTGCGCAGGGCGACGATCAGGGGGTGGAGGTTGCGCTGCCGTCGCTAGCGAAGCGAGACGATGAATCGCCGTGCCGCGTCTCCCTCAGCTGGCTGGGCCAGCAGCATCACATCCGCGATGGCGGACGCCAAGTCGGACGCGTGCCGCTCCGGCGAGGTGCGTTGCGATGCTGCGATGAGCCGCCGGTAGGCGGAGATGAGGTGCGCGACGCGTCGGGCTCGTTGCTCGTTCCGGGTATCGCGTCTACGGGAAGTCTGGTGCACGATCAGACCTCCCACTGTTGCTCCGACGATGTCGGAGTGTACGGGAACGAGCATCGGGAGTTCGTTCGGGCATACGTCGATTCTGTATGGCACAGCGCTCAGGTGGCAGGCCGCTCGGGCGCAGGACTCGGCTGGCGGTGCGTGGACCTGCATGGGGTGATCACCACGCCGAACTGTCGGGCGACTCGCGCGGACTGAACAGGTGATGATCACGCCGTCCTCCGGCAGGAGGCGGGAAGCGGGGCGCCCACCTGCGATGACGACTCCCAGGCGCACGGACCTCCGTGCCCTGACTCCCGGAGCGCTTAGCCAAGATCCCGTGCCCGCGATGGACAACCTGTGCGAGCGCGTGCACCAGGCTGGCTCGATCGGACTGTCCGAAGTGGCTGACCAGCACCCGCTGCCCTGGTTGAATGACCGACATGCGCCGTCTCAGAGTCGAAGCCAAGGACGATCTGCTTGAGTCTTTTATCAAAGACGCGCGCCTCGGGCTGATCGAACTCATCCTCAACGCGCTCGACGCTGACGCGAACAGGATCGAGGTCGCCATCGAGGAGAACGCCGCAGGTGGCATCGACGCCATCACCGTCAGGGACGACGGCACTGGCATGACCCTTGAAGAGGCAGAGGCAGGCTTCAGTGGAATCGGTGGTTCCTGGAAGCGGACAGCCGAGAAGACCAAGGGCGAGCGTGTCCTGCATGGTCACAAGGGACGAGGCAGGTACGCCGCCTACGGTCTCGGCAATCGGGCGGTGTGGGAGTCGGTCGCAGACCAGGAAGACGGCACGCGCAAGCGGGTGCGCATCGAAGGGACTCGCAGCGATCTCCAAGGGTTCGGTATCGAGGTCGACCCTCTGGACGCGACCGACGAGACGGGGACAAGCGTTCGCATTACGGTCCCGACCGCCGAGGCTCAGACTTGGCTCTTGCGGGAGACGGTGCCGGACCTGCTCACCGCGCAGTTCGCGCTATACCTCACGCGCTACCCGAAAGTGGAAATCTGCTTCTGGAACAAGCGGATCGATCCCCAGAAACTGATCACCTCCACCACGGATTACTCACTGGGTGAGTTCCAGGAAGCGCCAGTCGAGCTGAGTATCATCGAATGGAACCGCGCGGTCGATCGCGCAATTTTCTTCTGCGATGAAGAAGGAATGAGCATCGCCGAGGTCCCGGCGCGAATCCACGCGAAGGATCATCAGTTCACCGCATACACAAAGTGGAGCAAGTTCCGGGAAATCAAGCACGATTGGATGCTTGCCGAGATGGGTGGTGGCGATGCCGCACCCGTGCTCGAAGCAGTCAAGGAGAAACTAAAGCTCCACTTCAAGGAGCGCGAAGATTCGCTCAAGCAAAAAGTCATCAAGGAGTGGCAGGACGAAGCCGTCTATCCCTTCGAGGGTGAGCCTGCTAACGAGACAGAGAGCATCAAGCGTGAGACCTTTGACATCGTAGCTCTCGCTGCGTCCCGCGTAATCAACGAGTCTAAGCCGAAGGGTAAGAAACTCGCACTAACGCTGATCCGCGAGGCTACGGAGAACGACCCCGGCAGTCTCAAGCGCGTGCTACAGGACGTCATCGGACTTTCCAAGGAGGAGTTGGCAGAGTTCGACGCGCTCCTCAACCGGACGAGCCTCTCGAACATGTTGCGTGCCAGCAGGGTCATCGGAGACCGGCTCGATTTCCTCGCTCTGCTGGACACCATTATCTGGGAGAAGGAAGCGAAGAAGGCGACCTTGGAGCGTGACCACCTGCACCGACTCCTCGAGGCGGAACCGTGGGTGTTCGGGGAGGAATGGAGCGTCTCGACCAGCGACCAGCGTCTGAGCCGGGTGCTCCGCGAGCACCTGCACCTGCTCGGAGAGGACGTCAGCGTCGCTGAGGACCCGGAGAACCCTGCTCTGTTGCGAGACGGTCGCGAAGGTCGTCCTGACCTCGTGCTTTGGCGCGCAGCCGAAGTCCAGCAGAACTGGCTTGAGCACCTGGTGGTCGAGTTGAAGCGTCCGAAAGTCAAGTTGACGATCAAGGAACTTAACCAGATCGAGATGTACGCCGACGCGGTTCTTCAGGACAACCGATTCGATACCGAGACGACGCATTGGGAGTTCTGGATCATCGGTGATGAGGTCGACTCCTACGTCGATAATCGCCGCCGCCAGCAAACCGCGCCGATCGGTGCTATCCAGCACACGAAGCAGTACACAATCTGGGTAAAGTTGTGGTCTGAGATTCTGCGTGACGCGAACCATCGTCACAAATTCGTTCAGAAAAACCTCGATTGGCAGGCGTCGCGGGATCACAGTGTCGAGCGAATGCGACAGAAATACGCCGAGATGCTGCCCGACATTCTGCTCCGCGATCTCGACTCCGAAGATAATTCAACCGAGCATGCCCAAGAACCGGTCGGTGCGCAGCTTGGCGAGACGGCTTCTGCGCGAACGACCTTGTGACCGGGATTGCCTTGCGGCTGTGATTCGTTCCCTATTCGTCCCCGATCTTCCGCGACGGAGATCGACTGAGAATTCTGCACGCCCGTAGTCGCGTAGCGGTCTAGGCGTGCCGCGGGTCCAATGTGCGGGAGCCCTGCGACAGGGGTATCGCTTAGCCGTCACACCTACGTTTCGCTCCGGCCGTTCCGTCTCACGATCCCCCTCGCGCGCCGCGAGCAGCGCTTCGAATCCCGGTCCATGCAGCCCGGACCACGCGGAGATGTCGTTGTCCTCCTAGACACCGACGATGGTCCAGCCACGCGCTGCCGCAAGCTGCTCGCATCCCTCGCGTTGTCGGGCTACGCCCAACGCCTCGCCGCTGCGATCATGGGAGATGCGCAGGTAGACAGCGACTCGAGTTGGAGTGTCCGTAGGTGTATAGGTTAATGACCGTGTGCACCGGCAACATCTGCCGCTCGCCGATGGCCGAGATCGTGCTGCGTGCGCGGTTCGAGGCGGCCGGGCTGGGCGACGAGGTGTTCGTCGACTCGTCGGGCGTGAGCGACGAGGAGCACGGGCACGGGGTGGACCGCCGCGCGCGGGCCGTGCTCGCGGAGCACGGGTACCCGACCGGCGACGGGCACCGGGCGCGGCAGGTCGTCGCGTCCGACCTCACGTCGCACGACCTGGTGCTCGCCATGACGTCGGCCCACGCCCGCGCGCTGCGGCGGCTCGGCGGCGACGACCGCGTTCGCATGTACCGCTCGTTCGACCCCGCGGCGCCGACGGACGGCCCGGAGCACCTGCTCGACGTCGACGACCCCTGGTACGGCGACCGCTCGGGTTTCGAGACCTGCCTCGCGGAGATCGAGTCGGCCGCGGACGCGATCGTGGCCCACGTCCGCTCGTTCGTCTGACCCGGTGCTGGGCGTGCGACCAAGCACTTGGTTGCGCGGAACGGCTCGCGGACGCGACCCAGAGCTTGGGTGCGGG